>JBEKHB010000060.1:0-25135 GCA_050012495.1 Syntrophorhabdales bacterium
GTAATAATACCCGAGGTAGAGGCTGCCGACGACCGTGTGGGTGCCGCCCGACTGGGTGAAAGTGCCTATGCCATAATTACCGATCACCTCATTTCCGTTGACCGTAAGCATAGATGGGTTGGAAGAATCAGGCTGGCTCAGAGCGTAAGCGCCGGTCGCAGGCGTGCCGAAACCTTCGAATTCCCCGAGGTAGAGACTGCCGCCGACCGTGTGGGTGCCTCCGGTCTGGTTGAAAATGCCTTTGCCGGCTATGCCGGAGTTGCCGACGTACTCAGCCATACCGACCGCGAGGGTGCCGCCGTATAGATTGTAGGTGCCGGCCGCGTTTGTGGCTATGGTGAGGTAGCCGCCGACCGTGTGGGTGCCTCCGTTCTGGTTGAAGGTGCCCGTGCCTTGGAAGCCGACGTACTCCTCTTGGTTGGCCTGGAGGAGGGTGCCGGTGCCGCTCAGATTGTAGGTGCCGTTCCCGACCCAGAGGAACGCGTCTACCGTGTGGGTGCCTCCGGTCTGGTTGAAGGTACCCGTGCCTTGGTTGCCGACGTACTCATAGGTGGCCTGGAGGATGCCGGTGCCGCTCAGATTGTACGTGCCGACCCCCTTGTCGGAGGACCCGAGGGAGAGGGTGCTATAGACCATGTCGGTGCCGCCGGTCTGGGTAAAGGTGCCCTGCCCCCCCGAGTAGCCAACGTAGATGTCGGATGCGGTGAGGCTGCTGCCGGGGTTGAGATTGTAGTAGACCCCGGACGCGCCCAGGGAGCCCATGTACAGAGTACCCGTGTTCATCGTCCCGCCCGGCAACTGAATAAAAGAGATCGAGCCAAGCCCGGGCTGGCTCTCTATATTTAGGAATCCGAGGGACAAACTGACGTAGTTCGAACCGCTGTAGGTGACGGTAACTGGCCCTGCGCTGAGCGAGAAGATATTGGCAGTGTCGCCGCCCGCGGGAATGCCCACGGTACTTGAGCCGCCGGGTGCTAGATTCCACAACTGGGCAGGGTCATTCCAGTCTCCGCTTCCTGCGGAGTTCCCGATCCAGTACCAGGTTTGCTGGGCTCCCGCCACGAGAGGCATGAGCAGTACGAAGAAGAAGATTGCGATAATTCCGAGGACCGTGACAAGTTTCTTGTCTTTCCGTCGCATAATTCCCCCCGATACGATCCGTCCCTCCCAGCGAGCCGATGAACGACTTACGAAATACCTATTCTTGCTGGGAGGGTTGAGGCTTCTGGTCTCTCGCCTCTTTGATGAGCCACGCCACCAGCAAACCGGAGGAAACGGGCTCGATCGCCACAATGTTGCCCCTTGACGTACCTATATTCCGGCCCATGCCACTCGTTGCCGCCCTTGAGAGGCTATTCTTCACCTCTTTGCCGTCAGGTGACCTCTGCCTCCCGATGTCGTACACGTCCTCTCAAGAGAGGATAGGTGCTTCCCGCATGCTCTATCCTCTTGAAAACGACCTGGCCGTTATCCATGAATAAAGCCTGATGCTCCGAGGCCCTTTGGCTTTCCGCCCCACCCTCGCGGATGGTCTGGCTTTTACAGATTATATTTACTTTGTAATACGGGCAAAAGCGAATGTCAAGGGAACGAGGGCAGGTTTTGAAAAGATAAATTCCTCTCGCTTTCACACGGCAGTCTGAGTGAGGACACCCATTGAATTATCAAATTATCTTAGAGCCATAACGAACAGCGTGAAGAGAAAACCCACCCAACTATTCCATGCACCTGATCGCCGAAAAAGCCGGCTCCGGATGACGCCCGTGTTGCTATCTTTCACACGGCATTTCGTGATTCCCGGCTCTTGCCCTCATGCAACACTTGTAGGTGCAGTAAAGTACGTGTATCTTCCTGAAAGGCTAGATTTTTCTCGACCGAACCGATAGCAAGTGTTATGATAATTGCAGAAACGGGGAGTATGAGCTACTGGAGAAAGGGCACGGGGCAGGTTATTTACTTTCTTAAGAACGTCCCCTTCTTCCCCCCTACGTGGGAGACTCGCCGACCAATGAAAAGAGCGCGGAAGAAGGCGAGAGGAGAGGTGTGCTGTGAATAAGGCTGATATCGCTAATCTGCTGAAATTGTTATGAACGAACTTTTTGCTTGACAGGAGGGATATAGGATGTCCCCTAAATGCTTTTGGAAGAGAGCGGCGAAATGTTTTTCTTGCAATACACCATTACTGGTGGCTATGATTAACGCATGTGGTGGGAGCGGAGAAGGTGAGCACGGACCGAAAACGTAGCCTGTCCCCCTTTTCTTTCCGGGGTCGGAGTTATTTACTTAATTATGGTCGTCCCCCTCGCTGCCCCTCTGGAGCAACATGTTTTCTGATCGCCTTTGAGAAGGGAAGGAGCAATAGGAATGGGCGTTGAGGAGATGCTTAGAGATTCCATCAAAATTGAGCGAGGTTCCAGGTGATGCTTGCCCTTTTTCGTGGACAGAGATGAAACTGACCAGAGATTGCTAGAAAACGACGTGTTTTGAAATGTGGGCATGAGGTCTTAACCGGACGGCGGGGTCTTGAGACAAACCTGGATTTTGACAGTGGAGGACTGATATGTCGAAACAAAAATGTCAGCTGTGCGGTGAAACGAGGGAAACTTCATGGCCGGGAGCCGGATTTTGTAGCAATTGCGGCTTCATTTGCTCGACATGTGCAAAACACCGAGACAAGCAGTGCCCAAGGTGTGAGAAGAAAACGTTAAGGAAATGAAGACCGGGTGCGTAGGAAAGATATGGTAGAGGTTTCCGGTGAAGTAGACCAGAAAGAACGCAGCCAGATGATGAGGCCGGGGGTCGTGAAGCCGGATCCGAAGGAGTTCACCCACATCCCCGTTTTCCGCCTCCGGATTCTCACAACTTCCGGTAAGCTTGTTCAAGTACTCTATAAAGGCGACCCACCAGGGGACGCAGACATAGGAGAGCAGGTCGTTGTTAGGGGGATTGACAGAGGTGGCGTCATCCATGCACGAAGCATTTATAATGTCACAACAAGTTCCTGGGTGACAAAGCCCCCCGGGCTTCTCAGCCGGCTTTTTGGTGACTGACTGTGAACCGTTGAAGATATAGGGGTGCATGGCACAACACTCGAATTCGATTCCTGACTCCGAGATTAATAGCGCTATCCAAGTGCTGGAGCGGCGTGATCTTGACCGCATGCCTGTGCTTGATCTCTCTTCATACGCCAAAACCGGCGGTGCGGCCGCGCCTTGGGGTGGCGCAAAATTCGAGTTCTTGCGGGTGAAAGCAATCGCCAGAAGCATAGCCGAGAATAAGGCAGATGTTGAACGCTTTATGATGGAGGATGTTCTTGCAGGACTTCATGGACTAAAAGGTCCTCTCGTCTATCTTATAATAGGCAATCGGCTGGAAGTAAGGGTATACATTGGCATTCTCAATAAACAGGCCCCGAAGCTCACGCCATCCTTTTTTCTCGACGTACTTGCGGCTTCACTTCAAAGCACCTTTCCCGATATCGAAGTTGAATACCTCACAAATACTGCGGTTGATGCTCAGATTACCCAGTTCTTCAAGAAATGCTACCACTTCGGCATCATGACCGGTATCCCCACTGCGAAATTGGGAGTGGAGGAACACGGGATAGAGCAGATTGAAAGGTTGATTCGAGGCCTCTACCGCGAAGAATTCGGCTATATGGTAGTTGCTGATCCGATAGCCGATCAGGATGTAGTGGAAGCATTTGATGACATCACGCAAATTATCAGGGACAAGTCGGGTCTCATCAAAGAAACCCGCCAATACACCCAGACTTCCCGACTGGCTATGGGCGGGGAGACCCTCAACCGGTCGGTCCAGTATTATGTGGAACTCCTCGAAGTCTTGCTTGAAAAGCTGAGGATTTCGAAAGCCCAGGGCATGTGGAGGACCATGTCGTATTTCTTTTCTCCTGACCCAGCAACAACTGGGAAAATGGGCAGCCTACTGAAAACCGTGTTCAGCGGAGATAAATCAGTTCCCGAAGCAATAAGAACGGTAATCCTCAATGGCGCAAGCCCTTCGACCATATTGAGCCAGTTCAAGCAGATCGAACTCGAACTGAATTTCCATCCAGCCTATTCCGCTGACCATCCTCTGCGCAAAGTGATCAAACACAAACTCGTGACTGCCCTCTCTTCGAGGGACCTCGCGACCCTGTCTCACCTGCCGAAAGAAGAAATGCCCGGCTATGACGTGAAGGACACGGCTCGGTTTGGGGTCTGTTTTCCGGAAAGGAATATACCGAATAAACTCTTCCTCGGCGAGATCGTTGATCGGGGCAGCGGAACCGGCAATTTTTTCGGCATATCGGTTCAGGACCTGGTAAAACACGGTCTCATTGTCGGTGTTACCGGGAGTGGCAAGACAAATACTTGTCTCTACCTCCTTGATCAGCTGTGGAAGGGTCGATCGAAGACCCCCTTCCTGGTGCTTGAACCTGCAAAGACTGAGTACCGCTCCCTCCTGAATGTTGAAGGTTACGACTCGCTCCAGATTTTCACCCTTGGAGATGAGTTGACATCACCTTTCCGGCTGAACCCCTTCGAGATTATGGATGGCGTAAAGCTCCAAACCCACATTGATAACCTCAGGGCGGTCTTTAACGCCAGCTTCATCATGTATGCCCCCATGCCCTATGTTTTGGAGAGATGCATCCACGAGATATACACAGACAAAGGCTGGGATCTTACCACAAACCGGAACAGGTTTCTCGACGTAAATGAAAACGAGCTCTATGCAGTATTCCCCACTCTCACCGACCTCTACAACAAGGTAGATGACGTGGTCGATGCGTTGGGCTATGAAGAACGAATCATGATGGACATCAAGGCTGGGCTGAAAGCACGAATAGGCAGCCTGAGAATCGGCGGAAAAGGTTCGATGCTTGATACAGCCCTCTCCATCCCCATGGAAGTTCTCTTGAGCAAACCCACGATTCTTGAACTCCAAAGTATCGGTGATGACGAAGAAAAGGCTTTTCTTATGGGTCTCATCATCGCTCGGCTTTACGAGTACAGAGATCTGGAAGCGCGCCAGAAGGGCAGCAATATTGGCGTGAAGCACGTGACTCTCATTGAAGAAGCGCATAGGGTTCTTACCAGAGCATCTTCCGATATGAGCAACCTGGAAAATGTGAGTACAAAGGCAAAAGCAGTTGAAACATTTTGCAATATCCTGTCCGAGATACGAGCATTTGGTGAAGGGGTGCTGATCGCAGAACAGATTCCCGTGAAGCTCGCCCAGGATGCTATCAAGAACACAAACCTGAAGGTAATGCACAGGATCGTGGCGAAAGATGACAGGGATGTCATGGGACATACGATGAATCTCAACGAGAAGCAGAATACTTACGTCTCTATCATGGAACGAGGGAACGCCGCGGCCTTTTCGGAAGGCTTCGGAGAACCATTTCTTATAAAGGTGCCGCATTATCAGTCGTCGGTCAATTTGGTGAACCCGAAAATGATCACGGTGCAGGATAGAGACGTGAGTCGCTTTATGGCGAAGAGATTGGTTGCCTTCGATCACATATTCGGAAAACAGAGCGGATGCAAGCAGTGTCAGTATAAGTGCGTGTACAGGGATGTGACAAACTACGTATTGGCGAAGCCGGATGCTATGCGTTTTTTTACCCGGTATATTTACGCGATTGTCGAAAAACCAGAGAATTTCACCGCTCATTATCATACTCTGAAGGAATACTTCCTCAGAGATATACAGGCATCCATAAAGAAAGATGAAGAGGCCAACGACATCATGTTCTGCGTCCTCATCACCGCCGGCGAACAGTTCGTCCAAAGCAGAATAAGGCAGTTCAACCTTTCCGATGGGAAGGGGCCTGCGCTTCTTGCTGCATACACCAACCTTATTAATGCGTATTTCTCTATCCCCGTTAAGACTCAATTGTCGGCAGAGGCCGATACCCACCTCAAGGAGTTTCGAAGGAGTTGCGAACAGACATTTTTTATCAAGAGCGGTCCTTTTCCGGGATGCAACGAATATTGCAAACACAAATGCCTTTTCAGATATGATGTTGAACCCATGGTGAAAGATGCGACAATAGACGAGAGGTACAAGGAAATCATCAGGAATGCCGATGTAGGGCGGGCGAAGGCTGAGCTGAGGAAATACTGTATCGAAACGGCCAGGAGCATGACAATCAGCAATAGCGCCGCATTTGTAGAGAACATCGCTCTCTGCTTTTTTATCCAGAAGTCGGTTCAAGATAGTGTGAAGAAAGTGCTGGATAATGTGAAGAAGTGGTTTTTAGACATGACGGTGACATCATGAATGGAGGAGACATCGGCGAAGCCCGTGAAGTGCCGGAAAAAGAAATCACCAAAACACCCGAGCCCGAGAGACGGATCGATACCTATGATGACCTAAGAACAACGGACAGTACAGGAAACGTTGAGACCTACGATGATGTGCGAAGGTCCGACAATGAGAGACGGATCGATACCTATGATGACCTGCGGACATCGAAAGAGGGAGGAGATAAAGCAAACACGACGGACAAAACGAAGGCGTCTGAATCGCGCGGACTCAACGCACCAGAAATAGCCGAGCAGGACAGAATCGATCAGGCAGCGGAGAGCATTCGCGGTCAGGAATGGATGACACCAGAAAAGTGGAAGACCCTCAGTATCGATGAGAAGAGCATTGCTCTTGAGTATGGCGGTAAGGAGTTGGGACGAGCTTACAATAGTCCAGAACCGCCTCTTGAAACCAAGAATATGAAGAATCCCGCCGAGCAGGGGGAATATGGGGACGGATTTTCCTACGATAAGACGACTGACAGAATAGTAGGCTCGGACTATGGAATCAAAATGAACGAAGATGCGGTCACACAGAGAAATGAGAAGCTGTTCGGCGATGATCCCAGAGCAGCACTGGAGACGTATTCCCACGAATTCTGGCATTCCTATCAGAATGAACAAGCTCATGCCTACGAAAAAGGCTTCAGGGTGGACGATCCACAAAAGGCAAAAGAATGGTCGGAGAATCTTAAGGACTACAAGCAGCCTCCTAATGCCGAATTGGCGCGAACGGACCCGGAAAAATATCACAAAGATTATGACGCATACAGAAACCAGCCGATAGAAAGGGACGCCAGGGAGTTTGGAAGCAGAGTAATCTCAAGGGCGTATGGCGATACAACGGAAAGCTGATGGTGGCTAAATGGGTGGATTGAGTAACGCATTCTGGTTCTGGATCCCGGTTCTGATTTTCAAAGCGATCTCCGCTGTTTTCAGAACTTTATGGAAGTTTAACCTCTGGACATTGCAGACAGTGAGCGGTGTCCCGCTTTATTACTGTCGGCCCGAGTACCGTATTCCTGCCATTTTTCTCGGGACATTTGGGGTAATAGCATGCCTTAATTTCGTATTGTTTTTCTTTGTCGTCGTTGGATCTGCAGGTAGCACAACCCAGCAAGGAGGGCCCGCACTCCAGTTTTTTATTGCGGGTTTGTTTGGCGTCGGACTCTTGCTGGCGTGCAGATTTCTGATAAGACGGGGGTCAATTTAAAGAACCAAGGCGGGTAGTGCTGATTTCGCAGGCTGAGCAGGATAAAGTGTGATGGAAATCAATTACAGGAACACGAAATACTCGGTCAAATTAGGATCCGGTCAGGGAATTACGAAGTTTTGAATTTGTAAGGCGCAAACTTGCAGATATGGGGTGAACTCGAAAATAGGGACTGACTTAACGTGGTGCATTTGTGAAGACATTGGAATATCTTGTGGAGTTCGATCACTTGCAACAATACATCGCACTTGTTTTGTTGCTTGATACCTCTGGCGCCATGGCTGGGACGAAGATCCGGGCGCTAGAGGAGGGGCTGAGAGTTTTCAAAGAAGCGCTAACGCGGCATGATCGCGCAGCGAAACGGGTGGACCTTGCAGTAGTCACATTTGACGACGATGTTCGGGTCATTCACGACTTCGCAAGCGTGGAGAGATTCGATCCTCCAACCCTTGTGGGAAGTGGGCAGGCGTGTATGGGCGACGCGATTCTGAAGGCAGTCGAGATGGTGGAGACGAGAAAAAGACAATACAGAGAAAATGGAGTCGACTATTATCGACCCATTATTCTATTGGTCATGACCTCGTACAATTCGAAAGCCCATTAGCCGAAGGATGGGGGGTTGAACCATAGAGTTGAGGTAGGGGTCAAATCATCATAATAAGGAGGAACGAGCATGAATAGAAGGTTGGAGGAAAGTGTATTTGTAGACAATGCGACATATCAACACGTGGCCGCCGTACTTCTGTTGGACATATCGGGTTCCATGAAGGGAACAAATATCAGTGAGTTGAACGAAGGCTTAAAGGTGTTTAGGGACGCCGTCAAGGGCAACCCCATCGCATCAAGGTCTGTAGACGTGGCAGTTGTTACTTTCAATGATGTCGTCGAAATTGTACATGATTTTTCGGGCATTGATGATTTCGATCCCCCCACGTTGTCTGCAGAAGGGCGCACTGCAATGGGCGAGGCGATCCTTAGGGCGGCCGACATAGTTGAAAAACGGAAACAGGTCTACAAGGACAACGGGGTCGACTACTACAGGCCCTGGATATTCATGATCACAGACGCTGAACTCGAAGGACTGGACATGCAACCTGGAGACGCAAAATGGAACAAGGTCAGAGGCGTCATACAAGATGGAGAGACGAGCAAGAAGTTCCTCTTTTTCTGTGTGGGTGTAAACGATGCCGATATGGATGTGCTTAGCAAGTTGGCACAGAAAAGTTTCCCGGCGATCAAATTGAAAGAAAAACAATTCGAGGAAATGTTCTTGTGGCTTTCAAAAAGTCTGGAGATTACTTTGCAGAACAAGCCGGGGGAACAGACGACAATACAAACTCCAGCTCAGTCCGGCTGGGGGTTTGAATCATGAGGGAGATGCCACGTGAGGGGAGTCGTGGAGGAACTCGTGAGACATGAAACATGAACAACCAAATCGATACTCTGAGAAATGAAAGCCAATCCATGGCAGAGGTTAGTCATTGTGAAGAAGATAATGGTACCCGTTTACCGGTCGTGATAGTTCTTGATACTTCTCTGACCATGAATGAAAACGGGAAGATTTCGGTCCTGAACGAAGCGCTGCTTGCATTGAGAGATGACCTTATCAATGCCGATTTGCTGAACAAGCATGTCGAGCTATCTGTTGTTTCATGCGGTGGGAACGTATCAGTATTATGCAATTTCGTTAGCTCATCCGAGTTCGTTCCACCCACAGTTTCTGCCGAAGGTTCTTGTCTAGTTTTGGCAGGGCTTTTGAGGGGCATGGCGCTCATTGATCAAAGAAAGGCCTTTTACAAGAAAAACAATATGAATCATCTTGTGCCGATCATCATACTGATAGAGGGCACCGAAACTGCCGATTTTTCGTGGCCGTCAAAGGCTTATGTGGGTGTGATTAATGAGATAAGAAGAGCCGTTGTTGCTCACAGGCTTCGCTTTTTCCCCATGCTGGCAACGGCAGCGACGCGGGTTGCTAAGGAAAAGGCCGAAACATATGAACCACGATTTGTGACGGTCGAAAAGATATACAATAGCCTATTCCCTCCGGGGTCGCCACCGAAACAAGTTGCCGATATCCTCTCACTCGGAAAACTATTAAGAAGCGCCTGCCGTGGAAACGGCTATATTCCAAACGGTCATCCCAGCCAGGAATCGCCGAACGAAAAGTGTGCACAGGACGAATGCACGGGCGAAACAGCTGAGGTCAAGAAAGAGGCATCCAATCATTTCGTTCTCGGTGCTTCTGTTGCCGGACCGCTGCACATAATGCTCGGCATTCCCTGTCAGGATGCTTTTGACTACATGCTGCTTGACGCCCGTCATTCTATTTTCGCCTTGGCCGACGGGCTAGGTAGCAAAAGCAAGAGTGAAATAGGATCCCGCGTGGCCGTGGAGGCGGCAACGACGGGTGCTGCAGCTATTTTCCAAAGCATGCCCATAGAGCATTGGAACTCGGCGAGTCTTCTCCTAAAGAGTGCAATGGCGGCGCGCAAGGCCCTTGAGCAAAAAGCAGAGCAACTTCAATGTGATCTGAAAGATCTTGCTTGCACTTTGATTGTTGTTGCGATGAACGGAGATGAAGCAACCGTGGCCCATGTAGGCGACGGAGCGGTAGTGGCTCAAACAAATGAAGGGCTCAAGCTCCTTTCCGTGCCCGGGGATTCGGAGTATGCCAACGAGGTTATGCCAATAACCGGTAACCATTGGGAGAGGTATTTGCGTGTAAATGGAATGTCGGGGATTCGCGGATTCATGGCTCTCACGGATGGCTGCCAAAGAGCCGCGCTTAGAAAATCGAAGGATGGATATACCCCGTCCTCGGGCTTCTGCGAACCTATCTTCGAGTATGCCGCCGAGGTCGAAAATGCCACGGAGGCAAACGACGAAGTGGAACAACTCCTTCTATCGCAAAGAATGAAGGATAATTCCGCCGACGACAAAACCCTTGTCGTTGTGGTGCAAAAGTCCAAAACCCATTGCGAAGGTCAAGAATAGTGCAAAACACCTACTTCACGGATACAGGCAGCAGCATTCATCTGGAAGCTGAAATTGGGGAGGGGGGGCAAGCAAGAATATATCTCATCCAGGGGTATCCCTCGGATGTCGCCAAGATATACAAAAAAACACAGCCTCCCGAAGTCCACATGAAGATCCTCACTATGATCAACAATCCTCCCCAGGACCCGACAGTGAATGGGCCTACCAGGCACCGGTCAATCGCCTGGCCGAGCTATACCCTATACGCAGATCCGCAGAAGACTCGATTTTCCGGCTTTATCATGCCGAGAATCGATAAAACGGCCTTTCAAGATATCCTCTATCTTATTGATGCGAAATACAGAAAGAACAGGCTGCTGGGAAAGTTCACATGGATGCACCTCGCTAATACGGCGAGCAATTTGGCAAGCTGTGTTGCTGCCATCCATGAACAGGGATACTGCATCGGCGATATCAATACGGAAAACATACTTGCAAGTCCAGGCACTCCAGTCACCATAATCGACTGTGACTCTTTTCAGGTAAAGGACCCAAACTCAACCACAATTTGGCCGTGTCCGGTCGGCAGACCGCCCTATATTGCACCAGAAGTGGGCGTCGACGGCGTTAGGACGAACGAAACTGACAATTTTGCCCTGGCCATCATTATTTTTCAGCTTCTTATGGAAGGGTTCCACCCTTATAGCGCCAAAGGGCCGCTTGTTGATGACGCACCGGGAACAGCAGACAAGATCAAAAAAGGCATCTTCCCCTATACGGCTGCGGCAAATGGCATTGCCCCACCACCCCTGGCACCGCCTTTCAGCCTGCTTCCCCCGGAGGTTCGGGCGCTATTCGTTCGCGCCTTTGACGCTGGCAATAAATCCCCTTCCCTGAGACCTTCCGCCAAGGAATGGTGGCTGACTCTTAAGCGAGTCGGGCAAAGCCAGACCTTCGAGAGCTGTCCTAACAATCCATATCACAAGTATCTATCGCATTTGAATGCCTGTCCCTGGTGTGAGAGGGCAGCGGCATTGGGAAAGGAGTTTGATTCCTTCTTAAGCCCCGGTACCGTAACACCGCCGCCTCCACCCGTGCCTGTGCCGCAACCTCAAGCCCAGCCAGTCATTGATGTAGATCCGGGCCAAGTCATCCTCAACAACTTGAGTAGAGGTCAGTCCGCTACCGCCACCATAACGGTCACTAATGTCGGGACCGGAGTTCTGAATGGAACGATTTCCACTAACACTCAATGGCTAAGGACTGCGACGAACTCGATAGGCCCTTGCGGTCATCAACAAAAACAGGAGATTCAGCTCAATATAGCGAATAATCTACCGTACAGCTTCAATGGACAAAGCGCGCTGTACCTCAATACTAATGGCGGAACTCGAACGGTCACGGTCGACGTTTCTGTCAAGCCTAAGCCTCCGATAAAATTGATTGTAGGATTAATTATTGCTTTCATTATTTTCATTAGCATCCTATCTTACATGAGTGGAAATAATAGTACGCAACAGCCTCAATTGGGACACCCCAATTTGCAAATTGTTCGGACAGTCATAGGCACGGATGCCACACGTGACGGTCCCGTAGGGGTGAGTGATACTTTCACTGGACCTCAGAACAAGTTAGTTTCCTATACAACTTATGCAGGCGCTATACCCAACAAGACAGTCATGACCTTTGAATGGTACCGGAATAACAACCTTGTTACGACTTGCAACCCAATTGCGGTGCCAAACGCGAACGGTAGTTTTTATTGCACGGCGAGCAACTATTTTTCCGAAGGAGACTACGAGGTACGGTTGTTGGTAGATGGGGTAGTAAAGGCTCGGAAGGCTTTTACAATTTTGGCGTCCTATGAACCTACGCAGCCTGTCGTTCCGCAGGAACCAGCAAACGTGGCGCCCCCGCCTCCTCCGCCGCAGATTACGGAGCCGGCATCATCCACGATAAATATAACCAGAGCTGTCGTTGCAGCAGGGGTGAATGCGAATAACGAGCCCTTTGGCATTAATAGCAGCTTTCCGACCGGAAATAGGGTCTATTACTATGTAACTTATACTGGCGCAGTTCCTTACAGTACGACATTCCAGTTCCAGTTGTTTAAAGGTGGAATGCAGATAGCGTCGTCTGACGTCACTGTTCAGTACGTGAACGGAAATGTAGCGACATTGTGTAATGACAACTTTGAACCTGGGTATTATCAGGTGAAGTTGCTGGTAGACGGGATAGAGAAGGGCACAACTCCCTTCACTATTTTTGCGTCCTATCAGCCGCCACCGCAGAGAGCCTATCAGCCACCACCACCCGTGCCGCGTGTGATGCCATCGATCCCGCGCCTTTATCGGTAAGGCCGGGAGACGTGGTGGGTTCATCTTCATCGAAAACTCCTTGAGATCCTTGCGCGACGCCTTGACGATGTTAGTGGTAGGAGCCGATTAGAAATGTTGCATCGCCTTGAGATCCTTGCGCGACGTTTTCCCGATGCTGGGTTGACGCAGATATGGCTGGACTGCGGCGGGGAATTAATCCGGAGGGATTGAAGGTTAGAACAGTTGATTGGGTGGATGATAGAATGAGGATTTAGCAGCCGGGGGGCATTTCTGTCTGACGAGGTAAATTGCATGACGGATTCAAGGCCATTTGAAATACCCTACAGACTGGATAGTGCCGAAGTCGTGGCGCAAGCAATGCAGGCCAATTTTATGAAAATCGGAAGGCCGGCGTACAGAAAAATGCTCTCCCTGGCAAAGCAGGCCAAGCTGGAGACCCCTCTCGCACTTAGAGATGCCCGAAAAAACGTAAGCAAGGATTTTTTCATCGTTCGGAAGGATAAGATCAGCGAGTTAAAGGTGGAGTACGACGAAATTGCAACACTGGATGTACTGGATGACTTCTCCCTCATAGAGGCGGCAATCCCGGACCTGAAACAGCTGGTTGGAGACGCAGCTCATGTTTCTCGTTCTCGCTTTCCGGAGCATGTGCAGCAGGTCTTTAACGCAACGGAACCTATTTCGTTGTCGAACTTGGTCGAAACAAGGCTGGCCCTCAGCAGGCTGCTGAGGCAGGAAATGTACTCATACGCAGCTGCTAAAAGAACGAAGAATCTGACCGTTGACCAACTCAAGCAGGTGCTCGCGCTGTGTGCAATCCATGATGGTGGAAACGGTGACGTGATGCTGGGCCTCAAAGCTGGCACGACCACTTATCAAAATGCGTGCGCGGAACTGCTCTTCGTCCGGCTTCCGCGGTTGATTGAAAGACTCGTTTTCGTAGAACCCCATACCATTCGGCATAAGCTCTTCTCAAAGATCGCAAAGCTGGATATGCCGTCTCAACAAAAAATGAATCTCTATCGGTATTTCCCGATGAGTGTTCATTCGAAAGACATTTTCTCCCTCCTGTCTAAAATCGACGCAATCGTTCAACGGATTTCTCTCCATGACGTGGTAAGAAGTAAGCTGCGTGACTACCTGAAATCACTTATCCAGAGCATACAACGCGCCCGGCTAATTTATGCGGATCTCTTTCTGAAGGGTGAGCTCGAACACATGCAGAAGCTTTATGTGCCCAAGGATGTCATGAAAAATACCAGGTCCTACCGTGATGTTATCATCAGCACCTATACGCGGATCAACACCTTGGAGTTCTATCCCACCAAGGACTACCTCGATCTTTCCAAAGGAAGAGCTTCAGACGACTGCAGCAGTGAGTTCCACCTTGGAGAAAAGCATCTCCTCACTCCGAATTTTTTCAACATTCGGATATTCAGGGATTCGCAGTGGATCGGCAATATCTATATGCTGGACCTGACCATAGAGAGCGAGGTTCTATTGCTTGACCGCATTCAGATACCCAGGTATATCGATTCGGACTACGTCGGTTTCTTCCGGCATCTTAAACAGGTCTTGGAAGAAATGTTCGAGGCGGTCGAGTACCGTTACATACTCATGCCGCTGGCGATCAGCAACCACGAGTCGGTTCAGAAAGCTTTTAACCGGATTAAGGATCGTTTTAGGAGGGAAACGCTAAAGTTCGGAGTCATCGGAAGACCGGTTAATGCCAATTCTTTCGAAAGCTTTGAACAGGGACCGACCTATTATGTTCTGTCTGAAAAAATCCCATAGATCGCAATGTGGGAAGCTGGGTTCGCGATAGCATCGTTTGCGGGCAAAACCGATTCTGCTCGAAAGAGGAGGGAGAGAACATGAAGAATGTAGACCTCCTTCTGATTTTCATTGCTTTCGTTTCCATTACAGTCCGAGGCCGCGGATCTTTCACTGTAGATTCCCTCCCTTTTTGATGTCCGGAGAGCGCCGGCAGGTTGTTTCATTTCATTCATCACCTTGAACTGATAGACCTTTCTTTCGGCCGGCATTCCTCATTTTTAGGCGCCCGTGCGGATGCTTGCTTTGCAGATACTATGATAGATTGCAGCCCCTCTTGAAGGGCACTGATATACTCTTCAAAAAAGGAGGTTCGCAATGAGAATGGTGACGAACAGGAGATCGGTGATCGGTAAGGATGTCTACGTGGGGATCGACGTGCACAAGGAGAGCTGGCAGGTGAAAGCGTTTGCGGACGGCCCTTTCTCGGCCGGAGGGATTTTTGATGGATGGGGCGGAAGCCGGGGTGTCGTCCGGGCCGGAGCATACTCCGGTCGTATGTGAGGACCCGGACACGCCCCGGCGACCGCGCCAGGCGCGAAAATAGCCCGGCCGCCACCCCCCTACCCCACTTTTCGGCCGCACCCCCCTACCCTACTCCTTCTCCTTGGCTGCCGCCTCAATCACCTTCTGCCCGATATGCGCCGGCACCTCTTCGTAATGGGAAAACTCCATGGTGAACGTGCCGCGGCCGCCCGTCATCGACCGGAGGTCCGGCGCGTACTTGAGCATCTCCGCCATGGGGACCACCGCCCTGACCACCTGGTTGTGCCCCTTTGCCTCGACGCCCATGATCTTGCCTCGCCTTGCGTTCATATCGCCCATGACATCGCCCACGAACTCCTCGGGGATGATCACCTCGACCTTCATGATGGGCTCCAGCAGGGTCGGCTGCGACTGTTCCATACCCTTCTTGAAGCCCATGGACGCGGCGATCTTGAACGCCATATCGGAGGAATCGACCTCATGGTAGGAGCCGTCATAGACAGTAGCCCTGAAGTCGGTGACCGGAAAGCCCGCGAGGATGCCGTGGTTCATGGCCTCCACAATGCCCTTTTCGACGGAAGGGATATACTGCCTGGGGATCGAGCCGCCCACGATCTTATCGACGAACTCGAAGCCCGTGCCGTGTGGAAGCGGCTCGAATTCAAGCCAGCAGTCTCCATACTGGCCTTTGCCGCCCGACTGCTTCTTGTACTTGCCCTGGACCTTGGTCCTGCCCTTTATGGTCTCTTTGTAAGGTACCTTCGGCTCGCGCAGCTCCACGTCGACCCCGAATTTCCTCTTCATCTTCGACACGAGCACTTCTATATGTATCTGCCCCATGCCGGAGATGATGAACTCTTTCGTCTGCTCGTCCCGCGAATACCGGATGCTCGGGTCTTCCTCGATGAGCCTCTGGAGCGACGTGTTGAGCTTGTCCTCATCACCCTTCGATTTCGGGTAGAGGGAAAAGGAGATGAGGGGGGGAGGGAGGACGACTTCCTGGTACTCGATCGGCGACTTCTCATCGCAGAGCGTGTCGCCGGTCGCCGCCTCTCTGAGCTTCGCCACCGCGGCGATATCACCCACCGACACAAAACCCGCGGGCTTCTGCTTCTTGCCGATCAGGTAGAATATCTGGCCTATCCTCTCCTTTTCTTCTTTCTTCACGTTCAGCACGATGCTGTCGGGGTGAAGCTCCCCGGAATAGACCTTGAAGAGGGTCAGCTTCCCTGCGAAGGGATCGGTGATCGTCTTGAATACGAAGGCGCTGAAGGGCTCACCCACCGACATCCGCCTGTCGACCGCCTTGCGCGTCCTTGGGTCGAGGCCCTGGGCCGCACCCTTGTAGAGCGGATCGGGGAAATATTTTACCAGGTTGTCGAGAAGCGGCTGAATACCGATATTCTTCGATGCCGCTGCGACCATCACGGGCGCGATCCTCCGGTCCCGGATGCCTCCCTTCAGGCACGCCTCGATCTCTTCGTCCTTGATCTCCTCGCCGTTCAGGTAGCGCTCCATTATCTCATCGTCCATCTCGACCGCCGATTCGATCAGCTTCTCCCTGAAGCGCACCGCCTCGTCCGCCAGCTCCGCGGGGATTCCAGTCAGCTCAAAGGCCCCGGACTGGTCGTCCTTATTGTACATATACGCCTTCATGGAGATGAGGTCGACCACGCCTTGAAACGCATCCTCTTTGCCGATCGGCAGTTGCACTGCCACGATGTTTTTGTCCGTGAACGTCTTCTGCAGGTCATCGAGGGTCCGGCCGAAATCGGCCCGCTCCCTGTCTATCTTGTTGATGAGGAAGGAGACGGGCACGCTGAACTCGTTCGCATACTCCCACACCTTTTCCGTCTGGACCCGCACGCCCGATACGGCGCTCACCAGGATGACCGCCCCGTCCACAACCCGCATGCAAAGCTTGGCGTCGTAGATGAAGTTGTCGTCGCCGGGGGTGTCTATCAGGTTGATCTTGTATTTATTCCAGTCAAAACAGGCAAGCGATGCAGATATGGTGGCCTTTCTCTCTATTTCCTCGGGCTCGTAGTCCATGAGCGACGTGCCCTCATCGACTTTGCCCAGCCTCGTATTCTCGCCGGCAAGAAAGAGCATGGCCTCGACTGTCGTCGTCTTGCCCTCCCCGCCGTGCGAAAACATGCCGAGGTTTCTTATAGACTCGGTTTCGTACTTTTTCATGCAGGCTCCTTATCGAGGCAATATTCAGCGCAGATGAATCTGAGAATTCTACCCGCGTTATATGAAAAAAGCAACAATTAATGCCGCCTGAAGCGCCCACGCCCATCTTGCCTTGAGGAGCATGGGAGCCCCTACGGAAACGACCTCCACCAGTTACTCGAAATTGAGTACTCCCGATGCCTCGAACGGGGCACGCACGGTCTTACTTCCGATTGGCTGTTGCCCGCTTGAACAACCCGCCCAGAAACTGCCCTCCAAAGAAAGCCCCGACCACTACGGGGAAGGTTGCCATCTGCCAACCGATACCGCTCACGAGGCGTAAACCGATTACAAGGGGTACCGGCACATGAACGGCAAGAAACCACCGCAAAGAAAACTTCCTTGCCCCTGCCCTCCAATAACCGAAGGGCAGGTTGAGCAGGAGAACGACTGCTGAAATGACTACCAGTCTCATGCAGGAATAGGATAAACCTCTCTTGATAAATGTGCCACCCCATCGGCTCGTCTTGACACGATTCGGCCTTTCATGATTAACTTATGCTTGTATACATGGATGTACGGAAGGGGGGGCGACGGGCGGATGGCGCGTTTCCAGGCCGTCCCACTATATTGTGTGTAAAAGGTGACCGATGAAGAGAACATTTCAGCCGCACAACAAGAGCAGAAAGAGGACCCATGGCTTCCTGGTCAGAATGAGGACCGAGAACGGAAGGGACGTGATAAGGAGAAGGCGCGCGAAAGGGAGAAAACGGCTCACCGTTTAAGTGGACCACGCAGATGGAACAGACGCTGGGGAAAACCGAAAGGCTGCACAAAAGGGATTTCCACGGCGTACAATGGATAAGGTCCGGCAAATCGCCGCATTTCCTTCTATTCAAGAGTACGAAGAATGAAACGAATGACCTTTCCGTCACACGGTTCGGCGTCGTGGTGAGCCGAAAGATAAAGGGAGCAGTGAAGAGGAACAGGATTAAAAGACTGGCGAGAGAGTTCTTCAGGCTGAACAAACACCTGTTCCCGGGGTCCGCAAACTATTCCGTGAGGGTGATGAGAATGCCTTCCGGCCTCACCTTTGAGGCTGTCAGCCTGGAGCTCGGGACGCTGGCAACAAGAGCCTTCAACGGATGACGACTATTGCCATTTTCGTGCTCAGGCTTTACCGGCTGTGCGTATCTCCCTATGTGCCCACGGCATGCAGGTTCCACCCTACCTGTTCCAGCTACATGATGGAGGCGCTCAAGAAGAAGGGGTTCTGGAGAGGTCTCTCTTTGGGCCTCGTCCGGGTCCTTAAGTGCAACCCGCTTCATCCCGGGGGGTATGATCCGGTAAAGTAGATCGAATGGGGGAGGCGGGCAAAACCCGCTGAAATGGGGCGTCGATGCTCCAAATAATTCGGAGGCACAATGGAAAAACGAGCGCTTATCGCCATCGTCGCGTCGATGGTTATCCTGTTCGCCTGGCAGTACCTCTTCACGCCGAAGACGCCGCAGCAGGCGACGCAGACGCAGAAACAGGAGGGGCAAACCCAGGGCGCGGCCGGAGGGCCGGCCACAACCGGGCGGCCGGCGGCGGCCGGGCAGCTCGCGCCTTCCCCGATGCCGCAGGCGCCCATAGTCCTGAAAACACCGGCAAAGCTGGTCACGGTCGATACGTCGAAGATGACGGTCACCCTCGGGAACTTAGGGGGAGGCGTCATAAGCGTGCGACTCAAGGAATACAAGGAGACGGTAGGGGGGCGTGAGGGCAAGGAGCTTGTGCAGGATATCGCTCCCTATCAGTACTTCCCCGTGGTCTCGAAGATAGCCGCCGGGCAGACCCTTGACGACGCCGTGCCGTTCACCGCGGACAAAAGGGGTGACATCGCGGTAAGCGCCCGCCCGGAGACGGTCGTCCTGACCGGGAAGCTCGCCGACGGGACAAAGGTGCGAAAGATATACAGCTTCTTCCCTGACGCTTACTCTTTCAATCTCAAGGTAGAGACGGAAGGGACGGACCGCGGCGCGGGGACGTTCGCGGACTTTGCCGTGATGTCCCAGAAGGAGAAGTCGAGTTATATCTTCAGGGGGCCCTTCGTTTACGGCAACAAGAAGTTCGAGCAAGTCGCAAAGCTCGACACGTCCCTGAACGCCGGCGCCGCGTACCAGTACACGGGCTTCGACGAGGGCTATTTTTCGTTCATCATGCAGCCCCGGGGAACGACGCCGGGTCTCCTCATCACCAAGGTGGGGGCTACGCCCATCGACCGCCTTCTCTTCACCGATAACAGCATCGACACGACGCTCTATTTTGTGCCGAACAAGATCTCCCTCCTCAAGCAACTGAACATCGACGCCGACAAGATCGTCAACTTCGGCTGGTTCGACATCGTCGCAAAACCGATGTTATGGGGGATGAACTTCTCCAACGGGTTCACGCACAACTACGGCATCGACATTATACTCCTGACCATCCTCATCAAGATCATCTTTTACCCTTTAAGCGTCAAGAGCTACAAGTCCATGAAGAACATGCAGAAGCTCCAGCCCAAGCTCGCGCAGCTCAGGGAAAAGCACAAGAACGACAAGGAAAAGCTGAACCAGGAGATGATGGGCATTTATAAGCGGGAAGGCATCAACCCCCTCGGCGGCTGCCTCCCCATGGTGATACAGATACCCGTCTTCTTCGCGCTCTACAGGGTCCTCATGGCGGCCATCGAATTCCGCCACGCGCCCTTCATGCTCTGGATTAACGACCTCGCCGCGCCGGAAGACATTTTTACCATCCACGTGGCCGGCTACGCCCTCCCTTTTAGGGTATTGCCCCTGATCATGGGCGTCACCATGGTGATCCAGCAGAAGATGACCCCGACCGGCGGCGACCCCATGCAGGCGAAGATGATGATGCTGATGCCGATATTCTTCACGTTCCTCTTCTGGGGGTTCCCGGCGGGACTCGTCCTTTACTGGCTCGTGAATAACGTCATCTCTATCGGCCAGCAATATTACATCAACAAGCAGGTTGTGTGAATAAGGAGGCTGATATATGGACTCCATCGAAGTTGAAGCAAAAACTTACGAGGAAGCCGTCAGGAAGGCCGTCATGGGCCTGGGCGCCGAAGAAAAAGACCTCGATATCGAGGTGACGGAGGTAGATACAAAGGGCATCCTCGGACTGCTGGGGAGCAAGAAGATAAGGGTAGTAGCGAGGCTCAGGCCAAAGCTGCCCGTCGAAGAGGAGACGGCGGAAGAGTTCGGCAGGAAATTCCTCGCCGACGTCGCGGGTTTCTACGGCGTCTCTCTGCGCGTCGAGTCGAAAACCGTCGATGACAGGATCGTCTTTACCATCGAATCGCCGGATGAAGAGGTCTTTACCGGACACGACGGGGAACCCCTGGAGGCCCTCCAGCACCTCGTCAACCTGGCCATCGCAAAGCACTTCAAACAGAACCTGAAGCTGCTCCTCGACGTGAACGGTTTCAGGGAACGGAGAAAGAAAATGATCGTCTCTATGGCGAAAAGGCTCGCGGAGACGGTGAAAAGAGAGAGGAAGCCCGCCAGCACGAAGCTCTTGAACCCTTACGAGCGGCGCATAGTCCACACGCTTTTCAAGAACAACAACCGCGTAACCACGCACAGCGAAGGAGACGGGCACATGAAAAGGGTGATTATCACCCCGTCCTCCACGGGCGCACCCGCCGGCGGAAGGCGGTAACCGCGCCCCATACCGAGTTGCATTCAAAGGTCCATCGAGGCGGCGGCGAGGAACCGACACAGGCGTCCGGGGCACCCACGAAGTGGGTCGGAGCACGTCAAGGAGAGCGACGAGGAGCCAACAAAGACGGGGCGAAGAAGGCGACTCGGTATCATACTCGAAAGATGAAGACCGACCAGGACGACACCATTTGCGCCATATCCTCGGCCGCAGGTGTGGGGGGCATAGGCGTGCTCCGCATGAGCGGACCTGCCGCCCACGCGATCCTTAAAGCCATCTTCCGGCCCAGGAAGCGGAGAAGGTCTTTCGCCTCTCACCGTCTCTACCTCGGCTGGGTATTCGACCCCGACACAAATTCGGACCTTGACGAAGTATTTGCCGTCTTTATAAAGGCGCCGCGCACTTACACCAGGGCGCCGATGGCCGAGGTTTACTCCCACGGCGGGTCGGCCGTGCTGAAGGCTATCCTTGCCCTCATGATGAGGCAGGGCGCACGGCTCGCCGAACCCGGCGAGTTCACCAAAAGGGCCTTCCTGAGCGGCAGGATCGATCTCGCCCAGGCCGAATCGGTCCTTGACATCATCGAGAGCGAAAGCGAAAGCGAGCTGGCTTGCGCCCTTGCCCACGTCCGGGGGCTGCTCTCTGCGCGAATCAACGCGGCAAAGCAGGAGGTCCTGACGCTCCTGGCCGAGGTGGAAGCGGAGATAGACTTTCCCGACGAGGCGCTTGACCTGCCGCCCGAGGCCGGCCGCGCCGCGCGTGTGGAGGCCGTCCGCACCGGAATCGCTCGGCTCATCTCATCCTATGACGAAGGCAGGGCCGTCAGGCAGGGGGTCTCGGTGCTGATCGTGGGCAGGACAAACGTTGGCAAATCGAGCCTCCTCAACGCCCTCGTGCAGAGGGACAGGGCTATCGTCACCCCGGTTGCGGGCACCACCCGCGATCTCGTTGAAGATACCATCCGGATCAAGGGCGTCAAGTTCACCCTCACCGACACGGCGGGCCTGCGGCCGCCCGGCGACGCCATAGAGAGGGAGGGAATAGCGCGGGTCCGGGAGAGGATACCGGAGGCCGATATCATCCTCTGGGTGATCGATGCCTCGGAGACCTACACGTGTGCGGACGAGGAAGTATGGCACGCCGTCCAGGACAAAAAGGTGATCGCGGTGCTCAACAAGGCGGACCTGCCCCCCATGATCGACGCCGGTGACGCGCCGGGCATCGACGGCGACGGCCGGGGCCTTGCCGCCATTGCAGCCTCGCGCATCAATGTGAGCGCCCTCACCGGGTCGGGGATCGACGACCTGAAGCAGATGCTCATTGGGGCATGCGCCTCCCTCCCCGGCGATAGGGAGGGCGCGGCCCTCCTCATCACGAACGTGAGGCACAAAGACGTCCTCGTGAAAGCCGAAGCTGCCCTTGCCCGTGCAGGCCGGTGCGCCGAAAAAGACGGACCCATCGCGTTTTTCGCCTTCGAGCTTAAGGACGCCCTCCGGCGTTTGGGCGAAATCACCGGCGAGACCTGCGCCGTGGACGTGCTGGACGAGATATTCAGCAGATTCTGCATAGGGAAGTAAAATGGAACTACTCGACGGTTTTGACACCCTTGCAGTGGAGCGGGCGGTGACGCTCCTCCGGGGTGGAGAGGTTGTCGCCTTCCCCACGGAAACCGTCTACGGACTCGGGGCGGATGCCTGCAACGCGGACGCGGTAGCAAAGATATTCGAGCTGAAAAAGCGGCCCCGCTTCGATCCTCTCATCGTCCACATCAGCCGGAAGGAATGGGTCGTCGACCTTGCCCGCTCCGTGCCTCCGAAAGCCCAACGTCTCATGGACCGCTTCTGGCCGGGGCCCTTAACGCTCATAATGGAGAAAACAGACCTCATACCGGATATCGTCACCGCCGGCCTGCAGACCGTGGGCATCAGGATGCCCGGCCACCCCGTGGCCCTCGATCTCATCACGCGTCTGGGACACCCGATCGCGGCGCCCAGTGCCAATCCCTTCGGCTACATGAGCACCACGACGGCGCGCGACGTGGCGAACCTCTTCGACCACAGGCTGCCCCTCATCCTCGATGGAGGACCGGCGAGCTACGGCATTGAATCGACGATCGTTTCCGTACGGGACGGATTGGTCCGCATTCACCGCCACGGCTCAGTGAGCGCTGAGCAGCTTGCCGAGGTTATCGGAAAGGTGATTGAAAAGGAGCATGACGACGCTCCGTGCGAGTCCCCCGGGGAGCTGCCCTACCACTACGCCCCTCACACGCCCCTACGGATCATAAGGACGCCTGCGGAGATAGAGGTCGGGAATTCGGCCTTTCTCGCCTTCAGACAACCGCGCACTCCCGTGAGGGCACGCCACGTCCTGGTGCTTTCCCCAGCAGGCGACATGAGGGAAGCGGCGGCTCGCTTCTTTTCGTCCCTGATAGAATTGGACGGCACCGCATCGGAAATCATCTATGCCGAAGCAATACCCGAACGGGGTCTCGGGAAAGCCATGATGGAACGCTTGCGAAAAGCGGCGAAAAAGACCGGTGGGTGCGCTTCTACCGCCTTTCCAGGAGTGTGAGCACCTCGAAGTGAGAGGTGTGGGGAAAGAAATCAAAAGGGACAACCTGCCGGGCCTTGTAGACCTCTTTCAGGCTCAGGAGGTCCCTCGCCAGGGTGGAGGGATTGCACGATATATAGGCCAGCCTCTCTGCCCTGATCTCGCGGACCGCGGCGACCGCTTCCCGGGTCAACCCTTTTCTCGGCGGGTCGATCACAAGGAGATCGACCCGCCCGGCCTTAAAGCGGCGGGCGGCCTTTTCGGCTTTGTCTTTCAGAAAAAGGCAGTTATGCAGCCTGTTGAGGCCGGCATTCTCCCGGGCGGCCGCGATATTCTCCTTGCTCGAATCGATGCCCGTCACCTCTTTCGCGTGGCGGGACAGAAAAAGCTCGATAGTCCCGGCGCCGCAGTAAAGGCCGACGACGCGCTCCCCGCCCGTGAGCCCGGCAACGGCGATAAGACGTTCATAGAGCTTCCCGGCCGTCTTCGGGTTCGGCTGGAAGAATGAAAGGGGGTATATCCTGAAAGTGAAGCCTGCAAGGCGCTCATCGATAGCGGGTTTGCCCCACAGGAGCCTGGTGGCGGCGCCCGTCGCATAAAAGCTCCTGAGCTGCGCCACGGCCCCGGGCAGCAGCTCACCCAGGTCCCCGGGAAGGCGGCTGATGTGGGACGCGGCAATGAGGTGGCACATGATCTCGCCCGTCCCCTTCGCCTCCCTTAGCACCAGCCTCTTGAGCGTCCCCTTCCCTGTCAAAGGATTGTAGGCCGTCAGACCTGTTCTGCGGAGCCATTCATGGACCACGGGGAGCGCCTGCGCCGCAGCAGGACTGAAAAGGGAACACCCGTCAACCGGGACGACCCGGCCTTTTGAGGGGCGGAGCGGCGACGGCCGCTCGCTCAGACCGAGGGCGACCCTCCCGTCTGCCTCGCCGAAGGAAAACTCCACTTTGCCCCGGTAAAAGAACGTGTCCACCGAGGGGACGATACTCGCTACCGCGACCCCTTCGAGGTCTTGCCCGCCCACCCTTCTCAGCACCTGCACGAGATGATTCTCCTTGATCTTAAGCTGCGCCTCGTAAGAGAGCGCCTGCAGATCGCAGCCCCCGCAGCGGCCCACGTGAGGACATCGCGGCCGCTCCCGCAGCCGCGACTCCTCCTCGATCATCACAAGCTCCCCGTAGGCAAAGCGCTTATTCAGCCTCACAATCCGCAGCCGCACCCTGTCACCCGGCACCGCGCCGGGCACGAAAACGACCAGATCACCCAGGCGTGTGACGCCGTGGCCGCTCGGCAGCGCGATATCGCGTATCTCTGCGGAGTACTCCCGGCCTGCCTCGATCACCTTTCCACTCCTTCAATTACCGGGGCTCAGCGCCCCCTCCAGCGGCAGAGCCACCGGAGTCTCCCCCCTCACAAAAGCACTTACTGGGGCTCAGCGCCCCCTCCAGCGGCAGAGCCGCCGGAGTCTCCCCCCTCACAAAAGCACTTACCGGGGCTCAGCGCCCCCTCCAGCGGCAGAGCCGCCGGAG
>JBEKHB010000061.1:0-23865 GCA_050012495.1 Syntrophorhabdales bacterium
CGGCAAGAAGCTTGCCGTTCGCAGTGAATGCAAGGGTGTCTGCGGCAAGGTCTTTCAAGCCGTGGGGGTAGCAATCCCCGTCACCATAAGGGAGGCATCATGATGCTGATAAGGGGTTCAAAGAACGCTTTGTGGTGCCAAGAACTTTTTCAACGTACCTATCTGCCTGAAATAGCTAAACTATTTTTTGGCAACTGTTAAAGATCAGTCAAAGTGACAACCGGGGGTGTCAACCAGGGGTGACAAGGAGGCATGACAACCAGAGGTGACGAAAGCATCTTTTTCACATTTGTGGGAAAAAAACGACGATAGGACGATGTGGAGCGTCGAGCACTGCTTCCTCCTCGATGTAGGACCGGCGAAGACGATGGAGATTTGAAGCGGCCGTCTGATATGCTTGACGTAATGCATAAAGGAGTCTAAGATAATGAATGATCGTAGGCTTCAGAGATAAGCGAACGCGGGAGTTCGCCGAAGGCAAACGGGTCAAGGCGTTTGCAGACATCGAGCGCAAGGCAGAAATGAGGCTCGACCAACTCGATTCAGCCGCTTCGGTGCGCGATGTGAATTTGCCCGGCAACCATCTCGAAGCGCTTAGGGGTGACCGCAAAGGCCAATATAGCATCCGTATCAATAACCAGTGGCGGATATGCTTCGAATGGCCGAAGGGAGCAATTGGGCCGATCAATGTTGAAATCGTGGACTATCATTGAGGTGTGTCATGGGAAGAACTGCTATACATCCCGGCGAGCATCTCGCCGAACAGCTTGAAGAGCTGGGCATGAGCGCGGCTGAATTGGGGCGCAAGCTCAAGGTGCCGACGAACCGCATAACGGAGATCCTGAATGGACGCCGCGCGGTGACCGGCGACACCGCGTTGCGGCTCGGGCACTTCTTCGGGACAAGCCCTGAATTCTGGATGAACCTGCAGAAGCTCTATGAACTGCGTCTTGCCGAGAATAAGGCGGGACGAACGATCAAGGACTTGCCAACGCTGACGAAGCGAGGGAGAAGAAGCGCCACAGATTCAGCGCCTCAGCCGACGTAAAGAAATGGAGGGTGGTCACGGGGCTATCCTGGTTGACCCATGTCTCTTCCGGCTGCGATGCTCTTTTTCACTGTGTGAGAGGGGACAGGAACGTAACGAATGAATCAACGTCCCCCCCCCCTGGTTTCTGCATTCGCTTACTCACGCGTTCCGGTGGCCGTCGTGGTGCCCGTACAGCTTTTTGTTTTTGTGCCATTAGTCCATGACCACGAAAATGAACCGGTAAAACTGTTTTCGTCACTGGCGACGGTAAGTTGCCCAGATATGAAAGTGAGTGTGCCTTCTTCGTACGGGATACTTGCACTTCCGGTCCATGAAAAAACATTTCCACTTACAGTTACGGTAAGTGGGTAGCCGAGAAGGGCTAGAGTAACCTGATTGCCGTTCTGAGTCAGTTCCGCTGTATAGTTGTTGCTTTCGCTCGAAAGGCCACAGCTGGCCCGATCAGTCACGGTTGTAAAACCCCAGTTGCCGGCAAAATTGGGCGTCAGTGATGCACTCGCACTGGCGGTTGTCCCACAGGCAAGCAATGCTGTTGTCGTTCCTGTGGTATAGTCTGTTGCTGCAACGCTTATTGTAATCGGGGTTGTCTGGTTTTGCTTCGATGACAGCCCTGTAAACGAGGCTATGCCTGTTGCACCTGTTGTGGCTGTCAGTGCGCCTGCCGTTACTGTTGCCCCTTGTATTGCTGCGCCGGTAAACGCGTTTTTCACCGTTACATTGACTGCTGCCGTTGTGCACGGTGTTATCGGGCATGAATTGCGGAGAAATGACCTGAACAGAAACGCAGCCATCTCGTCCCTTGTTACATAATCTAACGGGCAGTAATTGCCGTTCCCGCAGCCGGTGGTAATTTCAAGCTCATACAACTTCTGTACATATGGGAAGAAACCGTCCGTTGTAGGCACGTCGCTGAAATAAGGTGTTGTCGTTGCACAGCTTACCGACGCTCCGGCCGCCCCTCCATTGCAGGTGAAGGCTTCAGGGCCCTGTCCTGCTGCAACTTGCGTTGCCCTCACAAGAAACGCAGCCATCTCGTCCCTTGTTACATAATCTAACGGGCAGTAATCTCCAGGTCCACACCCGTCAGTTATTCCCAACTGCTGCAGCTCCCTTATATATGGGCAGAAATTGTCACTCCCGGACACATCGTTGAACTGATTGCCCCCGTATGAGGGGTTCGTACAATAGTCTGCCGGCGGCTCTCCTTTGTCAGCCCTAACTATGAATGCAGCCATCTGTTCCCTCGTCACGTTTTGCGAGGGACAATAATTGCCGCTGCCGCAACCCTGCGTTATGCCCGCGCATGCTATGGCACTGATGTAATCACGAAAACTATCTGCAGCTGTTACATCACTGAAGCTTAGCCCGCATGATATGCACGTGCCAGCCGCTCCTTCCGTGATTACAAAAGGAGGAGTGAGGACTGATATGTATATGTCGCCTGTCAAGGTTGTGCTGCTCTTATTGGGTGCCACTTTGTATGGTATAGTGCCACTTCCACTGCCTGAGATGCTTCCGCTATAGCAAATACCGGTTGAGCAAGTAATTGGGAACGTAAGCCATGCATAAGCTGATGTGGATTGCCACACCTGACTGCAGGTTGATGGTGAAGCCGTCAGGTTTATAATGCCTGTGCCTCCTGCGGCGCCTAAAGCGGTTTCATCAGATGCAGGCGTTACAGTATATGTGCAACCGTCAGCCCAAGCTATTTCTGTAAATGCGGGCGAGGCTGCTAACAGGCCAAATAGAATTAACATCGTCCAATAGTGAAATCTGCTTTGAGACAATACCATCCGATTTGCGCGAATCTTTTTCATGCCATGTCCCTCCTGAAATTCATGATTATGTTGCCTCTTAAGTAAGAATTTAGCGTAAAATCATCCCTCCGTGTTTAGTCAGTACTATCGAACCCCTTTTCATCGGCTGCCTCCTCATACAAGATACTTGTATCCGGCACCTAGGCCGTCTTATCGATGAACAGACAGAGGCGGACACCTGAGACCCGTCGGCTTTCCGTCCCACTACCCTTGCGGATGGTGTGGCTTTTTCAGATTGTTTTCCCATGTTATACCGCATATCACAGGGTGTCAAGGAAAAACGTACAGGTTTTTGAAAATAATTCCTCTCGCTTTCGCATGGCATTCTTCACCCGCCCGAGAAGCCTGCGTGCGACAAGTAGTAGGTGAAAGCAACAAGATTAAGCGGGCGGCGCCTTACGGGATCAGCACTATCTTCCCCAGGGACTTGGATGTCTCCAGGAGCCGGTGCGCCTCGGCCGCGTCGGCGAGGGACATCTTCCGACCGATGATCGGGTCCAGACTATTGTTCTCCAGACCCGCCACGATGGCTGCATGGATGCTCGCCAGGTCTCTTTCCGGCGCGCTGAAAACAAGCATCCCGAGGATAGCCGCCTCCGGTCGCATCAGATCGCGCGGGTTGATCTCGACCGGCCCCCTGCTCCCGATGACTACCACCCGTCCGCCTGGGGCGAGCACCGTGAGGTCATTGCCGAGATTGACGTTGGCGAGCATCTCGAGGATCACGTCGACGCCGCGGCCGTCCGTAAGAGAAAGTACCTGCTGCATATGATCACCGTCGAGATGGCTGATGATGTGCCGGGCTCCATACCGTTCCGCCAGCGCGCGGCCCTCCTCCCTGCCAACCGTCGCAATCGTTGCCACCCCTCTTGCCCGGGCAAACTGCATTGCCGCCACGCCCACGCTCCCGTCCGCCCCATGGACGAGCAAGACATCAGCAGGCACTGCACATGCGCGCTGAAATAGGGCGCGGTAGGCGGCGCTGTAGGGGACACCCAGTGCCGCACCTTTGCTGAAAGACACCCCTTCGGGCATCTTATGGACCTGAAGGCGCCCGCAGAGTGTCTTTTCCGCATAGGCCCCGGTCACGGTTCCCGACGTATAGACCCGATCGCCCGGCTTGAGGTCCTTGACCCCCTCGCCGACCGCCTCGACCGTCCCCGCCGCATCCGTGCCCGGGGTGTAGGGCAGATCCGGCTTCGGCGCGTGGGTCCCTGATCGTATGTATGTTTCTACAGGGTTGATCCCGATGGCGCGTACTTTTACGAGCACTTGGCCCGGACCCGGCAACGGGTCTGTCACCTCTTCTATCTGCAAGACGTCCGGCCCGCCGAACTGTTGAACCCTGATAGCCCTCATAGACACCCCTTTCGCCCCACCAAGGGCGTATACCGGTGCCGCGCCAAAGCGACGCGGGTTATCTACAGTCTCATACCTGGTTCTGACTATGTCAAGCAGACTAAAGGGTCTGTCCTCTTCGGACGTCTCTCCCTGACGAGTTTTTCTATCACATGGTGACCGTTCTTCGATGATTAAATATCCTACGCCGCGGCCTCCTTCCTGAAATCGAGCGGCTGAAGCTATTTCTTGCATTCCTCCATTTTGAGTGGTAATCGATGGATGGACGGGTCGAGGTCAATGGCTCAGCAAGTGGAAGGAGTGAAGAATGCAAGAAACAAGACCTGACCCCGGTCACCCGCAGCCCGGAGTGGCGTCTGCTGTTGTACGGGGCGAAAGACTTGCGAAGGAGAGGGGCTACGTACTTTTCACCGCTGCTGAGTAAAGTTAGTTATTTAGTTATGGCCGTCCCCGTGGACCCCCCAAGCGACGTAAGATTCAACCGGGTTCTCGGGAAGCTTCTCTGAATTGAAATACAGTGGTAAAATCGGAGGAATCATCCCCTTCGGCATTTGTAAGCGCTCGCCTTACTTCTTCCGGTCCTGGATGATGAAGACAAGTGCAAAAATGATGAGACCCAAAGCAAGCGTCGAAAAGAATGCGATCTGTGCTCCTGTCATTTTTCGTTCTCCTTGTCTCTTGGAACAATAAAGTAAGCCAATACGAGGGATAAGAGGGCGGACGCTGCAATAACAAAACCTGTAAAGGGGGTAAGCTTCCCGGCAACAAATACGGCAACTGTCCCGGCGGTGGCTATGAACTTGCCCACATGTCGGCAACCGCGCCTCCGATTACCTTTCTTCGCTTGAGGTTCACACGGACAGTATAGAACATCCAAGGGGACCAATCAAGAACTTAAGAAGCGTCCATTACAAAAACCCTTTTCGGCTCACGGAGTGTCCGGGGAGAAAGGTTCTATGCTTTACTCCCTGGCAAGGGTAGATATAAAATCACTACCCTGGGAACGGATGAAACGTCTCGTGGACAGGTGGCTTCCCCTCGCCCGTGTATGCCACCCTTATCCTCTGGTGCGCTTCAGCGTCACTACCTGAAGCAAGAACCGTATGCGGAAGAGCCGCACGTACGGGTCTGTGCGGGGGGCGCCGGGCAACCGGCGTTCCTACCGCGACCTATTACCCTACTCGCGCTCGCAATCTACGATCAGGACAGGGTCGCAGGGCGCCGCGACGATTGCCGGCTTTATTCTCCGCATTTAATGCGGTTAAACTGTTGCATTTGCGGTGAATATGGGCTACAATATCCGCATGAGGTGCGAAGATTGAAAGGTTATATCCATGAATTACCGGACTGGCCTCATTTCCGCTGGAATCATGAGACCTTGGATAAAAAGCTTGCTGCCGTGCGATATGGACAAGGGGAACTGATCGGACGAATGAAGGCTATGGGGTTTTCTCTTCGTACGGAAGCCGTTTTTCAAACGCTGACGCTCGATGTGCTGAAATCCAGCGAAATTGAAGGAGAGATACTCGATAGGGAACAGGTGCGATCCTCTATCGCTCAGCATCTTGGCATGGATATAGGGGCATTGACCCCGGTATCCAGAAACGTCGAGGGCGTGGTGGAAATGACGCTGGACGCCACGCAGAACTATGATAAGCCTTTAAGCAAAGAAAGGTTGTTCGGCTGGCATGCCTCGCTCTTTCCTATCGGGTACAGCGGGATGAGGAAAATCAAGGTTGGCGGCTGGCGGGATGACAGCAAAGGTCCAATGCAGGTTATCTCAGGTCCGGTTGGTCATGAGCGTGTGCATTTCGAAGCCCCGGCTGCCGATCGGATAGAGCAAGAAATGACGGCCTTTCTTGACTGGTTTAACAACGATGACGGCACCGATCTCGTACTGCGGGCCGGTATTGCCCATCTCTGGTTTGTTACCATCCATCCTTTCGAAGACGGCAACGGACGTATCGCCCGTGCACTCGCTGACATGATGCTAGCCCGGTCGGAGCAGAGTCCCCAACGCTTCTACAGCATGTCGGCACAAATACGGAACGAACGGGACGCCTATTATGGTGGTTTGGAGGAGACACAGAAAGGAACGCTGGACGTTACGACGCGGCTGGAATGGTTTCTCGATTGCCTGAACCACGCATTTGACGGCGTGGAGAGCACACTTGCAATCGTGCTCAAGAAGGCCCGTTTCTGGGAATCGTACGGTGGAACACCGTTTAATGACCGCCAGCGTTTGATCCTCGACAAGCTGCTGGACGGGATCGAAGGTAAGCTGACGTCGTCGAAATGGGCCAAGCTGGCGAAGTGCTCCCAGGACACCGCATTGCGCGACATTCTTGAGCTCGTGGAATACGACATTCTGGCCAAAGACCCAGCCGGTGGCCGGAGCACCAGTTATTCGCTCATTGTTCCTATACACAACTGAAGACACTCCCTCGCCACTGTCAGGCAGCTTGCTTCCTGAAAGGGAAGATTTCGTTGTTTCATACGTTACCTTGCTGACGCAAGATATCTATTTCTTGTGGTAATCCTCGCCCCGAATAATACCGCCAATTCAACCACTTGTAGGTGCAGTAGGTAACGGCCTTTTTCCCCGGCCGGAGAGATTTTTGATGGATGGGGCGGAAGCCGGCGAGGGCGGGACCCGGAGCATACTCCGGTCGTATGTGAGGAGTCAGGCCCTCGCCGGCGACCGCGCCAGGCGCGAAAAGCGCCCGGCCGGCCCCCGACCGGCACTGTCATTGATTCTGCCCTCCCTTTATGGTACAACTAACAATGCTGGATCTCGTATTGCTCCACCCGCCCAGCGTTTATGACTTCCGCAAAGTTTCGGTGTTGCACGGGCCCATAAGCGACGTCATCCCTTCCACACCGATCTTCGAGATGTATCCTATCGGGTTCGCGAGCCTTTCCGAATATCTGGGGCGTTTCGGCCTCAAGGTGAGGATCATCAACCTTGCGTACAAGATGCTCAAAAACAAGGGGTATGATGCTGAGACGGAGATAAAACGCATAAAGGCAAGGGCTTTTGGTATCGACCTCCACTGGATGCCCCATATCCAGGGGGCGATAGCCGTCTCCGAGCTGGTAAAGAAGCACCACCCGGACACGCCGGTAATCTTTGGCGGCCTCTCATCCACCTACTTCCATGAGGAGCTGCTCGAGCGCTACCCGTCTATCGATTTTGTGGTGCGGGGCGATTCAACCGAGGAGCCGCTCCGGCTTCTCATCGAGGCGATCCGCGGGAACGGGACGGCCCACGACGTCCCGAACCTTTCTTTTAGAGACAAGGGCGCCCTGGTGGTCAATCCCCTGACGTTCGTGCCCGAAGACCTCGATTACAGCCGCACCGATTACCGGCATATCATAAGGAAGGTGGTGAGATACAGGGACTTTGCCGGCTACGTCCCCTTCGTCAACTGGCCCAAGTATCCCATCACCGCGATCTTCACGTGCCGGGGCTGCACGTATAACTGCAAGACCTGCGGAGGTTCTCGCTTCGCCTTCGCCCACATGACGGGCAGGAAAAAAGCGGCTTTTAAATCACCGGAGCTTCTCGTAAAGGAGATCAGGGAAGTGGCGCTCTATCTCAAAGGTCCTATCTTTCTCATAGGGGACCTCTTCCAGAACGGGCCGGAATACGGTGAGAAGTTGTTGTTCCTGCTGAAGAAAGAGCGGATCAGGAACAGCCTCGTCTTTGAGTTTTTCAGGCCTCCGGACCCTGCACACGTGAAGATGATCAGCCAGGCCGCGGAGAACTTCAATGTGGAGCTTTCCCCGGAATCCCATGACGAGCAGGTGAGGCAGGCCTTCGGGAGGCCTTATTCAAACAAAAGTATGGAGAGCCTCATTGAGACTTTGCTGCACTATGGGTGCAAACGGATCGACCTCTTTTTCATGATCGGGCTGCCTTACCAGGACTATGGATCGGTAATGAAGACCACGGGCTATTGCGACGACCTTCTCCGGCGCCTTGGAAAGTCCGGAGTGACGACGCCTTTCATCTCACCCCTTGCCCCTTTTATCGACCCGGGCAGCATGGTCTTCGAGTCGCCCGAAGAGCACGGCTACAAGCTCTTCTTCAGGGATGCCGAGTCACACAGGCAGGCCATGCAACAGCCCGGCTGGAAGTATTTCCTCAACTATGAGACGCGGTGGATGAGCCGCGACGAGATCGTTGACAGCACCTATCATGCCGCCCTTGCCCTCAATAAGGTGAAGATGGCCCACGGTCTGATATCGAGGGGCGTCTATGGGGAGCTGGAGAAGAAGATAGCCTTTTCCCTCGACACGGTCAGTGCGATTGACCGCATCATGGAGATGGACCCGGCGGACAGGAAACGCAGGGTAGCGGAGCTGCGCATCGATGTGGAGAAGAATGTCGGCACCATAGGCGAGAAGAAGGAGCTTGAGTGGCCGACGGGCATATTTCGGATGAATTTCTTCAATATTTTCAAGACGCTCACCGGGCCATGAATAACCTGCTTCGAGCTATACCCAAGGTCGACGATATCCTCAAGGATGCGCGCTGGCGGGCGCTGGCGGGTTACCCTGTGGAGTGCGCGAAAGACCACTTGCGGGATGTGCTGAACGAGCTGCGGGCCGCCATAAAGGAAGGCAAGGCGCATGCTGTAGCGCCGGTCGAAACTATCATCGGGGAGACGAAAAGACGGACTGAACAATCTCTGCGGCCTGCCTTGAAGAAGGTCATCAACGGTACGGGCGTCATCATCCATACAAACCTGGGGAGATCGCCCCTGGCACGTTCAGCCATCGAGCGGCTCCTTGCCATTGCTTCCGGCTATTCGAACCTCGAATACGGTCTTGTCGAAGGTAAGAGGGGCGACCGGCACGAGCATTGTCTTGCTCTTTTAAAGAGGCTGACCGGCGCCGAGGCGGCCCTCCTGGTCAACAACAACGCCGCCGCGGTGCTTCTTAGCCTCAACACCCTCGCCGAGGGCAGGGAAGTCATCATCGGCCGGGGGGAGCTGATAGAGGTAGGCGGCTCTTTCCGCATCCCCGAGATCATGGCAAAGAGCGGGGCTGCTTTGCGGGAAGTGGGCACCACCAACAGGACCTTCAAAGAAGACTACGAGAGGGGCGTCAACGAGAGGACTGCCCTCATCATGAAGGCCCATACGAGCAACTACAGGATCAGGGGATTTACGCATGAAGCCACGACCGCTGAGCTTGCGGCCGTTGCGGCGGGCCACCATATCCCTTTCTACTTTGATACGGGGAGCGGTCTTTTGTCCGACCTTGGCAGCGGTTTTGATGAGCCTTCGGTGCCGGAGGAAGCCGGCAGGTGCGACGTCATCTCGTTCAGCGGAGACAAGCTTCTTGGGGGTCCTCAAGCCGGCATCATTCTCGGCAGGGCAGGGCTCATCGATGCCATGAAAAAAAACCCCCTGACGAGGGCCCTCAGGCCTGACAAATTTACCCTCTCGGCACTCGAAGCTACCCTCCTGCTCTACCTCGACAAGGATAAGGCGCGACGGGAAATCCCTATCCTCCGCATGCTCCATCAGGACCCGCGAGTGGTAAAGGCGAGGGCAGGCAGGGTTGCCCGCATGGTGCGAAAAGGATCGCCCGCGATTACCGTCGAGGTAGTGACGTTATATGCGGAGGTGGGTGGAGGGAGCCTCCCCGACGTTTCAATACCCTCCTACGGCCTTTCGCTGACGTCCTCGGTCATCTCCGTGGAAAAACTTGAACAGCGGATGAGGGGCCTCGATACCCCTGTCATCGGAAGAATAGAGAAAGGCCGTTTTCTCATCGATATGCGGACCGTGCAGCAAGAGGATGAACCTTACCTGGTCCTCGCCATACAGACAGCCCTTAGGGATGGACGATAAGTTCCGCCTTCGCGCAGACATTGACAACGTGAGAATTGACGTATATCTCTCTGAAAGGCTGTCTTTGCCGAGGTCGCAGGTCAAGAGATTGATCGAGGAAGGTCATATCCGCGTGGAGGAAAGGGTGCCGAAATCCTCCTTCAAAGTGCGGAAAAACATCGAAATCGAAGGCGAGGTCCCGAGGGTTGAGCCGACCCTGCTTACGCCTGAGGATATCCCGATCAGGGTCCTCTACGAGGATGATGTGCTGCTGGTGATCGACAAGCCGAAGGACATGGTGGTCCACCCCTCTTCCGGTCATCGCAAAGGCACACTTGTCAACGCCGTCTTGAGTCACTTGAGGGAAGTGAGCCGCGCCGACGAAAGACCGGGTATCGTGCATCGATTGGACAAGGGAACGACAGGGGTCATCATTGTCGCAAAAGACCGAAAGACCCAGGAGGCGCTCTCCCGTCAATTTCATGAGCGGAGCGTAGAAAAAGTTTACCGGGCGGTCGTAGAAGGGGTCGTGCGGAACGACGAGGGTGTTGTGGAGGGCCTGATCGGCAGACATCCGAAGGACAGAAAACGGATGGACCTGGTGGCAAAGGGCGGGAGGTACTCATTCTCCCAATTCAAAGTGCTGAAGCGATTGGAGGGGTTTACGTATGTCGAGGTCTATCCGAAGACGGGCAGGACCCACCAGATACGCGTGCACATGAGCCACGCCGGCCATCCGATAGTGGGCGACGAGCTTTACGGAAAGCGGTCAAGGAAGCTCGCGGACAGACCTCTCCTTCACGCGTACCGGATCGTCTTCGATCACCCCGCGACAGGGGTCAGGTTGTGCGTCGAGGCGGCCGTGGCTGCCGATATGGAGACGTTTGTGAGGGAGCATGCCCTTTGAAGTGAGGACGATAGGTCCCGGACCCGCCGGGGCGGACGCCTGGTCTTACTACCACGTTCCCGGGCCCGAAAAAGCGGGCATCGTCTGCGGGTTCATGACGCGTACGTCGGATGCAATCCTCCACGATGCCAAAGGAAGGGCGGCTTTTATGGCGGCCTTTTCCGCGAAAGAGATGATTATTCTCGACCAGGAGCACGGTGACGCCGTGCATATAATCGCCGCGGGTGAGCGCCCTCGGGCAGGCGACGGCCTGGTCCTCGTCGAACCGGGCGTGATCGGGGTTATCAAGACCGCCGACTGTCTGCCGGTCATCCTCTACGCCCCCGACTACCCTGCCTGTGCCATCGTGCATGCAGGCTGGCGGGGGACGGCGCTTCTGATCAGCCGGAAGGCCGTGGCCGCTATGGTCGGCCTGGGCATTGCGACCGCCTCGATGAGGGCGCTTATCGGACCTGGCATCGGCCCGTGCTGCTATAACGTGGGAGAAGACGTCGTCGCTGCCTTCAAGGCCGCAGGAATCAGCGACGAGGTGTTCGCAAGAAGGGGCGACCTCACATTTCTCGATCTGAAGGAAGCGAACCGCCGGATCCTCACGGCTGAAGGGGTCCATGACATTGATGACGCGAACCTGTGCACCTCGTGCAGGAAGGACCTCTTTTTCTCGGCGAGGCGGGGCAGGCAGAGGGGCAGGCAGATAAATTTCGCGTTGATAAAAGGGTAGGCGATGGTGCGCCGCACAAGCAGGGGGGATCATACAATGGCACAGGCTTCCGAGTCCGAAAGGCAGGCAAAAGAGAACGCGGCGCGGGCCGGCGATGCCGGTTTCATGAAGAAACATCGGATCAATCTTTTTTACGTGCTGTCGATCCTTGCGGTCTGCGCCTTCCTCGTCTATCTGGAGACCAACCTCCCGTTCTTCCAGAAATTTATGCCGGTTCTCGACAATAAGCTCCTCATCGCCATACTAAACCTCAACTTCCTCCTGATCATGCTCCTCATTTTCATCGCCAGCCGTATTCTCTTAAAGACGTATGTCGAAAAGAAGAGAGGCATTTGGGGCTCCGGGCTCAAAACGAGGCTTACCGTGACCGTCTTCTCCGTCTCCATCGTCTCCTCTTTCATGCTCTTTTTCCTGACCACATGGTTCTTCTACGCGAGCATGGACAAATGGTTCAGCCAGAAGGTGGAAGATACGCTTGAGAATGCCCGCGACCTCTCGGAGTTTTACTACGCAGACCTGTTTGGCCGCTACGAGAAGATGGGGAAGATGCTCGCCCAGGAGATCAGGGAGAATGCGATCCTGGACAAGGATAAGGAGCTGTCGGCATTCATAAAGAAAGAGGGGAAATCTAATTTTCTCGGCTACCTCGCGCTCCTCGACCTCACCGGCCAGCCGATCAGGAGCTATAATGCCCTGGACGAGCAGATGACGCGCACCCTCGTTGAACGATCGAAGACGTTCAGAAAACATGGGGACGCGAGGCAGATCGTCCCGCTCAAAGACGGGGAGCTGCTCCTCTTTCTCACCACAGTAACCGATGATTCGGGTCAACCAAGGGCCCTGCTCTTCCTCGGTGAAAAGATCAGGGTCCGCGGCGCGCAGAGCATGAAGCAGATATCGTCTGCGTATCGGGAATTCAAGGAAGCCAGGCCGTTCAAGAAAATAGTGAAATACAGCTTTGTGATCCCCCTCTTTCTCATCACGATCCTCAGCATCTTCCTGGCTATCTGGATTGGGGTCAAGATGGCGGCGTCGATTACCGTTCCCCTCGAGAGGGTGAAAGAGGGTGCGGCAATCATCGCACAGGGCAGGTTCGATATCAACCTCGAGGAGAGGGGCAAAGACGAGATCGGGACGCTCGTGAGCGCGTTCAACAGGATGGCGCGGGAGCTGAAGATAGCGAAAGACGAGATCGAGGAGAAAAGGAAATATATGGAGGTAATCCTCGACAATGTGGCGACCGGCATCATCAGCACCGACGTGAAAGGGCGGATGCTCCTCCTGAACCGGGCGGCAAAGGACATCCTGAAGGTAAAGACCGATGACTGGATGGGCAGGCCCTTGTGGCGTTGCGCGGGGGAGGATTTCAGGTCGATCATCAGACCCTTCCTCAAGAGCATGAGGGAAGGACCCGAGGGCCTTGCGAAAGAGACGACACTCTCTCTGCAGAATGACACGTTATTCCTGCGCGTCTCTTTCACCACACTGCGCGATGAAGCAGGCAAGCCCGAGGGATATATCGTGACCTTCGATGATATTACCCATATAGTGAGGGTCGAAAAGCTCGCCACCTGGCGCGAGATCGCCAAAAGACTCACCCACGAGATAAAGAACCCGCTTACGCCCATAAAACTGTCGGCGGAAAGGCTTCGAAGGCGCCTGCTTCCAAGGGTCGAGGGGAGGGAGAAAGAGGTGCTTGACGAAACAACGTCGGTCATATTGAGCTCCTCGAACGACATTACCGCAATGGTAAACGAGCTGACGAAGTTTACCCATACGTCGTCGTCTCCGCGGACGCTCGAGGATGTGAACGCCATCATCGAGGAGACGGTCGCTATTTACAGAAACCTTTACCCGGCCATCTCCTTTCAGTTTCACGGGACGAAAGTGCCCTCATTCAGGATGGACAGAGACAAGATAAAGAGGGCGTTGATCAATCTGATCACGAACTCCATCAATGCCATAGACTCCGAGCCGGGGAGGATCAGCGTCGAGACGCAGTACGACAAAGGCAGGGGCACCGTGCGGATAGAGCTGGCGGATACGGGTTGCGGCATAAAGGATGAGGATAAGTCCCGGGTATTTGACCCGTATTTCACGAAGAATCGCGACGGCATGGGCCTTGGCCTCGCCATCGTCAATTCGATCATTCTCGAGCTTGGGGGCAGGATCAACGCGGAAGACAATCTACCGAGAGGGACGCGGATGGTCGTGGAGATCCCCGTCTTCGATGGGTAGGGTGCTTTAGGCCCTTCGTTTCATCGTCCCAAACCTGAAGCCCGGCGCTTCTCCCCTCCCTCTTGCGAAATATGCTATAATAGTAACCGTGAAGATAGTGAGTACCAACAGAAAAGCGTATCACAACTTCTCGATACAAGAGAAGTATGAGGTCGGCGTCGCCCTTTTGGGGACCGAGGTGAAGGCGCTCAGGGAGGGGAAGGCGAACCTTAACGACAGCTTCGCCAGGGTAAAGAATGATGAGCTTTTCCTGGTGAATGCGCACATCAGCCCGTATTCATGCGGGAATATCTGTAATCATGAGCCGAAGCGCGACAGAAAGCTCCTTATGCACCGCTTCGAGTTGAAACGGCTCTACGGGAAGGTGAAGGAACGGGGTTATACGCTCATTCCGCTGAGCATGTACTTCAATGACAGGAACAAAGTGAAGCTGGAAATCGGCCTGGCAAAAGGAAAGACTTCCGTTGATAAACGTCATGACATCAAGGCCAAGGACGAGAAGCGAATCAATGAGCGCGAAGGACGATTAAGATAAATAATGGGGGCGAATGGTCTCGACAGGGAAAGAAGGGTCAAGGAGGCGTGCCGGGGTTCTATCTGCCCGCAATCAGGTAGAAACTAAACACAAACGCAGAAACAGACTACGCACTGGCCGCTTAAGCCGGCCACATCCGCTGGACTTTCCTCCCGCTTCAAGTTCAAACGGGTGTAATGCAAGTGGGATAGCCTTTCTCGATACCTGTGGGGAAAGGCGAAGCTTAGCAGGCTGGGATGAAAGGAAACCGGTCAGTGGGTGTCCTCGATTCCGAGACTTAATACACTGACTACGCATGTAGGCTCCTTAGGTTCTTGTTCTCTGGACGCGGGTTCGATTCCCGCCGCCTCCACCATTTAAGAATCCGACACAATCCGATGCAGTACAAAACCCGTTAGAAATAGCGGGTTTTTTGTTGTTGACAATCCGAGGACATGCGATAATATCTATCGACATCCGGCAGTTTTGGGGGCATAAATACCCCAAATATGCCCCCAAAAAAATGAGATGCCCCATGTCGGAAATGTTTACAAATCGTGAGGTTACGAAAGGCAACAAATATAAACCAGATGCGGATTAATAGGGCTAAGTTCTTAGAATAATGGAGTATGCTGTAGTGGAGTTGTAGAACGGCATGAATACTGCAAGATATTGTACAAATTCAAAATAAGATATCGTTCAAGGAGGAGAACGTTGTTTAAAGGGTTAAGTCTTAGAACGGTGGGTTCAATGAGGAGTAAAATTTTGTATCAAGAGGAGAAGGCCATGATGAGAAAAGCATTAGTTTTGGCGGTAGGCATGTTATTGCTGGTTGTTGGTTGGGCGCAGGCCGATGATCTAAATCTCGGTGGTAATTACACTTCTCCCATTTATATGATGTTGTCGTCGAACAGCACTTCTTATTATGATAATGCTGCTGGGACAGCAGGCTTGGGGGGAGGGTCGATTGGTCCCTCCTCACTGAACGGGAACTTACTACCTTGGGTCTACTGTGTGCAGTACGACGTAACTGTCACTGTACCTGGTGACTATTCACAAACCGCTGTAAATAATCAAGGCCTACTCGACGGAGTACTTACTCCGAATGCGGTGAACATAGCTTGGCTTCTGGAAAACGACGCCGCCAGTGCAGCAGGCAATCCCGGGCTAGAAGCTGGTCTCCAGGCGGCGATCTGGGCTCAAACCAGCGGCAATACGCTGACCATCGATAGCAACACCATGGCGGGGTCTCAGATTTCTGGTGCAATCAACGCTTACAACGCGGATGTTGGCGCGCTTAACGCAGCAATTACGGCTGGAGGCGGATCTTTGCCTTCTAACCAGAATTACGTTTCTGACTTCGACTGGATGACTCCGGGTAGTGGCGGAACTACAGTTTACCAGGGACTGGTCACGGTCCCGGAGCCAGCCTCACTGCTCTTCCTTGGACTTGGGCTGATCGGGTTACCAGTAGTAGCCAAGCGAGTCAAGAGAAAGCTGAATTCCTAGACCGTGGTTTTTAACCAAACCCAAAGGCAGGGTCAGCAACGGCCCTGCCTTTCTCGTTTGTCCTACCTTCGCCATTACCGTTTCAAACGTCGCACGAAGAACTTCCGGGACGCCGAGAGGGGGGTGGTCGCATTTTTGGGGGTTGTTTTGGGGCATGTCAGATTTTGTGAAATTTGATAACCTCATGATACCGATATGTTAGGCACAGAATGTGATGGACGCCGCCCCACCAATAACTATGTTATATTATTGGTTATTTTTGTCGGTCTTTTGAGCTGGTGACAGTCTGGTGATAGTCGTCGGCTTCCTAAGGCTCAGCTTGGACAACTGCACCTTCAAACTCTCAAGATCGGCATGGGAATATTTCTCGGTCATCCTGGTCGACGAGTGGCCGAGTATTTTACTTACCTGAAAACGGTGGGAGGCACTGCGGCTGGTTCATTTGACGCATTTGGCAAGGCGGACGGCCAGACTGCGTTGGAGGTTGGCCCGTATGCCTCTCCCGCAGGCGTGGTCGGCGGCACCGTACAAGGCAGTTTCAGCCCAGCCGGCTCAACGTATGCGCTCCAGGAAACAATCAAACTCACAAACCCTAGCCAGACGGGGGGAGCTGTCACCAGTTTCGATGCAAACCTCAGCGTCGTCCCTGAACCTGCCATCACTCTCTTGCTCGGCTTCGGTATGCTCGGTGCAGGGGTGTACGGCCGGTACTTCAGACGGGGAAGGAAAAGCGCCTAAGAGCAGCGGTTACCTGCCAAAGACGTAAAACCAAAAGGCGATGTCGAAAGACATCGCCTTTTCCATTGGCGCGGCATGCTCTTTCCGCCCACCGGCGGAACTCCCCTTTCCCTATCGTGGACCTATGCCTAGCTTCTCCATAAGGTCGTACAGGCTCGGCCTGCTTATGCCAAGCTCCTCAGCCGCCTGGGTCATGTTGTCGCCGCTCCGCGCCAGGGCGCTAAGCACCATCTTTCTCTCCAGGGTTTCCCGCGCTTCCTTCAGCCCGACCTCCTGTTTCGGACCGCCATCCTCCATATCGAGGTCCTCAGGTTTTACCCTTTTCCCCTCCGCCATGACAACCGCCCGCTTAATCTTGTTTTCAAGCTCGCGAACGTTGCCGGGCCAGCCGTACGCCTCCAGGGCATCCACAGCTTCCGGAGTAAATCCCGTAAGCTTCTTCCTGGCCTGCGCGGCATACCGGTTCAGGAACGCCTGCGCAAGGAGCGGGATATCACCGTCCCGATCTCTTAGCCGCGGCAGCTCAATCGTAATAACGCCGATCCGGAAATAGAGGTCTTCACGAAACGTTCCGTCCTTCATCTCCTCTTTCAGATCCCTGTTGGTGGCTGTCAGCACTCTGGTGTCCACCTTGATGAGCTCGCGCCCCCCAACCCGCTCGACCATCTGCTCCTGCAGGAAGCGGAGGAGTTTTACCTGAAGCGCAAGCGGTACTTCCCCGATTTCATCAAGGAAGAGCGTCCCGGCCTCGGCCATCTCTATTCGTCCCTTGCGTTGTGCGTGGGCGCCTGTGAAGGCCCCTCTTTCATGGCCGAACAGCTCACTTTCGATAAGATTGTCGGGAATGGCGCCGCAATTGATGGCAACAAAAGGGCCCTTTTTTCTCGGACTTAAGTTATGGATTGCCCTGGCAACCAATTCCTTGCCCGTGCCGCTCTCTCCGGTGATCAGCACCGGGATATCCGACGTCGCCACTTTCCGTACCGTCGCAAAGACTCCCTGTATCTGAGGACTTGCGCCGACGATGTCCTGAAAAGCCGGCTGATTGCCCTTGATCATCTCATTATGCTCACGCTCCAGACCGGCCAGGTAGGAGGCTCTCCTGAGCACAACCTTCAGCTCATCGATCTCGACCGGCTTACTGAGGAAGTCATAGGCTCCGCCGGCCACGGCCTTGAACGCGTGTTCTTTCTCACCCCGGCCGGTAATGACAATTATTTTTGCGTGCGGATCCACTGTAAGGATTTCCGACAGTGCCGCAAAGCCCTCTTCCACGCTGGCAGGTCTCGGCGGCAGTCCCAAATCCAGGGTCACGATATCGGGCCTCTTCTTCTGGAACGCCTTCAAAGCGCTTCCCCGGTCCTCAGCGAGCGTGACATCATACTCCTCCGCAAGGGCCCATTTCATCTGCTTGCGCAAATCTTCGTCGTCGTCAACGATGAGGAGGCGAGGTTTGCTCACTTTCCCCCCGGCAGCATCACCCTGAACGTCGATCCCTTCCCTTCTTCACTCTCCACCTCGATTCTACCCCCGTGGGCCTCGACGATAGTTTTGCAGTGAAAGAGGCCGATGCCCATGCCCTGCTTCTTGGTCGTCTGAAAGGGCTTGAAGAGATACTTCTCCATGAATTCCCGTGTCATGCCAACGCCGTTGTCGGAGACCGACAACTCAACCCATCCATCGCGCTCCCCGGCGGCAACCAGGATATGCCCGTCTTCTCCCGTCGCCTCGCTCGCATTGATAAGCAGGTTCTCCAGCACTTTCCGCATCTGCTCTTCATCAATGAGGAGGAGGGGCAATCCGTCGGAAATACGGGTCTCGACGCGTGAGCTCAGCACCCCGTTCATCCCCGATACGGTTGACCGCACCAATTCGTCGAGACGCGTTTCGCGCGGGTTCACATCGAGCGGCCGGCTGAGAAGCGATAGGCGCGTGCACACGCCCTTAATCTTGTCCACGCTTTGTGAAACCGTGCGCATCGCATCCTGCCGGAATTCTTCATTGTCATAGTATTTGGGCATATTCTGGCTCACCAGAGCGAGCTTCGATGCGAGGTTCTTCAGGTCGTGCATGAAGAACGCCGACATTACCTGAAAAGCCTCCAGCTCCTTTGTCTGACAGAGCTTCTCGGAGAGCCTCAGATTGAGAAGGGCCGCGGCGGACTGGTCTCCCATGGTCCGCAGCAACTCGTAATCCTGAAAGGAAAGAGGCTGATCCATGACTCTCTTGCCCAGGGTCATGATTCCGATAAGCTTTCCCGTTGCCCGAAGAGGCACACAATACCGCACGCCGGTCATTTGCATATCCGCTTCGTACGTGCGTGCGAACTGCTCGATAGGATCATCGTGTGCCGTGGCGAGATCGACAGGCATGGACCGGAAGGACATCAACCCGATCAGACCTTTTCCCGCCTCCCCGTACATACCTGTGCTCCTCGCCTGGCTCTCCGTCAGCATCGTGGAGGATCCAAGCTCCAGGCGCTCCTGCTGCTCGTCAATAAGCCACAGTGATACGGATAATATGTCCAGTGTATGCGCGATAAGGGTAGTGACGGCCAGACAAAGGTCTTTCACGCCGGTAAGAGACGCCGTGTTCTCAGTGAAGCCGGCCCACACCTTCTGATAATCGTAGACGGGGCGCCTGAAATGACGGCTCACAAACCGCTTCCGCTTGAATCGCAGCTTATCCGAAAGGAGCAGGACCGCCAACCCGAGAATTGCCACAAGGACAAGGAACGCTACCACGGGCAGGTTTCCCGCACCCTGGAAATAGTAGATGAGTTTGGCGATGACGCCGACGGCTATGAAATAGGCGCCGACAATGAGTACGGTAAACGAGTTGTAGATTACGGAGCGAGAAAGATACAGATCGATCTCGAGCATCCCCGCACGGGCGAGCGATTTGCCGATCATGATGCACGCCAGTAGCAGCGCAAGGGCGTCAATGGTCTCAAAATTGGCATCGAGCAGACGGAAAAGTACCACCTGACTGTCCGTGTAGATGCGCACCCCGAAGATACCGGCAAGGCCAAGGATCATAAATTTTATCTGCCATCTGGAGTGGCCGACGGCATTCCTGAAGGTCTTCTCAAGGTTCATCAGGATCAGGACGGCCGACACGAGATACACGAGGTACAGCATGTAGCCGGACCATCCAAGGCGAATAATCGCCATTGAAGAGGGTTCAGGAACGGTCGAGCCAAGAAAAAGATCTTCCCGGAAAAACAGGGCTAAAAATGGGGGGATAATGAATAGGCCGGCAAGTATCCACTTCCATCGGGAAAGGAACTGACGATAGTTCGCCCGGGCGAAGCTGACGCTGAACATAAGCCAGACGGCGGGAAGAAAAGATGACGCCAAAAGGCGATACCACTGCCGGCGAAGCACCTCGTCAGGGAAGGAGGCCTGAGCAGCGACGCCGATGAGCAGTGCCTCCAGCCCGAAGAGGGCCATTCCGACGGCAAAGACCACATGGATAAACGAGCGGTAATTGCGCAGGACGACGGCAACGGCGATACCGAAAGCGCCCGCGGCGGCTATGTAGCTAATGATGGAAGAGAACATGGACTACTCCCGCTCCTTCTCCCCCCTGCTCAGCCGCCACAGGACCACGCCGAGCAGGCCGAGGGCAGGGATGTAGAAGACGATGCCTCCCGAATGATGGAGCCAGCCCTTGGTAATGAACCGGGTGTCGACATGGATTGCCAGCAGCGACAGGGTCGCGATGCGGATGGCGTTCTTGAGGATCGTGATGGGGAGGATGGCAATCAGCAAGACAAGTTGTCTCCAGCCGGACTTCAGGAAAAGATGCCCGGCCACGACGCACGAGATGATCAGCGCCAGGGTGGACCGGATACCGCTGCATTCCTTTGCCACTTCGATGGTGATACCGGCCAGTTGGTAGACGAAGCCGTCCCTGAAATACATGGTTCCTGTCACATCGAACAGCCATTGCGTCACTTCCGTGGAACCGACTTGCAACACATGGATGAACCGGTCAAGGAGGAATGCGGGTACAGGTATTGCGAAGAGCAGGAACAACAAGGGAAAACGACCGGCGCGGAAGGCGTTTAGGCCATACAGCAGGACGAACCCGCCCCAGAAAACAACGATGGAAGACGCCGTTGTGAGGGATGCAAAGTCATTCGCTCCCAGCCACCCCTTCTGCCATAAAGCAAGCAGATAGGCAAGCGCGCCGAGGGCGGCAAGAGGGACGCCGGCCGCCCAGGAGTAACTCAGGTCCTTCAGGATCGTCTTCCTTTCGACAAAAAGGAAGTAGCCGGTTACGAAGGGTATGAGAAGGAGATGGGAATAGTAGTCGCTCCGGCCGGCGGACATAAGGATTCTGAGCGGCTGGTAGGCGAGGAGAATGGCAACAACGGCACACAACAGCGATAGAGCCAACCGAACACGATGGCCTTCGGCTTGAGCGTGTGAGTACAAAGAGGAGTCGGCAAGTTTATTCATTAGCAGCAGTGAATAAGGGTTGCAGGTTGCAGAGAAAGTCGTTGCGGACGCCCCGGACCCTATTCTTCGTAAACCACTCTACCCTTTGACGCTATCATATTGAGCAAGGTATACTTGGGGTTTTTCTCGTATTCAATACAACTATATCCGATCATTTCCACAGGCTCTTTTAGCCCAAAAGTGTTCATGACTAATCCTCCAGCGTGCCTGACATGTAGGCTAACACAACCATTATATCGGATGGTTGCTGAATAGACCCGGGTTACGGGTTGCCCTTTTCTTCAGCATCGAGAATCAATTTTAAGAGCCGAACGACGAGGCTCTTCTTAGATGCAAAATCCCGGACTGCCTGCCATCGGAAATCCAGATACCTGTGGGCAAGCCTGTTCCTCTGGACTGCGAGTGCCGCAAGCTTTTCCTGATCGGTTACCTTGAAGCCAAGGATAGCTGCGCATCTGGCCAGCACGTCAGCATAGTTCTCGACCGCTATACCACGGTCAGCGAGGAATGTCCCACAAATCTCGATGAGGGCCGTCAAGATGTTCTCCACGGTTCTATCCATCAGCTTCTGGAGCTTCCGGTCCTCCTGGTATTGTCGCCATAATATGCCGGTATAATCACGATCGAACTCGGCCATTTCATCGCTAATGAAGCGGACCGATTCGGTTATTCTTCCTTTTGCGTATCGAGCCTCAGGCATATTTCGGTCCCGATAGATTCCGCTTGGCCACATCGAGCTGCCACTTAACGCCGAAGAGCTGAAAGTCTTCCATCTGGAATATAGCTTCATTTCGAAGGCGACTGTATCCCTCCGGTTCGCGCAGAAAAACAGGAATCCCGCGAACAATGGCGTTGTAGTAGAGCATGGGCTTCCTAAAATCGACGTACACCGGCAATACATTGGCCTCAGCCCTCAGCATTCTCATGAGCGCGACAGAGAGATCGGTAGAGAGACGGTGAATCTCCTTATCGGAGTGGACCGTGTCACCGAATATGACGGCCAGGTCAACATCCGAGTCGGGTCTTTCCACTCCGTGTGCACGAGAGCCATACAAAAAGGCCATCCGGACCTGGAAACGTTCAGCCTCTTGCTGAAAGAAACGTTTCAGCATAGCCACAAGATGCTCTCTATATTCCTGTGTAGCTTTTTCCGCCAACGGGTGTGCTCCTGAGTTAATTATACATACTATCGTCGCGAGTTACCTTAAGAATAGCTCAATAGCTTATTGGCTGACTGGGTGACTGGATTACTCAGAATCGCTGTCTTTTCTGCGGCGAAGGTAGCAATGCAGCCATTTAGCCGTTTGTTCAGATCGTAAGCCTTCTGCTTCAAGCTGCTCAGATAATCGTCAGGGAAATAACCCTGGTCCAAGCACACATTAAGATCGTCTATCAATTCAGACAGGGACCCTCGGGACAGGCGACAGAACTGGATATTTTCCTGGTAGTGGTATCTGCCATCTCCTTCAGCAATGTTGTTTGTGTGGCTTCCGTCCTGCCTTGTAATGTTGTAACCATACTTTCTCAGGAGCTGGGCAAGCTGCCTGCCTGAAATGTCCCGGGGTACTCTATGCATAGGCGAACATTTCCTCTCTCACGATGTGCAGCCTTACTATGCCTGGGATATCTTCCTTCTGGTCAAAGTGGCATTCCAAGGCATCTCTGATGTTGTCCTTTAACTTCTGAAACGTATCGCCCTGCGCAAATACGGAATGTCCGAGAGCTCGTGCATTATAGCCGCCCTCTGGGTCTTCCTCCACTACAAAGATGATCTCCTGAACCTTCATGGGGTCAACGCCTCCTCGTTTGTCGCACAGCTACCTCATGGGTCGTAGAATATCCTTCCGCCCCAGATAAGTGTAGCATTTTAACACGTCTGGAGCCAACATTTATCAAACCAAAGTTTGCATAGTTGTTGTAATCTTACGGCATTTCTCTGATAATGAAGAACAGGCACATGGCGGAGGGAAAGGCCGATAGGACGGTCGACGAATGAGAACGTACAACATGAAAGAATGTCCCCAGCGTTCAACACACCTCCTGCCGTCAGAAACCCCGGACCCTATTCTTCGTAAACCACTCTACCCTTTGACGCTATCATATTGAGCAAGGTATACTTGGGGTTTTTCTCGTATTCAATAGAACTATATCCGATCATTTCGACAGGCTCTTTTAGCTCGAAAATGGCCTCTCCGAGGATCTCCTGCCGCTTGAGAAGGCTTTTCCTGTTAAAACTCCTTGAAACTACTGCCAGATCGATGTCGCTATCCGGTCCCGGCTGACCATAAGCGTAAGAACCATACAGTATCAATTTATCTATCCTCACTCTCCGGGCCCTCAGGGCGTCAACCACGTTTCCGATGACTTCCTTTATTTGATCAGCGCTCTTAACCATTTCAGTAAACCTTTCGTCTCAACCAAATACCGTTCTGCGGCGGCTTCATGTCAGCCTCCAAATGCACACTTCTAAGTGTATGTTTGGGAGACATCTCTGTCAAGATGGCTCTGCGAGAGGGCGCTTCACTGCGCCCCTACCTGCCCAACTCCGGCAAGCCTTTCCGAAGAGGGGGGTTTACGAAAGTGCGTAGGGTCGAGGATTGGCGCGCCGGTTTAGGTTGAGGTTTGTTTTCCCGGTTTGCTCGCCCTTTCGTCCCGCGAGTGTCACACGATCTCAACCATGCCACGTTTCCAACCCCCGCCGC
>JBEKHB010000062.1:0-23099 GCA_050012495.1 Syntrophorhabdales bacterium
CGACTATCAAGACTTTCTTCATGACGCCTCCCCATTAAATTTTGTCGGTATATGGATGAAATTGTGACGTGGAACCATCATTATCTTCTCTTTAAAAATTCCCAATGTGGTTACTACTCGTTGCCGTCGTCTGCTATTATATCATTTATGACATAACATAACTTGCTCTCCGGGTCAACAAAAATAGCAGACTGTTTGTAAAATATTTTTAACTATTTTTTAAAATATTTCAGCCGGGTATGTGCGTGACTCAGGTTACACCTCCCCTCAAGGAGTCGCAAGGCTTTTCAGGCCGCTCCCCACTTATTCGATCATGAGAAAGGCATACCGGTTCATAGTCTCTTTGTAGTCTCTCAAAACCTGTATGGGGTAGCCGACGTCTCTGGCTGTTGCATAGACATCGATTCCCATTGCGTCCGCCCCCGGACGGGCGGACTTTTTGTGCTTGCAACCTATCCGGTTGCCGGAGCAATCATCGCATTGGTCGCAAGGACCGAAAGAAATCAGGAAGGCCTTGTAGTACCCGGCCAGGAAGACGTCTCTTTCCAGGTTCAAGAACCTCAGAGTGGTTTCCCTGCCCCAGGGCACGCGCTCCGCCGGGTCCTTAAGGGCCTTTTGAAAATGAAAGAGTGCGATCTCATCATACTCGGAAAAGAGCTCCCTGCACTGCTCGATGGACGGGACGTTGGGCGGACAGGTTCCTTTGACCCCGTACGCAGGACATCCGAACATGCACCTCAACCGGACCCATTGGGCTACTCGTATGTCCTTCGGCTTGAGCCATCTGAAATCCGTAAATCCATGCTGCGCAAAAAGGTTTTCAAGCTCTCCTCTCTTCGCCATCTGTCCGTACCTCCCTATGATCTTTCAGGCTGGAAAATGTTTATACCATTTCGCAGGATAAAGCTATGATTCTAATCCCCCGTCACGAACTCCCTGATATGGAGGTGTATGAACTTTTCGCCCATCTTTTCCCTTATGGCCGGGCACGCGATGATCTTCACGCCGGGTGAGTCGGGTATCTCCGTCCTCTTCTGCGCCTTCCCGTACCAGATGCGGTTCCTCCGGTCGACCAGCTTTATCGACCCGTTGCTGACGGAGACCGCACGGGGCGCGAGCAGGAAGCCCGGCCGCGGGTTTCCGAACCCGAAAGGCGCAAGCAGCTCGATATACTCCACCAGATCCCTCGTCAGGTCCTCGAACTCAATAGCCGCGTCGACGCAGATGACCCTTTCTCCGCATCGGAGCGCGCCCCTTACCGCTTCTTCGAACGCGCCCGGGAAGCGGGAGAGGTTCGCCTCATCGACCGACAGGCCGCAGGCGAACCTGTGGCCGCCGAATTTCACGAGGAGGTCGGAAATGGTGCTCACCGTGCCGTAGAGGTCGAGACCGGGGACGCTCCTCGCCGAGCCCTTCCACGTCCCGTCTACCTTCGTAAAGATGATGCAGGGCTTCCCCTGGCTCTCCGCCAGCTTCTGGGCGGCGATGCCGATTACCCCCGGGGGCCAGTCCTCTTTGTGGAGCACGAGGGTTTGCTTTTCCGCGAGAGGCTCCTCCTCCATCATCGTTAAAGCCTCCCGGATAACGACCGCTTCCATGCCCTGGCGCTGTCTGTTCGCCCCGTTGAGCGCCTCAAGCAGCCTTGCGCATTCGGCCTCCCCGGTCGCGGTCAGGAATTCGAGGGCGGCCATGGGGTGGCTCACGCGTCCGGCCGCGTTGATGCGCGGGATGATGATGAAGGAAAGCGCATAGCCGTCGAGCTTCTGCGAGAAGATCACGCCCTGCCTGAAGAACGACCTGAGCCATTCCCTTGGCTGTTTTTGCATCATCTCCATCCCGAATTTCACGAGCACGCGGTTGTCCCCGGTCAGCGGCACCATATCCGCCACGGTCCCCACGGCCACGAGGTCGAGCTGCCGCTTCAGGTTGATCGGACGTTTGAGCAGCCCCTGCCTGTTCATGGTCCTCCTCAGGGCGATAAGGAAGAAAAAGGTGACGCCGCAGGCGGCAAGCTCCCTTGTGGGGAAGAGCGCCCCTTTTCTCTTGGGGTTGACGAGGGCCAGCGCATGGGGATGGATATCAGCCACCTCATGGTGGTCCAGGACGACCGTCTCCATGCCGAAACCCCTCGCCATCTCTATTTCAATTGCGTTCGACGAGCCGCAGTCAAGGCAGACGAGAAGGCTGACCCCCTTGTCCCGCAGCGTTTCTACGGCCTCGGGGTTGAGCCCGTAGCCTTCCGACCGCGCCGGCAGATAGACCTCGGGGCGGACGCCAACCTCCCTGAGGAAATTGATCATCAGGGCCGTCGATGTGACGCCGTCGGCGTCGTAGTCGCCAAACAGTCCGATCCGCCTGCCTGACTTAAGCGCGTGGGCCACTGCGTTTACGGCAGCCTCCATGTCGGGCAGCAGAAAGGGGTCGGAGAGGTGCTCTATCCTGGGGTAGAGGAAGCGCATCCCGTCATCGCACGTCCTGATGCCCCGCGTTGCGAGGACCCTGGCCACGAGATGGGGGAGGTTGAGGCCCTCAACGAGTGCTGCGACGACGGGCGGTTCATAGGGCTCGATTCTTAGCACGCGCTGCTCCTCTGATTTGGTCCACGCCTGAGATGGCATGGCTGTCCATGTAGGTACCGATGCCTTTTATGATCTTCGGTATGGCAAAGGGGTCGATGAACGTGGCGGTCCCCACCTGGACCGCCGTGGCCCCGGCCAGGAGGAATGCGAGGGCGTCCATCCAATCCATGATGCCGCCCACGCCGATCACGGGAACGGGAAGGGCCGCCGAGATGTCGGCGACTGCCCGGAGGGCGACGGTCTTCAGAAACGGTCCCGACAGGCCCCCTCTCACCGGCATGCGCCTCTCCTCCACATCCACGGCCGCAGCGGGCAGCGTGTTGAAGACCGTAATGGCGTCCGCGCCCGCCTCATACGCGGCGCGGGCTATCGCACTGATGTCCGTCACCTCGGGCGTCAGCTTCGCACAGAGCGGTATGCCGGTCGCCGCCTTCACCCGCCTCACGACCCGGAAGACGTCCTCCACGTGCTTGCCCAGGCACATGCCGCCCTGCGTGACATTGGGGCAGGAGAGGTTCATCTCCAGCGCCACGATAAGCGGATCGTCCCTTATGCCAACGGCAGCCCTCACGTACTCCTCCTCGGTGAAGCCGAAGAAGTTGATGATGACGGGTGTTTCCCTCTCCCGGAACAGGGGAAAGACCTCGTCGAAAAACCTCTTCAACCCGATGTTCTGGAGACCGACGCTATTGATGAGGGCCGATTTCTCCTCCCAGAGCCGCGGCGGCGGGTTGCCGTGGTGGGGTTGTTCGGAGAGGCCTTTCGACACGTAGGCCCCGAGGGTGTCAACGGACCACAGGGGTTCTATCTCGCTCCCGTAGCCGAGCGTGCCCGAGGCGTTCATCACCGGATTGCGCAAGCTCTTGCCGAATATCTTTACAGAGAGATCTGCCATAGGTCAAACACCGGTCCTTCTTTACAGACCCTCTTGTACGGCTCATGCTCATCGAGGGTCTTCCTCACACAGCCGAAACAGATGCCCAGGCCGCAGGCCATCCTCTCTTCCATAAGCACCTGGCAGGGGATGCCCGCGCCGTCGAGCAGGGTTGCAAGACTCCGGTACAGGCCTTCCGGCCCGCACGCGAATACCTGGATGGGCCGCCTCATCCCGGCAATATGCTGCGCCAGCAGCTCAACGACATTGCCCGTGCAGCCGAAGGATCCGTCCATGGTGGAGACATGCGGCGCATGCGGCATAATCCGTCCGAGCAGGCCCATATCGCTTTGTGTGGCGCAGCCCCAGAAGAGCGTCCCCTTTTTGCCCACCCTTGTCCACAGTAAATGGATGCCGGCGATGCCGATGCCCCCGGCGACGAGCACGGGCGCGTGACCGGGCAGCGGGGTAAACCCGTTGCCGAGGGGGCCGAGGACCCGCACTTTCTCACCGCGACCGGCGCCGGAGAGCACGGACGTCCCTCTTCCCGCCACCTTGTAAAGGATCGAAAGCACGCCCCTGCCGTACTGATAGATGCTGAAGGGCCTTCTCAGGAATATATCGGCGCCGGGAACCTTGAGCATGACGAACTGGCCGGGCCTCGGGGCCGCCATCTGCCGTTCGAGGCTGAGGGCAAGGAGATAGTGACCGGGCACGACGCACCTGTTTTGCAGGACCGTGCCTTCCAGATCATCGATCCGGAGCATCGTCCGCCTTAAAGCACATCACCAGCGCGTCCTCGTTCGTTTCTCTGTAGTATCTCTTCCTCCTCCCGACCTTCATGAACCCCAATTTCCCATAGAGCCTGATCGCATCGCTGTTGCCCTCGCGGACCTCCAGGAAAAATTCCTTCCCTCCACGGCCGCCTAAGGCGCCGATCGCATAGCGTAAAAGCCGCGTCGCATGGCCCTCTTTCCTGGACTCCGGCGCCACGGCGATATTGAGGACCTGCACCTCGTCCCCTATCACGTAGAAGTTTGCATAACCGGCCACCTTGTTGTCAACCTTTTTTCTTATCACCAGGTTGAAAGACAGGGGGAAGGAGAGGGTCTCCCGGAAGAGCCCCTTCGACCAGGGCGCGACAAAAGACCGTTTTTCAATCCCGAGCACCTCATCGAGGTCCGCTTCCCGCATCTCCTCGATCTCCACCTCGCCGGATGAGTCTTTCGGCACGTCGTAAGTCCTCCTCGGTGTTGACATTCATAAAGACCGACACCCCCCGGTTGAAAAACACGGGGTCAGGCGGCAGCACTCTCACCGACACCATGGCGAAAATGTCGGCGATCTTCATACGCCCGCTCACGAGGCCGGCGATCTTCATATGCCCGCGCCCGAGGGCAGTGAGCATGGGCGAGATGCAGCTCCTGCGGTAAAGCGCGTGCATCGGCTCAAGCCCGCCTTCGGTCTGCGGTATGATAATGTCTTCCCCGGCTGCCGCCTCCACCACGTACCTCATCGCCTCCGCCGTGACAAAAGGCATATCGCAGCCGAGGACGAAGACATAGTCCGTATCGGCGGCGAGCAGGGCGGAAACAATGCCGGTCAGCGCGCCCGGCAGGGGCAGGATGTCTTTGACGACCCGCGCGTCCATCCCGTCGACGGCTGTATGGAGGCTCGATACCACCATGATGTCGGTAAATACCCTTTTCGCCACATCGAAGACATGGGCGATCAGGGGCTTGCCGCCGAGGGGCACCGTCGCCTTGTCGCGCCCCATCCTCCTGCTCCTGCCCCCTGACACGATGGCGCACGTGACCCTCATGGAGTCTATTTAACACCCTTTTCGGGCGTCAGTAAAGCACCTGGAGGGTGAGAAGGCAAAAAGCGCCCGGGCAGGCACAAAACGTGCGGCCGCGCGTCGTGCGCGCACGAAGCCGGACATTTCCATTTTGCGTTGATAAAACGCACGAAAGGCTTGACTACTGACGGAATCGCGGTTAAAATTGGGCTGGTGCCGAGGTAGCTCAGTCGGTAGAGCAGCGGACTGAAAATCCGCGTGTCATTGGTTCAATTCCGATCCTCGGCACTTTTGAAATCAAGGGCTTCGCGGTTTTCTGCGAAGCCCTTTTATTGCCTTTGTGTAATTCCTGTGTAATCGTGACAAAGAGTCCTTAACTTTTTATCGCCCTAAGGACCTGATTGACGATTTTGGGGTGCAGGGTCCTGCCCGTATGGAAGGGAATGATAATTCTCTGCCTTTCTTTCATATAGATTCGATGGCTACCCTTGCTTCGCTCCAGCCTGAACCCCGACCGCAAGAGCATGTCTTCCGCTTCCGTCGCCGAGAGACGGGGCAACTTAGGCAACCTGGACCTCTATCGTGGTGGTAAGGATCTCCTTGCTCAATAAGTCCCTGACTTCATCGGGCGACAGCGTCTCCAGGTACAAGGCTACAGCCTCTCGTGCGTTCTCGATTGTTTCCTCCAGGGAATCTCCTTGCGTCTGACATCCTTCCAGCTCCGGTGAATATGCATAGTACCCATGCTCATCCTTTTCGATAACGATACTGACCTTATGTGCCATTGGCCGCCTCCTTTCTCGTATGATAATATACATCAGCCTTCGCCGTAATAGAACCGAATAAACCGAATGAGTGAAAACTCCACCTGCTCGGTGATCTTCAGCCTACAGCTTCGTGTAACAGAGCCCAGGTCCATTGGGGATGTTTGTTACCATCCTCCCACGTTGGTGACTGTCCAGGGCGAGAAGTGGACTTTCACGGATTACACGGGCCGGGTTGTGGGGTTTGTTCGGTGGGTGCCTGAGAGTAGCGCCGCTCCTCCGGCCTCCCGCGCGGAAGAATGAGCACGGGGGCCGGGGGGCGGCGCTATGCCTGCCTGGTGGAGCATATTGGTAATATTGCTGTCCAGGTGAGCGCCGGATCGGAGATCCCGGAAACGATAGAATCGGCACATTTGGGGAGAAAGTGGTAAGAATGGGGGTCGGTTTGAATGATGCTTTCTGGCGGGGGTTTGCCTCGGGCATGAATGAGGGGGTTTCCCATAGAAGCAAGCGAGCGCCGATGGTTTCAGGCGAGGGGTCGCGGCCTCGTGCCAAAGGCCCGCGCGACACTTCTTGTGGGAAACCTTCGAGGGGTGCGCCTGGGTGGTGGCCTGTGGGCTTGTTAATTAACACATATCTCAACAATTAATATATTTTTAAAAAAACCTTGTACATTTTTGCATGCTTTGTTGTAGTCTTTTAGACACCGAGAGAGACGAAAGCTCCACTGCTGCTGAAAAAACCATTTCTTCAAAGGGGGTTCCCGTGAAAGTTCTATTGTCACGTCACATAATATGCATGAGCTTGGTTGTTGTCGCAATGGCTTCATTGTCGCTGATCGGGGGGTGCGCCACCGCGCCGCTCGGCCCTATGGTGCAAGTGGTGCCGCCTCCCGGGAAGCCGCTTGACCTGTTCCAGCAGGAGGTGCAAGAGTGCAAGAAGTGGGCGTTTGATCAAATGGGCGGCCAGGCGGCTGTGGACGACGCCAATCAAAGAGCCGTAGTTAAGGGCGTGTTCGGAACGCTTTTAGGAACCGCCGCGGGCGTGGTCCTCGGCGCTGGAGTGGGAAATGCGGGTGCAGGCGCAGGAATAGGTGCTGGTGCCGGTATGGTCGGCGGGGCTGGTGCTGGGGCCGCCAGTTCGGCGAATTCCACGTTGACGCTACAGCAACTGTACGACAATGCGTTTGTGCAGTGCATGTACGCAAAGGGAAATCAGGTGCCTGGCGCGATGCCTGCCGTTCAGGCAGCGCCAGCTGAGGTGGCACCGACATCCATGCCGGAGCGGGCTGGAACCGGAGAAGCTGCTCCGTCTGAAGCAGTGAACGTTAATAGTGCACTCGACACACTCATCGGCACAAAACCAGAAGGTACAAAAAAGAAAGCGGTTGAAGCTGCCTCCGCTGATCGCTCCGCTACCATAGAAGCGCAGGAGCTGTTAAATAAGAAAGGATACAATTGTGGTATACCTGACGGCAGAATGGGGGCAAAGACTCGGGAAGCAATTAAGAGTTTTCAGCGTAACCATCAGATAGAGAGTACCGGTACTTTGACCGCGGAGACAATGCAGAAGCTGAGAGAGTTGTAATTTCGTGAGGGAAGAGAAATTGAATGGAGACGATGAGGGGGTAAGGATATGAAAGAGAAGGTGTGGATGTTGATTACAGCGGCATCGCTGTTTGTCTTTGTTACAGGGCTTTGCTTGGCGGAACAACCAAAACAAAAGGCAAAACCGGCTCCACAGCCGCAACGTCAGCAGGCACAGCCGCAAGGTCAGCAGGCACAGCCGCAACGTCAGCAGGCACAGCCGCAACGTCAGCAGGCACAGCCACAACGTCAGCAGGCACAGCCGCAACGTCAGCAGGCACAGCCGCAACGTCAGCAGGCAGGGCCACAACGTCAGCCGGGGCAGAGTCACCCGGCTGATAGCGCACAATTGCAGCAGAGATTGAGAACTCCGGTTACCAGAGGGGGAGAGGAGAGGGCCGTTGCCCACTATCGAGAAGAACGGGCGCGTTTTGTAAGGCATTCGCCACCGATGAGGTTTGTGGCGGGAGATAGAGTGGTTTTGGGGAGGATGAGGATTGTTCCGGGGACATACCACTATCGGCGGACTGTCTTTTACGATACCTATGGGTATGTGCCGGCTCCTTACATTTATAGGATGTACCCAAGATACGGAGTGTGGGATGCGGCATTCCTCGGATTCATGGTTGAGCGTGCTGCGGAACAGGAATATGCACTCATGTATTACAATCACCGTAATGAAGCAGAGATGATACAGTGGCGACAGGACATGGATGGTCTAGCTATGGATAACGCCGATCTAAGAGCCAAGCTGGCCTTCATGGATCAGCAAGTCGCCCAGCTACAAGGAACTCCTGTGAATCGTGCTTATGTTCCACCAGACGCACAGGATGTTGCATTGTCGCCGGACGTAGTAGATCAGTTAGGGCAGGCAGGAAACCGATAGGTCTTGTTGGGGGAGTTGCTTATGAACCGGTACAATCCCAGGGGAAGGGCCAGTTTTGCCACCCTTGCCCTGAAATATCGGGGAACGTGGCGTAGTGTTTATGATTCATCCGATTCTTGTATATTGCACGTACTTGTGGGATACCTTTCGCTTACAGCTACTACTGCTCGGACGCGGGCTTCTCGGGCGAGCGAAGAATGGCATCAGAAAGCGAGAGGACTTTTTTCCAAAACCTGTACATTTTACTGAACCTTTACTTGACACTCGGTGAGGCACAGCATAATATGAGAAACGATCTGAAAAAACCCAACTACGGGCGACCATAGGACGGAAAGCCGACGGGTCTCAGTCGTTCCCCTCTGTCCGTTCATCAGCAAGACCGCCGCGCCGCCGGATACAATTATCTTGTGTGAGGAGGCATCCAATGAAAAAGGGTCCAACAGTAGTGATCGCTCTCATTCTTGCCCTCGGCGCATTGGGTAACGCCTACGCCGTCGGCTATAGCTATACCTCCCTGGACTACCCCGGTGCTTCATACACCCAAGCCTTTGGTATTAATGACGGGGGCACGATTGTCGGGGTGTACAAGGACGCGAGTGGTTTGAATCATGGGTTTTCCCTGAGCGGTGGGACGTATACTCCCATCAATTACCCAGGTGCTTTAGATAGCCCGATCGGCGGCACCCTTCTTGGCGGCGTTAATGATGCTGGCACGATTGTCGGTACGTACTTTGACGCGAGTGCTTTGCCTCATGGGTTTTCCCTGAGCGGGGGAACCTATACTCCCATCAATTACCCCGGCTTTGTGACGTTGACCTGGGCCTCTGGCATTAGTAATGCGGGCGCGATTGTCGGCTATTACGACGACACGAGTGGGCAGCACGGCTTTTCCCTGAGCGGTACGAGCTATACCTCCCTGGATTACCCCGGTGCTTTATATACCTGGGCCTCTGGCATTAATAATAGGGACACGATTGTCGGGTGGTACTTTGACGCGAGTGCTGTGCAGCACGGCTTCTCCCTAAGCGGTGGGACCTACACGCCCATCGATTACCCCGGTGCTTCATACACCCAAGCCTTTGGCATTAATGACGGGGGGACGATTGTCGGTACGTACTTTGACACGAGTGGTTTGAATCATGGGTTTTCCCTGAGCGGGGGAACCTACACGCCCTTGGATTATCCTGGCACTGTAAGCACGACTCAAGCCAATGGGATTAATAATGCGGGCACGATTGTCGGGGAGTACGGAGACGCGACCGGTAATATGCACGGCTTTATGGCGACCCCTGGCCCCGTCCAGCCCTCCCTCACCGTTACCTTGTTCGGCACCGGCTCAGGCGATGTCACGAGTACACCTTCTGGTATCGATTGCGGCAGTACCTGCAGTGCCTCATTCGCCTCAGGCACTGCTCTTACCCTTACCGGTACCCCCTTAGATCCTTTTCGCTCCTGCTTCATCGGATGGGGAGCACCCTGCTCGGGCTATGGGACCTGTGACTTCACGTTGACGAGCAGTACCTCCCTCGTCGCCACCTTCCAGCCCGCAGGGGCGGACTTTTGCGATGTGACGCCCGGGTACTGGGCGGAGACGTACATCGACACCATCTTCACATTCGGCATCACCACCGGGTGTGTGAGCGCTGCCACTCCTATAGACCGTCGCTACTGTCCTTCCGAAGATGTCACGAGAGACCAGATGGCCGCCTTCATCATAAGGGGGTTGTACGGCGAGAACTTCACGTATACCCAGACGCCTTATTACACCGACGTTCCGGCTACGGACATTTTCTTTAAATATATCCAGAAGCTGAAAGATTTCGCCATGACGACAACGAGCGGCACCTACCTGCCGGGCGAAGGTGTGTCAAGAGGGCAGATGGCCGCCTTTCTTGTGAGGGCGCTTCAGGTTAAAGCAGGACAGCCGACAGAAAGTTTCGCGTATACCCAGACACCTTATTTCACCGACGTTGCGGAAGGCAGCACCTACTTTTCCTATGTCCAGAGATTGAAGGACCTTGGCATCACCACGGTAACGGGGACTTACGGAGTCGACGAGATTGTCCCCAGGGACCAAATGGCTGCGTTTATAGCGAGGGCGTTTCTGGGGTTGCAATAGCTTTCTTCCGTAAGGAGGCATCCAGTGAAAAAGGGTTCGATAGTACAGATGGCTCTCATTCTTGCCCTCGGCGCATTGGGTAACGCCTACGCCGCCAGCTATAACTACACTCCCCTCAATTACCCCGGTGCTTCATCGACCGGTGCCCAGGGCATTAATAATGGGGGCACGATTGTCGGAATTTACTATGAGGCGAACGGTGTGAATCACGGCTTTTCCCTCAGCGGTGGGACCTATACCCCCCTGAATTACCCCGGTGCTTCATCGACCGGTGCCCAGGGCATTAATAATGGGGGCACGATTGTCGGAATTTACTTGGACGCGAAGGGTGTGCATCAGGGCTTTTCCCTCAGCGGCGGGATCTATACCCCCTTGGATTACCCCGGTGCTTCAGGAACCTATGCCTATGACATTAATGATGGGGGCACGGTTGTCGGGTTCTACGCGGACGCGAGTGGTGTGGAACACGGCTTTTCCCTGAGCGGTACGACGTATACCCCTCTAAACTACCCCGGTGCTTTATCGACTGGTGCCAATGGTCTCAATGATGGGGACACGGTTGTCGGGTATTACGATGACGCGAGTGTTATGTCTCATGGCTTTTCCCTGAGCGGTACGACTTATACCCCCCTGGATTACCCCGGTGCTTTACGAACCTATGCCTATGGCATTAATAATGGGGACACGATTGTCGGATTCTACTATGACGCGAACGGTGTGCATCATGGCTTTTCCCTGAGCGGTACGGCCTATACCCCCTTGGATTACCCCGGTGCTTCAGGAACCGTTGCCTATGGCATTAATGATGGGGGCACGGTTGTCGGCACATACCACGACACGAGTGGCGTGTCTCGCGGCTTTATGGCGACCCCCTCACAATGTATTGGTACATGGTGCACGTTTCCAGATTTTAACAGCGTAGGACGCTATATTGGCGGTGAATACGTATACCAAATGGATATTTTTAGTGGTGTCCCAAGCTATTTGAACTCGGCGAGTGATGGCACTGCCAACGGTAGTTATTATCAATGCACTGAATATGTGGCAAGGTACTTACATAGCATGTTCTGTACTGATTATTCAGACGTTAAAAACATCTCTGATAAAATTTCTCAAGGTTTCATGGGCTACGACTTCCATCCAGATTATAATGCAAATCCGCTGGCAGCCACAGTGAATAGAAAAGGGACTACAATACCTTTAGATCAAGTAACGGCTCCACAAGCCGGAGATATAGTGATATTTCCTTCAGTTCCACATGCTGCGATAGTGAAATCGGTAAGTGGCTCGCAAGTTACATTACAAGTTACATTAATTGAAGAGAACTATATCTGCAAAACTGACTGTGGCGGTACGAGGCACTATATGATTGATCGAACTATAGATAGTTCAACCCCCGGTGCATATTTTTATAGGTTTCCTGCTGCCTCAATCGACCCTACTTGCGTGAGTGGACAGTCCGGGTCCTTCGGAACCTTTTCTGATGTTCCTTTTCCTTCCAGCTCCGTCTACTACAATTACATTGAAGCCATTTATTATGCAGGAATAACCACCGGCTGCGGGAACGGCGACTACTGTCCTTCCGGAGATGTGACGAGGGACCAGATGGCCGCCTTCATCATAAGGGCGATGTATGGGGAAAATTTCACTTATACGCAAACGCCTTATTTCAGCGACGTTCCGGCTACGGATGTTTTCTTCAAGTATATCCAGAAGCTGAAAGACCTGAACATTACGACAACGAGTGGCAGCTATGTGCCGGGGGAAGGCGTGTCGAGGGGGCAAATGGCCGCTTTTCTTGTGAGGGCGCTTCAGGTCAAAGCAGGGCAGCCGACAGAAAGTTTCACGTATACCCAGACGCCTTATTTCACCGACGTCCCGGCAGGCAGCACCTACTTTTCCTATGTCCAGAAGTTGAAGGATGATGGCATCACCACGGTAACGGGAACTTACGGAGTCGACGAGATTGTCACCAGGGACCAGATGGCTGCGTTTCTTGCGAGGGCGTTTCTCGGGATGCAGTAGCATTTTTGCGGATACCACCTGTATCAGTAGGACGGGGCACGTGGCTCCGTCCTACTGAGTTTTGCGTGAGGATTGCCGCTTCTAGATGCAGCCGGCGTGCTGTGTCTCTCGGTGAAGAGTAAGGAAGTTCTCCATACTTTACTTCACCTGGCTACTTGTTTACCGAAGCAAACTCAACAAAGCGAGGATTTACGTCTGTAAGAGAGTAACGCTGTCATCACCGGACCGGCATGTGGGGTGGTGTGGGGAGGGTCGGCTTAAGGCCGTCACTTACCCGATTAGGCTATGCAGTCTCGTGCAAGAGTATTGCTGCTGCTTCGAATTAAGCCTACAGTACTGAGCGTGTTGCTATTTGATATATTTCGGCGATTTGGTTGTAGCGCGCTCTCCGTAATCCGTCACTACACCATTTTTAAGCACCAGCCAGAACTCGGTATTCTCGGAAGTCGCTTTAATCCCATAACTGGTCACTCGCTCAGTGATATACGAGAATTGTTCTTTACCAGCGCCGAGGTCAATGATCTGGTCGGGAGTACCGATTTCTTTGAGCAGTTCCACTTTGGTGGTCTTGCCGATCATGATTTTGCCCTTCTGTTCTGGTGTGATGATCGTTCCAAAGGGTCCCATCGGGCAAGCAGCCAGGAACAATGCCACACACCCGATCACCAGGAACCTTGCCGATCGCCATTGCTCTTCCTTTGCCATTTTCTCTCCTCCTTTTGATGTCTGCCGCAGTTGTTAACGACCCGTGCGTGCGGTTTCACTTCCGGGCCCGACAATTAATATGCCAATTTGGCTTTTTCCGACATCTTACGCCTGCTCGGCATCCGAGGCAAGAATCTCCTCCGAAGTTGATTGTTCTTGCGATTCCTCAATCCATGCCATCTATACATTACCGCTCGTACTCGTGCATTTCAAGGGAAATCTGTAAATGCTCCACTTCAGTGAAGATGTCCGCACCTTGCTTGCACCTACTACTCCTCGCACGCGGGCTTCCCGGGCGAGTGAAGAATGCCACCTGTAAGCGGGAAGAATTTATTGCAGCAACAACTCTAGGTTTTTTTATTGACATTTCTTGAAACAAAGGACAGAACTATGTAAGGAATGCAGTCATCGTACCGTGGATCGGGAAAGAGGGTACGGTAAAACCCAGATGAAGCGGAAGGAGGACGAAATGGTGAACGGATGGGGCAATACAGTCAGGATGTTATTCTACCACGCGGGTGCAGTTGCGATTCTGCTTACACTTCTCAGTTGCGCTGTAACTCCTAGAGTCTCTAGCTGGCAGTCACCGCAACGATTTACGCAAAAGGATGTCTTTAACGCCGCGCTTCAGGCAGGTAGCGACGAGGGGATGCAGCTCGCAGGATCAGACCGCGATGCAGGCACCATGTCGTTCCGCAGGAAGTCCGGAAAAGGAGAAATGGTCTTGAACGTCACGGTCAAGGACGTCGGCGGCATTGTGCAGGTGCGCACTACCGCCTCATACGGTGGTAATTTAGCTATCCACGGTTTACACGAAGAGTATATCCATAACTTTCACGTGTTTCTTTTTCGCAATCTCGGGATATCCAGTGCTTCCGAGCAGCATATTAATATCGAAGAAAGTACGTAGGACACCCTACAATGGGTAACCCGAAGGGGGACGCAGTTCCGTTTATTCCGTTTCTGCCTATGGCCTCCTGTCCCCCACGACCCCAGATGCCGTTAGAGCCGGGCATTTAGGGCATTAGTGAATCTCGGAGCTTCGAGGAATGCCACTTGAGATCTTTACAGTTTCGTGTGGCGTTCAGGTTGAGGAGTTCAGGAAGTACGCAAGAACCGGATGAGCCATAATTTTGAGCAAACCACCTTAAGAATCTTCGTAGGTTGTTCTCCGTCACCCGGCGCTGTCGTACCGGGTTGTTTTGGTGTAATTCCTGTGTAATTGTGCCGGGAAAAACGTCCATGAGCAGAGGAAGTGATGGCGGAAGGGCGATTGTATGCTGTTTTATACAATATCTCGGTGTAATTCTGGTGTAATCGTGCCAAGAAAATTATATACAAAGGGAGAATAAGGCAGAAAGTGCGCTAACTGTTGGAGTCGTGATAGTAGAATGATTTCACACAGATAGGAAGTTTAGAGAAGTTGCAGGAATGTACGTAATAAATACTGAAAATCCGCGTGTCATTGGTTCAATTCCTATCCTCGGCACTTTTGAAATCAAGGGCTTCGCGGTTTTCTGCGAAGCCTTTTTATTGCCTTTGTAATTCTTGCGTAATTGTGACCAAAATTCGGATTCATCCGGTGAAGGTCCATTCAAATCGTACGTGGAAGCGATGCCCTGAGCAGCTTATAGGTCTCCTCCAAAAGCGGCGCCATCTTCATCGCTTTTTCCTGCCCCCCGTCTTTTCTGCTGAAGGTCAGAATCTGCTTTACCAGGTCCCGTGACCGCTCCGACGCTTTCAGTAATTGGTTAAGGCGCCCGCGACGCCCCTCTTCGACAAGGTCATCAAGAGCAACTTCCGCGTTGCCCATGATGACCGTAAGCATGTTGTTGAAGTGCTGGGCGATGCCGCCCGCGAGTGTACCGATGGCCTCCATCTTGTGGGCCCGGCGGAGCTGTTCCTCGATACGCCTGTGCTCCTCGACCTCTGCCTGAAGGTCATCGTAGGCTTCACTGAGCATCGCAGTCCTTTCCTCTGCGAGGAGTTCAAGCTCATCCCGGTGTCTCTTGAGTTCCTCCCCGGTCTTTTTATGCTCGGTGATGTGAGGCATCGTTCCTACGGCGGCGATTACCTTCCCTTCGGCTTTCAGAATCGGCGACGCATGGACACTCGCTAATGCTCGGGCGCCATTGCCTCGCTCAATCACCACCTCTTTGCCCCCGACAACTTCTCTTTCTCCAACAGATCGAAGCAGGGGGTATTGTTCAGGGGGTAGAGAGCTGTGCTCGGCAATCCCGGCTTGCGGTTCGGCAGTGTGCTCCGCTGTGAGTTTCTTAGCTGTTTTCCTAAATCCGTTGATTCCATGGGAGGATTTCTGTTTGGCCATGCACCCGCCCTCCTGTATTTAGTGAGGTTTCGCTATACTCTTCCTGCGCCCCATCTCATCATGCCGCTTCTACCGTGTCACTAGCGGCTCAAGACTTCAACGCCACCGCGATCACACAAGCCGCCCTTTCACATGGACGGCCCGAGTTCACTCGATCTCAGGTTTTTTGTCAGATTCCTCGATATTTTCACCTGCATTTGCCTGATGCTTTCCCTTGACGTGTTGAAGCGTTCACCGATTTCCCTCAGCGTTACCGGATTCTCCGCCATAATGCGATTTTCGAGGATAAAACACTCTTTCTCGTTGAGCTGCTTCTTGAAGTCGGCGAGCTTTTTGTGCAGCATTTCCGTATAGTCTTTTTCGATCAATGTCTCCTCCATGTCCTCGCCGCTTCCTATCGTATCCATAAGCGGGTCCCCATCTCCATGTTGGGGCGCTTCCAGGGAGACATCTCCGTGATACAGGCGCTGCTCCATATCTTCTATGTTTGCGGTACTGACCTCAAGGGTGTTGGCAAGGACTTCTGCGGAAGGGATGATCCCCGATCTCTCCAGCTTCTCCTTTTCCCGGTTCAGGCTGTAAAAAAGCTTCCTCTGAGTGTCCTTGGTGCCTATCTTCACCATGCTCCACGAGTCCATCAGGTATTTCAGCATGTAGGCGCGTATCCAGAAGGATGCGTATGTTGAGAATCTCGTCCCCCTTTCAGGATCGTATTTCCTGACGGCGCGCACCAACCCCATGTTCCCTTCCTGTATGAGGTCGAGGATGTCGAGGTGGCTACGATAATCAAGGGCTATCTTGACCACAAGCCTGAGATTCGCGAGGACCATTCTGTGCTCGGCGCCTTTGTCCCCTTCCATTCGTACGCGCTGCGCCATTTCCCGTTCTTCTTCCTTTGTCATGAGGGGGTACCGCGACACCTCATGGAGGTACGCCTTGAAGGGATCGCGAACTTCCGAGGGCTCGGCTCGGATTGAATATTCTGAGTGAAAGAACGTCATGTAGCGCCTCCTTACGGTACAACATTGAAATATTCTATTTCTGAAAGTATTGCAAGGTAATTACAAGAAGCGTGCCCGGCCCGCGCCTCGCGATCCAGTTCTCCTCAAACCCACATTTGGAGCGCCTTTTCATCTGACGGCGAGATTTCGAAATGCTTCTTGAAGGGTTTGTTGTCCTGAATACAGGACGCTTTTTGTCTTGGATACGGGATTACGTGCCCACAATAGGACTGAAAATCCGCGTGTCACCGGTTCGATTCCGCTCCCCGGCACTTCTCTTGCGCCTGCTTTTCTAAAAAGGGCCGTTCGTCACTCGTCACTCTGCCCTGCGCGTGCGCCCTTTTCACTTGACAGAAGGTCTCAAGAGCGATCCATACTATTACATGGACACCTACGATTACGCCGAAGGAAAAGGCATCTCGACCCGCCAGGTCCTCGACTTTACACTCCTGACCAATCCCCTCGGGCCTTCCGGCAAGGCGAAGCACGCGATGAGAAAGGCGTTGAAGGAGGCGCAGCTTCCCCCGGACCGGCAGACCCGCTACCTCAGAGGTTTTATCGCGCGGTCGGAGCATGTCGCGCCCGAAAACATCCTCTTCGGTCACGGCTCGACCCAGCTCCTCGATCTTCTCCTGGCCGGGCTCAAGCCGGGGAGACTGCTCGCACCGTCACCGCTGCCTGCGTGCTGCGTCCGGTTGCTCGAACGGCACAGGACGGAGCTCATCCCCCTTGTCCCGAGCGAGGCCCGGCAATTCGCCCTGGATGCAGCGCAGCTTATTCCTGCACTCGTTGGCGCCGATATGCTTCTCATCCCCAATCCCCACCCGATGACCGGCTCGGTCGTCAGCCTCGGCCTCCTTCGCGAGATCACGGACGCCCTCGACGGGTCGAATAAGATACTCGTCATCGACGAGGGGCTCGCCGGGTTTGTGAGGACCGATTCCCTCGTGGAGGCGGCCGTCCATTCGGCCAACGTCCTCATCCTCAGGACCTTTTCATTGTTTCATGCCCTTGCCGGTATGCGCCTGGGTTATGCCCTCGGCAGCCAACGGGTGCTCGACCTCGTGGCCGGCGTCGCAGAGCCCGGTCCCGTGAGCACGGTCGCGGCAGCCGGCGCTCTCGCCTCGCTGCGGGACAGAGGCTTCTCACGCAGGACCGGGGAATTCCTCGCAGCGGAGAAAGCCTACATGACTGCGAAACTGGACCGCATCACGGGGATACGGCCGATCGACACAGGCTGCAATTTTCTCCTTGTTGCGGTTGAATTGCCGGTGACCGATCTCCGGTCACGGTTCCTGCAAAGGCACATCCTGATCGAGGTCTTCGAAGAAGAGAAGGGTCGTGAGCTTATCCGTCTGCCTCTGCGGAGACGCCGCGAAAATGCGCGTTTTACGAGGACCCTGGCGAGGATCATGGCAGAGGAGCGGATGGCCTGAAGTCAAAGCGCGTTTGATTTTTTACCGGTGAACAAGTATAATGCTCCAGATGGAGAGATGACCGAGAGGCCGAAGGTGCTCGCCTGCTAAGCGAGTGTACGGCTTAAAACCGTACCGAGGGTTCGAATCCCTCTCTCTCCGCCAGTTTTTCCTTGATTTTACTCGTTTTCACTCTGTGCCTTTTCTGTGCCTTTTTTCTTTGCCTTCAGGTCGGCCACGTTGCCGTCCATCCGCTGTACCACGTCGAGAAGGATATCCGAATAGGCATGATAGTAATTGTCCGTCGATCTCCGGTCCTTATGCCTCATGAGTCTCTGAGCCGTGAGCGGGTCCGTCAAGGGTACGATCTGCGTGCAGTAGGAATGCCTCGTTGCCTCGTAGAGCTTCACGTCGAGCCCGGAATTATGGCGCCATATCTTCGATAGTGCCGACAGAGAATAGCCGCGGCCTGTTGCGCGATTGACGAAAAGGAAGTTATTGGGGAATTTACCCGTGATATTCCTCTTTGCGATCTCCAGGGCCTTGTCATTGAGAGGAATCGGGAGCTTGCTCTTGTTCTTCGTCGTCTCCACATATGTCGAACCGGAGACGGACCTTTCCACCCATACCACCCGCTGCTCTACCTTCACGCTCTTCACGAGAATCGCGACGCATTCGCCCGGCCTAAGCCCCGTCTTCATCATGAATTCTATGGGGTCCCGGTGCGCAATCGGTATGCTCTCAAGGGCTTTCTCCTGGGCCTCGATCCTTATTGCCCGGCGAGGAGTCGCATTGTCGCCTTTGATGACAGGAAACGGCGGTATCTTGTCGATTCTGCCGTTCTCATAGAGCCACCCGAGAAAGGCATGTAGAGCATTCAGGACGTTCTTCCTGGTCTTTATGCCTGGTAGCTTGTGGAGGACCTTCTGCTTGAAAGTCGCTATCTCCTCTCTTCCTATCGCCTTAACATCCCACCCGGTCCAGTGGGAGAAGTGGTTGCGGGCGTACCCCTTGATCGTGGAAAAGTGCTTTGGGCTAAGCTCCCCGGCCTTCAACTCGCCTTCCTTCTCGTCCAGATATTCCTGAAACTGAGTTTCGAATTGCCTCTCCTGCCGGGATGCGTCCGTGAATTCCTTCGGCTTAAAGGGAATCTTGGGGTTCTTGATCGCCTTGTTGATCTCTTCGAGCTTCTGAACGGCCGTGAAGACGCGGAAAACCTTCCCGTTATCGTCACGCCTGTAGGTGTATGTCTTGCCTTCCCAGTAGAGGCGAACATAGCATTTGGTTCCGCCGCAGGCCGGACATTTTTCTTTTTCGATGTCCATCGGGTTGTGACATTTCGAATTGCTACAGTAGATCGCCCCTTGCTCGATAAGCTTCATGAGAATCCCCCCGATATGGTCTTTAGGGGAATTGTAGACTGGGGAGGAGAAATCTGTCAAGGCGTCAGTCCTCGTTCTGTATCCTATCGACTATTGCAGCCACTTCACCGTCTCCTTGAACGTTTTGCCTTCCCGCTCCATGACGAAAGCAATGGTGTCCCAGGAGCGCCCGCAGGCCCCGAAACAACGCACTGTGTTATCCTTCATCAAAGCAAAAGACGGGTCGCGGTCATCGTGGAAAGGACACCGAGCCGACTTGTTGCGGAACTCGAAGAGTTTTTGAAATGGATACGCTTTCGCCCGCTTGATCATCTCCGGGGTAATGTCGCTTTTCCTTGTTACCGTTTTGCCGGTAAGCTCATTCAGTTCCTGAAGGAGCCGTTTAAGGGCTGTTTTCTTCCCCTCCAGGTACTCACCACAGAGGAGAAGGTCCCCGGTCAGGCGCTTTTCCAGGTATTCCCGATATCTCCCCTGACCCGCCCATAGTTCGCTAACCGTGTCTGGTATGGCACAGTCTTTCAGATACTGAATCCTTCGCATCTTTACCCACTCCTGATCTACCTCGGCCTTTAGCTCTTCTATCCGCTGCCTCGTGAAAGTATTCATCTCGTGCCTGTTCAAAGTACCTGCCCTCCTTGTAGTGCAACGGCAAGCGGACGTTTATTTTGCCGCCCTTGCGGTTCTTCGCAATTTTGAGGACATTCGTCTCTCCGTCCTCGTGGCGCCACGTGTAAAGCACTGTATCGGCCTCCTGCTCAATGAAGGACGAATCCCTGACAGACCCAAGGCCAAGCTCTTTATCGCTCTTAGTGGCCTCTTGCCCGATATGGCAAAGCAGGAAAATAACCATGCCGTGTTTTAGCGCCATCTGCTTCAACCTGACGACGGTGTTTCCTATCTGTTCCGTGAGGCTTTGCTTTCCGTTCATCTCAACAAGCCTGTGAAGGTGGTCTATAAAAACCACGCGGGTGTTGTATTTCAGGTAGGATTCTATGATCCTTTCCTCGATCCATGCGAGGTGGTGTTTCTCCATCGATAGTGGCATGTAAATTACCTTGAGAGAGAGCTTGTCGTACCTTTCGAAGGGTTCAAGAAAGTCCTCATGGGCCACCTCGTAGGAAAACCACAAGGGGTTTATGCCCTTCTCAAGAAAATTCACAGTGAAGGTCTGAGCAAGGGTTGTCTTTCCCATGCCAGTAGTGCCGCTGATAACGATCAGCTGACCTGGGAAGAAGCCGCCCTTTAAGGTATTGTCAAGCCTTCCAAGGCCGGACCTGTAAGGCTCCTTCGTCGGTTTCTTCCGCGCTTCTTCAAGGATAATGGCCGCAGGCTCTACGCGGTCATCGCCCTGATAGGTGGCGAGTTTTTTGTGCAGTTCGATTTGGTCAAAGGTGGTCGTCACTTATCATCTCCCCAGTAGAAATAGTCTTCGGCCTCTTGTTGCTTCGGTATGAAATCCTGCCAAAAATCCTTTTTCAAGAATCTGATCGGGTCTCGGGCGAAGCCCTCTTTCGGCTCTTTGGAAGCGGCATAGTTTTTGACCGCTTGAAGGAGCAATGCGCCGTCTCCGTTCTTCAGGTGATGCTCGCACCAATCAAGGCATTCAACCTTCCCGGCCTTCCGTCCGTTTCTCTTCGGGTAGAGATTCCAAAAGGTGTCAAAGTCCGAAGGACTGAAAGTACTTTCTTTCTTTAATACTTTCTTCTTTTGTGTTCCCCTGAATTGGTTACTGTGGTCACCTGTAGAGGTTACTTTGTAACCTGAATTGGTTACGGTAACCTGTTTAGGTGACTCTCTCCACTGAGTGTAGTCCTTGTTGAACGCGACTTTGTAACCTGATTTGGTTACTATGTTCCTTTGAAGGAGTTCCTTAATTGTGCGGGAAATATGCTGCTTCCTGAGGCCCGTCATTTCCACCAGTTGACTGTTGGAAAGCCAATCCTCTTTCTTATGGAATCCGTAAGTCCTTCGCCATATGCCCCACAGAATCCGGATCTGATAAGCGGAAAGATTTGTCCTCATGAGAGCCTCGATGATCTCGTTGGCAATGCTAGTGTATCCATTCTCAAGTTGAGGCGAGGCGGGCATGTCAAGACACCCCTCCTACCGGCCGGCCACAATCCGGGCGCTACTCGGGGAAGATTTCATCAGTGGAGACCCCTAGCTTCCGCGCAATGTTTCGTTTTTCCTTATCGGTCGGGGCAGTCCTTCCATGTATGAATCTGCTCACCCGGTCCTCAGCGAGACCTACCACCCGGGAAAAAACGACTTGGCTTCCAAACTTCCTGATAATCAAAGCTTTTAACTCGAAATTGGGCATTTCAGCGCCTCCTTAATGACTAATAGATAAGATATTATCTCTTTCTGGTTAAAAAAATCATCATCTGAGCCCTGCATTCTTCACGCTCTTTTCAACCTGTTGCACAATTGCCGGGAGGTTGAAGAAAACCCGACAGGGATAATCGAAATCATTCATAAATTCGCTCAGCGGCCGGTCAACGATCTCGCCAGTAATGTGGTCCACGCGGCCAACCGTGTATTTCGTAAGGACAAGCATTTTTTTCATTATCTCCGATTGGCTCGGTTTTACCGGCCGTATTCTCAGAACGGTCTCCATATAGGGACCCTTGTAATGGGGATAGTCAAGGGCAGGGTCAGAGTGCCACCTACTGTCCTTAAAGTGCGTATCCATAACCAACCTCACGATAGCGTACGGTAAGCCCACTGCCGTGAGCTCACGAAGAATGCCAATTTGATAGAGATTCCAGAGGCTGTATTCGCGATGAATGCCCCTGGCATCTTTTGTCTTTGCGTCCCACTCTACAAGACCTTCCCGCGCCCAATAGATAAGCGTTTTGCCTGGAACATCCGGGAATATCTTTTGAACTTCGCCTTGCTTATACAATCTCATAAGCGGTCCTCTTACGACTAATGGATATCCTATTAGCAATATACGTCATTAATAATGTTGTTGTCAAATAAAAAATGAAACCAGCTTTGCTTTTCTTTAATGGTGCCGACGTGCAGCTATTTATGAAGGGGAAGGCACCGGAGTTGCGCTTTTCGGCGCGTCGGCCTATCCCCTGGTTCATTATATCACAAAGGCCCCTATTTTTTCCTGAACAGCTTCCCCAGGAGCCTCCCGATTGTTCTACCCGCCATTCTCCTGAATGCGCCCGGCCGGTAGAAAGACGAAGGATAAACAAGGGCACAGGGCGAACCCGGCACTACCGTACTTTAATGCACGGCAAGAGGGAAGGGTCACCATCGCCTCAACTACCCGCGCGCGGAGCGAGTTGGTGGTATTCGCCGAGCGCCCGGAGGTCATCTGGGCGGGTCTGTGGCATGATTGTTGCGTTCTTACCATCGAGCACAAGGGGTGGGCTTCTATGGACTGGGGACAGTGTAGGGCTGAAGGCTTCAGCAAGTATGTTACGCACGGGACGGTGGGTAACAGTGAAGCCCTCGGAAGAATAACAAGGGGAACGGTGTGTGATTCTCTTCCGCCCGCAAGGGGTGAATAGGGCCTACACGTCTGAGGGTCACGATTACCACAGCAAAGACTGGATATGTCCCTTGTCAGTGCCTGACCTCTGTCCCGCCCTTACTTTGGGGCAACAGGCCGGAAAGACCTGA
>JBEKHB010000063.1:0-22167 GCA_050012495.1 Syntrophorhabdales bacterium
TTCACCACGGCATCGGTGATGTTCGCCACGAGCTTCCTCTTCTGATCTACCGTTCTTCCCTTGATGAGGTGCACCTGAATGATTGGCATAAAGCCTCCTTCCCGTATCGAAATACTTTTACACTCGGGCCGCAAGGGGACGTTGTCATTTAGTCAAGTTGCCGATGGACCCGATGGTCGATCAGATTCATTCGTACCAATGGCTCGCCAAGTCTGCATAATTCCGTCCTGCCTCTCCCCTTTGGCGTTGTCAACTATCATTGACTACTATTGATTACCACCAGTAACGCGCTATTGCAAGAAAAACCTTAAGCCGCTCGATTCAGGAAGAAGCGCTCGACAACTTCCGTCGCCTATCGCCATTCTTTTGAGAAAACCGGAAGAGATACTTTACTCATCATCACCGCCTGCGGCTAAAATCGCTGCCACTGCGTCTACGTACTCCTCAATCGCTGTCGCAAGGTCTTCGGCGTCAAAGTCCGGTGCCCGAACATCGCCGTAGGCAACGGCCTTGCGTGCGACGTTCAGGTCGCGCAACAGCCCCGTTACGTCCGGAAGTCCATATCTTTCATGCAACGCCAAAGCGGTATCGACCTTTCCCCGGTGTTTCTTTGACGTTTCCAATCCAACGCATCGAGCAGCAGCTTCGACGGCAGCTTGGAGGCAGTAGAATCCGTAGAGCGACAGATCGTCCCAATCTGTCGGTTCATCCCAAGCTGCGAGAACTCGATCCAAATGGCGCCGTGCGAGTTCCAGCTTGTCAGATGCAGTTGACATCATCTCCTCCTCACGATCCGTTCAGACCACGCTCGTAGGCTAACATAAAGATGTCCACTTTCTGATTTTCCGACGCCCACCCTCTATTGAATTAATCTGCCATTATTATAAGGCTCTCCGGCGGTTTTTCGCAACCCACCGGGCGTGGGTCCCATGTCTCGTCGCGTACCTGGCGGCCCCATAGGTGGCCACACAAAAGGGGACGCAACGATCTTTTGTTGTCGGCTTCCGGAGGTCGCCGCTGTCGTGCCGATTTCCAGGAATATCCGCTCCTCCCATGTGAAAACCCCTGAAACGCCGACCCCGTGCGACCAGTGCCGCGCCTTGAAAAACGGGATTATTTTTATCTTTGCTTCCATACGTGCTTTCGGTATAGAATCTGCCGTGTGGTTCAGGGATATGCGAAAGCTGATCAGGACCTCCCCGAGGGGAACGCCAAACAGGCGGATTCCGAAAGATTCCCTCACGTTGTCCGACGGCAGCACCGACGACTATTCTTGCGCGGCGTTTCTCTTGTGTTTCGATACAGGAAGAATATGGAAGCGATGAAAAGATGGACTGTTTTTGCAGCACTTGCAGTACTCGGTGTTCTCCTTGCGGCCCACGGGACGGTCAGGGCCGCTGACGATCCATTGCAGCCGGAGGAAAGCAGTTCTTCCGGGGAAAGAACGCTCTTTGACTCCGTCGGCAAGGACAACCCCGGGGAGATCCGCTTCGACATCGGAGATGATATCCCAAGAGGGCAGGAATTTCTCAAAGGCAAGTTTGCCGGCAATCTGATCTCGGTCGAGAAGAGAAGAGTTGTAGCCGGCAGAAGAGGACGAAAGAGAGAAAAGATCATCGTCCAAAGGACTGTAAAGCCTAATTTCCTTCTGGCTGTTGAGGATTTAAGAGAGAGGAAGATCCGGGAAGTGCTGGTAACCGCCGACGGATGGGTCACGGAAGGATTTGACGTGCGGATGGTCCGTAGGAACGGCGTAGGCTCAAGGTTTGAAATAGCCTATCCGGAGAACATGGTCGTATTGGCTTTGCGGACAACAGTGAGGGCCGGCGAGAACGGTTTCAGAGAAGTGGTCTACACACCTTACAGCCCTCAGATCGACACCCCGCAGGTACGCCGGGCCGGGCTCAAGTATCTCATAACGCAGATAGAACTGGCCCGTGAGGACCTTGAGAGAAGACAGGCCAGGTTATACGGATTTGAACGGCTGTCAACCGACATGCCGACTGACGTCTCTTTAGCTCTTTCGATTATTGAACATGTTGACCCCGTCAGATTCAGGAATTGCCCGAAAGGCAAAGAAACCGATCTTATACACGAAGTACTCACCGTTGTAGGTGCGAACACGGTCAACGCCTACGCCTACAGCAGATCGCCCGCAGGCGCCATGGGCCTGTTTCAGATCATTCCTCCCACATACAAAAGGCTTCAGAACAAATACCCGCGGGCAGGGCTGATAAAGGACTTTCTCACGGGCTGCACAGATCATGTAAACGCGGCCAAGGCCTCTTTATTGCTCTTTGATTCTGAGCTGTCAGACTTGCCTCACAGGCACTTGTCGCTTATGACGAAGGACCTCAAAACCACCGGCATGTATCTGGCCGCGGCATACAACTGCGGGTCAAAAAGGGTCGAGAAATCGGTGAAGCAATGCGGGAGCGAATGGACCTGCCGTCTGCCCTTGGAAACAAAGATCTATCTGGACAAATTCTATACCATCTGGGATTCGGGGATCACGATCGATAAGCAGCCGTAATACCTCCGTGAAGTTCCCCTCTTAAGTTGTTGTATCCATTCTCCGATAAATCTTTTCAGAGCGTTATAACCCGGAACAGCCGGGTGCGCCGTGAGGAAAAACGAAATGAATGGAGGTGTTATGGAAGCTGAAAAGAGACGGTATCCCCGCGAAGCGATCGACATGAAACTGTCTCTTGTCCTGGACCACCGAGAAGTGCTCGTCAACGTGAGAAACATATCCGGAGGAGGGGCGTTCGTACAGCTCGGGACGGAGGATATCAAGAGAATCATGCCTTCGGATGTGGGCCGGGTCGCAAAGCTTCGCATGGAAGATGGGTACAGTTTTGTGTTTTCCCGGGGAACGATCCTTCGTTGCGTCGAGGAGGAAGGGACGAAATATATGGCCCTCGCGTTCAATACCGGCGTGGCCTAACCGGGCAAGGCAGCGATCCTCACTTTGTCCTCGCTTCTCGAATCAACAGTACCGGAAGCCGCAGCAGGTTCCGGTTTGCGATGTCGAGCAGTGGAACGGAGATCATCCACATCTTCTCTGATCGAGGATAAATGAGATAGGCAAGAACCACAAACCTCGTCTTTTCCGAAATGATATGCTCTGTCAGCCGAAAAGGCACGCACGAAATATGCCCTGTCAGCCATGACTTGTACAACCTCCCGCCGCTGTGGTATAAGAATAGACGAGGGAGAGATGTCCGAGCGGCTGAAGGAGCACGACTGGAAATCGTGTGTGCTGGCAAAACTGGCACCGAGGGTTCAAATCCCTCTCTCTCCGCCATAAAAGACGAGAGAAAAAAAAGGGAAAGCGGGGGAATGGACCCTCACTTTTGCCATGTGCTTACGAGAGGGACTTTAAAGTGGCCGGGCCCTGCGCAACGTGAAAGTTACAAACCCCGTCAGGTCCGGAAGGAAGCAGCGGTCGTGGCTTCTCCGTGTGCCGCAGGTTGCCTGGCCTTATTGTAAAGGCAGTTTCGAATTTTGTATGTCGGGGCACCTCAGCGTGCGGGTTGGTTAAATGCTGAATAAAGGCAATGTTTACAACATCGAGGCATCGATTGAACAGTCGTCCCTCGTCCCTCCTCTATTGGCTACCCCGGTAATGGCATGAGCTATACGGTCATCGCACGACGATGGAGACCAGGACGGTTTGAAGACGTGGTCGGGCAGGCACACGTGGTTACCACCCTGAAGAACTCCATAAAGCGTGGCAGAATAGCGCATGCGTACCTCTTCGCGGGGCCAAGGGGGGTCGGCAAAACTTCTATTTCACGGATACTCGCAAAGGCGGTTAATTGTCTTGAAGGCGTAAAAGAGGAACCGTGCAGCGCGTGTCAGACCTGCAAGGCTATTGACGGCGGCGGGTTTGTGGACGTCATCGAGATCGACGCAGCCTCCAACAGGGGCATCGATGAGATACGGGAGCTGCGGGAAACGGTACGGTACCTCCCCATGCAAGGGAGGTACAAGGTCTACATCATTGACGAAGCGCACATGCTCACCGAGCCCGCGTTCAATGCGCTTCTGAAAACCCTTGAAGAACCCCCCGGCCACAATATCTTCATCCTCGCCACGACCGAGTCCCAGAAGATCCCCTACACCATCATGTCACGGTGCCAGCGCTTCGATTTCAAGAGGATATCCGAGTCACAGATCGTCGAGCAACTCCGCCGCATCTGTCTGGACGAGCAGATTGAGTACGACGAGGCGGTGCTCAATTACGTGGTCCGCGAAGCGGACGGAAGCCTGCGCGACGCCGAATCGATACTCGACCAGGTCAGCGCCTACAGCGGCGCACGCATCTCGGAAAAAGACGTGATCGACGTGATCGGGGTGATCCGGAGGGAGGTGGCCTTTGGTATCATCAAGGCCGTCATCGAGAAGGATCCCAAGGGAGGGCTGGCGCTGATCGCCCGCAGCCTCGAAGAGGGAAATGATGCCTATCAGATATACAAGGGACTCCTCTCCTTTCTGAGGGACATGCTGATGATAAAGGTCTGGAACGGCAAGCCCCCCTTTGTCTTCATGGACGACGAGGAATATGAAAAGGTGACGGGGCTTCTGAAACAGGTCGAATACTACGAGATACAGAATATGGTGCATCATATGCTGCACGCGGAAAGCCTGGTCCGCGGCATCTTCCCGAAGGTATCCCTGGAGGTCCTCTTCATCAATCTCTACAATCTCTCGCAACTCCGGGACGTGGAGAAGATGCTCGAAGCGTCTCGCGGAAAGGAAGACTACGTGGAGAAGGTCGCCCACGGTCAAGAGCGGCCCGAGGGCGCAGCCCCCCGGGCAGATGCGCCGCCCCCCATTTCATCGCATGCGCTGTCCCGGACCCCGTATGGAGACATCCCCCCGGACAAAGATCCGGGGCAGGTATTGCAGGCCGACCTCCCGTCGGGGCAGGGTGATTTTGTGACCTATCTGAAGGCAAAGAGCAAGATGCTCTTTGGTATGCTCGCATCCCTCGATATGAGGGTCGAGGAGGACAAGATGGTCGTTTCCCTGGACAAGGACTCGGCCTTTCTAAAAAACGACGCCGCCAGGACAAGTGAGCTCAGGAAGCATGCATCGGCATTTTTCGGCAGAGAGATGACCGTCAGGTTTGTCGACGGATCGGGGAGAAGGGTCGATACCCTCGATGACTACGTGAGGGAGGCCGAGCTGTTATTTAAGGTGTAAGCCCTCGCAATTGCTTTTGTGAGCGGGGAGGCTCGACGGGCTTTGCCCGTCGAGGGGGCGCTGAGCCCCGGTAATTGCAAGCCGAGCTGTTATTTAAGGTCTGACTGTTGCCCCTCGGTTATGGGCCGGCCCACAGCCGAGGGACGCAGCCTTATCTCTAAAGGAGGCAATAATGTCGAAGGGTTTTGGACAGATTCTGAATCAGGCAAAAAAGATGCAGGAGCGATTCCAGCAGTTGCAGGAGGAGATGGAGTCGAAGACAGTGGAGGGACAGTCGGGTGGCGGTATGGTCGCCTGTGTCGTCAACGGGAAGCAGGACCTGATCTCGTTGAAGATCTCCGACGAGATATGGACGGAACAGGACAAGGAGATGTTGGAAGACCTTGTCGTTGCGGCGGTGAATGAAGGGTTGGGGAAATCGAAGGACATGTGGAAGGAAGAGCTGGCGAAGATAACCGGCGGTATGCAGCTTCCCTTCGGGATGTAGATGCTTTATCCGGAACCTATAGAAAGACTGATAGAACGCCTCTCAAAACTGCCCGGCATCGGAAGGAAGAGCGCGACGAGGCTCGCCTTCTTCCTTCTCAACGCGCGCCAGTCCTATGTCGCCGAGCTGAGCCGGAGCATTGCCGAGGTGAAGGAGAAAGTAAGACTCTGCAGCACCTGTTTTAACATCACCGATGTCGACCCCTGTCACATATGCCGGGACGAAAAGCGCGCCCACGACATGCTCTGCGTCGTGGAAGAACCCTCCCATCTGATGGTGATCGAGTCTGCATTTCCCGGCGTCTACCGTTATCATATACTCCACGGGGTAATAAACCCCATAGAGGGGATAGGGCCTGATGAGATCAGGATCCCGGAGATGAAGGAGCGCATAGCCAGGGAAGGCATAAAGGAGCTTATTATCGCCACCAACCCTACCATAGAGGGCAATACCACCGCCCACTACATCGTCGAGATGACCAAGGCGTTCCAGGTGAAGATCACCCGCATCGCGTCGGGCATACCTATCGGCGGTGACATCGTCTATATCGATCCCCTTACCATCAAGAGCGCCCTGGATAACAGAAGGAGCCTGAAAGAGGGCTCGTAGCCGGCTTGATCTGCGCGGGGGCCATCGAAGGAGAAAGGCACACATCCCATGGACCTGGTAAAATACGGACTCGATATTATTGTCCATTTTGACAAGCACCTTGGCCTGGTCATACAACACTACGGCTTCTGGACCCATCTCCTCCTCTTTGTCATCCTCTTTTGCGAGACGGGTCTTGTCATTACCCCGTTCCTCCCCGGTGATTCCCTGCTTTTTGCCGCAGGCGCCTTTGCGGCCCTTGGCTCCCTCGATCTCACGTGGCTTGCCTTCTCTCTGCCCCTTGCCGCAATGATAGGAGACTCGTCAAACTACTGGATCGGTCGTATTACCGGACCCAAGGTATTTTCGAGCGGGGAATCCCGATTGCTCAACAGGAAGCACCTGGAGAGGACGCACGAGTTTTACCTGAAGTACGGCGGAAAAACGGTGATCATCGCGCGGTTCATGCCCATTGTCCGAACCTTCGCGCCCTTTGTCGCCGGGGTCGGCGCAATGGCCTACAGGCGCTTTATCGTCTATAGCATCGGGGGGAGCATAGGCTGGGTGCTGGTCTTCATACTGGGGGGCTATTTTTTCGGCAACATACCTGTCGTCAAGGCTAACTTTACCCTGGTTATCCTCGCCATTATCGTGATCTCGCTGCTTCCCGGCATAATCGAATACGTGCGGGGCCGTCGCCGGGAGGGCGCGAGCGCGTCGGACTACTGATGCCAAGTTCGCCCTGACTGTATACAAGCCCGACTATGCGTTAAGGCCGCCGTTGTGTTATAATAGACCTCCGAAGGTGGGAGAAAAGCGGTACTATCGAACATGCATGAGCTGACCCTAACGCAAAATATTATAGATATCGCCGTACACGAGGCGCAGGACCGGCGGATAACGGGGATCAATCTGGTTATCGGGGAGCTTTCGAGCGTTGTCGAGGAGTCTATCAGGTTCTGCTTCGACGTAATCTCGAAGGATACCCCTGCAGAAAGCGCCCGTCTTTCCGTAACGAAGGTCCCTGCCGTGATACGATGCGCCTGCTGCTCCTGTACGTTCGGCATGGAGATGGAGGGCCTTTGCCCCCAATGCGGAAAACGGGGCGGGGAAGTGACGGCCGGGAGAGAGTTCTATATGGAAAGCATAGAAGTGGAGGATTAGATAGACTGGCTGAAAAAGATCAAGTCCTGAAGCACCTCACAGTCCATGGCGTCGTCCAGGGCGTCGGCTTCCGCCCCTTCATTTTCAGACTTGCCGGGGAACACGGCCTCAAGGGCTGGGTCATCAATACGAGCAGCGCGGTCGAAATAGAGGTGGAGGGGAAAAGCGCGGAGGTCGACGCGTTCGTCGGGCGCGTCATCCATGACGCACCGCCCAGGGCCCGTATAGAGGGCGTCGAGGCGGCAGACGGGAAGCTCGCCGGCTATCAGACCTTTGAGATACGGGAGAGCCGGGCAGACGCGGGCTACCAGCTCATCTCACCCGACATCGCCACCTGCGCCGACTGCGTCCGTGAGATTTTCGACCCCCGGGACAGGAGATATCGCTACCCTTTTACCAACTGTACGAACTGCGGCCCCAGGTTCACGATCATCACGGACATCCCCTACGACAGGCCGTACACCACCATGGCCCCTTTCCACATGTGTGAGCAATGCCGGCGCGAATACGTTGACCCCCTGAACCGCCGCTTCCACGCGCAGCCGAATGCCTGCCCGGTATGCGGGCCGCGGGTATGGCTGGAAGACGCGCACGCCGAGGCGCGGGCATGTGATGACCCGATTCGCGAGACGGCATCTTTGCTCCGGGCGGGCGCAATTGTGGCCCTCAAGGGCTTGGGCGGTTTTCAGCTCGCCTGCGATGCGACGGATACCGATGCCGTCGCCGCTTTGCGGGAGAGGAAGAGAAGACCTGACAAGCCCTTTGCGCTGATGATGCAGGATATGGAAGAGGTGCAGCGCTATTGCCTCGCCGACGATGAGGAATCGCGTCTCCTTGGCGCGCCGGAGGCGCCTATCGTGCTTCTCCGCCGTAAGGAGGGCTCGTCCGTGTCGCCCCTTGTGGCCCCGGGGAACCGGTACCTGGGCGTCATGCTGCCTTATACGCCGATTCACCACCTCCTGCTTCGCGGTTTTTGCAAACCCCTCGTTATGACAAGCGGTAATCTGTCTGAGGAGCCGATCGCAAAAGATAACGACGAGGCAAGGCTTCGCCTCGGGGGGCTTGCCGATTATTTCCTCTTCCACAACAGGGATATTCATTCACGGTACGACGACAGCGTCTCCCGCATCCGTGATCGGGCGCCCGAGGCGATCAGAAGGGCGAGGAGCTATGCCCCAGATCCGGTGAAACTCCCCTTTAAGACAAAGCCTATCCTCGCTTTAGGCGCCGCGGAGAAGAATACCTTCTGCGTTACCCGCGATGAGTTTGCGTTCCTCAGCCAGCACATTGGCGACCTCGAAAACCTGGATACCCTCGATCACTTCATTGCCACCATAGACCTCTACAAGCGGCTTTTCCGCGTCACCCCCGAGATTGTCGCCCACGACCTCCATCCAGACTACCTTTCGACCCGCTACGCCCGGCAGTTCAAAGGGGTGCTCCCCCTTGTGGGCGTGCAGCATCACCATGCCCATGTCGCCTCCTGCATGGCAGAGCACGGCCTGCCAGGTCCGGTCATCGGTGTCGCTTTTGACGGATCGGGCTTCGGCCCGGACGGGTCGGTCTGGGGGGGGGAATTCCTCATCAGTACCTATGCGCGCTTCGACAGGGCGGCTAGTCTTGCGCAGATGCCCCTTCCGGGCGGGGAAGTCTCCATAAGAAGGCCCTATCGCCTCGCCTTCGCATACCTTCGCGCCCTAGGAATCGAGATGCCCGATCTCCCCTCGCTTTCCGAAATACCGGCTGAGGAACGGGAGATTATCATCACGCAGATCGCCAACCGGATAAATACGCCGCTCACCTCGTCCTGCGGCCGTCTCTTTGATGCGGTCGCCGCTCTTTTGAACCTCCGAAGGACGATTACCTTCGAGGGGCAGGCGGCGATCGCCCTTGAGATGGTCGCAGCCCCAGCCGGCCCTGATACGCCTTATCCCTTCTCGGTAGAAAAGGCGGAGGGCAGGTTTCAGGTCAGGCTTGGAGCGCTCATTGGCGCCATCGCCAACGACGCGGTGCAGGGGGTGGGCGTTCCGGAGATCGCCTTGCGGTTTCACCATACCATGGCGCACGTGATTCGGCGTGTCTCGCTCCTTCTTTCGGAAGAGACAGGCATAAAAACGGTCGTCTTGAGCGGCGGGTGCTTCCAGAACAGGTTGCTTGCGGACCTCACCGTCAGCCTGCTTGCGGCATCCGGCCTGGCGTGCGTTACCCACCGGCAGGTCCCCTGCAACGACGGCGGCATAGCCCTTGGCCAGGCGGTTGTGGCGCACGCCGCTGAAGAGCCGGGGGTTTTCTCTTCGCCCCCCTTGTAAGACCATGGGAACTATCGTATACTGTCTGTCTTATGTGTCTTGCAGTCCCCGCGCTCATCACGAAGATCGACGGCGTCATGGCAGATGCCGAGCTTGCAGGCAACCAGACCAGCGTGAACATACTCTTCACCCCTGAAGTGCGGGTAGGCGACTATGTCATCATGCACGCCGGCTATGCGATAAGTGTCATGAACAGCGCCGAGGCAGAAGAAACCTTCCAGCTTCTGGAAGAGATGGCAGGACTGGATGCAGAGGAGTGAGGCCTTCCGCGACCCCTCAATCGTCGAAAAACTGAGAGCGCGGATATGGGCCGTATCCAGGAAACCCGTCAGGATCATGGAGTTTTGCGGCACCCATACCCATGCGATACACCGGTTCGGCATAAGGCAGCTCTTGCCGCCGACCATCGAGATGTTCTCCGGCCCGGGTTGCCCGGTCTGCGTCACCGATAATACCGATATAGACTACGCGATCGCCCTTTCAAAGCGTCCGGATATTATTGTCGCAACCTTCGGCGACCTCCTGAAAGTGCCCGGCACAAGGGAAAGCCTCCTCACCAGCAAGGCGGAAGGGGCTCGCGTCACCATGGTCTATTCCCCCCTCGACGCCCTTAACCTTGCAGCCGACAACCCCGCGAGCCTGGTGGTCTTTCTCGGCATCGGCTTTGAAACCACGGCGCCGGCGGTGGGCGCCTCGGTAGCGGAGGCGGAAAGCAGGGGGCTCGACAACTACGCAGTGCTGTCGATGCATAAGCTTACGCCGCCCGCGATGAGGGCAATCCTCGATTCACGGGAGATCGGACTCGACGGCATCCTGTGTCCGGGGCACGTGAGCACGGTGACGGGATGGAAGGCATGGCAGTTCCTGACGGACTCGTACCATATACCGGCGGCAGTGGCCGGGTTCGAGCCGGTCGACATCCTCTGGGCTATTTTAGAGATCGTGCGCCAGTGTGAAGAAGGCAAGCCCCGCGTGGCGAACGCGTATCCGCGAAGCGTGACGCCGGAGGGGACGAGGCCCGCCCGGGAGATGATGGAACGGGTCTTCGAGAAAGGCCCCGCATGTTGGAGAGGGCTCGGAGCGATCCCGGAGAGCGGGCTGAGCATCAGGGACGAGTATGGCCGCCATGACGCCCGGCGTCTCTTCGATGTGGAGGTCCCGGAGAGTTCAGTGCCGGACGGATGCCATTGCGGCGAGGTCATAAGGGGCATCCGTAAGCCTGACAAGTGTCCCCTTTTCAAAACAATCTGCACCCCTCTTCACCCTGTAGGACCGTGCATGGTCTCTTCCGAAGGAAGCTGCGCTGCTTACTATCTCTATGGATGAAAAACTGATACTGCTCGGTCATGGAAGCGGAGGGGGTATGAGTCATGAGCTGATAGAGGGCCTCTTCGTCCGCTATTTCGGCAATCCCCTGCTCCTGCCGCTTGAAGATGCGTCGACGTTCCGCTTGCCCCAGGGGAAGGCGGCCTTCACGACCGACAGCTATGTGGTAAAGCCGCTCTTTTTCCCGGGCGGCAACATCGGCCGGCTCTCCGTCTGCGGGACCGTGAACGACCTCTCGATGCGCGGGGCCGAGCCCCTTTACCTGAGCGCAGGATTTATCATCGAAGAGGGGTTTGCCGTTGCCGACCTGGAGAAGATAGTCGTCTCCATGAGCGAGGCCACCCATGAGGCAGGCGTTTCGATTGTCTGCGGGGATACGAAGGTCGTGGAACGGCGTGCGGCTGACGGGTTGTATATCAATACCGCAGGGGTCGGCGTCGTGCCGGACGGCGTGGATATCTCCGTGCAGCGTGCGTTGCCCGGTGATGCCGTGATCGTGAGCGGGACCATAGGAGACCACGGTGTTACTGTCCTGAGCCAGCGGCAGAGCCTCCATTTCAGGAGCCCCCTCATCAGCGATGTCGCGCCGTTGAACAGGCTCGTCAGGAGCATGCTCGACGCCTCGCCCACCATCCGCGTCTTGCGGGACCCTACAAGGGGCGGCATCGCCACCACTCTCAAAGAGATCGCAGGGAATTCGTCGGTAGGGATAGAGATCGACGAGGAGCTCATCCCAGTGTCGGAGGCGGTCAAGGCCGCCTGCGAGATGCTTGGCCTCGATTATCTCTACCTGGCCAATGAGGGAAAGCTCGTGGCAGTCGTGCCGGAAGGCGATGCGGGGCGGGTCCTCGAAGCGATGAGGGGGAACATTTACGGAAAAAACGCCGCCATAATAGGCCATGTGACGCAAGACCACCCCGGCATCGTGACGATCAGGAACGCCTACGGCATCAAACGGATTGTGGAGATGCTGGCGAGTGATCAGTTTCCGAGGATCTGCTAGGCTCTGTCTCTTCTTCGGCGCGGCCGGGTGAATTTCGTGCCATGCGCCTGTATCTCGGGGCCGCGCGTCCTCGACGTACGAAAGAGTACGCCTCCGGGCGGCGACCCCGAGATTTCGGCACCTTGCATCAAAATTCCCTCCGGCCGCAAACGGCCGTACTCACTACACCTACAAGTCCATGCCCCATTATCGTCAAAGAACCCACCGAGTACCGAGTGAAAGAGAGTATTTGCTTTGGTTTGTGCCATAGCTCTGTTACAAGAAGCACTGCTCGGCACTTGAGTTAGAGGGAACGGTAGGGACATTGTTTCATTCTGTACGTTATCACTTTATGGATGCCTTCCTATCAGCCTTTTGAACCGCCCAGTTGATCGATGCAGTGGTGATCCCGAGATGCCGGGCAATCCCCCCCCCCGCTGCAGGAAGGCCAAACTCGGCGGTTACCCGGTGGGCGATTAAAGCCCTAGCCTCAGGCTTTGATGCGTCTGTCGAGAGCCACGTAACGAATGAAACAACGTTCCTACCGCCCCCTCACCCATTCGCCCTGAAACCGTGCACTATCCGTCAACCCCCAGCCCGGAATGGCTTGCTGGAGAAGGGAATATTGCCGTCGGCTCTTGAGGCAGTCCGTGCACAATAGACCCAAAGCCGGGAATTCCTGTGTGAAAACACCATGTCAATGCGGGCAAAAAGGCTCCTTGCGTCACTTCTGTTATTCCGAAAGCCGCGGCAAGGAGGCCTCTATCGATTTTATATGGAGAAGCGCGAAGTGGTCACACGGGTAATCGGGAACGCGCTATCGCCAACGAGATGGCGGCCAGTTTCGCGAGCCTGTTCCGCGGGAAATTCCGGTGGCGGTATGACGCCCTCTTGCTCGTGATTCTTAAGTAATCGTGATTTCTCATATACGCGTCGATCCTTTTTTCAAAGGACTCGCCTCCGTGGGGAGGAAAATTCCTTTGGGTGACTGCGTGTTTTTCATTGTAGATCGGCGACCGGAAACGAGCCGGAGCGATGAGATAGCATTGATCTGAGAAACCGTGGCCTATATAAAACGCGCCGTCCTCAGCGACCGATTCCTCCCTGGCCCTGTGGAATTTATTGTTCCAGGTCGGGTTGGCAACGAGTATTTCCGGATTTTCCTCCATCTTCCTGATAGCGGACCCTATCCATTCTTCTCTGTTCGCCATTATGGTGTCGCTGGAAAAATGGAGCAGATAGTCCGTCTTGCAAAGGTAGATGGCGGTCATTTCAGCGATGGAGTAATAGTAGCCTCCCCTGAAACTCTCAGGGTCACAGTCGAAAGAGTCAAGCGCCTCCCGGGCATAGTCCGAAACCTGCACGAACTCGCTGATGACGCCCGAAAGGAGAAGCCTCGAAGCGTATCGTGCAACCTTATCCGGGTTCTTTACATTATTGATGTGGAGGACCACCCGGTCGAAAGGGTAGCGGCACAAGGCCACGGTCTTTTTCAACCGGTCCGCCTTCAGCAGGTACTCCCAATCGTTCTCGTAGCACTTGGTTTCAAAGGTTACCGTCGTCTTTCGATCCGGCGTGCCCATGTGGTTGACCCATTGCGCGGAAATATCTCGGCAAAGTAGTACCATATGAAGTGGCGCCTATGCAATAACCGCCGGGCAGCGGGAAAAATGCGGCGGTCTTTAAAAGTCGACCGGTCCTTCCGGCCACTGCCGAGGAAGCAGCGGCCGGAAAGCTCGACGGGCCTCGGACGGCCCGCGGAGATTACGCTTCGTGTCTCCTTCGTGTGCCGGCGCCCCTTGCACGACGCAAGAAACACGTGCGGGAATTTCGTTTTCATGTAATAATGTACTATAACGTCGTGGAGGAGGAAGAGGTGGAACACGAGATAACGCCGCCGGGCCCTGGGAAGGCGCCGCTTGTCGCGGTCGTGGACGATGATCCCGATATAATCGAGCTTGTATCGGTCCATTTGAAAAAGACGGGGATGAAGGTCAGGGAGTTCCTCGACGCCGAGTCTTTCTACCGTTTTCTCCGGCAGGATGTACCCGACCTCGTGTTTCTCGACCTGATGCTGCCCGATGCCGATGGCCTGGAGGTGTGCAAATTCTTGCGGAGGAACGACCGGCTCTCCGCCGTGCCGATTATCATGTTGACCGCGAAAGCAGACGAAGTGGACAGGGTCCTCGGGCTGGAGATAGGGGCGGATGACTATGTGACGAAGCCCTTTTCCCCCAAGGAGCTTGTGGCGCGGGCCAAGGCGGTCCTGAGGAGGACGGGGCCCCGGACGCCCCGCACACAGAAGGTGGAGATCGGCGGCCTCCTGACCATAGACCTGCACACGCACCAGGTTGCGGTTGAAGGGCGGGCCGTGGAGGTCACGTCCGTTGAGTTCCGCATCCTCGAATTCCTCGCGTCAAAGACAGGCTGGGTATTCTCCAGGGAGAAGATACTCGACTTTCTGTGGGGCCATGACAAGATCGTATCGGACCGCACTGTTGATGTGCACGTCAGGCACTTAAGAGAAAAGCTTGGCAGGGCGTCCGGACTCCTCAAAAACGTGCGGGGGGCCGGCTACAAGCTGGAAGCATGAAGAGCTCTTTTTTCGCGCGCATATTCATCGGGTACCTGTTCATTATCCTCGTGCTTTCAGGGGCGAGCCTTCTCGCTTTTTCCGACACCTTCAGGGAGCTCTACAACCAGTCCGTCACTGAAACTCTGACAACTCTCGCCATCACGCTCAAGGCCGACGCCGCCGGATCGATCGAGCAGGGTGCTTATGGCCGCCTTGACGCCGTTGCAAAGAGGCTGGGACGGCAACTGAAAACAAGGATCACGGTGATCGACGCAAAGGGGACCGTCGTTGCCGATTCCATTGAAGACCCCCTGACCATGGAGAACCACCGGAACAGGCCCGAGGTTATTGAGGCCCTGACCGGCAGGACCGGGACGTCCAGACGCTTCAGCAGCACCACGACCCAGGAGGCGCTCTACGTCGCCCTCCCTCTGGAAAAAGATGGAAAAGTCGAAGGCGTGATCAGGACGAGCCGCTTCGCCAGCGATATCAAAATCCCACCCCGATTGATGGGTCACATGATCGAAATGTTGGCGCTCTTTTCTCTGCTCGCCCTCATCGCGACCCTGATTATCTCAAGGAGCATCTCAAAGCCCATCGGTGAGCTGACCTGGGCAGCGCGAAAACTCGCCTCGGGAGACTTTAACACCCGCGTTTTTATGAAACGGAACGATGAGTTCCGGGCATTGGCGGACACCTTCAATTCCATGAGCCGCGAGCTTAGCGGCGCATTCGAAGAGCTAAAACGGCAGAAGGCGGAATTGAAGGGCATTGTCGACTCTCTCCGGGAAGGTCTTCTGGTCGTCAGCAAGAAGGGCGCCATCATTTATTGCAATGAAAGTCTGAAGGCCATTCTGGGGCGAGGCTCCGCCCTCGAGGGGCAGCTCTATTGGGAGGCCCTCGGACAATCCCAGTTCATAGAGCTTATGGAGAAGGCGCGGAGCCGGAGGCTCACCCCTGTCGAAGAGGTCGAGATCCGGGGAAGGACGTTTCTATGCAGTGCTACTCACGTTGAGCCCGAAGATGAAATGGTCCTCGTCCTCCACGACATTACCAGCATGAAAGAGGTCGAAAAGATCAAACGGGATTTGGTGTCGAGTGTCTCCCATGAGCTGCGCACACCCCTTACCTCGATAAAGGGCTTTGCTGAAACCCTTGAAGAGGAAATGGAGGGGAAGAACAGGCATTATGTGGAGATCATCAAGAGAAATACGGACAGGCTCATCAATATAGTCCGTGACCTCCTCCTTCTCGCCCAGCTCGAGGAGAAGGGCGTCGAATTGGAGATCGAGGAGGTCGACCTGAAGGCGCTCGCGGAGCAGACGATGCGCATATTCGACGCCCAGGCCAAAGAGAAGAACCTCGCACTCAGGCTTGAAAGTCCTGCCGACCTGCCGCCGGTACTCGCAGATCCTTTCAAGATCGAACAGGTGCTGATCAATCTCCTCGACAATGCGATCAAATACACCGATAAAGGAGAGGTCAGCCTGGTGCTGGGCCGCAGCGATCAGGACGTGACCATCGCAGTGCATGATACGGGCATAGGCATGCCGAAGGAGAAGCTGTCCCGCATCTTCGAGCGCTTCTACGTAATCGACAAGTCCAGGTCGCGAAAAACGGGGGGCACGGGGCTCGGCCTCTCCATCGTCAAGCATATTGCGCTCCTCCACGGGGGCGAAGTGAGCGTAGAAAGCGCGCCGGGAGCCGGCAGCCACTTCCACGTCAGGTTGCCGGTCCGGTCCGGACCAGGAAAGCAGAACGTGACCGGCCCGTTTCGGGAAGGGCCCCGGGCAGAATTAACCGTATCTTAACACGTACTTCACCAATGCTTAACTTACTACGGGTAGTATTGTATACCACGCAAGAGAAAACTCAAAGGAGGCGTACCATGCAGAAACTCATCACCTATTCCCTTGCGTGCATGATCCTTCTTTGCATTTCAGGGGCGGCCGCTGCCCAGCAGCAGGAGCTTATTGGCGCAGGCGCCACCTTTCCCTATCCGCTCTACTCAAAGATGTTCGACGTCTACAGTAAGGAGTATGGGGTCAAGGTGAATTACCAGGCCATAGGCTCCGGGGGCGGCATACGCCAGCTCATCAACAAAACCGTCGGTTTCGGAGGCAGCGACGCGATCATGAGCGACGAGGATATCAAGGCCGCGGGCGCACCTGTGCTCCATGTCCCCACGTGCGCCGGCTCAGTCGTCATCACCTATAATCTCCCCGGCAATCCCGGCATCTCGCTGACACCCGACCTTGTGGCAGACATCTTTCTCGGCAAAGTGACAAAATGGAATGACCAACGGATCATCGCCATAAACAAGGCGGCCAAAATCCCGAATATGCCGATTACCATCGTCCACCGCTCGGACGGGAGTGGCACCACGAATATTTTCAGCGATTATATGGGCAAGGTGAGCAAAGAGTGGAAGGAGAAGGTGGGCACGGGCACCTCTCTTAACTGGCCCACGGGTCTTGGCGCAAAAGGTAATCCCGGCGTGGCAGGACTTGTCGCGCAAACCCCCGGCAGCGCCGGCTATGTGGAGCTGATCTATGCCATACAGAACAAGATGCCCTACGCGGCGATCAGGAACAAAAAGGGCGCATTCGTGAGACCCACGCTTCAGTCCACCAGCGCTGCCATGAACGTGAGCCTGCCGGACGACATGAAGGTGAGTCTCACCGATACGGATGCCCCTGACGGATATCCCCTGGCCGGGTTGACCTGGATCCTGGTCTATAAGGAACAGGCCTACCAGGGCCATAGTGAGGCGAAGGCAAAGGAGCTCGTGCGGCTCCTCAGGTGGATGACCCATGAGGGTCAGAAATACGCCGAGCCCATGCAGTATGCCCCTCTGTCGAAAAGGACAGTGGCAAAAGCGGAAGCCCTGATTGAGTCGATTACCTACAACGGCAAGAACATCCTCAAATGAACCCGACAGACGAGGCAGGGACCGACAGCCAAAGCATGCCCGCGCCTGCGCAGGCCCGTGGCGGCGCCCTGCCTGCGAAGGAGACGACAAGGGTACGTTCCGGCGCCGCGTACGGATCGAGGACCGTGCTGTCAGAGCCGGTTTTCAAGCGCATCCTTTACCTTTCCGGAATAAGCCTCCTTCTTCTGCTTTCGGCTGTCTTTGCCTCCCTCTTCATTGCATCGGTCCCTGCCATGAAACATCACGGGTTTGGCTTCCTCATCGGCATGGTGTGGGACCCTGTGGCCGGTAGGTTCGGGGCACTCCCCTTCCTGGTGGGCACGCTCCTGACCTCGTTCCTCGCCCTCCTGATTTCGCTCGTCTTCTCCCTGGCTGTCTCCATTTTCCTCGGCGAATATTTCCGCTCCGGGATCATGTCTTCCTTCATCAAGACCGTCGTTGAGCTGCTCGCGGGTATCCCTTCGGTTATCTATGGGTTCTGGGGATTATTCTTTTTCGTGCCGGCGGTGAGATGGGTGGAGCTGCAAATAGGCGTCCTCCCCTACGGCGTCGGCATCCTGACCTCCGCCCTGGTGCTCTCCATAATGATTATCCCCTATTCAGCCTCCCTTGGCAGGGAGGTGATCGGTCTGGTGCCGGGGGACCTGAAAGAGGCGGCGTTTTCCTTGGGGGCGACAAGATTCGAGGTCATCAGAAAGATCATCCTCCCGTACGCCCGCTCGGGCATTCTCGCCGGCGTCATGCTCTCCCTGGGGCGGGCCCTCGGAGAAACCATGGCGGTCACCATGGTGATAGGCAATTCGAATATGCTCCCGAAAAGCATTTTTTCACCCGCCAATACCATGGCGAGCATCATCGCCAACGAGTTTTCGGAAGCAACGGGCACGATCTATCTCGCGAGCCTCACCGAGATAGCCCTTGTGCTCTTCGTGGTCACGGCCGTTATCAACATCGCCGGGAAGATTATCATCATCAAAATGAGCGTGGAGAGGTGATATGAAGGAAAAGCATCTGCAAAGAAGGATAGTGGCCGACAGGCTGTTCAGGGGCCTTATAATCGTCCTTGCTTTTATTTGCATGCTCCCCATGTTCCTTATCCTCTTTTTCATTATGAAGAACGGCATCTCCGTGATAAATTGGGGCTTTCTCGTCAACCTCCCCCGGCCCATGGGCGAAGCCGGGGGGGGTATTTCTAACGCCCTTGCCGGCAGCGGGATCCTTGTCCTCATCGCCTCCCTCATCTCCATACCCCTCGGCATTCTCGCGGGCATCTATCTCTCCGAATACAGGAAAGTCCGGTTCGCCTATTTTTCGAGACTCTCTGTCGAAATACTCCAGGGCATACCATCGATAGTCATCGGCATCATCGCCTACATCTGGATCGTCTTGCCGATGGGTTCCTTCTCGGCGCTTTCAGGCGGCGTGGCCCTCGGCATCATGATGCTTCCGGTCATCGTCATGTCCACCGAGGAAACCCTGAAGCTGATCCCCGACCCTCTCAAAGAGGCTTCCCTGGCCCTCGGCGTCCCCTATCCCCGCACTATCCTGAAGGTAATCCTGCCTGCGGGCTTGAGCGGAATAGTGACCGGCGTGATCCTCGGCATCGCGAGGATCGGCGGCGAAACGGCCCCCCTCCTCTTCACCGCCTTTGGCAGCCCTTTCATGAGCCTGGACATCTTCAAGCCCGTTAACTCGCTGCCGCTGCTCGTCTTCAACTACGCCACAAGCCCCTACCCTGAATGGCATACCCTTGCCTGGGGCGCTTCTTTCGTATTGGTCGTCTTCATCCTGTCGTTAAATATTCTCGCGAAAATGGTGACCCGCAAATGGAAAGTACAGTTCTGAAAATCGAGGGCGTCAGCGCCGGCTTCGATGAACAAATGGTAGTCAATGATATAAACCTTTCCATCGCCGCAAACAGGATTACGGCGATCATGGGACCGTCCGGCTGCGGCAAGACGACCCTGATCAGATGTATCAACCGCATGCACGAGCTGGCGCCCAACGCAGTCTTTTCGGGAAAAATCCTGCTTGATAACGAGAACATCTTTGAGACGGACCCCATCATAGTGCGAAGGAAGATAGGGATGGTCTTCCAGAGACCCAACCCTTTTCCCACCATGAGCATCTACGACAATGTGGTCGCCGGCTACAACCTCAACGGTTTACGGATCTCCAAGGGCGACAGGGACCGGATAGTGGAAGAGTCCCTGCAGAAGGCCGCCCTCTGGAATGAGGTGAAAGACTTCCTCCACAGAAAGGGCACGTTCCTCTCCGGCGGACAGCAGCAGAGGCTCTGCATCGCCCGCGCCCTTGCCATGCACCCGGAAATACTGCTGCTCGACGAGCCCACTTCCGCCCTCGACCCGAAGGCCACGGCCCATATAGAGGAGCTGGTGGTAGAGCTGAAGAACACGGTGACCATCATCCAGGTGACGCACAACATCCCCCAGGCCGCCCGTATCTCGGATTTCACCGCCTTCATCTACCTGGGCAGCCTGGTCGAGTTCGGGCCGACGGAGAAACTCTTCACCGTGCCCCAGGACAAAAGGACGGAACAGTACCTGACGGGTAAGTTCGGATAGGAGGCGACATGTTCGATGAGCCGATGGTTGATCTCAAGCGTCAGCTGGCAGAGTATGCAGGTTTTGTGGAGCATATGATCGAGAAAAGCATCCAGGGACTCCTCAGGAATAACAGGGAAATGCTCCAGGAGGTCGTGGAAAAAGACGAACCAAAGGCCAATGATTGCGAGAACAGGCTCGATGAGCTGTGCCTTACTATGATTGCCAAGTACCAGCCAAGGGCAAGGGACCTCCGCACGATACTCATGACGCTGGGGATGAACAAAGACCTGGAGAGGATGGCCGATCACGCCGTCAACCTCGCGGAAGACGGTCTCTACCTGATCGACAGGCCGCAGGTGAAGCCGCTCATCGACATCCCCCGGATGGCCGAAGAGGCGACGGGGATGGTACGGGACAGCATCCGCTCCTTCCTGACGGAAGACGCAAACCTCGCAAAGGGCGTGTGCGAGCGGGACAGTGTCGTTGACAGGCTTAACGAGCAGGTAGTCAGAGAGTTGGTCACCTTCATGAGCGCCGACCCCTCTACTATCGAGCGCTCCATTCATCTCCTCGATATTGCCAGGAGTCTGGAGCGCATCGCTGACCTCTCCACCAATGTGGGCGAAGACGTGATATTCATGGTTGAGGGCCGGGTGATAAAACATCACAAGGGAGAAGGCGGCCCGGACTGCGAAGACGGGAAGACAAACCGGCCGATGTAATGCCCTCGCCGGCCGCAGCCTTCCTCTCGACCCGTAGATCCTTGAGCCCCGTCTTATTCCATGCCTAATTTCCTTGACAAAGGGGCAGGAGACTTTTATCGTAAGGGAAATTCGCCGCTATGCGTCAGAACGGAGTGGTTATGAAAACGCGTTCTATCGGGTTTCTTACCGTTGCCCATGCTTCCGCCGACATCAATCAGGGGGCCATACCCGTCCTCCTTCCCTTCTTTATTGCAGCGCATCATCTTTCTTATACCGCTGCTGCCGCCATCGTCTTTGGGGTAAACATCGTCTCGACCGTCTTTCAGCCGATCTTTGGCTGTATCTCCGACCGCTGGTCGAAACCGTGGTTGATTCCGCTTTCCATGGTCGTTATAGGACTTGGCGTTTCCTTCGCCGGATTTGCCCCCACCTACCGCATCGGCGTCGCTTCCGTCATGTTCAGCGGACTGGGTATCGCAGCCTTCCATCCGGAAGGAGCCAGGCTGATGAACTACTTGGCCGGTGACAAAAAGGCTACGGCAATGAGTCTTTTCGGCATCGGGGGCCAGCTCGGTTTTGCCATTGGTCCCCTTATCGCCACCGCGGCTCTCTTTTGGTGGGGTATCAAGGGTACCGCCTGCCTCATCGTCCCCCCCGCGGTGATGGCGGGGCTCTTTCTCTACATGTTGCCCCGTCTCACCGCGGGCTATGAACCAAAGGCGGTTGTCCGGTCTCGAGAGACGGACGCGGAAACCAGAGACCGCTGGCCTGCGTTTATCTGCCTTGCCGTTGCCCTGCTCAGCCGCTCGGTGATCTTTTACGGGCTCAATACGTTTCTGCCCCTTTTCTGGATCCATGTGCTGCACCAGTCCAGGGCACGTGGGGGTTCGGCGCTCACCGTCTTACTTGTTGCATTGATAGCGGGAAACTTTCTGGGCGGAAGGAGCGCGGACCGCGTGGGCTTACGTGCGGTGACCATTACCGGCTTCCTCCTCCTTTCAGCTTTTCTTCCCCTTCTGCTCGTTATCTCGAACCCGCTGGTCGCGACACTGCTTCTCGTGCCCATTGGGCTGCTGCTTTCGGCGCCGTTTGGCCCCATGGTTGTACTCGGGCAATCCTACCTTCCACACAGGGTGGGTCTCGCCTCGGGAATCACCCTGGGTCTCGCCTTCTCTTTTGGCGGACTAACGACCCCTCTCCTCGGATGGATCGCCGATTACCACGGACTTCGCGCGGCGATCGGCGTCGTGGCTTTCATGCCCATGCTGTCTGCCGCCCTGTCTCTTATGCTGCCCACGGAAAAAAGCAGATAGGGGGCCGGG
>JBEKHB010000064.1:0-21706 GCA_050012495.1 Syntrophorhabdales bacterium
ACAAAGGAAGCAATCATTGCGAAAGAACATGAAAAGGAGATCGAGCCCACCATCTTCTTCATAGATATGCGGGCCTATGGGAAAGGATTCGATGCGTACTTTGAGCGGGCACGAGGCGAGCACGGCGTCCGTTACGTCCGCTGCATGGTTTCCAGGGTGGTGGAAGACCCTCGGACGAAAAACCTTCAGATTACTTACGTTGACGAGTCAGGGGAGATCAGGGAAGAGACCTTCGACATGGTGGTCCTCTCGGTGGGCATGGCACCTTCGAGGTCGGCCAGGGAACTGGCCAAAAAACTGAGCATTGACCTCAATCCTTACGGATTTGCAAAGACCGACTCCTTCACGCCGCTTTCTACTTCAAGGTCGGGCATCTACGTCTGCGGTGCTTTTCAGGGACCGAAAGACATCCCCGAAACCGTCGCCCAGGCGAGCGGCGCTGCAGGAGCGGCGTCCACGATGCTCTCCGAGGCCAGGGGAACCATGGTGGCCCTCAAGGAGTACCCGGAGCAGAGGGATGTGTCGGGGGAGGTACCGAGGATCGGTCTATTCGTCTGCCGCTGCGGGAGCAACATCGGCGGAGTCGTCGATGTTCCAGGTCTCAGGGAGTACGCGGCCTCTCTTCCGGATGTGGTCTATGCGGAAGAGAACCTCTACACCTGCTCTCAGGATACACAGGTAAAGATCAAGAAGGCTATCGAGGAGCACAGGCTCAACCGGGTGGTAGTAGCCTCATGCTCTCCCCGCACCCACGAGCCTCTATTTCAGGAGACTATCCGTGAGGCGGGTCTCAACCGCTACCTCTTCGAGATGGCCAACATCCGCGATCAATGCTCGTGGGTACATATGAGCCAGAAAGAGGATGCTACGTTAAAGGCCCGAGGGTTGCTCCGCATGGCCGTCGCCAACGCGCGCCTCGTGCGTCCGCTGGAAAAACAGAGCAAAGGGGTCGTCAGGCGGGCCTTGGTCATTGGAGGAGGGTTATCCGGCATGACCGCGGCGACGGGCCTGGCAGAGCAGGGTTTCGAGGTCTTCTTGGTGGAAAAGCAGGAAGAATTGGGTGGCAACCTGCGCCGCCTGTACACGACGGTGGATGGCAAGGATGTTCGGAAATTCCTGCAGGAGCTGAGAGAGCAGGTACTGGACGATCCACGCATCAAGGTATTTCTCAATGCCGACATTACCAATTTTTCAGGCTATGTGGGTAACTTTAAGACTACCCTCGCTGTCGGATCGGGAGCCGCCGTGTATGAACTGGAGCACGGCGTAACCATTGTGGCTACAGGCGGAGATGAACTGAAGCCCCAGGAATACCTTTACGGAGAAGACAAAAGGGTCTTGACTCAGCTCGAGTTGGAGAAAGGGCTGGCCACAGGTGGAATAAACACATCAGAATTGAGAGAAGTGGTAATGGTTCAATGCGTGGGATCGCGCAACGAGGAGCGCCCTTACTGCAGCAGGGTCTGTTGCGCAGAGGCGGTAAAAAACGCCCTCTCGATAAAGGCACTCAACCCTACGACGCGGGTGATCATCCTCTATCGCGACATGCGTATGTACGGTTTCCTGGAAGAGCATTACGCCCGTGCACGCCATGCCGGGATCCGTTTCGTCCGGTACGAAGAGAAGCGCAAACCGCAGGTATCAGCCGCCAATGGTGCCCTGGAACTGACAGCGTACAACCCGGTTCTCCGGGAATCTGTCTCTTTCCACCCTGATCTTCTCGTTCTTTCCACTGCCACGGTGCCTGCCGATACAGCGCAACTCGCGGCGACGCTGAAAGTCCCCAGGACGACCGACGGCTTCTTTCTGGAAGCGCACATGAAGCTTAGGCCCGTCGACTTCGCCTCTGAGGGTATCTACCTTTGCGGGATGGCCCACTCTCCGAAGCTGATCGATGAGAGCCTTTCTCAGGCCTTTGCCGCGGTATCACGGGCATGTACCATCTTGAGCAGGGAGACGATCCAGGTGGGCGGGGTGGTCTCGGTCGTAGACCAGGAGAAGTGTGCGGCCTGCCTCTCATGCGTCCGGGTCTGCCCGTACAACGTACCCACAATTAATGCGGAAGGCGCAGCAGAGATCGAAGTCGCAAAATGTCAGGGATGCGGCCTCTGCGCATCTGAGTGTCCGGCCAGAGCAATCACCCTCCAGCACTTTACGGACGAGCAGATCATTGCCAAGTGCGAAGCCATTTCAGACGGCCGTTATTAGCCGATCGGGCTATGAGTCGAATCGGCCCGTCTGCCTGTGAAGACCAAGGTTTTCACTGACCGTTTCTCTTGGTGCGTTTTCGGGCTGGAGGCGGATAAGATCAGCGGAGCGCGAGGTTGACCGTTGTCATCTCTTCGTCCGCCGCCTCGATGGTAAACCCCAGCTTCTTGCAGATGGCGAGCATTTTTTCGTTTTCCGTCAATATCTCGCCGTAAATGCGCTCAAGCCCTTTCTCCTCCGCTATGCCGATGAGCACGTCCACAAGCTTGGGGCCGAGTCCCTTGCTCTGATAGTCGTCGTGGACGAGGACGGCGAATTCTCCGGATTTGAACTCGCGGTCGATGATAAGCCGTCCGATGCCGAGCATCTTTTTCTTCTCGTTTTCTCTCACCTCGGCCACGATAGCCATTTCCCTGTCATAGTCGATGTTGCAGTAGCGCACGAGCATTTCATGAGAGATATCCTTGATTATGCTGAAGAACCGCGCGCGCATCGTTGCTTCTGACAGGGTGCTCAGGAGCTCATGCTCCAGGGGCTCGTCTTCCGGCTTGATCGGCCTCAAGAGCACGTTCGTGCCGTCTGAGAGCAGCCAGTGGCTGACATACCGGGTCGGGTAAGGCGTAATGACGACATGGGGATATTGAGTTCCTTGCTCGAACTCGCTTTCTTCGAGGGTTATCCGCGCACTCACCGCAAGGGCTTTGCCGCTGGATATGACGATCGGATTAACGTCCATCTCCGCGATTTCAGGGAAATCGACGATGAGATTTGAAAAACTGACGATGATCTGTTCGACCTCGCGAAGCTCGGCCGGCTTTTTCGCCCTGAAACCCATGAGCCTCTTGTAGATCTCGGTCTCCTCCATGAGGAGCCTGGCAAGGGTCTGGTTGAGAGGGGGTATCCCAAACGACACGTCTTTGTATACCTCCGCTCGCATTCCGCCCATTCCAAAAAGGACAATGGAACCGAAGTCGGTGTCTTTCTTCGCTCCCAGCATAAGCTGATAATCGACATGTTCAACCATTTTCTCAATGGTCACCGCCGTGATCGTCGCCCCCGGGGCCCTCTCCCCGACCCTTTCCAGGAGGCTTTCGTATGCCGCTTGCAGTCTGTCCGCGCAATGGACTGCTGTCGTTCCGCCCACCTCGCTCCTGCGCAGGATATCGGGGGAGACAACCTTGAGCACGACGGGATAGCCGAGCCTGTCAGCGCAGCTTGCCGCCGACTCGACGCCGTTGACGATAAACGCGGTGGTAGTCGGGATACCGTAGCTCTTGAGAAAATTCTTCGATTCCGCCTCGGTCAGGATCCTTCTCCCTTCCTTCAGGGTTCTCCTGATGAAAGCCTTGAGGTTGTTTTTGGGCGGTGACTGGTCTACGGACAGCTCGGCAGGGGTTTCATAGAGGAGCTCCAGGTTCCTCTTGTACCGGTACATATAGAGGTAGGTCTTTATCGCCTCTTCCGGCGTTTCGTACATGGGTATATGGTGTTCTTTAAGAATCTCCATTCCTTCCTGAACACTGCTCGTACCCATCCAGGTGACGATCACCGGCTTGTCCGCCTGTTTCGCGATCTCCGCGATGGCCGCTGCAAGCGCGGTCGGCTGGGCCGCCGTGCTGGAGGCGTAGATCACGAGGATCCCTTCCACGCGCAGGTCGGCAAGGCAAGCGTTGATGGCTTTTGTGTAGCGCTCGATATCTGCATCCCCAAACAGGTCCACGGGGTTGTTCTTGCTCCAGTGAGCCGGCAGGAACGCGCTCAGCTCTTCGACGGTTTCCGGGGTGAGCTGGGCCAGCTTTCCTCCGAGGCCCATGAGGATGTCGGTCGCCATGACGCCGAGCCCGCCGGCATTGGTCACGATCGCCAGGGAAGGTCCTTTTGGAAGGTTCTTGGAGCGGAGCACCTCGGCCGCGTTGAAGAGGTCCATAATCTCCCGGACCCGGACCACTCCCGCCCGCCTGAAGGCAACGTCGTAGGCCGCGTCATAGCCCGCCATGGAGCCCGTGTGGGAGAGCGATGCCCGGGCGCTTTCCTTGAATTGGCCCGATTTTACCACTATGATCGGCTTGTTCCTGGCAAAGCTCCGGGCTGCGCTGATGAATTTGCGCGCGTTGCCGACCGCCTCCATATAGATCATGATGCTCCGGGTCTGGGGGTCTTCGCCGAGAAAATCGATGAGATCGCCAAAATCGATATCGACCATGGAGCCGAGGGAGATGAACATGCTGAACCCTATATGGGTGTTTGCCGCCCAGTCGAGCAGCACGCGGCCCAGTGATGCGCTCTGCGTAATAAAAGCGATGTTCCCCTGGTCCGGCTGTACATCAAAAATGGAGGTGTTGAGACCTATGCTCGGCCTGATGATGCTCCCCCGGTTGGGTCCAAGGATCCTCATGCCGTAAGTTTTTCTGATCTCCTTAAGCGCCTCTTCCAGCTTCCTTCCCTCTTCCCCTGCCTCTCTAAAACCACCTGAAACGATGACGATCCCCTCCACTCCGGCTTCCCCGCAGGCTTCGGCAATTTGGGGAACGGTGGGGGCAGGGGTCGAGATGACCGCGAGGTCGATTTTTTCCGGAATGCTTGCGATGTCGGGATACGAGACCAGATCGAACAGGCGTGAGCCCGCGGGGCTTACCACGAGCGGTTTTGGCCTCGCCCCTTTCTTTGCCTTCCTTCCTGCCTCAACTGCGTCCGCTTGCCCGTGTACCCAGAATGTCTTGTGCTTATCCGAGAGAAGGAGATTGGAGAGAAGAACGCTTTCGACCGAGCCCTCCGCTTCCATATCGCCGAAGACTGCAATCGTTTTCGGATCGAACATTTTCCTTATGTCGCCCATCTCGTGACTTTTTGCCCCTTCCTCCTGCCTCTTATAGGATGTGCGTTCCAATCACGGGTAAGTCCCCGGTCGTGTGGGCAGCGTAAAGCGCGCGTCTCCCGTCCAGGGCCGCTTCCGCTCAACCTGTATCCTTCTCCACCCATATCGAGTGTTCCACGAGTCCGAAGGTTTTAAGTGCCTCGCTTATGCTCAGGCCCGCCCTGCTTCCCTCGTGGTGAAAGGCGTTGGTATCCCAGGTGAGGCTCAGGGCCAGGTCCGTCTGATATGATGCGCTATTATACATATGGATCCGGACCAGTCCGGCTTCCCCGACTGCGCGCCTCATCGTGTCAACGAGCAGGCCGGCCACGTTTTCCAATTGGGCGTGGGTTGTCCTCAATCGTATCATCTCCATCCAGAGCATCAACTGTGAGAAAGCATAAAGTGTGCCAGACTTGAGAAAAACCAGGATGTCTTTGACCCACTGCGATAAACGGCAACAATGCTATTACATGCTACAGAAAGTTCTGTCATAATTGGAAGATATATTGTAGATTATCAGATATGTGAGAATTATCACAACACGTATGAATCGAGAGGCCCATGCCCAAGAATGACTTTTTTCGCGAGTTTACTTTTCGCATTTGTGGAAGTCTCAACGTAGGCGAAGCACTTTGGCGCTGCCTTCTTTATGTCCGGAAGGTTCTCCCGGCGGATGAGCTGGTGCTGACCGTGTATAATCCCGCCCTCGGGACGCTCGAAATCGCTGCGCGGGCTGACGAAAAAGGGTTCGTCACAGAGCCGATGAGTGTGCCCATGCCTTTGCACGTGCGGAAGGAGTTGGAGAACGTCCAGCGTTACCACCGGGTAAGGATAAGGAACGATGTATGGCAGGACCCCATAATCAAAGAGGTTGCGCTGCAGCTCAAATGGCCCGGCAGCTCGGTGATCGTCGCACGCCTCATTATTCAGCATAAATTTATCGGCTCCCTTATCGTCCGCGCGAATGGGCCGGACAGGTATACCGAGGAGCACGGGGAACTCTGGGCGACGGTCAATGAGCCGGTTGCGATCGCCCTCGCCAACAGCCGGCAATACCAGGAGCTTCTGAAGCTCAAAGAGACCCTCGCCGACGATAACCGGTACCTCCATAACGAGCTTCGAAAAAACATAGGGGCTCAGATTGTCGGCGCCAACTTCGGTCTCAAAGACGTGATGGACCACGTGTACAGGGTTGCTCCCCTGTCCAGCCCGGTCCTTCTGATAGGCGAGACAGGGAGCGGCAAGGAGATCATCGCGAATGCCATCCATAACCTCTCGCCCCGCAACAGCGGTCCCCTCATCACGGTAAATTGCGGGGCCATTCCTGAATCGCTCATCGACAGCGAGCTCTTCGGCCACGAGAAGGGAGCTTTTACGGGCGCCCTCACGGACAGGAGGGGCCGCTTCGAGCGGGCCGACAGGGGCACCGTCTTTCTCGACGAGGTAGGCGAGCTTCCCCTTCAGGCACAGGTGAGACTCCTCAGGGTGCTTCAGGAGAAGGAGGTCGAGCGGGTAGGCGGGTCCCAGCCCATCAAAGTAGATATAAGGATCGTCTCAGCCACCCACAGGAGCCTTGAGAAGCTGGTCGCAGAAGGGGCCTTCAGGGAGGACCTCTATTATCGGCTCCGGGTTTACCCCATCCGTATTCCGCCTCTCCGGGAGCGCAGGCTGGACCTCCCGGCCCTCGTGGAGCATTTTGTCGAAAGAAAAGCACGTGAGCTGGGTCTCCGCTTTACGCCGGTCCTCGCGCCCGGCGCCATTGACCGGCTCATCAGATACGACTGGCCGGGAAATGTGCGGGAGCTGGCGAATATGGTGGAACGTGCGCTGATCCAGTCGGGCGGAAAGCACCTCACCTTCGATGATATAGCGGCCCCCTCACGCCGCAGCGAGCATCCCGATGCCGAAGCCGTCGCCTTCGACAACGGGGAAGTCCCCCCGGACGGCCCTGCTCACGATTCCGCGCAAGCCCGGCCGGTTCATCTCAAGCTTGATGAGGTAGAAGCGCGTCATATCAGGCAGGTGATGGAAATGACCGGCGGAAAGATAGAGGGAAAGAACGGGGCTGCCACGGTCCTCGGCATGAACCCCGCCACGTTGAGGTATCGCATGCAGAAGCTCGGCATCGCTTTTGGGCGAGGCAAAGGGGCGGCTCAGAAAGGGCATTAGCCGAGCGTCGATTCATCCTCCTTCATAAATCTCACCTCTTTAAGAAGACTGGAATATGGGCGATAAAATGACAGCGGGATGCGAAAATGACAGGTGTCGCCGGACAGGACGTGAATTCGCAGAAAAAGGGCGGGGACGAGATAACCGTCCTTTTTGCCGGGGTCGCCGTCTCCCAATCGCTTCAGAGTCTAGGGCACTCGGCCGGGGTGGGAGCGATAAATGAAAGCGTGAACACTCTGGTCGATATCGTGACCCAGTGGGGAGGCGATATCGTCAAAAGGACTGACGACGCAATCCTCGCCTGCTTTATCGACCCCACAGAAGCGGTAAAGGCCGCGATCCACATGCAGAGGACCGCGGCGGGCAACATGGACGGGCGGACGTCTCTCGCCATTCGCATCGCTATCCACTACGGTCAGGGTACAACGGATAACGGCACCCTGCACGGGGATATGGGTGTCTTTGCTGCTGAGGCGGCTTCTATCGCAAAAGCCGGACATATCTACCTCTCACCGGAGGCCCGCCGTGCCATGGCCGAGCTGAAGTCGATGCAGTTTCGCCCCATCGCCATCGAGGGGAGCGTCCTTTTCGGTCATTCTTCCGTCTCTGATGTAGTCTGGCATCCGGAAACGGATTGCACCCCGGGCTCTTCTCACGCCCCGGAGAAGCAGCAGAGCGCGGCGAACGCGTCAACGCTCTTCCTCTACAGCAGCGCCCTCCTGGAAGGGGAGAACCCGCCATGTTTTTACTGCGGGAGCAGGAAGCATCGCACTACCCACTGTCCATCAAAGCAGTTGTCCTACTCCACCTGCGGGCTGGAGGCGCTGGGCCACCTGGCCATGGACGAGATAAATCGCCTGTTTTCAACATATCTGGCCGGGACGGGGGGAAACCTCCCGGCAAACCCGGAACCGTTCGACACGGGCAACGCAGATCCTGTCTCTCTTGCTCCCTGGAGTTTCTATGAGCTGAAAAGGGCCTTCCAGCTCCGCTTTCTCAATATAATATGGAGCGCTTCACCAAAGGAAGACTGGTACAGGGTGAAGGAAAACAAAAGGGAAACCTCGGCTAAGGGTGGGCTTTTGTGGCTTGCTCGCGACTGTATCAGGACGTCCGAGCTCGATGAGGCAGAGGACTTCCTTCAACGTTACGCACGTCAGAATTCGAAAGACTACAGGACGGCCTGCGGATTAGGCTTCGTCCACATAGAACGGGGGAGCTACACGTCCGCCGCCGATTGTTTCACTGAAGCCCTGAGCCAGGAGACCACACCGGTCCGGAAGACGTACCTCTTGCTTCTCCTTTCCCGCATCTACACAATTACCGAAGACCATGACAAAGTCCTGGGGGCGCTGAAGGAGGCCTTGAGAACAGAGCCCTATTGTCTTGAAGCCAGATTTGAAGAGATTGTGCGATATTTTCAGTTGAGGCAGACGTCTGAGGCCGGAAGCCGCCTTCTTAAGCTGGTCCACTTCGCGCGTGAATACTACGTCGCGGCCCTTATATCCCCGGAACTGACGGAATTCAGGTCTTCATTCATCCCTGAATTCCGCAAGCTCGTCGTGGAGACCCGCAAGGAGGCGCAGGCGGCGTCAGAGGAAGCGGATAAGGCGGTCGCCGCCCTGAAAGGTCTTCTGAGAGACGACGACGAAGGCATCGTGGAGATGGTCTCCATGCAGGAGCGCATGCATGAGCTGCTCGAAAAACCGGACGCACTCCTTGCCTGTCAAGACGCGATCCATACGGCAAAAAAGATCACCGCCGACTGCGGTGCTATTGAAAAGAAGCGAAAAGAGCACGCGGTGAAGATGCTCCTGAAACTGGAAGAGCGCGTCGGGACGTTGCTCCGGGACGGGGCCGGCACGGCAAGACTTACTCCCCTCGTTCGCCCCATTCTTGAGCGTCTTCGCTCTCTCACGGAGGGGCTTGAGCGGCGCGAGCCCCTCGACCGCTGTCTCGAGCAATGTGAAGCGCTCTCCAGAGAGCTTGAGCCCGTCGAAACAGTCGGGAAACGGCTGAAGGAGCGGGCCGAGTTTTTTCGAGGATGGGGGGGCTTTTTCAAGGACTTGACCATCGTCCTCTTGATCACCGCCACCGCCGGGTTGGTGCTTCTTCCCGCCACTCTCTTCTGCGTGGACGCGCTCCATCCGGGATCGACACCGGCAGAGTCTCCAGAGCTCTGGTTGGCCCAGAAAGTCGTTTTCGTCGTTGGAGGTCTGTTTGCCGTGATGCTCGCGTTGGACCGTACTATTGTCCGCAAAGCGAAGCCGAACAAAAAAAAATGAGCTGCGACCGGCGAGCACGCTCGAGCCTTCCGGGGTGATCACGCTACGTCGGCGGGAGTGGAATCAGGGGGGAAGTTGCGAAAGTACCTTCGTATGACCCCCATGAGCTTCCCCTGGATCTCTATGTTTTCGGCCCTTTCATAAATCGGCGCCATATAAGGATTGCAGGGCTGGAGCCGTACCCTGTCACCCTCGAAGTAGATTTTTTTGAGTGTTACTTCCTGCTGCTCCTTGAGCCAGCAGGCGGCTACATCCCCATTCCGTATATCGTGAGCCTCTTGCATGACCACGATATCGCCATCGGCAATAAGCGCGTCCACCATAGAATTCCCCCGCACATGGAGGCAGTACACATCTTTTTTTCCCCGGGTGATCAAAAGCGGTACGTCAATCCATTCCCCGGCCGTGCTCCGGGTATCGGCATCCGGCACCGAGACGGGATGTCCTGCGGCGATGGTTCCCAAAACCGGAATGCGCTCATATTCCTTAGTCCCTGTGCCGAGGGTAATGCTTCGCGACTTCTCTTTGTCTCTCCTGATGGCTCCGGCGAGCTCAAGCCGGTCAAGATGGAATTGCACCACAGAAAGGCTTTTGACCGCGCAGGCCTGGGCAATCTCCCTTAATGTCGGCGCATAACCATGCTTTTCTTTGTAGGTTCTCAAGAAGGCAAGGATATTTTCTCTGGTGATACTTTTTGGCGGCATTTATAGAACAAATATACCATAGTAACAAGGTAAATAGCCACATAAAAACGTAATTTTGCCCTAATAGTGCTTGATAATGTAGTACATATGTTCTATATTATCTTCCATGAGAATAGCGTGCGTCTACTTTCCCCACTTGTATATGCAGATAGAAAAGCTCACACAGCCTCAGCTCGAAGGCTATCCGGTTATCATCGGCGGCATGCCTGAGGAGCGCAGCAGCGTCGCCGATTGTTCGGAAGAGGCGGCCGCGCAAGGTGTTTTTGCGGGAATGTCGCTGCGACAAGCCTGCCACCTGTGTCCCGAAGCCTTGTTCCTCCCCTTCGGCGGCCGGTACGAGCACATCTGGGAGGATATCCTTTTTGCGCTCGGGGCCTTTACCTTGAGGGTCGAGCCAACGATACCCGGCCTTGCCTACCTGGACATCACGGAGGCCCTGAAAATCTACGGGAACGAGCGGACCATGGCTTCAGCGATCATCCAGGACATGCTCACATCTTTACGGGTCCAGGTGCGGGTAGGCGTGGGGAATTCCAGGTTTATCGCGCAACAGGCAGCCTTGAGCGCCTGGAATGTGCTTATCGTCAGTCCCGGCGAGGAGAAAACGTTTCTTTCCCTCCTGCCCATCGAGGCGCTTCCACTACCGGACAAAGAGAAAGAACATTTGCGCCTGCTCGGCCTTTCCACATTGAAGAAGGTCGCCTGCCTTTCCCGAAAGGCCCTCATCTCCCAGTTCGGATCAACGGGAAACGTGCTTTTTGAATGCGTCAACGGCACAGACGAGAAAAGGCCCATCCCTCGAAGGCAGAACGCCCTTTGCCTGGAAAGGGAGTTCACCTGCGAGGTTCCGCTTCAGACATCGGAGGAAGTACGGGCCGTCATGGAAGATATGGTCGCCGGATTATCGGATGAGCTGAACCGGATGCGCCTCGCGTGCAGAAAAGTGCACCTCACCCTCTTCCTTCAGGATGGGTGTTCCCTGGAAAAGGCTTTGGTGATGAAGAAGCCGACTGCAGAAGCACGACATATCCTTGGAAGGCTTTCGGCGTTCTTGGAATATCTCGTGGTGAAAAGCCCTGTCGCCTCGTTCCGGTTATCCGTTCCCGATCCTGTGGCTGATCAAGGAGACCAGGAGGACCTCTTCCGCATGAGGTTGGTCTTTGCGGAGCGACTGGAGGGTATCAGGGCTTACTTCGACTCCCGTTACGGGCATACCCCCGTCATGAAGATCGAGAAGGGGGATGAGAGATCCCGCCTGCCGGAGAGGAGGTTCAGATTTACCAGTGTCTAGGCCGGGTCCCTATCATCCGGAACCGATACGTGTGGTTGCCCGGGACGGATTGCCCGTGATGGTACAGGTCAGGAAGAGGAACCTGCGGGTACGCGAGATCATGAACACATGGCGCATCGAGGAAGAATGGTGGCGGGCGCCTATCTCCCGCCTCTACTTTTTTCTGGAGCTTGAAAACGGGACCAGACTTACCCTGTTCGTTGAAAACGGCAATTGGTACCGGCAGAACTGGGTATGAACGCATATGCAGTACGTTGAGCTTCACGCCCATTCAAACTTCTCGCTCCTGGACGGGGCGTGCTTCCCCGGAGAGCTTGTGGAGGCGGCCCGTATCCGGGGCATGACGGCCCTTGCCCTTACCGACCACAACGGCCTTTACGGGGTGCCTCAGTTTTGCCGGTCCGCAAAAGAAGCCGGCATCACACCGATTGTGGGGGCCGAGCTGACCCTGGAAAACGCCTGTCATATCACCCTGCTCGTAAAAAACACAAGGGGCTACGGCAACCTGTCCCGTCTCGTGACGAGGGCCCAGCTTTCCGGCTCGAAGGGCAGCCCCCGTCTCGCGTTTGCCCATATTGCGGAGCTGAGCGGCGGCCTTATTTGTCTTTCCGGCTGCAAAAAAGGGGAGATTGCGAGCCTGCTCCTTCAAGGGAAGGGGGAGGACGCACAAAAGGCAGCCTGGAGATACATGTCCGTCTTCCCCCCCGGCAGTCTCTATCTTGAGATGCAGCATCACCTGGACCCGGAGGACAGGTCGCTTTGCCGGAAGCTCATGGACCTTGCAAAAAAGAGCGGCATTCCTCCTGTCGCTGCCAACAATGTCCATTACAGGGAGCAGTCCGACCACAAGCTCCATGATATCCTCGTCTGCATGCGACACAGGGTGGGCCTTGACGATTCCGCCCCGTTCCGCCGTCCCAATGCGGAATATTACCTGAAGGACCATAAGGAGATGCTCCTTCTGCCCGGACTTCCCCCTGAGGCAATCGGTCACACCCTTGCGATTGCCGAAGCCTGCGCGTTCGAGCTTGATTTTTCTTCCTATTGCTTCCCGGACTTCGATCTTCCGCCCGGCGAAAAGCCGTGCGCCTATCTCCGGCGGCTCTGTGATGAGAAGGCTTGCGGAAGATACGGCGGGATATCCGATGAGGTAAAAGGAAGACTTGAACAGGAGCTGGCGCTTATTGAACGGAAGGGGCTTTGCGGCTATTTCCTCATTGTGTGGGATATCATGGAGTTTGCCCGCAGGAATGGCATTCTGGCTCAAGGCCGGGGTTCCTCGGCAAGCTCCCTTGTCGCCTATCTTCTCGGCATCACCCCGGTTGACCCGATCAGACATAGCCTTTTTGTGGGCAGGTTCCTCAACGAATCCTCCGCGGTTCCGGATATAGATATCGACATCGATACGAGGCGGCGGGAGGAGGTGATCCGGTATGTCTACGAGAAGTACGGCGAGGAGCATGCGGCTATGGTATGCACCTACGTGACGTTTCGGGCGAGAAATGCCATACGGGAGGTAGGGAAGGTATTCGGCTTCCCCCCTCATGTGCTTGACAGGATGGCCAGGTCCGTCTCCGCCTACAGTCCGGCCTCCGCCATAGAAGACCTGAAGGACGTCCCCGAGTTCAGACAGTACCTCGATTCCGCGGCGTGGGCCCATTTCTGCACGTTGAGCAGGCAGATCGCCGATTTCCCCAGACACTTATCGATTCATGTGGGGGGAATGATCATTTCGTCCAGGCCTATCTCCGAGATGGTGCCCCTCGAAAGGGCGAGGGCGAAAGGGAGGGTAGTCTGCCAGTGGGACAAGGACGGGGTCAATGATGCAGGACTCATCAAGGTGGACCTCCTGGGTCTCCGTATGCTCTCCCTCATCGACGAAGCAACGCTGCTCGTGAAGAAGACCCGGGGGATAGCGCTTGACCTCGACCGCCTTCCCGAGGATGATCCCTCTGTCTATGACCTGATCGGCCGGGCCGATACGGTCGGCGTCTTCCAGGTGGAGAGCCGGGCACAGATGCAGAGCCTGCCCAGGGTGAAGCCCCGCTCCCTCGAGGACCTGGGCATTGAGGTGGCCATCATAAGGCCCGGACCGCTCCAGGGAGACATGGTACATCCTTATATGCGAAGAAGGAACAGGGAAGAGCCGATTGTCCATCTCCACCCTCTCCTCGAGCCTATCCTTCGTGAGACGCTGGGGGTCATCCTCTTTCAGGAGCAGGTGCTCCAGGTGGCCATGGCCGTGGCAGGATTCACCGCTGGGGTTGCCGACAGACTGCGAAAGGCCATGGACCGCAAGAAAGGCAGGGCCGAGATGGAGAGATGGCGCGACGCCTTTCTGGAAGGGGCGGCAGGAATTGGTGTGGATAAGGCGCGGGCGATGAAGATCTTCGACCTCATATGCGGTTTCGCCGGATTCGGCTTTTGCAAGTCCCACGCCATGAGCTTTGCCCTGCTCTGCTATCGCTCGGCGTTTCTTAAGCGCTATTACCCCCCGGAGTTCTACTGCGCCCTCCTCAATAACCAGCCCATGGGTTTCTATATCCCGGAGGTGATCATCGGCGACGCGAGACGTCATGGGGTAGAGATCTTTCCCGTGGACGTGAACGAAAGCCTATGGGCATGCGCGCCGGAAGAACATGGCATACGTCTCGGTTTCCGCTATGTGAAGTCCTTGGGGGAGGAGGGGGCGGACAGTATTGCAGCGGAGCGAAAGAAGGAAAGTTTCCGGTCTTTCAAGGAATTCTGTTTCCGTGTGCGCCTCGATAAAGACGCACTCCGGAGCCTCATCATCATCGGGGCGTTTGACCGGTTGGAGCGCTCCCGCCGCCGGCTCCTCTGGGGGCTTCGATCCGTTGATGCGGCAGGCCTGAGGGAAATAGACCTGGATACGGCCGGGGATGCGCCCCTTGACGAGATGACCGGCCGGGAGGAGCTGCGTGCCGCCTACAGCATTCAGGGGTTTTCCGCGTCCTCACATCTTGTGGAACTCTACAGGGATATGCTCAGCCGCCAGGGCGCCGTCAAAAGCTCTCAACTCTCCCGGCTCGCTTCCGGCGATGCGGTCAAAATAGGGGGTTACAACATTTGCCTGCAGGTACCGCCTACCGCAAGAGGCTTTGCTTTCATCACCCTTGAAGACGAAGAGGGGCTTGTCAATGTGGTGCTGAAACCGAACGTCTACCGTATGTACAGGCAGCTTGTGCGCCTCAAACCCCTCTTGATCGTTGACGGAGTAGTGGAGCGAAAAGATGGGGTAATTAATGTGATGGCGGAGAGGGTCAGCGGCATGCAACCTTGAACCGACTATTGTTGCGGAGCCGCCGTCTCTTTTTCCGTTGTTGCTGCGGCTTTATCCCCGGAGGGGATGCGTTCTTCCCCTATGCATCATTGCAGCTTATGAATAATTTCCGTCCGGCGGGTAGACACTTTCCAAATGCCCTGGCCGGCGCTGTGTTGCGGATTGTCTTTGACACCGGGAGTGCTTATACTGTGGCAGCGAGTGTGGCTAAAGCGTGCGATAGGCCGAAAAACAAGACAATTGACGGGGACGCACACGCTCACCCCATTAGGCCGGGAAGCCGGAAGGAGAGTGGATGCTTGATGAGAACGAGGTGATGGAGGCGGTTTCTTTCTACCTGCTGGAGCGCGGCTATGCCATCTTGCAGGAGTCGGCTACGGACCGGCGGGGGGTCGATATTGTTGCCTATCATCCCGAATCGAAGGCGAAGATTTTTGTCAGCGTGGCGGGTATCGCCCGCTCTAAAGCCGGCAGGGGAAAGCTTGAGGCGGCCTATACGGAATCCCAGGTGCTGCGGTCTGTGGCGAGGGGCATATACAGCGCGATGAAAATGGGCACGCCGGACCACTTTATCCCCGGGGATCAGATAGCGATAGGTTTTTCCGATACGCCCACTTTTCGCAAATACCTCGAGGCCGAGAAGCCGGTCATGGATTCCTTTGGCATTAAAATTTTTCTCGTTTCGGAGGAGAAGAAGATTACGGTGCTCTAGTGCTTCCGGGACGCACCTATCGCCGGTTAAAAGCTCAAGCGTGGAGCCTCTTCAGCGCCCAGGCCATTCTCCGCCCGAGGTTCTGCACCCACTGCAAGCCTTCCTCATCCTTCTCCACGTCTCCTTTTTCCCTGCCGACGCTGATTGCCCTGCCGACAATGATGATTTCCGCGCTTAAGAAAAAATGATTCATGGAGTCGATGGTATGCATCGCGCCGGAGCGCCGGAACGGAGCCAGGCTTGCGCCCACCTTGTTCCTGTACATGCCCCCGTTCGCGACGGAGACAAAACCCGCACGGTCGATCAACGCCTTCATTTCCGGCGTCAGATCCGCAAAATAGACAGGTGAGCCGAGAACAATGCCTTGCGCCTCCGTCATCCGCGCGATATACTCGTTGGCGGCATCGTTTTTCACCGCGCATTGCCGGTCCTTGTTCTCGAAGCACTTGTAACAGGCGATACACCCGTGAATCTCCTTTTCCGAAAGCTGGACAAGCTCAGTGCCGATACCTTCCTCTTCCAGCTCATGAAAAAGGCGGCCTATCAGGATGACCGTGTTCCCATCCTTCCTCGGGCTTCCGTTAAAACCTATGACCTTTATCTCATCCTCCTGTCCGATCTTCGTGTGTGACGACCTGTCCGCCTGTTGATTGTACCACTCTCAAGGCGAGTCGTCTATCTACTGATCCCGATTGTAATTCATTATGGACACGATGACCGGGTTGCTTTACACATGTCGACTTTTTTGCTGTGGTAAAATGAGCTTCACGTATCATGAAAGACTGCATCCGGACGCAGCGCGCGTTCGGTGAGCATACACGCACAAAAACAACCGGGCTGCGGCAACGGCGAAAAAAGAGAAAAAGGGCCAAAAGGTAGACAGGTACGTCGTAATTGTGTTTCTCTTGATGGCCGGCGGAAAGGGCCGGGGCTGCATAGAACAGAAAGGAGGGTTTTTTCATGGAGTACCGGGAGATCATTTACACGAAGACAGACCGGATTGCCACGGTCACGCTCAACCGCCCGGGCCGGCTCAACGCCTGGACCCCGCTCATGGCCGAGGAAGTCCGGGACGCGATGTACAGGGCAGAGGACGACGACGAGGTGCGCGTCGTTATACTAACAGGGGCAGGACGCGGGTTTTGCTCAGGGGCCGATATGGCCGAGCTGGAGCATGCCGCAGCCCGGGGATTGGCGGACGTGGACAGCGGCAAGACAGTGGAACAGCGTGTTTCGATCCTGATCGGCACCAAGACGGAAGAAGAGCTGGAAGGCCAAAACCCGAACAACGTGCGAGCCGATTTCCGGAAGCGCTATTCTTATCTTCAGGCCATTCCGAAACCGATTATTGCGGCCGTCAACGGCCCTGCCGCAGGTCTTGGCCTGATAATGGCCCTCTACTGCGATCTGCGTTTCGCCGCAGACAGTGCACGCTTTTCCACCGCGTTTTCACGACGGGGTCTGATAGCGGAGCATGGCATCAGTTGGATGCTGCCGCGGATCGTAGGTCTGTCCCACGCCCTTGAGCTGCTTTTTTCGGCGCGTATGGTCGGCGCTGAGGAGGCCTTGCGCCTGGGCCTCGTGCAGAGGGTTTTTCCGGAAGGGCGTTTTATGGAAGATGTGCTTGCGTATGCCCGCGAGCTTGCAACGTCCGTTTCTCCCCGCTCCCTGAGGGTGATGAAACAACAGGTCTATAACGCCCAGTTCCAAACCCTTGCCGAGGCATCCCTGGCGGCGGACGAGGAGATTCTCCGGAGCATCGAGTCGGAAGACTTTAAGGAGGGCGTCGCCCACTTTATAGAAAAACGAGCGCCGGAATTCACGGGGAAATAGTCTACCGGGGGCGAAGCCGCACCCGGCGAGAGAGCGAAGGACGGTAGATGCCAGACGAAACACACGCGGCTAAGATTGCCGAAAACCTCCACGTGAATGTACGTCAGGCAGGGGCAGCTATGGCCCTTCTTGACGGAGGAGCCACGCCAACAAAGATGGGGTGAAGATAAGCGACTTGGTACAAAATAGGGTGAATGCATCCCATGACGCCGCTGTGCACGAACTGGCCCAAAAACGGTTCTTTTCGGCACTTTTCACAGCCTTTTACCCCTTTTTACCCTCTTCAGCGTGCATTTTTCACTAAGCGTCTCACCAGCCCTCTTTAGGAAACCCTTCTCTTGCAAGCCTTTCCGAAGGGGGGGTTACGAAAGTGAACGATAGTTTACGGTTTAGGGGGGGGCAAAGACAATGTTGAATTATAAATTATAAATGTTGAATAAACGGCCACGACCGGCGAAGCGGGGCGCTACACCGCCGTCGGATGCGGCCGGGGCACCCGCACCGAAGGTGTGGGTTGCGGGTCAATTGTCAAAGAGCATGCCGGCTTACGGGACCTCTTGAATCCGGCTGAAACGAGCCGGGCCATATCCCATCACTGCCCGGTCTCTTAAGATTTTCCTCCTTTTCCCGCTTCCTGTCAAAATGACAAGGAGGGGTGACAACCAGGCATGACAAGGAGGAATGACAACCAGGCATGACAAAAACCACCCGGTGTAGTTTTTTGAAAAAAACACACAAACCACATCCTGCCGGCCTGGCGCACCGAACCCGGAACGATCCGGCACTTCTTCCTGCAAGGGTAATAGCTTTGCCTTGTTAAGGTCTATCACCTTTTAGATGGTAATGGTTAAACGGATGATGTGATACGTGCAGCAGAAGAATAGGAATACTCTCTTGTTGACATTTGGTATCTCAAAGGCATAATTAATATACATGGACGTTGAATCCGATCCGAAGAAGAGCGTGGGAGATAAAAAGGACGAGTGCCGGGTAGAGATGTCCGTTGAACGGGACTTCAGGCGGGAGCTGCCCGCAATAGTCGATAGCATAGTGGCATTGCACGACAAGGAGGACAGGTTCAGGCACGTGGGGCCGGAGCCCATGCCTGCGAGAAGCTCGGTCATCGAGATCATCCAGAGGGCGATCAGCGTCATCTACCCCGGCTATTTTTCGCCTGCCCGCCTCGATGAGGTCAATGTCCCTTACTATTTAGGTCATCTGGTGACCGACCTCTTTCAACTGTTGTCCGACCAGATCGCCTTCGCCATCCGACACGACTGCCGAAGATTCGATTTGCCGTGCACGAATTGCGAGGCGCGGGGAGAGAGCGCCGCCGTCGAATTGTTGAGGGAAATACCCAGCCTCCAGGCGATGCTCGCCAAGGATATCACGGCTGCGTATGAAGGGGATCCGGCGGCCAAGCACCACGACGAGATCATCTTCAGCTATCCGGGACTCTTCACGGTGACGGTTTATCGTATCGCCCATAAGCTGCACGGGCTCGGTGTTCCCTTGATCCCGAGAATAATGAGCGAGTACGCACATGGTCAGACGGGCATCGATATTCATCCCGGCGTGGAGATTGGAGAAAGCTTCTTCATCGACCACGGGACCGGGGTGGTGATCGGCGAAACGACCATCATCGGCAACCGGGTGCGTATTTATCAGGGGGTGACCCTTGGTGCACTCTCACTCACGAAAGAAGAGTGCGAGACGTTGAGGGATCGAAAACGGCATCCTACCATCGAGGACGATGTAATTATCTATGCCAACGCGACTATCCTGGGTGGGTCGACCGTCATAGGGGCGCGATCCATCATAGGCGGAAACGTGTGGCTCACGGAATCCGTTCCCCCGGACACGACTGTTTTTCTCAAGAAGCCGGAGCTGATCTTCAAGGAAAATAGGTCCTAGTCCCTTAAGGATGAATTTGTTGTTTTTATTGCAAAAACTGTTACTATGTGGCGGGGGCGGAGATGGCGAAGGCAAGGCGAGAAAAGCAGGGTGTCCTCTTTTTCTTTCCGAGGGCGCGAGTTATTTACTTTCTTAAGAATGTCCGTATGCCGTAGGCCCTCTCATCCGTGGGTCAAGCGGATTTCTTGATGAGTTTCTTGTCCAGGGCAAGCTCGTACGTCAGAATTGTCTTGATGTCCATCTTCTTCGATGCGTTGAGAATCTCTATGCCCACAATCTTGTTTTCAGCCGTTGTGTCCAGATTGACGCCTTCGGCGATCTCGATGACCCCGTCAGGCTTTTGATTCCCTAATTTGATATATACGGCATCAACTTCGTCGTCGTACTGTACCTTCATTTCCTGCCTCCTCTCTTGACTGGATACGCCGTTACCACCGTTGCGATGTGGCTCTCTGTCGAAACAACAATTTTCAGTGGATACGCAAGGCCCGCAACATCAACAACGATCTCCCGGCCCCCTTAAGATAGAGTCGTGCCGGTCGATACTTCGTATATCGTTGACGCGGAGATTCCGTAGAGTTTTGCTCGTCTCCTTGCGTGTCTCGATAGCTTTATCTCCACAACGATTGTCCTTGTCCATTATAATGGACGCCGCGATTATTGGACAGCGTCGCAAGGAGCCGTCCCGTCCTCTGGAGGAATATCTTTCGGACAGGCGAAAGAGACGCTGACGATGGCCTAGACCGTCTATCTGAAGAGATCGGCGCCAGCTTTTCCTGCCCTTATATGCTAATAGATCTATTAGCATATAAGGAGGCGCCATGAAGACAACCGCTATTAAGAAGTCTAAACCGGGGAAACCCGCCAACTACAGCCTGGTGCTGCCGCCCGAGATGCTTGAGAGACTGGAGAACCTCGCCAAAGCCACCAACCGCTCCAAGGCATTCTACATCAAGGAAGCCCTTCAGGCTCATCTGGACGATCTCGAAGACGGGTACCTCGCCCTGCAAAGGCTGAATGACAAGAATGCAGAAAAAATTACTACCGAGGAGCTGAGGAAGCGTCTTGGGCTCTGATGCCCCCTTGGGGCCCCTGGCGGAGAGGATGAGCGTTGTTGGGGATAAGAGGGACGGCGTGAACAGCTATGCGGTCTTCTTCCTCTCCTGGGCTACTCGCTCGCTCAGGTACATTTTTAGCAGGCTTTGGTATGGTACGTCTTGCTTGTTGGCAAGGATTTTCAATTCATGAAGGAGCCATGCCGGCAGCCGGAGGGAGATGGTCCTGGTGGAAGGTTTCAGGTTCGGGAAAGAAACCCTTGCGGCCTTGGACCAATCTACATATTCAGTAGAATCGTGAGTTGACCAGAACTCAAATTCTTCTTCCTCATTGTTAAAGGTTGGCACTTTTTTCAGCTTCTTCATACGTTTTCCTCTCTTTCTTGTTTGCATCCCTTGCCGTAATCACCCGTATCTTGCCGCCTCTCAGGGTAAAGGCCAGAAAGAGTATCCTTCCTTCGTCCGTCTTGCCCAGCACCCGGTAACGGTCTTCCGCTATCGAGTGGGCCGTATCTTTGGTGATGATAAACTGCCCGCTCAAAAGCACTTCCTCACATTCGACGTAAGCTACGCGGTGTCTTTCCCAATTCTTCTCAATATTTCCCCGGTCCCATTCAAATTCAGCGGCGGAGAGCGCCTTATCCGGTTCGTCCATATTGTATATTATATCCATATACGCTTATTGTCAAGCAAAGCAGGCGCGTCCTCTATCCGGGCATCCACATTCTTGTTTTTCTTCTTGCACGGCGCACGTTCAAGTGGTAAAACTAGTAGGGTAGTCACAGCCACGCGCGGGGCGATATGCCCGGCCGGGTAAGCGAGCCTTCTTGAATAACTGAGGCGGAAAGGCGCGGACCGTCAATACTTCACCGCTGTCCCCGGGGCTTCATTTTTCTTTCCGACAGGGGAGTTATTTACTTATTTACGGTCGTCCCCCTGTGCCCACCTAACTTAGGCCGTCACCAAGCCTGCCCCGGAAGGTTTGAATCCGGGGGTAAAAACCGGGGTCCAGAACCCTTAAATTCCCCCGCAAAAGGTCCTTTTCCGGCGTTTTTTGCTGCTGTTTACCCTCTTTTTACCCTTTTCAGCACGGATTGTTCACCAACCGTCTCACCACCCCTTTCCTGATGTCCTTCTCTCACAAGCCTTTCCGAAGGGGGGTTTACGATTGTGTACGAAAGTTTACGGTTTCAGGGGGGGTAGGGTAAAGAGAATGTTGAATTATAAATTATAAATGTTGAATAAACGGCCACGACCGGCAAAGCGGGCCGGCAATCTGGCGAGAACACGCGCATGCGGCCCGCCTGTCGGAAGCTGTGAAAAATCCATTTTAGTCGTCACCCCGGTGAAAACCTGGGTCCAGACTGTCTGTAGTTG
>JBEKHB010000065.1:0-21570 GCA_050012495.1 Syntrophorhabdales bacterium
GTCTGGAGCTATTCGGCCCGGTTAAGACATCCTTTTTTCAAAGAACGACGTTTTGTCTATGCTTTTAACAAATCAATCGTTTCAGAAAAGGGGTTTGCTTCTCAGGAATCCAAAGTGAACTTTTAAGAGTCGGGGTAGCAACGGGGTCTGCCATTGAGGGGTCGTTGCTCAAATCGAAAAATAAGAGCTTCTGAATTTTCGGCAGAAAAGGCCTTTTAACTCGATACCTTCATTTCTGAGTTTTTGGTAATTCTCCACAAAATACCCATCATATCCGTTTCGGCAACAAGCCCTCAATGGCAGACCCCTCGGCCCCATGGTCCAGGGAAAGGATAAAGCCGCCTGCCGGAAGCTGTGGGCGGCTTTGTTGCCCTCAATAGTCCTCATGAAAAATAGTGTCCAGGTCGCGTGCGCCGTGCAGTACGCGAACTATCTCTATGCCTTTCGGCATGGTGCGGTAAAAGATGATGTACCGGCCTACCGGAAAGCTTCGCAATCCTTCCGCCAGTTCTTCGCGGGTGCGGCCTATTTGTGATCGCCGCGCAAGCGCACGTATTTTCCGGTCAACAACGTCAATGAAAGCATCCGCCCTCCCCTCGCTGTCGTCCGCGATATAATCCCATATTTCGACAAGGTCGCTTACGGTTCGCGGGCGCTGAATGATGAAGGGCATATTTATAGCTCTTTGCCGGGGGTTCGTGCTGCCCTTCTCTTGCGGCCCTCCTGCTTGATCTCTTTAGGGATCCACGGCGTCGGCTCGCCGCTGTCGAGTCCGTCTCGAATATCCTGCCGCAATTGTTCGAGTTTGACCGCACGGGCATGGTCTTGCTCTTCCATGAGACGCAGGGCCTCGCGTATAACCTCGCTCGCAGAGGCATAAAGGCCGGATGTCACTTTTTGCCTGACTATGTCCTCAAGGTGGGGGGTTAGATTTATGTTCATTGTCATGGCGGCAACCTCCAAATTCTATCATCGTCTTACTACATTGTAGCATTTTTATCACATATTGCCAATTATTGACAGTACCGCACCCCAGGGAGGCATGCATGTGGGGTCAGGTCTTGCAATCACACTTTCCCTTTTCTTTCTTCAATAGTCGGGGCGGTGGGGTTGTTTCATTCGGGGGGGGACAGGGAGAGCGGTAGGGACGTTGTTTCATTCGTTGCGTTAGCGGCCATTTGTGGCGTAAGAGAAGGCCCGTGCGGGTGTTTTTCGCCTCCTTCCCACTGACTCACCCGGACCCTTCTTTCATATTCGGATGATCCGCACGCCTTTCTTCTTATATGCTTCAAAGTCGCCGTCGCTCGTATAGATCGTGGTGGCTTTGGCGGCCAGGAAGCCCGAAAGAATCAGCGCATCCATCGCGTGCAGGCCGATCCCGTGGGAGAGGTCTGCCGCCGAGAGGAAAGGGTCTTCCCGATCGAGCCAGCACACCCGGCACAAAGCCACTATAGCCTCTCGCAGCGTCTTCTCCGCGTGGGCATCGATGGCGCCCTTTCGGGCGAATCCGGCGAGTTCGAAGAGGGTCAGACAGGAGACGGCAGCCTCCTCACCGTCCATGATCGCGGTCCAGATCCGGACCGCTTCCGCATCTCCTTTGAGAAGCCTGAGAAAATAACCCGTATCAAGACCGATCATGATCTACTCGCTCGCGGTGGAGCTCGTCGATGATATCATCCGCAATCTTCGTTTTCCCCGCAAGCTTCAACACCTGTTCGCCAAGGTGCCGGCGTTTCTTCTCGTTGATGAAGAACTCGATCGACTGAGCAACCACCGAGGAGACGGATTTTTTTCGTTCTCAGCCAGGCGCTGCACTTCTTTTCCTATCTTTTCCGGGACATGAACCGTAATCCGCATAACGCACCCCCTGGTAAGAGCATAATATAGGCGCATAACATTATCAAGGTCCTTTTCTACGGCAGTCTTTTTTCTCGTTCGGTCAGCCGACGGCCTGTTCTTCAGTGCATAGCGCGGGAAAGGTTTGTTTTCGGCACTGCGCGAAACGCTGTCATGAATGCTTCGGGCGTTGCGTCTGTGGTTGTGTCGTGTTGCATACCTCAGTAAATCTCACAGCTCCCTGTCCTTCGCTTACGCGGCCCAACGGGAAGCTAACCGGGAGCCCGCTTCTTGGGCGATGCGGTTGAGCGCCTTCTTAGGCCCGTCGACTTCTTGGCCAGGTCAATAAGCGATCTCAATGCCTCGTTGACAGCTTCTTCGTCAGGGAAAACCCTTGCAACATCGGGGCTGAGAAGGACTAGATTGGTGCCTTTCTCATACGACTCGAAGTATTTTCCCCGGATGCCTTGACCCAGGTCTTGCCGGCTGTATTCCGGGCGGAGATCGTCGGATTTAGTTTTCCTCATATATTCTCCTTTCTTTGCGGTTCATAGGACGCGAGCTTATGATCCTCGTTCGGTCTTTACGTTCCGTGTGGGAGACAACGAGCAGGCGTCTCTGCAGCGATTGTCCGAAGGTGAGGTATCTGTTCTCGTTCTTAGAATGATCGGGATCTTCAAATGTTATAGCGAGACGGTCTCCGAAAACCGTGGCAGCCTCCTGAAACATGACACCATGTTTTCGATAATTCTCATCAGCCTTTTTCTCGTCCCATTCAAATTCCATCGCTGCCCTCTCGGTGTGCATATTATACCAGAAAGCCTCGACTACCGGAACAGACAGTTGCCAGGGTTAGATTGCCATTGACGGGTAGCAACGGGGTCGGATAGCAAGGTCAATGAAAGCATCCGCCCTCCCCTCGCTGTCGTCCGCGATATAATCCCATATTTCGGCAAGGTCGCTTACGGCTCGCGGGGCCTGAATGATGAAGGGCATATTTATAGCTCTTTGCCGGGGGTTCGTGCTGCCCTTCTCTTGCGGCCCTCTTGCTTGATCTCTTTAGGGTTCCACGGCGTCGGCTCGCCGCTGTCGAGTCCGTCTCGAATATCCTGCCGCAATTGTTCGAGTTTGACCGCACGGGCATGGTCCTGCTCTTCCATGAGACGCAGGGCTTCGCGTATAACCTCGCTCGCAGAGGCATAAAGGCCGGATGCCACTTTACCCCGGGCTTTCCGTCAGAAAAACAGGTTCATGGGCACGAGGTGAAAAACTGTCTTACAAGAAGGACTATTCGACAGCTCCCCATCGCTCATCGGTCATTTTTCCTGAAAAACAGAGCTTATGCCTTTTGTTGTAGCGACGATCAAAATTGGGAGGCCAAACGCACGATAAAGGCCATGTGAAATTTATTTGACTGTATCAATCACCGTTTGATAATAGGAGGAGGGGAGGGGAGTCGATGTATACAACATACTATCCTGGAATGTGTGCCTTTTGTGCTGCACATTTCTGTCTCTATTCGGCGATGATTGTTACAGCGACCTGATCATTGTGTCCCTCCGTATCTAATTCCCTACTGCACCCACACGTTCCCGCTCACGTTCCCGGCATAGGCCGCCATGAACGCCGGCCAGGTCCACTGCTTCGCGGTGTCGTCCATCGTCAATGCCGCCTGCCCCCCAGGAGCAGACCATGCGTTGTTCGTAAATGTCACGGCCTGCGTGACTATCGTGCCTGATGCGATTGAAAAGAGAAATCCTTCCGCGTTGGTATTGATGATTATGTTGCCGTTAAAAGCAATGCCCGTCCCCCCCGCCATTGCCACGGTCGGTGTGCTGTGAGTAGGAGCGGCCCCCGCAAACAAATTCTCGCTGATGATGTGGTTACTTCCCTGGCCGATCCATAGGGCGAAAGACGCCCCTGCGTTGAAGGTGTTCCCCGTAATCGTATCTTCGCCCGGCCCGCCAAGGAGCAGCCCTGCCTCGTTGAATGAGCTGTTGCCTGTAAAAGTCACCTGGTTGGCGTCGTGGTAGATCGTGGCCGCACCCATGCCGTTATGATATGTCAGGTTGCCGGATACGAGCGTACCCGTCCCGGAGGTGATGTCGATGCCCCTCCCCTTGTTGTCATGCGAGATATTCCCGATGACCTGGTTGCCCGTCCCGATGGGATAACAGTTCGCGTCATTGCTCTCATGGAGCGTAATGCCGTCGCTGCCTACGGTCCCGGAGATGATGTTGTTGCTCACGATGCAATTACTTAATCGATTGGTGAGAGTGCCCACCAGGACAATTCCATTGACGCCGCAGCCCGTGCAGGTGCATCCTGTCACCGTGATGCTGCTTCCCCCGACGAGGCGGACGCTGTCAAAGGAGCCGTCCAGGATGGTGCAACCGGAAATGATGACGTTGGAGCAGCTCGTGAGGAACACCCCACCCGCCGCGCCGGTAAACGCGATTCCCTGGATGTTGAGCCATGATTGCCCTGTCGCGGTGATAGCGAAGTAGGATGTTTTCGAGGGCGTAAGGATAGCCGGGTTTGCGGGATCCGCTTTTACCGTGATCGGAGCCGCCTGTGTACCGGATGCCCCAATGGTCATGAGACCCGTAAAGGTCGCGGGGTCTACCGCCTGCCGTGTGAGCAGGACCGTATCTCCCGGCTTCACCGAGGCCCAGGGGATCGACGCAAGTCCCACGATAGTGCCGGTAGCCGGCGTGCTGCCTTCGGGTCGAACGGTCCATGTGGCGGCGCTCGCCGTATAGACGGACAGCGCCAAAACCAACAGGGTAAATACGATAATCCTTGTTCTCATATGGTTCTCCTTCTCATCGTGCAATAGTACTGTAGGCTGGTCTCTGTCCCCAAAACGCGCCTTTATCGGGCGGGTTATAGTTGGCGCAGACGCCGTTAAGATCGCATAAGACGCTCTTCGTGCTGTCCGGCCACGTGGCCGTGCCGATCAGGGGTGAGCCGGTCTGAGGGACGAAGTTGGAGCTGCCCACATTCGTAAATAGCGCATCGCCCCAATTGCTGTGCTGCTCCATCAGGCCACTATCCGATGCCTGATATGCGGCCCAAGTGATCGGTACCAAAGTTCCTGCCACGCTGAAGGGTGTCGTCGTCCCGGAATTGTTGTAATGTGGGCGGCAGGGACGTTGCTTCATTCATTACCTCGATCTTGACACCCCTCCCTCGTCACGGGGTACAACGAGACCAGGGTAGGGCCGTAGTTGACTCATCTGACAAAGTCCGGCGTCGAAGGAGGGTGGCAGGTGGCAAAGGTAGTTATGGTGTCCCCGTGGGCGGCCCTTTGCAAATCTCTCTGCCTCAGCCTTACGAGACCTTCGTGAGCAGCTTACCGGCAAGCCCCATCTCCTGTATTTTCCTGAGCAGCAATTCCTGAACCTCTTTATCTTCGCCCAGTTTTGCCATAAGGTTGCCATCCTCCAGTCCATGGATCGATGCCTCGATAGTGGGGTATTCTGTGGGCAGGGGCACTGAGCAGATCTCCCGGATCAGGCGCAACAGGGTTTGCTCGTTTTGCTGGTTCTCCTGGAGGGTCGTGCCCGTGCCGTGCGCCTGGGAGAGGAGGACGTCCCGGCAGGTCTGGATAAAGATAGGGTTCTCGGCGTAGGCGTGCCCACCTCGCACCCGAAGGATCCTGGCGATCAGGATGGCCGGACGGACGCTGGCGCCGCTGGTCTTGAGCCCCGCATCGCGGAAGGCCCGGACCAGGGCGACGATCCTCTCGACCTCCACCAGAGGCAGTCCGGAGTGTGTCTGGGTGATACCGGCCTCGGTATCCTGGTCGAACCCGCTCAAGAGGATCGTCACCATCCGGTCCAGGAGAGCATCCTGGGCGCCGTGAACCCCCGCGTAGTCGGCGGGATTGCTGGTGAAGATGATTCGGAACTCGGGGTGAACAGCTATATGCTCGCCGCGTAGAGGCAGCACCCGTTCCTCCAGAACTGAAAGCAGCACATTGTTGGCCTCGGGTCGGGAACGCGTAAATTCGTCGTAGACCACGGTGTAGCCTTTCTGGCAGGCCTCGGTGAGGGCCCTTCCTACCCACAGGGGCTTGGCCTCTTCCTCAACCTTGAGCACCGTGTGAATAAACTGGTCACGCGTATAACTTCGTTTGTAGCCGCTCTCCTTGCCTACCAGGTCCGCGGTACCCATCTGGTCATCGCCATGGATGAGCACCACCGGACGACCTAGCTGATGGGCCACGTGGAGGGCTATGGTGGTCTTGCCGCTTCCTGCCGGACCGGAGAGGTGAACGTGTAAACCATCCTGGAGATAGACCATAGTGCGGTCTGCCAGGTCCTTGACAAAAGGCGTCTCCACGAAGTCCGATGGTAGAGCACTTCCTGCCCCGGATCGCTGAGACGGAGGCTCTCCCTCCACCTGAGCGGCACCGGGAGTAAAGGTGAAGGTTTTCTTACAGGAGGGGCACATGTAAAGGCGGCGACGCCCCGGTTCTACCTGCACTTCTCCATGGCACCAGGGGCAGGTCTCAAGTTGCTTTTCCATCAGTCGCCTCCTTTCTCTCAAGCTCTCCCTCCAGGTCCGCCGCGTCAGGTCGCGAGAGAGGCAGCACAGCCTCAACCTCCGTGCCCACGCCGGGGGCGCTGTGGACCACACACTTTCCATCCGCGGCCCCAGCGTAGTCCTGCATTGTTGCCATCCCCAGCCCATGAGGAACGCTTTCCGCATCGAAGCCCTGGCCGTCGTCCCGCACCGTGAGGCGTAACCAACCTACTCGATGCTGGTCCAGCCGTACGATGACCTTGCCGGCCTTTGCATGCTTGACCACGTTGGTCAGGGCTTCTTCGGCGATGCGGTACACTGCCAGCCCCACATGCTCCGGAAGCACGTTGTGGTCGGCTTTCTCCTGTCTCATAAGCCCTTCATCCAGCTCCACCTCAATAGCCGGAACCGCTCCAAACCGGTCGCGAAGGGACTGAAAGGTCGGGACGAGCCCATGGCTGAGACCTGAAGGGTAGAGCCGGCGGCTGAGAGCGCCGACTTGTCCCTCGATCACCTGGTTCAGGCCCTCGATCACCGCGCTCAGGAGCCGGGTTGTTTCCGACGCGGAGCTTACACCTTTCAGGAATTCCTCCAGGTGGCCCTTCAGGATCAGGAGCTTTTCCTGTACGCCATCATGCAGTTCGGCAGCGATGTCCCGGCGAACGCGTTCTTGCACCGCTATAATCCGTTGTCGCGAGCGCAGCAGTTCCTCCGCCCCGGCGAGAGCGACGCCCTGGTGCAGCAGCGCCTCCTCCGCTGCCTTGCGCGCAATGGCATAGCGCATGGAGCGCGCCAGCAGCTTGCTATCCACTTGCCCTTTAACCAGATAGTCCTGCGCACCCTCTTTCAGTGCCTGATCCCCCAGCGCTTCATCCTGGAAGCCCGTGAGCACCACGATTGGCACACCAGGCGCTTGCGCCCGCGTCAGGACAAGGGTGTCAATGCCGTGACTGTCCGGCAGCCCCAGGTCCAGCAGAACCACGTTGCAGGTCTCTTCCCACAGGTATTCCATCGCCTCGCTAAGCCGCCGGACGTGGGTTATCCCGAACTGTCCGGGAAGGGCTTCCTCTAAGCCCTCGTACAGCAGGCGGGCATCCCCCAAATTGTCTTCAACCAGCAATACTTTGATGGATTCAGATGACATGGCCTCTCCTTATTCCGGCGGCAGTTTCACTATAGTGAACCAGAATTCCTCGATGGCTTTTACTACCGTGGTGAACTGGTCCAGATTAACAGGCTTTGTGATGAAGCAGTTCGCGTGGAGATCATACATTTCGAGGATGTCCTGTTCGGCGCTTGAGGTGGTCAGGATTACCACGGGTATGCGTCTCAACTGCTCATCAGTCTTGATCTCCGCCAGCACCTCACGGCCGTCTTTCTTCGGCAGGTTCAGGTCCAGCAGGATGAGGTCCGGACGGGTTGCCTTGGCGTACTTGCCTTCGAGGCGCAGAAACGCCATGGCCTCTACTCCGTCCTCCACCACGCTGATATGGTTGAGCAGCTTGGAATCTTTCAAGGTTTCCCGCGTCAGCCCTACGTCGCCGGGGTTGTCTTCCACCAGGAGAATCTCAACAGGCCTGCCACACGTCGCAGCGCTCATGGTCCGTTACCTCCTACAGGGATTGTGAAGCAAAACGTGGAGCCTATGCCGGGTTGCGACTCCACCCAAATGCGCCCACCGCGACGCTCCACGATCTTTTTGCAGATGGCCAGGCCGATGCCTGTGCCGGGGTACTCTTCTCTGGTGTGCAGGCGCTGGAAGATAACGAAGATGCGCTCGGCGTAGTGGGGATCGATGCCGATGCCGTTATCACGGACGGAAAAGACCCATTCATTTCCCTTAAGCTCTGCCGAGACATGGATACGGGGCGGCTCCTCAACGTGGAACTTGATGGCGTTGCCTATCAGGTTCTGAAACAACTGAATGAGCTGCAATTTGTCGGCCATCACGGTCGGCAGCGGATCGTGGGTCACCACCGCGCCGCCCTGTTCAATCGCCACCTTCAGATTGGCGAGGGCCTGATCAAGGACGGCCGGGCAATCCGTAGACTCTAAACCCTTAGCACGAGTGCCCACCCGGGAATAAGCCAGCAGGTCGTTGATCAGCGTCTGCATCCTGTTTGCGCCATCCACGGCGTAAGCGATGAACTCGTCGGCGTCGGCGCCCAGTTTGCCCTGATAGCGCCGGGCCAGGAGTTGAGTATAGCTCGACACCATGCGTAGCGGCTCTTGCAAATCATGCGAAGCGACGTAGGCGAACTGTTCCAGTTCCTTGTTGGAACGCTCCAGGTCGCCCAAAGTCAGTCTTAGTTTCTCTTCCGCCCGCTTGCGCTCGGTGATGTCGATGTACGTTCCGAGTACGCCGCTTATCTCCCCGTCAGAACTGCGCAGGGGAATCTTGCTCGTAAGAATCGTGATGGTATTCCCTTCGGGCGTTGTATGGGGTTCTTCGAAGAGAAGCTTGGAGCGGCCGCTCTCGATGACCTCGCGGTCGTCGCCGCGATACAATTCCGCCTGATCACGCCATCCCATCTGGTAATCATCTTTCCCGATGATCTCCTTTGGATCGGTAAATCCCGCTGCGCGAGCGACTATTAGGTTACAGCCCAGGTAAACGAGATTCTTGTCCTTCCAGAATACCCCCACGGGTATCGCGTTGATAATCCCTTCGATGATCTGCTGTGATGCCTGCAGCGCCTCCTCCGCCCGCGTGCGGTCGGTGACGTCCTTAAAGAAGCCCACGACACATTCACGCCCATGGAATATGACGTTAGCGCCGGCGATATCGGCATAGAAAACTGTGCCGTCTTTGCGCAGGCACGAAATCGCGCGAGATATCTGCTGCCCACCTCGTACCTGAGACTTGATCTCCGACATCAAACGGTCCCATGACTCCTTTGGATGTATGTCCGCTATACCCAATTGCAGCAACTCTGCTTTTGAATATCCGAGCATCCGGCAGATGGATAAATTAGTATCTGCAAACCGCCCCGTTCCAATATCGGTTATGAGTATGCCGTACCCGCATTTCTCGAAAAGGACCCGGTACTCTCCTTCCGACTCCCGCAACTCTCCCTCCGGCTGCTATTATTCACCGATAAGCGAATGATATCATTCGGTGGGAAACCGCGTCTAAGACACATGGCGCGTATGTCGCCACTGTCTGAACAGTTTATGGATGACACTTCAGGTTGGCAGTTCGGAATCCATTTGAGAACGAAGATAGCAAAGAGATCGGTTTCTGTTGAATGGCTCATAGAGACCCTCGACAAACCCGACGAGGTGAGGGCGTCAGGCCATCGAAAGGTCTACCAAAAGCGGTTCGGTGATATGCTGCGAATTGCCCTCCCCCTCCTATTTCATGAGCACGCCCGGTAGATAGGTAGCCAGCCAGGGGAACAGAAATAACAACACCATGACAAGAACCATCGATGTGAGAAAAGGATAGACCCCACTGTAAATGGTCTCGATCCCATCTTGAAAAGAAAAACGATCTATGCTAGAATACCACCTGCTTGTGCCTCGGTTCACGCGTATCGTGGTAAATCAGGCTGCAATTCGCATAAAGGCGCTCGGGGGGGTCCTTTTATGGATATAATCAAGCTGACAGCCGGCTCCGGGAGAGGTTTCGCCCAGGAAGTCAGGAGGGAGAGCGGAGAAGACCCGCTCCTTTGCTATCAGTGCGGCAACTGCACGGCCGGGTGCCCGTATACGGAGTTCTTCGACTATCCCGTCAACCAGATCATGCGCCTCATCCAGGCAGGCATGAGGGAGCAGGTTCTGGCCTCAAAGGCGCTCTGGCTCTGCGCCACCTGCGAGACATGCACCACCAGGTGTCCCTGCGAGATCGACGTGGCCCACATCATGGACACGCTGCGCGCCATGGCATACAGGGAAAAGAAGCATACGGAAAAGGACATAAAGACATTCTACGAGGCCTTTCTTGCGTCCCTCAAGAACCATGGAAGGGTCTTCGAGCTGGGGATACTCATGCGCTACAACCTCGCGTCGGGACACATCTTGAGCGATGCGGACCTGGGGCCGAAGGTCTTTGCTAAGGGGCTGATCCATTTTCTGCCCAGGAACATAAAGGGCAGGGACGAGGTGGCAAGGATCTTCAGGAAGTTCGCCGGACGGAGCAGATAACATGGCAGGAAAGAAGGAATACGTCTACTATGAGGGCTGCTCGCTCGAAGGCACGGCGAGCGCCTATGACGCCTCGATCAAGCTCGTGATGAAGTCCCTCGGCGTGACCCTCGTCGAGCCCCCCGATTGGAGCTGCTGCGGCTCGACCCCGGCCCACGCCGTCGACCACCTCCTTGCCGCGGCCCTCGCCGGCCGCAACCTCGCCATCGTGGAGCGGATGGGCGCCGCTGCCCTCGCCACCCCCTGCCCCTCCTGCCTTGCCGCCCTGAAGAAGGCCCATGACAGGATGGCAAGGAACACGGCCTTCAGGGACGAGGTGAACTCACTCCTCGATGCCCCCTACAATTGCACGGTAACCGCCAAATCCGTGCTTCAGATCATCTACGAGGATGTCGGGCTTGAAGAAGTGGCGCGGCCGGTCACCACGTCGCTGCCGGGATTGCGGATTGCCCCCTACTACGGGTGCATACTCACCAGGCCCCCGAAGCTCGCCTGCTTCGACGACCCGGAGAACCCCGTCTCGATGGACCGGATACTGGCGGCGGCCGGTGTGGAGGTCGTCGACTTCGCCTTCAAGCTCGAGTGCTGCGGGGCTGCCTTCGGCGTGCCGAAAAAAGAGATGGTCCTGCGCCTGGCCGCAAAAGTCCTCTCCATGGCAGTAGACGCGGGGGCGAACTGCATTGCCGTTGCCTGCCCCCTGTGCCAGCAGAACCTGGACCTGCGCCAAGGACAGGTAAATGCTGCCCTCGGCACGTCGTTCAGCATACCCGTCCTCTACTTTTCGCAGGTACTTGGGCTCGCTTACGGGTATAAGCCTGCGGCGCTCGGCATAAATAAGCATATAGTCAGTCCCGAAGCCCTCATCAGCTCCCGCACACACATTGAGGCCGGGACGCCTGAGAGCATGGAAGTGAAGGAGACCGCGTAAGATGAGAGTCGGCGTAGCAATTACCGGGGCTCAGCGCCCCCTCCATCGGCGAAGCCGCTGGAGCCTCCCCCCTCAGCAAAAGCCAAGGAGTGCGTCTTACATGAGAGTCGGCGTATTTATTTGTCACTGCGGCAACAACATCGCGGGCACCATCGACGTCGCAAGGGTCGCGGAAGAGACGCGAAAGCTGCCGGGCGTCGCCTATGCCACGGATTACATGTATACCTGCTCCGAGCCGGGACAGGATGAGATCAAACAGGCGATCACGCGGGAGGGGCTCAACCGGGTCGTGGTGGCCGCCTGCTCCCCCCGCATGCACGAGCTCACCTTCAGGCGGACCGTTCAAAAGGCGGGCCTCAACCGCTATTTTTTCGAGATGGCGAACATCAGGGAGCATATCTCCTGGGTCGGGGAAGACAAAGAGGCAAACACGCACAAGGCGATAGAGGCGCTCAGGATGGCGGTCGCCAAGGTGGTCAGGAACAAGCCCCTCGTCTCTACATCCTTCAAAGTCAACAAGAAGGTCCTCGTAATCGGCACCGGTGTGGCCGGCATGCAGGCGGCCCTCGACTGCGCGGACGGCGGCCTTGAGACAATAGTGGTCGAGCGGAGCCCGAGCATAGCCGGCATGATGGCGCGCCTCGACAAGACCTTCCCCACCATAGACTGCTCGATCTGCATCCTGGGACCCAAGATGGTCGATCTTGCCCAGCACGAGCTGATCAGGCTCCACGCCTATTCCGAGATAGAGGATGTGAAGGGCTACGTGGGCAACTACCAGGTCAAGATACGCAAAAAAGCGACCTATGTCGACTGGACGAAATGCACGGGCTGCGGCGCGTGCATGGAGAAATGCCCCAGCAAGGACGCCTACGATCGTTTCAACTACGGCGTCGCGCCGACCAGGGCGATCAACATCCCCTTTCCCCAGGCGATCCCGAAAAAAGCCACAATCGACCCGCAATTCTGCCGCCGGTTTACGAAAGGCAAGTGCGGCGTCTGCGCCAAGATCTGTCCGATAGGAGCGATCGACTACGAGATGAAGGATGAGATCGTCACCGAGGAGGTGGGCGCCATCGTTGTCGCAACCGGGTACGGGCTTTTGGACCAGGAGAAACTGCCGGAGTACGGGGCGGGCCGCTTTCCCGATGTGATCAGCGGCATCCAGTATGAGAGGCTCCTCAATGCCTCCGGCCCCACGGCGGGCCATATACAGCGGCCATCCGACGGGACGGAGCCCAAGACTGTCGTCTTCGTCTCGTGCGCGGGGTCCAGGGACAAGTCGATCGGGGTGCCTTACTGCTCCAACTTCTGCTGCATGTACATCGCCAAGCAGGCGATCCTCACCAAAGACCACATCCCCGATTCCCAGTCCTACGTCTTCTATACGGACATCCGCGCGGCAGGAAAGGGATACGACGAGTTTACCCGGCGGGCCCAGGAGGACTATGGGGTCCACTACATCCGGGGACGCGTCTCCCGCATCTATCCAAAGGGAAAAAAGATGGTGGTCAAGGGCGCCGATACGCTCCTCGGGACCCAGGTTGAGGTCGAGGCCGACCTGGTCGTGCTCGCCACGGCGGCCGTCGCTGCGCCAGGCGCCCGCGAGCTGGCCGAAAAGCTCCATATCTCTTACGATACGAACGGCTTCTACGTGGAGAGCCATCCGAAGCTCCGGCCGGTGGAGACGAACACGGCCGGCGTCTATCTCGCGGGCGCGGCCCAGGGACCGAAGGACATACCCGCCTCCGTGGCCCAGGGAAGCGCGGCAGCGGCAAAGGTCCTCTCCCTGCTCTCGAAGGAGATGATCGAGTCGGACCCGGCCGTTTCGAGGGTTGACACCCGGGCCTGCGTGGGTTGCCTGAAGTGCCTCTCCACATGCCCCTTCCAGGCGATCACGGAGGTGACGCTGCCGGGCGGGAAGCGCGTGGCCAGCGTGATCGAGACCGTCTGCGCGGGGTGCGGCGTCTGCACCGCCACATGTCCCTGCGGGGCCATACAGCTCGAACACTTCACCGATAACCAGCTCCTCGCGGAGGTCAATGCCTTATGCCGGATATAGAAACGAATGGAGAGCTGAGGATCGTCGGCTTCTTGTGCAACTGGTGCTCTTACGGCGGCGCGGACACGGCCGGAGTCTCCCGCTTCAAGCAGCCGACCGACCTGCGCATCGTCAGGGTGCCCTGCTCAGGCAGGGTCGATCCCCTCTTTGTGGTAAAGGCTCTTCTGTCGGGCGCCGACGGCGTTCTTGTCTCAGGCTGCCATCCCCGCGACTGCCACTATTCGGAGGGTAATTTTTATGCGCGAAGAAGGCTCGAAATGCTGAAGCGATTTCTCCCCTTCATCGGCATCGATGACAGGAGGTTCCACTACACCTGGGTCTCCGCCTCCGAAGGGCAAAAGTGGCAACAGACCGTCACCGCTTTCACAAGACAAATCCACGAGCTTGGTCCGCGGCAAGATAAAGAGGAGATCGTCGTTGAACGTTGAAAAGCTAAAAAGTGCGGTGCGTGCGGTGCTCCCCTCGGTCGATGCCGTCATCGGTTATCGCGCGGGCGGCGACCCCTTAAGGGCGGAGCCGTGCTTCATAAAGAACGAAAAGCTGGTCGAGGAGATGATCCTCAACCCCCTGTGCGTGCACAACCTCGCCTCCTACCTCCCCGCTGAAAAGCGGCGGGTGGCGGTGGTCGTGAAGGGCTGCGATTCGAGGAGCGTCATCCAGCTCCTTCAGGAGGGGCTCGTCAAAAGAGAGAACATCGTCATCATCGGCGTCCCCTGCCGGGGTGTGGTGAGCGTGAAAAAGGTACGCGCCGCAGTCGGCCACGCCCAGGTGCATTCCGTCGCCTTCGAGGGCGATACCGTCATAGTCGGGACCGCGAGCGGGGAGGTCAGGCTCGCCCTTTCGGATGTCTCTCCCGGCAAGTGCGCGACCTGCCGGTACCCCACGCCGCTTCTCTACGACGTGCTCACGGGAGACCCCGTCGAGCCTGATAAATCGGCTGACGCGGTCTATGACGATGTCCGCAAAATAGAGTCCATGCCCCTGGACGAGCGCTGGGCATACTGGGAAAAGGAGTTAGGCCGCTGTGTCCGCTGCTATGCGTGTCGCAATGCCTGTCCCTTGTGCGTCTGCACGGACTCGTGCATCGCCGAGACCCGCGAGCCTCACTGGATGAGCCAGAAGGCGACTAACTCTGAGAAAATGATGTTCCATCTCATCCATGCCCTGCACCTTGCCGGCCGGTGCACCGAGTGCGGCGAGTGCGAGCGGGCTTGCCCCATGAATATCCCCTTAGGGCTGCTGAAGAAAAAGATCAATCTGGAGATGCTGGAGCTCTTCGGCTACACAGCCGGAATCGATCCCGCGGATAAACCGCCCCTCTCCACCTTCCGGCAGGACGAGGAGCGGATAGAGGAGCACAAGCTGTCATGAAAGAGGGCTACATCAGATGCGCCGCCTGGGCGCCCTTCATTGAATCCCTGGCCCGGAGCTGTCAGGTCTACGCGCCCTGCGAGGAGGGAGAGACGGTCGTGTTCCGGCGGATGGGGGAAGGGAACCCCATCTGTCTCGACCGCCCGGACATGGTTGGGGCTCAGCGCCCCCTCCACGGGCAAAAGCCCGCAGAGCCTCCCCCCTCAAGCAGTGACACAGGCGTGTCCGTCTGTCTCGACCGCCCGGACATGGTTGGGGCTCAGCGCCCCCTCCACGGGCAAAAGCCCGCAGAGCCTCCCCCCTCAAGCAGTGACACAGGCGTGTCCGTCTGTCTCGACCGCCCGGCTCATGGCGCGCCGAAAGGGGTCATCTTCCCGCAAAGCGAGACGCTCTTTACCTTTGCCTTCAGCAAAGACCCCGATGAGCCCCAAAAGACACGCGTTTCCCTCGACGCGGAACGGCCGCAGCGTGATGCGGTCATCCTGGCTGCCCGCCCATGCGACGCGAGGGGTTTCACCATCCTCGACCGCGTCTTCCTGGAGGCGGACCCGTACTACAAGGAGCGCCGGGAGCGGACGACCATCATTACCCTGGCCTGCAGCCGGAGCTTCGCCGGATGCTTCTGCAATTCCGTCGGCGGCGGTCCCGCTGACAAGACGGGCTCCGACGCCCTCGTGACCGAGATCGAACACGGCTACTATATCGAGGTCCTCACGGAGAAAGGCGCACGAACATTCGCGGATTCAAGCATGGAGAACGGCGCGCCCTACAGGGACGAAGCAAAGAAACAACAGGACGGTGTAACAAATGGCGTCGGCGTTTGCACGGATGTCCGCCCTGACCTGTCTGCTTCCGACGAGTTCTGGCAGGAGGCATCGGAAAAATGTCTCGCCTGCGGGGCCTGCACCTACCTCTGCCCCACCTGCCACTGTTTCAATATTACCGACGAGCAGGGGACCACGGCGGGCGAGCGCATAAGGAGCTGGGATTCGTGCATGTTCTCCCACTTTACGCTGGAGGCGAGCGGCCACAACCCCCGGTCCGGGAAATCGCAGAGGCTCAAAAACAGGGTGGAGCACAAGTTTGTCTGGTACCCGGAGGTCCACGGAGAGCCCGCGTGCACCGGCTGCGGCAGATGCATCCGCCATTGCCCGGCCTCCGTGGATATCAGCCGCATAGTGACGCTGCTGTCCAGCAGGGAGGAAATAGATGGCGCAGCATAACCCCTATCTGCCGGACCTTGCGACGGTCATCGATATCATCGACGAAACGCCCTCCATCAAGTCCTACAGGGTGGTCCTCAACGACCCGGAAAAGATGAGCCGGTTCACCTTCGAGCCCGGTCAGGTCGGCCAGCTTTCGGTCTTTGGCGCGGGTGAGGCGACCTTCGTCATCAATTCGCCGCCCACCCGCATGGAGTATCTCCAGTTCAGCGTGATGAAGGCGGGCGAGGTAACCAGCGCGATCCACGAGCTCTCCGTGGGCGACCAGATCGGCCTGCGAGCGCCCCTGGGCAACTGGTTCCCTTACCATGGGATGAAAGGCAGGAATGTCCTGTTCGTCGGCGGAGGCATCGGCCTCGCGCCTTTACGCACCCTGATCCTCTTCATGCTCGACAACAGGCAGGACTATAAGGATATCACGATCATCTACGGGGCGCGCAGCTACCCTGACCTCTGTTATAAGGAAGACCTGAAAGAGTGGGGAGGGCGCGACGATATCAGTCTCATCCTCACTGTCGACGCGAACTCACCCGGACCGCCCATCCGTCAGGGCTTCGTCCCCACTGTCCTCAACGACGTTGCCCCGAAGCCCGCCGACACAGTCGCCTTGACGTGCGGCCCTCCCATCATGATCAAGTACGTGCTCCAAAACCTCGCCGCCCTGGGCTTCGGCGCAGAGGAGATCATCACCACCCTGGAGGCGCGCATGAAGTGCGGGATCGGGCTCTGCGGCCGGTGCAACATAGGGCCGCACTATATCTGCAAGGACGGGCCGGTCTTTTCCCTCGCCCGGCTCAAAGCGCTCGCGTTCGAGATATAGGAAGGAGCTGCGGGAGTTTCACGCAACCACCTCTATGAATGGCTCTGAGGTAAATTATAGAAAGGACCGACGTCGCCCCGGGGGAGAAACAGATGAGCACAACGCGCGCCGAGGAATGCTTCGCCAGACTTGCACCTGAGGTAAAGGCCTTTTTGGGCCTGATAAGAAGGACGCCGGGCCCCGCCATCTCCGTCGACTCTTATAAGACGATGAGGCAGTTTGTGCTTTCCATGGTGACGAAAGTGGAGAGGACAGACTTTTCGGGGAAGATCGAGGACACGGCGATACCGGGGCCGGGAGGGGCCATACCTATCCGCGTCTACACGCCTGTCGGGGAGACGCCGCTGCCCGTCCTCCTCTTTTTTCACGGCGGCGGATGGGTGCTCGGAAACCTCGATACGGAAGAGGACACCTGCCTCTCCCTGGCGAAGCGGACACCGTGCATCGCTGTCTCGGTGGACTACAGGCTCGCCCCGGAGCATCCCTATCCCGCCGCACCGGAAGATTGTTACGCGGCCCTTCTCTGGGTGGCGGAGCACGGGCGCGAGCTGGGGGCAGATCCGAGGCGCATCGCGCTCAGCGGGGAAAGCGCGGGCGCCAACCTGGCCACCGTCCTCACCCTGATGTCCAGAGACCGGAAGGGACCCGCCATCACTTTTCAAGCCCTCTTCTACCCGGCGACGAACCTCAGCGATTCCACGGCAGAATCGGTAAAAGACTTCGGCGAGGGGTTTTTCCTCGGCAGCCGCGATATGGAGGGCGCGAGGGCCATGTACGTCCCCGAGAAGAAGGACTGGTCAAGCCCTTACGTCTCTCCCCTCCTCGCCCCGGACCTCTCGCTCCTCCCTCCCGCCCTTGTGGTCACCGCGGGCTGCGACCCCCTGAGGGACGAGGGAGAAGCTTACGCGTTGCGGCTGGCAGAGGCGGGCGTCTGGGCGAAATACGTCTGCTGTGAGGACATGATACATGCCTTTCTCCTCCTCTTCAAACGGTCGCGGAGCAGGCAGCAGGCCCTCGATACCGCTGCGCGCAGTTTGCGGGAGGCGTTCGGCATGAATGTCCCCTTCTCCCTTCTCTCCCCCGAATGGACATGAGATATGGCTGGATAACACTCACACCAAGTCGATTTCTACAAGATGGCTGACTTTCTTAAATTCCGGATCCCCTGTTATCACTATGGCTTCTTGACCGATGGCGGTTGCAACGGCAAAGCAGTCCGCGAAAGAGAGTGAGTTCTCTGCCTTTATGCGGGCGGCCTGAAGCACTTCTTTGAAGGTATTACTGACAGGTGTGATCGGAAGGCTAGGCAGGATAATGTCGGCGAAATAAGTCGCCTTGTCCAAACCGCGTTCCCTGGCCAGAATGTAATAGGTCTCTCCAATGTTGATCTCGTTCATCATAACAATCGAGTCTCGGGAGCCAAGTATGGATTTCACTTTAGCAAAACCGCCTTCCATCTTTAAATAGGCCAACAACGCGAATGAATCAAGTACCTTTCGCTGTTTCGCGGTCCGCATCTTCCCTCCGTGCCTTGAGCAAGGCCCCCGTAAGCGACGGTCCCTCTTTGAAGGCCCCACAGAAAGACTCCACAGGGTCTTCCGGCAGGGCTCGAACCTCAGCGTGGTCGCCAACTGCTTCAATGACAGCTTTCCCTCCGGACTTTAGGCCGATCTTGTCTCTGATTTCCTTTGGGATAACCACTTGCCCCTTAGCCGAAGTAATAACCGTTTTCATGGGGTAGAACCTCCTTGCGATTGTACAACCTGCTACCAGCAGTTTAACGCTATTTGGACAGTTGGTCAAGGGGATTCCGCGCCACCCAGCAAAGCAATATGGAGCCTGGCGCCCCGCCTGTAGCTCCATAGGCGGGTGCGGGACCTGAGAAAAGGTTAAGGGGTCTGCTTTCTTGCGAGTGGTGAAACAGAGCACCGCCCCGGTACCCGCATCCGGGCATCGGGGCGGGGTATAGACGCGATCAAGCAGTTATCGGAATCTTTTTCGACTGCTCCATCGCTTTCGCGGTCTTGGGCAGGGTCACGGTGAGGACGCCATCCTTGTAGGCCGCCCCGATCTTCTCGGTCTCTACCGTATCGGGCAGCGAGAAGGATCTCGAAAAGCAGCCGTACGAGCGCTCGATGTAGTGGTAATCCGTCCCCTTTTCTTCCTTGCCGACCTTTTTCTCGCCACTGATCGTGAGAACGCCGTCATGGACGGAGACGTCAATCTCCTTTTGGTCCATACCCGGCAATTCGGCAGTCACCGTGAGTGCGCCTTTCGTTTCCTTGATGTCCATACGAGGCGAGAAAGTGCCTTCCATCCCCGCTATGCCGATGGGCATCACAGAGCCCTCCAGGAACCGTCCGAAAAGGTCATCGATGCTTCTCTCAAAGTCAGAGAAGAACCCTGTACTTCTTAGGAGATTCGCCGGTCTGTCATAAATCGTGCTGAGTGAGAGTTCCATAGTGCACCTCCGTGATCGATATTGTCACGTCTCAAGGACCTGACAACCGGGAGATCAACCCTCAACCCCCGACTTTGGTTGGGGGGATTTAAAACCTATATTTTAAATCCAGAAGTAATATAATAGTAATACTATACTTTGTCAAGAGCGGGAGAAGGGGGGACACGGTCTTCGGTTGTTTTCGTAATGCCAGGGACCAGGCGGGGGTATCGACAAGCACCTTCATGATCGCTTTCTCAGTTCTTTGTAGTCATAGCCGGGATTTGACCTATCAGACCGTATCCGACCATCTCCCAAATTTCTTTCCTGTGACAGAGTTTCTCCCCTGGTGCCCATGAATACCGTCTTTCTGATGGAAAGCCTGAATATAGTTGTTGTAATCTTATGCCATTTCTCTGATAATCGAGGAGAGGGAGATGGCAGTCGGAAAGACTGACAGGCTGGTCCGGTGAGTGAGAATGCGCTGGGTGGCGAACGTGAGGATATTGCGACCCCGATGATGTGCGTACTTATGAACATGGCTGTAACTTAAGAACGGTAAAAAATGCCTTGACAGAGGGGTCCACCTTATGTGTACGATTGGTCAGAGCTGTTTATGACAACAGACAGGAGGGTATCATGGCACGGATAAGACGCGTTCTATTCTTTGTAGTCCTCTTCTTGATGCTCACACCTTACTGCTATGGGCAGAAGTATATCGTAATCGGCGTGCCTACGTCCCTGAAGCTGATAAACGGGTATGAGGGAGAAAAGGCAGCAAGACTTGCCGTCGAAGAGATAAACGGCAAAGGCGGGGTGAAGGTAGGCGGCAAACCAATGCTCATGAAGATAGAAGCGCTTGATATACGGGACGGAGAACCGGGCGTCCCCGTGTCTGAGGCACTCCTCGGGATAGAAAAGCTTATCCTCGACAAGAAGATATATGCAGCCGTCGTCGGCAATTTCAGGTCAGAGGCGCTGCTCGCGGCAATGGACATCTATTCCAAGTATAAGACCATAAACCTGACCTCCATCGCCATGAGTCCTAAGTTTCAAGAAAAAGTCTTAAGCGACAAGCAGAAGTATAAGTACTCATTCAGAACCGGCATGGATTCTAGGTATGCTGCGGATTGCTTGCAGGGCATGATGAAGCTTATTAACAAGGAGCTTGGCTACAACAAGGTTTTCATTATGACCCAGGACGTGCTATGGGCCACGACAACAGGGTCACTTATGGAAAAATGGTTCAAGGAGAATGGATGGAGCGTCCTGGGATTCGTGAGGTTCCCCACAGGGGCAACCGATTTTTCGTCCGCCCTTTTGAAGGTAAGGGGAACAAACGCCCAGGTCATCATGCCCATCTTCGATATGCCGACCTGTGGTATCCTGGTGAAGCAGCACAAAAGCATGAAGATTCCCGCTATCGTCTCAGGCCTGATAGTGCCTGTTGCGGGAACAAAGGCCTGGACTACCTTCGGACCTGACATAGAAGGCGCCTTGAATACCCTCTGGGAGATCGGACAGATCCCTGCACAGTCCTACAAACCATCAGTCGATTTTTTTGACAAGTACAGAAAGAGATGGGGTGAAGAAGTGCAATCTGATCACGGCGTGGCCCCCGCCTATGATAGCATCTATATTCTTAAAGCTGCGATAGAGAAGGTGGGGACCTTAGACCCTGATAGGGTGGCGAAGGCGATAGAAGAGGTCGACCTTGTAGGGAGTGTGGGAAGGATCAAGTTCGACGCAGGTCATCAGTTGATATTCGGCGAAGATCCAGAGAAAGCGGCCTGTGGGACTGTCTTCCAGTGGCAAAAGGGAAAGAGGGTCATCGTTTGGCCGAAAAGCATTGCAGAAGGGAAAATAATGGACACAGGGCGCCAGTAGGCCGTAAAGAAAGGGGAATTAGAGGGGCCAGATACTGACGGCCTGTTGCCCAAGCGAGCTTTGCAACCTGGAATCATGCATCCCTCATCGCTCCAGGGTCACAAGTGGGTGACCCCATATGATTCCCTGGTGCAGAAAAGGGACTAAACTGTTACGCCTTGCTGGGTCGCGCCCGAACCGGGACCGCCCGGGAGTTCTCCCTGTACTCCTCAACTTTGTCTTTTTTCTTGCACGGCTGCAATAGAAATGGTAATAGTGATGTAAGTAGGCGGAGACGCGGGCGGTGTCTTAGAAGGTAACGAATGAAACAACGATGTCCCCACCGCC
>JBEKHB010000066.1:0-21462 GCA_050012495.1 Syntrophorhabdales bacterium
ATCATCGAAAGTTCCTCCGGCCGGAAAACAAATCACCCTTGAAGCATGTCTCTGGTATCCCCTGCCATTGTATGCTCCGGCCGAAGACGAGCGTGAGGTGGACGGACGCTCGCGCTCCCTCTTCCTTGAGGGGCATAAGCGCTAATATTAAGAGGAAAGGGAGGTCCTTGTTACGATTCGTCATACCGGCGGAAGCCGGTATCCAGGGGAGTTTAAGGTTTCTGGACCCCGGTTTTCACCGGGGTGACGGCCTAAGTTAGCGCTTATGCCCTTGAGGGGAGAGGGGCGGGGTGAGGGTGATACGGGCAAGGCGCTCCGGTGCAGTCGGTGACACCGCGTAGCGGCTGGTCGCGACAGCGGAGCAACGCCGCCGTGGGACGCATCTGTTGCGGCTCAGTTGTCAAAGAGCGGCACGGCCTCTGGGTCCTCCGGAAACCGGCTGAAACGGGCCGGGCTGTGTCATCTCTCCAGCCTATCAAAATTGACCGCCCGGTCTCATAATATTGTCCCTGTTTCCTCCTCTCCTGTCAAAGTGACAAGGAGGGGCGACAACCAGAAGTGACAAGGAGGGGCGACAACCAGAAGTGACAAAGAGCAACCTCGGCGGTTTTCGAAAAAAACAATGACCGATGGGCGACGGGGAAGTGTCCGGCAGTTCTTCACAGAGCATTCGTGGATTTCCATGCGAACATTTTTGTTGTTCTGTGCGGCATGTAGTGGTAGAATCGGTGAAGCTCTTATCCTGGATTGACAGGAGAAATGCTATCCACATTACCGCCGCACAACTGGATTTCACCCTCAAAGCCCTGGAGCCCCTCATCCTGCCCCCGTACAAGGGCTCGACCCTGAGGGGCGGGTTCGGCGCTGCCTTCAGGCGCATCGTCTGCGTCATCAGAGAGTTTTATGGTCCCCCATGTCGAAAACTTCTTCCTGCAAGGCTAGATTTTGCTCGACCGAGCCGATACCAAGTGTTACAATCGGTAATGATTGCGGGAATTGGGGGGTATGAGCTACTGGAGAAAGGGCAAGGAGCAAGTTATTTACTTGCTTAAGAACGTCCCCTTCTCCCTACCTAACAGAATCGGCCAGAAAGAATCTAATTCGAGCTCTTGAGAAAAGTAGTGACGCCACTCTAAAATCGAAAGCCATCAGCGTTCCTTCAACAGAGACGATTCTGAGAGCAGCGGCAGCCAGTTCAAGGGCAAACAGCGAGAGAACATTTAAGGACGCCGTATTTGAAGATATGCTATCAAGCCTCGGATTATCAGCAGAGCAGAAAAAGGAGATCAAGGTTCTGATGGAGTGAGAAGCGCCAACCGGAGCTTGCAATTTCAAAGGAAGGTCTTAGGCCATGCCTGCGTTACTTCTTGAAATCTATTGCTTTAACCTCCAACGCGGGTGAAAGCAAGCACGTGAAATTGACAGCGGTCAAGTCTGGATTAGCCGGCCTGTAAAAAGATGTTCCCTGTACAACAATATCGTAGCGTTCTGCCTTCTTGCCCCCGATGACGCTGCCGGCGCTGAAACGAACACCGCTCCTGTGGCCACCCAATTCCTGAACAACGCTGTACACACTGTGGTCATACTCCCCTCGATAGGGCGTGGATTCAACCGCCCTCAAGCACACATTGGCCGCCATAGACTGGCCTTCCGGAGTATGGATGCCAGGCTCGAATCCTTTGGGTTTGATCGTGTGCCACCACCCCCAGCTTTGTTCCGGGCTGTATGAATCGGGGTCAAACCTGCCTGTACCTGCACGAAGGAAGCATTCAACCAGCTGTGGGCTAACCCCGTCGTCTATAACAATCAGAGTGGAGTCTGGATGCGCCGAGCGGAATAATTCAACGCGGCGAGAATCGATCTCAAAAGGTACTACCTTGCCCCTTAAATTGACTTTTGCACGCGATATGCAAAGTTTCTCTTTGGCAGGATCATTGCCAATGGAGTCACTTGAAATCATTCCCCCATTTGCAACACCTGAAGCCAATAGCAGTATGCTGCTAACAACGATTAGTGTTGTCGTAGACCATTCCTTGCTGTTCATTAACCCCTTATAATCGCTTTTGTACCCTCTTCGAGTGCCAGTTTAGCCGCCAGCGCCAAAGTACCAAGTGACGCGTCTTTGAATTTCGTTTTGATCATTCCCCAGACCTTACTGTTATGTAGAGCTTCTAGAAACTCATGACCCTGAGCAGTGAGTCGTAACGGAATGACAGACCACATCACAGAACCATCTGATGCTATTTTCGCACCAATGCCACTTCCGGCCTCAGACTTTACAAAACCTTGATCATTCAGAAGCCGAAGATGAAAAATGAAGTAACTGTCCTCGTAGTCGTAGCCCTCAGATTTTAGCTCTCTGATATCAGTGGTCGGCCCTTCTGCTCGCTCGAAAGCCTCAAGGAGTCCTTTTAAATAGGCATGATCGATTTTCATGAATCCTTCCTTTCGTTGGACGCAGAGTATTGGTTGTGTTTTCATTAGACACTAGACCAATAATTCTGTCAAGGGAACGCTTCAGAAGCTAGTTTCTCTGCCTGCCCATTTTTAATTTCTGCTTCTTGCCAGAGGCAGTGACGGGCGGCGTAAAGGATTGAACATACCGTGTTACAAGCCAAACAGGTTATTGACCGCTTCGTCAATCTGTCTTTCGACGGAGGGCGTCTCCCCTGTTCTTCCTTGAATCTTCATTTGATGACACTGCAAGGAATATTCTGCAAGGGAACTGTGGATTGTGTTGTGTGGGTCGAATTGCCTAATGCCGACATATTGCATAACCGAAGGCGCACCAAAACCGCGTCCGGCGGAAGAGTACGTTTTTATAAATTTTCGGACCGGGTTTGAATTAATAATCGCACAGAGATAGTGCGCTTCGATTTCGTTCGGTGTAGCGATGATCGCTGTTGTATCTGTTCCGATAATCTTTTTGTAGCCGAAAGGTGTCTTATGTTCGGAGATAACGGAAGCGGTAATGTCGCTGGCCATGCGCTTCCATACCACTTTGTAACGTTCGACGGTATAGGACCCAATCCCGAACATGGCGTAAAATGCAGTTCTTTCGGCTAGCTGGCGTACCGTTCTAGAACCCCTTGAAAGGAGCACTTCTTTGAATCGAGAGAGATAACTATAGGTTTGCGGCCATTTATCCTTCATCGTGCGTTCGGGGTATGGTTCGCTTGTCTCCGGGTCCTGGCTCATGAGAATATAAATTTTCGGCGACACTCCCCAGCGGTCAATATCAGCACCCCGTACAGCGGGGTATATCAAATCCTGTTCCACCACGTCTTCTACCGGGGAGATATCTCTTTTTCCATGTTCGGGCAGGTTCTTGATAATGAGATTCCCGTCAGAGCGGACTTGGAGAATCTCAAGCCAGTAAACGCCGTATGGCTCTGTGCTGGCACCGCGACGAGCTTTATAGAAATTCACACCCTCTATCGCGGCATATGAAGAATCTTTTTTATCCGATATGGTTTGCCATGAACCTGTAGCAGAACCCATCGGCTGAGCTATCAATCGTTCACTTTTTAAGCGGAGCTTCACATCCGGCAGAGACATATCGGTAGGTATTTTCCCCACCCCTTTCTTGCGGGTCCACACCGTGTATGGCACCGGATAGGCAGTTGGTTCGCCCTTTTTCAGGATGACCATTGCCGTCTTGTTGGCTGCGCCTTCAAAGGGTTGAACGGACGAGAAATCATGTGCTTCTATCACCTTGAGGGGTTTATCATCTCCGAGTTGAAATCTGCGAAAGCCTTCTCCCGCGCCTTTAGACTTAAAGACCTCCTGAGTAATAAGGAAGCCCAGTTTCGCGCCGGCCTTCAGATAGTAATCTGCCGAGGCGTAGAGAAAAAGCATTGAGAAATCCTTTTCGCCCCCGCCAAGGCGCGCTGCATGGCCTTTCAGCGAAAAGAGTCCGTAGTCCTTCCACATACCCTCGGTTGCCTTCCGGTATGATTGTGCGAGGTAACCCCACCGTATCCAGGGCGGATTGCCGACGACATAATCGAATTTGCCCGCTATCATGGGAGCAAAGGCATTTTTCAGAAACCGCGCCCAAATGCCGTTCCTGTTCTGCAGCTCCAAGTGGAGTATTTTAGAATAAAATGCTTTTACCACTTCAATGTTATAAGGAAATACGAGTCCTTGTTTCTTGAACCTGATTAATGCTTCTTCCACGGAATATCGATGTTTTGCCATATCTTCAACGATGGGCGCAGCGATTCCGAGCAGGAACCCCTCCTGATTTACCCACTCTCCAGGAATTTCGAATTTTCCCACCGATGTTGAGACTTCTAAGTAGTCGCCCAGGAGACCGCCCTTTGTTTTTGTGGGTGTGAGCACCGAGTCGGTAAGATAGACGGGTATTTCGATGTGATCAAGCTCGTTTGCCAGATGGCCGAGTGCGAAAAGATAGTTTGTCCGTGCAGCGATAACGGCAAGAGGGTTTAAATCGAATCCCCATATATGACTGACAATTCTTTTTGCTATTTCAAGTGGAGGCAATCCCTCTTTTTCCCCCTGATCCTTCGCGCGCTGGATTGCAAGAACCAAGAAGGTGCCGGACCCGCATGCAGGGTCGATAAATCTTTTGAGGGTGTTTCCGGTGTAGCGGACTTCGTCAATCAAAAGCTCTGCCAGCCAGTCCGGGGTGTAGTACTCCCCAAGGCGGTGGCGTACTTCCTGTGGCACCAGGTATTGATAGAGCTTTTTCAGAAGGTCTCTTGTTGCCGGAGGGTCCAGCGAGCTCGTTGCCGGTTCGAACTCCGAAAGTGCCCTCGTCACATCCTGGATCGACTCCTTGAGCCTTGGCGACCATGCATCGAGATACCACCGGAAGAAATCCCCTTCAAGGAAGTTTGTGATGCCCCTTCGGGCATAGATACCGCCTTCTTCGATATCATCCAGACGCCGCCTGAGCTCTTCTTCAGAGGCATGCGTCAATTCGGCTGCGAGAGAAGAGTGAAATGATGTTTCCTTCAATGTCATAATTTCCGCAGCTATCAGTTTCATCAAGAAGGCGAAGTACGTATGGACAGAAAAGAGAAGCTCCTGAAAATTGATTGTGCCGGCAACGCTGTACAATGACGATAGTGTTTTGATTTCTTTTGCAAGCTGGCCGCTGAACTGCTCCCCGTAGACAATCCCAAACAACCGTTTCCACTCTCCAAAGAATACCTGAACCCGCTCTGAGGACCAATTTCCAAATGAATCCGAAAGAGCGGAGACCATCTTTTGTGCAAGGGCACTTTGAGGACCGAATTTCTTTGACAGATTTTCCGCATTGAGCGGAAGTCTTGACAATGCCCGTAAGTGCGTGAGTAACGTGCGTGCGCTGTCCGGGTTGAAATCAAATGGTCCAATTAAGACAAATTTATCACGCGATAATGTGATCTTTGCTTCGGTCTTATCCCCTCGATAACGTGCAAAAAAAATTTGCTCACCATCAAAACCCACTCCAACAAACTTTGACTCGTATAAGAAGAGGCTGTCTTTTTCGCTTTGAGAGAGACCCTGAATATAGCCGACTAACTGATCGTAAGCATGGTCAACCCATCTTCGGGACCGAAAAGAGCGCGGGGCTTCATATTCGATAACAACCTGCCCGTGAAGCGCATCAGAGCGACCTGCATTATAGATAGATTTTTCATAAGCAGGGCTGCTCTTTACACGCATTTCCTTCAGGATAGGTTCCAATAGTTTTTCAAAGCCTATTTTTATGTCTTCTTCTGTAGATGATTGAGGGAGGATGGACTGCGTTTTCTGGACGAGACTATCTGCTAAAAAGAAGAGAGAATCATGGGGGGGACCTTGGAGGTTAATCTGTTCGCTCATTCAGTCGCTTTCACAGTAATTTCCCTGATAGCATACGGTCTTGCGGCGCAAAAGACAACAGAAAACTTCAGGGATATCAGACCATTTCGCAAAATGGGGTGTTTCATTCGTTGCGTTGAGCCGATGGCCCTTTCTTTCCCTTGGCAATCTTCATCTTTTCTCTATCCATGTAGAGGCTCGATTAGCAGGTGAAAGCGTTTTTTTGCGGACGGCTCTTTCCCCGGCCGGAGGGATTTTCGATGGATGGGGCGGAAGCCGGCGAAGGCGCGACCCGGAGCATACTACCCGTATGTGAGGAGTCGCGCCTTCGCCGGCGACCGCGCCAGGCGCGAAAAGACCCCGGCCGGGTTGACAAGGACGCCCGCGTCGGGTAGCATATACCAAAACAGCCCTGGGGAGCCATGATCGAAAGGTATACGAGGAAGGAAATGGCCGCGATATGGGGAGAGGAAGAGAAGCTCCGCACGTGGCTCGATATTGAGATAGCCATATGCGAGGCGTACAACCGGCTCGGTATGATCCCTGCTCCCGACCTGGCGGTTATCAAGGAGCGGGCCTTTGTCGACGCAGCCAGGGTGCTGGAGATAGAGAAAGAGACGAGACACGACGTGGTGGCCTTCATCCAGGCTGTCTCCGAAACCGTCGGCCCCGCCTCGAAGTGGGTCCACATGGGGGTCACTTCCTCCGATATTCTCGATACCTCCTTTTCACTCCTCCTCAAGGAGGCCGCAACCCTTCTGATAGACGATATAAAGGGGCTGATGGCGGTGCTCAGGGAGAAGGCAGAAACGTACAAGTTTACGCCGATGATCGGAAGGACGCACGGCATACACGCGGAGCCCATCACCTTCGGCCTGAAAATGGCCCATTTCCACGATGAGATGAGGAGGAGCCTGGAGAGGCTGGAAGCCGCCAGGGAGCGCGTCTCCTACGGCAAGATCTCGGGTGTTGTCGGCACCTATGCCCACGTGCCGCCTTTTGTGGAAGAGTACGTCTGCGCCAAGGTCGGGCTGAAACCCGCGCCAATCTCCACGCAGATCCTTCCCCGTGACTATTATGCGGAATTCTTCACAACCCTGGCCATTATCGGCTCGTCACTCGAGAAGCTGGCCACGGAGATCAGGCACCTGCAGAGGACAGAGGTTGGCGAGGCAGAGGAGTTTTTCCAGGCGGGGCAGACGGGCTCTTCCGCAATGCCCCACAAGCGGAACCCCATCGGCTCTGAAAACATCTCGGGGTTGGCTCGCCTCCTGCGGGGCTATGCCCTTTCCGCGCTCGAAAATATCCCCCTCTGGCATGAGAGGGACATCAGCCATTCCTCAGTGGAAAGGGTGATCGGCCCGGACAGCACGATATTGCTCGATTACATGCTCGAGCGCATCACGAACCTCTTCCGGAACCTGGTCGTCTACCCCGAGCGGATGCAAAAGAACATGGCCATTACCGGTGGTCTCTATCATTCGGAGGCCATCATGCTCAGCCTCGTGAGAAAGGGCCTTACCAGACAGGTTGCCTACAAGATCACGCAGTCGATCGCCATGGCCTGTTTCCGGGACGGCCTCAACTTCATCGAGTGCTGCAGAAAGGATAAGGGGCTGAAGCGGTATCTCGCCGACGAAGAGATCACCACGATCACGGACGACAGGCACTATTTCGAGCAGGTGGAAACGATATACAGCCGCCTGTTCGGGGCGTGAGCTGCGGTCAACCGAGCGAAGCGAGCCGAGGGAGGAGGCTCCGCGGGCTTTGCCCGTGGAGGGGGCGCTGAGCCCCGATAACTGCCAGGCACTATTTCGAGCAGGTGGAAACGATATACAGCCGCCTGTTCCGATAAGAATAGGACATATAAGACCCACAGGACGTCTATAGCGCTACCCTCTCACAAGAGTATTGTGAAGCTCTTAAGATAGGTCCTATAAGACTTATACCACCTATCATTCATTCTGCGCGCCTTAAGAGAAACGGCGGAAAGGGCGACAATATCAGTACTATGGAATGCTTATCAGATATCCGCGCCTGCTATGAATTTGTCGGTCGGGAACACTTATCTATCGATGTCAGCCGCATCGTCGAGATGCCCATGGACCGGGCGAACCCTTCGTGCCGGGCCTTTCTCTACGCGATCCTGGAGATGACCCGCGGAAAGGTGAAGCACGCCCTGGACTTCATTCAGCAGGCCAGGGAGCACGCAGCGGACATCGAAGAATTGACCTACGTGCTCTACGTGGAAGGCGTCCTCCTCTCGCGTGAGGGCGACTACCAGCAGGCAATCGCGCGCCACACGAGGTGTGCGGAGGTTTGCAAGCTCACGGGGGATAGGCGTCTCGAATCAGACGCCCTGCTGTACCTGTCCAAGGTCTACTTAAAGTTGGGAGAGCCCGCTATAGCGAAGATATACGAGAAAGAGGCGGCCCTCGCGATGCCAAGACGCCGTCGCGATATTTGACTCCTCACTCGGCGCTCGGCACTCGCTATTTCGACGAGTTGACGAATTTGAGCCTCACGTCGTAGAGCACGCTGTCGATAAGGTTCTCTTCTTCTTTCGTGAGGTTCCCCTCGGTCTTCTCCTTCAGCATCTCGATAATGCTGATCGTCTGTTTTGCGAGCTGCAGGTTTACCTCTTTCGTGTTGCGCAAGGGGTCCGGCAGCTCTCCAAGGTGCACAAGGGCCGAGGTAGAGAGGGAGAGGATAAATGTGGAAAAACCGAATTCATAGAGAAACTCCTTATCGGGCGATCCCTTCCCCCGGGCCTTTCCCGCATCTTCTCCGTCGGGCCGCGCTTTCCCCTTCTTCGCCTTGCCCGCCGAAGTCTCCTTTTCTGCTTCCATCATCCCTCCTAGAGTAAGGTGTCAAGTTTTATCGGGAGGAAAAAAACCGTGTCGTTCCTCTTCACCTGATAGAGAATATAGTTCCTTCGCAAACCTTCCACCATAAGGCTGGTGAACGTCCCCTTATCCGCCACTTCCGCGTTGTTGATCCTGATGATCACGTCGCCCGGCCTCAGGCCGTAACGCTCGCCTAGGCCGCCCTTCATCACCTTGGTCACCACCACGCCCTTCTGCTGTCGCAGTTTGAACTTGAGCCTCGCGTAGCCCTCGATATCGGAGAGGCGGACCCCGCACAGGCGCTCGTCGAGGGGCGTGGGCACGTAGGCTGCGCTCTTTTCGCCGGTCTCGACCGTGAACGTCTCGTTCCCCCTGGCCACCTTCAACGGGCCTTTGCCGCTCAAAACGGCCTTCCCGAAGAGGTTCTGGAACTTCATCCCCTCCCGGATCTTCTTGTTGTCAAGCTCGATGATCCTGTCACCTACCTTCATGCGCCATGCTTCCGCCGGGCTGCCGGGTATTACCCCGTTCACGTAGAGGTACTGGCTGCTCTCGTCCCTCCTCATTTCGACAAAGAGGCCGAATATGGGACGCTTGCCCGCGTGTTCGAGGAATTCCTGGACCATGGTCATCACGTCGTCTATGGGGATGGCGAAGCCGATCCCCTTGCCCTCCTCATAGACGGCGGTCACAATCCCCAGCAGGCTCCCCTCTCCGTCAAGCAGGGCGCCGCCCGAGTTGCCGGGGTTGATGGCCGCATCCGTCTGGATGAGGGTAGTGTAAACCCTGTCGTTAATCTTCACGCTCCTCCGAAGCGCGCTCACCACGCCCGTGGTGACTGAAGTGGGGAGATCGTAGGGGTTGCCGATGACAACCGCCCGCTCCCCTACGCGCGCGTTCCCCCTCGTCATTTTCAGGAAAGGGAACTCCTTTTTGCCGTCCTCGCCCTCGATCTTCAGCAGGGCTATATCGAGCTCCGGGTCCGCGGCGATTACATGGGCTTCGTATTCCTGGCGGTTGGTAAATTTGACGCGGATGGTGACTGCCTTGGAGATGAGATGTTCGTTGGTGACGATGATGCCGTTCGGGTCGAGGACCACACCCGACCCTATATTCTCCACGCTTTCCGTGTCCTCGTCCGCGCCGGAGGCGAAAAACAGCCTGAAGAGACTCGTGCTCTTCTGCTCGTTCCGCCCCTTCGCCGCCTCTTCCGTCTTTATGTTGACGATCGCCTTGCTCGCGATCTCGACCACCCCGACCAGCTTGTCCTCTTTCGCAAAAAGGAGGGCCGGGCAAAAAAACAGGAAAATAACTGCGGAGATAAGAACGCTTTTCATCGGGAGCGGTCCGAAAACAATAAAGGTCAGTACCAGTCCTCTTCGGTCTTTTTCTTCTTTTTGGCCACCTTGAGCGCCTCGTCCAGTATAATCTGGCTGATCTCGTCCTTTGAGAGCCTGGGCACGTGCACTGCCCCGCCGGCCGCATCGATGATCGTCACCTCATTGTCGTCCGCTCCGAAGCCTATGCCGCTTTTCGACACGTCGTTCGCCACGATGAGATCGAGATGTTTCCGCTGCAGCTTAGCGCGGGCATTCTCGATAACATTTTCCGTCTCCGCGGCAAAACCGACAAGCACGCGGTCGCCGATGACCCGCCCGAGCTCTTCGAGGATATCCGGATTTTTCGTCAGAGCCAGGGTAATGTCGTCCCGGTCGTTCTTCTTCTTGATCTTCTCACAGCTTTCCTCCTTGCACCGGTAATCGGCCACGGCCGCCGCCTTGATGATCACCGCCGCCCGCCGCTGCTCTTCCATCACGACCGCCCTCATCTGCTCGGCGGTCATCACGTTGATGACCCGGATATCGCTTCTCGGCGGCGGCAGAGACGTAATCCCCGTAATAAGGACTACCTCCGCCCCCCTTCTCCTTGCCATCTTGGCGATGGCATATCCCATTTTCCCCGAAGAGCGGTTGGTGATGCACCGCACCGGGTCGATGGACTCGATGGTGGGGCCCGCCGTGACCAGGACCCTTTGATCGAGGTAATCCTTCTCCGTAAAGATGTCCTCCATCTGTTCCACAATATCGTCAATGGGGGGCAGCCTGCCTTTTCCGTGCCACCCGCACGCCAGGTCGCCCGTAGCCGGCTCCATGAACTGGTACCCGTTCTCCCTGAGCTTCTCTATGTTCCCCTGGACGATGCTGCTCTCCCACATCTTCGTATTCATCGAAGGGACAAAGAGCACCGGGACCCTGGTCGCCATAACCATGGTCGTGAGAAAATCATCCGCGATGCCGTTTGCGACCTTCCCGATCACATTGGCCGTCGCCGGGGCTATCACCATCTGGTCCGCGATGTCCGAAAGCGCTATATGGCCTATCTTGCCGCCCGTGACAAGCTCGAACATGTTATGCGTGACGGGGTTGCCTGAAATGGTCTGAAAAGTCAGGGGGGTGATAAATTCCATGGCATTTTTCGTCATGACCACGTGCACGCTTGCCCCCAGCTTGGTCAATGCGCGCACCAGCTCGGTGATCTTATAGGCGGCGATGCCCCCTGTGACACCGACGATAATCTCCCTTTTCTGGAGCATGGTAAACATAGGGACAGCTACCCTCTTTCCTATATATTCAGACCTGTCTTTCGCACGATCCTCGTGAATATGTTCGCTTTCGGCACGTACACGGGCGACACGATGTCGACCTTCCCGACTACCTCGTTGTCGAGCTGGAAGAGCATCTCTCCGAGCTTCTGCCCCTGCTTCACCTCGCCCGCAACGGCAGGAGGCAGGGAGATCACGCGCTTTATCTCTTTTTTCTTTGCCCGCAGGCACGGAATATTCACATCGGCTGCGGCCACGCCTTTTATCTTCCGGTACCTGCCGTCCGGCAGCGAGATCTCTTTCTCGACCTCCTCGCCCTTCTTCGCAACGCTCGCCACGGTATAGTCCGCGAAACACTTCTTCAGCTTCTCCACCGCAAGGCCGTCCCGCGCCTTTGCCGTGGGGCTCCCCATTACCACGGCGATGAACCTCATGTCTCCCTTCTTTGCCGTGGCCGCCACGTTGTAGCCCGTGCTCCGGTAGTAGCCCGTCTTCAGCCCGTCCACTTCAGGCATCCTGGAAAGAAGCTTGTTGTGGTTATTGAGTATGAAGGCCCCGTTCCTGAATTCGCCCGTTTTTGTCGACGTCCACTCGATCATCTTCGGGTATTTCAGAACCTCCCGGCTAAGAAGCGCCATATCATAAGGGGACGTAAGGTCTTCCTTCTGGTCTTTCCCGGGCGGCAGGCCATGGACCGAATTGAATTCCGTATCGTTCATCCCGAGGGATTTCGCCTTCTCGTTCATCAGCTCCACAAAGTCCCTGTTCGTCCCCGCGATAAACTCGGCGACCGCGTGGGCCGCGTCGTTGGCGGACGCGATCAGGGTGGCCCGCATCATGTCTTCGAGGGTGAAGACCTCCCCCTCCTTGAGGTATACCTGGCTGCCCCCGATTGCGGCGGCCTCCCTCGATACCGGCACCTTGTCGGTCAGGTGCACCTCCCCCTTCGCGATCCTGTCGAGGACGATGCAGGCCGTCATCAGCTTCGCCATGCTCGCGGGGGGTCGTTTCTCATGCATGTTCTGCTCTTCCAGCACCTTGCCCGTCCACGCCTCCATCACCACGTACGCCTTAGCCGGCGCCTCGGCGACTTTTTCCGCACGTGCCCCGGCGGCGGGCGAGGACCGACCATGATGCCTTTTCTTTACCGGAGCGGCTTTTGCAAAAGCACCGCCGGCAGCTCCAAAGAAACAAAAAATCACAAAGAGAACGACAAGCTGCGTTACATGATGTCTTCTCATATCCTTACCTTTTTTACATCATTGCAATTATCGGGGCTAGCGTCGCCCCCTCCACTGGCAAAGCCGGCGGAGCCTCCCCTTCATAAAAAGGAAGAGGCGTAAATACCTGTTTTATGTTCATCTCTCGCCTTTTCATGACACTTTTTACATCATTTCTCTTTCATTTTGTCCGTAAATACCTTCAGGAGATCGATGGGGAGCGGGAAGATGATGGTCGAATTCTTTTCGGTCGCGATTTCCACGAGTGTCGCCAGATAGCGGAGCTGGAGCGCCATGGGGTTCTTGGAGAGTATCTCGGAGGCATCCGAGAGCCTCGTCGACGCCTGGAACTCACCCTCGGCGCTGATGACCTTTGCCCGTCTCTCACGTTCCGCCTCAGCCTGGCGCGCGATGGCGCGCTGCATCTCCTGAGGCAGGTCGACATTTTTCACCTCGACGTTCGATACCTTGATGCCCCACGGCTCGGTGTGCATGTCGAGTATCTCCTGAAGCCGCTCGTTGATCTTCTCGCGGTGGGAGAGCAGCTCGTCGAGCTCTGCCTGGCCGAGCACGCTCCGCAGCGTGGTCTGGGAAAGCTGGCTCGTCGCGTAGAGGAAGTTCTCCACGTCTATGATCGCCTTCATCGGCTCGATCACGCGGAAGTAGACGACCGCGTTCACCTTGATGGAGACGTTGTCCTTCGTAATCACGTCCTGGGGAGGCACATCGTGGACGACGGTCCGGAGGCTTACCTTGACCATCCTGTCGATGACCGGGATCAGGATGATGAGGCCCGGCCCCTTCGGCTTATCCAGCACGCGGCCGAGGCGAAAAATTACGCCCCGCTCGTACTCGTTCAATATCTTGATCGCCATCGCGAGAAAAATCACCACCACTACCAGGACAAAAAAATAGATCGGCATCATGACCCCCCTTCTCAATTATTGGACTTCAGCAGCCCCTCGACGGGCAAAGCCCGTCGAGCCTCCCCGCTCATCTCGCTTCGCTCGCTTTATTGGACTTCAGCAGCCCCTCGACGGGCAAAGCCACGACCCGCTTCGCGGGTGCCCCGGCCTCCCCGCTCATCTCGCTTCGCTCGCTTTATTGGACTTCAGCAGCCCCTCGACGGGCAAAGCCACGACCCGCTTCGCACAGGCGGGGCACCCAGCTCCATATTGCTTTGCTGGGTCGCACCCGGCCTCCCCGCTCATCTCGCTTCGCTCGCTTTTTTAACTTTCATCACCATTCCGTCCAGGGCGATAACCCTCACCCGCTCACCTGCCAGGACAGGCGTGTCGCTGAGTGCGTCCCACAGCTCCCCGTGGACAAACGCCTTGCCCGCAGGAGAGATATCGGTCCTTGCCGATCCGATCTCTCCAATCAGCCCCTCCCGGCCCGTCTTTACCTTTGAAAACTGGGCTTTGACCGCATATGATAACACGCCGACGAAAAATATTATAGAGAACGCCACCACGGCCGCTATCGACTGCCAGGACAGGGAAAGCCAGCTTGAAGGCAGGTCAATCAGCATGATAGAGCCTATCATAATCGACACGGCGCCTGCAATGCTGAGCAGTCCGTAGCTCGCCACCTTCAACTCCATGACGAAAAAGATGATGCCCAGGATGATCAGGGAAAGGCCCGCATAGCTTATGGGGACGGTCTGGAAGGCGTAAAAGGCGAGGATCAGGCAGATCGCCCCCATCACACCGGGAAAGACCGCGCCGGGTGAGTATATCTCGAAAAGTATGCCGTAGAAGCCTATCATCATGAGCAGGTAGGCGACATTCGGGTCGGTGATATAGGAGAGCAGCGTGTACTTGAACGGGGTCTCGACCGCAACGATCTTTGCCCCCTTCGTCGCGAGCGTGACCCGCCCCGCGCCCACCTCGACCACCCGCCCGTTCACCAGCGAGAGCAGCTCATCGACGCTGCCCGCCACCACGTCTATCACGCGCCCTTTCAGGGCCTCGTCCGCGGTGATGGAGGCGCTGGTCCGCACCGCTTTTGCCGCCCATTCCGCGTTCCGCCCCCGCTTCGCGGCCAGGCTCCTCGCGTAAGCCTGCGCATCCTGAACGACCTTCGCCATCATTTCCTTGTCCATCTTCTCATTGCCGATGCCGCCGATACTGACCGGATGGGCCGCGCCCACGTTGGTGCCGGGCGTCATGGCGGCCACCTGTGCGGCGATAAGGATGATCGTGCCCGCCGACGCGGCCCTGGCCCCCGACGGGTGTACATAAACGATCACGGGCAGGGGGGCCTCCATAATGGCCTTCACGATCTCCCTCATGGACGTATCGAGGCCGCCCGGCGTATCGAGCAGGATAAGGAGGGCTGCCGCGCCAGCGCTACCAGCGTTCTTTATGGACTCTGAGATAAACTGTGCAGCAGGAGGGCCGATGACCCCGTGCACTTTGATCTCGTAGACTTCCGGTCGCGCGCCATACCCCGGCGCTGCCGAGAGCACCATGAGAGCCAGCCACAAGAAGAAAGGAAGAAGTCTTTTCATGAATGGCCGAGTTTCTTCTTCAAAGCTTCCTCGACGACATCCGGCACGCACTGCGCGATCGAGCCGCCGAAGCTCGCGACCTCTTTTATGGTCCTAGAGCTGACGAAGAAATAGTCCTTGCTCGTCATCATGAAGACCGTATCCACCTCGGCGTTCAGGGTTCTGTTCATGGAGGCCATCTGGAACTCGTACTCGAAATCAGTGACGGCCCTTAAGCCCCGGATGACGAACCTGGCGCCCATTTTTGTCACATAGTCCACGAGCAGTCCCTCGAAGCTGTCGATGATGACGTTGCCGTTGCCTTCCACCGACTGCCGGATAAGCTCTTTCCGCTCTTCCACCGAGAAAAGGCCCTGTTTTTGAATGTTGTAGGCGATGGCGACGATCACGGTATCGAAAAGCGCGAGACCCCTTTCAAGAATATCAAGATGACCGTAGGTAATCGGATCAAAGGAACCGGGGTAGATTCCAATTTTCTCTTTCATCGCAGCTCCTTATTGCAAGAGCATACCGGGAAAACGATTACTGTTCACGGTATGCGCTGCCCGCACGTGAGCATCGTCAGCGCCGTGTCGCCGTACCTGTGAGCGTGCACCGTAAGCCTTTCTTCCGGCGAGAACCCCAGCGCCTCCCGTTTTGAATGCTCGACCACGAGGACCGTACGGGCGCGGCAGAGCGGGTGCGCTTCGAGCAGCTCCAGGCTGGCCGCAACATAGCCCATCTCATAAGGAGGGTCGGCAAAAATCAGGTCGAACGTTTTCCCCTGTCTACCGAGCATGGGCACGGCATATCTTACATCCATATTTACGACAAGGCAATCTTTATCTAAGGCGAGGTTCTTAAGATTCGCGCGGAGCAGCGAGGCGGTGCGCGGCGCCTTCTCGACCGCCGTCACGGAGGCTGCGCCCCGGCTCAGAGCTTCAAGGGTGAAAGAGCCGGCGCCGGCGAAGAGGTCAAGTACGTCAAGACCGGCGACCTCACCCACGAGGTTGAAGACGGCCTGCCTCACCTTTGCCGAGGTGTACCTGGTCCTGGCGTCCCGGCTGACGGCTATCAGCCTGCCCTTGTGCGTTCCGCCGGTGATCCTGATCCCCGCCATTTTATAAGTTTGTTCTATTCGGAGGTCCTTGTCAAAGCTGATCGCCTGCTCCGCGTGTTCTTCTCTTCTCTTCTTCTGTCGGCCGACCGCGCCCCGCCTGCCTCCACACGCCAGTGTGAAGAGGAAAACGGGTCCCCGTGAAAAAAAACTGCTATTTTCGTATTTTTCAGCCTCTGAACAGCACGATAATTGTTGACTTAATCGGCTCGATGAGATAAGGTCATCAAGCAAGATACTGCATAATTCTAAAAATGGAGGAGCAATCGAACATGGCGCAAGGAACTGTCAAGTGGTTTAACGATTCGAAAGGCTTTGGATTCATCACCCAAGACGACGGTGGGGACATTTTTGTCCATCATTCCGCTATTCAAAGCGACGGCTTCAGATCTTTGTCCGAAGGCCAAAAAGTTGAATTCGAGGTCGTGAAGGGGCCGAAGGGTCCGAGCGCGTCAAATGTCAGGAAGATAAAATAGGCAGCAAGGAATACCGGCGGACTCGACCGGCGTAAAGGGCTAAAAGGACCGGCATATTCACGGGCCCGCCGGCCCTCTCTTGAAGTCGGCGGACGCGCAAGATCTCACCTACGTGCTTTCGCGCTCGGTACGCACTTCACCTGTGACCTGCAGGTATCTGCTCCCCGGGACCCGTGAGTCTTGACGGTTCCAAATGTGCTCTACACCCGATGAAGACCGGCCGGTTACGGACGCGGGGCGGCAAACCGGGTGCAGGTTCTTATACCTTTTTTCCTAAGAAAGCCTCAAAACGGGGGCGCAAAACCCCCGCCTTGAGGAAAGAAAGCGAGTGTACGATGGAGAAGCGGCTTCAAAAGCTGACAACAGAAGAGGTCGAGCGAATAAAGAAATTCTACGAGTACGGACCCATGGTGAAAAGGCCGATCGATGAAGAGTTGGTCCGGAAGGGGTGGCTTCAGCCTAACGATGTAGTCGAGGGCGAGGTCCGGGCTTACGAAGTATCGGACGCGGCGTACTACAGGGGAAGACCGGTACTTTTCACCGAGGCCGGAGCCGTGAAGGAGCAGTGGCTGCTCCATAAAGAATAGGTCCTATAAGTCTTATAGGACCTATTCTTTATCTAACATTCAACATTGCTCTCCTGAAAAGGCTTCTTGTTCGTAAAATCGGGCTGGTAGGAGTGCGCGCTCTCCAACTCCTGGATGAAGACGTTCTCGAAGCCTTCCTCCCTCATGAGCGCGACCAGCGGGTCGTATTCATCACTCCTGATCCTTCGGTTAATCAGCCGGTAGGCGTCCGCCCGGTACGCGGGGTAATACTGGGACATGAGGCTGAGTGCGGTTTTGGGGCCGAGGGCCTTTTTGATCCATGCGATGAGCCTTCTCGTGCCCGCAAGGCCGCTTGGGAGCACCAGGTGCCTGATCAGCAGGCCCCGCTTTGCGACGCCCCGCTCCACGACGAGGTCTCCCACCTGCGACTTCATCTCCGTGACCGCCTCCATGGCCCGCTCCGGGTAGCCGGGCGCGGCTGAAAGCATAGAAGCGACGGCGCCGCCCGCGTACTTGAGATCGGGCAGGTAAATATCGATAAGCCCGTCGAGCATGCGTATGGTCTCCCTGTTCTCGTAGGCATTCGTATTATAGAGGAAAGGGATGCCGACGCCCCGCTCCCTCGCGAGCCCGATCGCAGAGGCTATCTGCGGCGCGTAGGGGGTCGGGCTGACGAGGTTGATGTTATGGCAGCCCCTTCTTTCGAGATCGATGAAGATATCGGCCAACTGCGCTATCGAGACCTTCTCGCCCGAGGTGCGCTGGCTGATCTGGTGATTCTGACAAAAGAGACACCGTAGGTTGCACGGCGAGAAGAAGACCGTGCCCGAGCCGCGCGTCCCCGATATGGGCGGCTCCTCCCCGAAGTGGGGGCCGTAATGTGCGATGACGCAGTCAGCCCCGCACGTGCAAAAGCCCCGCTCCCCGGTGAGGCGGTTTACCCCGCATTCTTTCGGGCAGAGCTCGCAGTGCTCAAGGACCGATAAGTACTTTTCTTCCATGCCTATAGTATAACCCGCCCGCGGCCGTATTTGGAAGACGGGGCCGATGGCCGGCTAGGCGCCGTCGTGACCAAACAAGCGCAAAACGGTCCTTTTTGCCATTTTTTACTGCGAGTGAAGAATGTTGTCCCGGTCTGCACGTCCCCCTGCACTGCCTTGAGGAGGAAAAGTTATAATGCAATGAAGGCGGCCCGCTTAAACATGCAGAGCGCATGACGGATTCACGGCTGGGAAGCTATAGGTTTCGCAGCAAACGTCTCCATGTTGCTTTGCCGGGTCGCACCCTCTGGGTGGTGCCTTCGAATGCAACCCGGTATGAGCCATACGATATGCAGCAATCCCACGGCCGCCGGACTGAGCCATATTTCTCACTAACGGCACAAAAAATTTGCTTGCTTTGAATCCGGGTCGTGAGTTAGACTGGTATAATAAATGACATGGTCAATAAATTCCACTGAAGGAGGAATGATGAACTTGCGCTCACCGCAGTGATAGACAGATAAGGAGGAAAGGATATGCCGCTTTTTCAGGAAAGTCAGGAGCACAGCGATTTCAGAAAGGTGTTCAGGAAGTTTGTCGCCAAGGAGATTACCCCTCACCGCGAGGAGTGGGACAAAGCCGGGATCGTCCCACGGGACCTCTGGCTGAAGATGGGCAAGCAGGGCTTTTTGTGCCCCTGGCTGCCTGAGGAGTACGGCGGGCTTGACGTGGATGTCCGGTACTCGCTGCTCATCGTGAACGAGGAGCTCGCCTGGGGCGACGGATTCAACGTGGGCGTACCCCTCCACAGCGACGTGGCGACGCCTTACCTCTATTCGTACGGGACAGAAGACCTAAAGAGAAGGCTCCTCCCGAAGACGACGACAGGCGAGGGCATCTGCGCCGTCGGCCTCACCGAGCCCGATGCCGGCTCCGACCTGGCCTCCATCCGCACGAGCGCGGTCAAAGACGGCGACCACTACATCATCAACGGGCAGAAGACCTTCATCACGAACGGCATGTCCGCCGACATCATCATGACCGCCTGCAAGGTCGTGTCTACCACCGGGCAGAAGGGGATCAGTATGATCGTCGTCGAGGGCGACACGCCCGGCCTGACGCGGCGCAAGCTGCACAAGATGGGGCAGGACGGGCAGGATACGGCCGAACTCGCTTTCGAGGACTGCCGCGTGCCGGCGAGCAACCTCCTCGGCGAGGAAGGGCAGGGCTTTAAGTATATGATGGAGAAGCTGGCCCGGGAGAGGCTCGAGGTGTGCGTGAAATGCCAGGCCATGGCGGAAGAAGCCTTCAGGGAGGCCCTGGAGTACGGGAAGGTGCGGGAAGCGTTCGGCCGGCCTATCGGCGACTTCCAGCACAACGCGTTCAAGCTCGCGGATATGGCCACAGAGGTGGAGCTAGGCCGGAACTTCCTGGAAACCCTCGTCGCCGAGTACATAAACGGCGACAACATCAACACGCGGGTCTCCATGGCGAAGGCGTGGCTCGGCGAGCTGGTCAACCGGGTGGCCTATCAGGCGGTGCAGCTCCACGGCGGCTACGGCTATATGGAGGAGTACCGCATCAGCCGGCTCTACAGGGACGTGCGCGCCCTCTCCATCCTCGCGGGCACGACCGAGATTATGAAGCTGATCATCGCCCGCAGTCTCGGCCTCAAACCGTGAAAGGAAGTGGCGACTCATAAGTGACGGGTTACGGGTTACGAGTGAAAACTTCGCTGATATCCCTTCGGATCGCCGCTCTCATGTCATTACCTTTGTTCTATGGCTTCGCGGATCGCCCACCTCGGAAACGGGCGGCTGACTGGGCCGGCCGAAGAGGCGACGACCGGGCCTCTTACCAGCTAAACGAGATGCCCCCGTTCACGGTCGGTTGTGTACCGTCGTAGCCGAAACCGGTTTTCACGCGTATACGGTCGCTGACCTGGGCCGTCAAACCTACCGCAACAGCCTTTTCACCCATATAGGTGCCTCCCCCTATGCCCAGGGAGACCCTCTTTCCGGGACCAGGATCGGGAATGCCGGCGAGGGCGGCGGCGGACGCGACACCGCTATAGGCCTTCACCAGCTGCCGGTAGTTCACCGCATCGTAAGGGTTCGTACCGTCGGCGACCCCCGTGACGCGCGCTGGACCCTGGGTCGCATCGTTGCGAAAGGTGGCTCCGTTGTCGTCGAGGATCAACGAGGTAGACCTCGTACCGCCGCTCAGGGTTGTACTCTGGGTGTTCACCGTGAGCCCATGGGCTTCCTGGGTAGCGGGGTTGAGCACGGTAAGGGAAAGATTATCGGGCTGGACGCTCAATTGACTGCGGTCTCCAGCGGCCGACCCACTTCCGTTGGCGACGATGCTCACCGAGTTGGTGAGACCATTCACGGTGACCCCGCTATTATTCACCACGATTCCAGTTGACGAAGTGGCGTTGGTGCCGGTCAGATAGCCATTCACCGCGAGGTCCCCGTCCACATACATCCGGCCGGTGACGATAACGCCGTAAGGGACGGTCGTCGTCACGCCGTCTTTGTTCGTATAGTATTGATCAGGACCCACGGTGATGCTGTTCTTCACCGGGTGATCCGCATAAGTGACACCGCTGTAGCCCTGGCTGGCCAAGGTAATAGTGCTCCCATTCATAGCGAGCGTGGCACCGCTGTTGACGTTCAAGGTATTGTTGATCGTAGTGGGACCGTTCAGGGTTGTTGCGCCTGCGACTTGAAAGCTGTTGCTGATGTTGGTCGGGCCCGTCACCGCGAAGGCGCCTCCGCTCACGGTGACGCCGCCGTTCAGGCTGGTCGCCCCCGTCACAGCGAGCGTGCCGCCCACCGTGGCGTTGTTGGTGATGCTTGCGGAGTTGAGAGTGGCAATGCCCGAGGTGCTCAGGGTCGAGAGGCTCGTGTTGCCCGTCACGGCGAGCGTACCCCCTACCGTGGCGTTGTTGGTGATGCTTGCGGAGTTGAGGGTGGCACTGCCCGAGGTACTCAGGATTGAGAGGCTCGTGTTGCCCGCCACGGCGAGTGTGCCGCCCACCGTGGCGTTGTTGGTGATGCTCGCGGAATTCAACGTCGCAAGACCCGAGGTGCTCAGGGTCGAGAGGCTGGTATTGCCTGTCACGGCGAGCGTGCCCCCTACCGTGGCGTTGTTGGTGATAGTTGCGGAGTTGAGGGTGGCAAGGCCCGAGGTGCTCAGGGTCGAGAGGCTGGTATTGCCCGTCACAGCAAGCGTGCCGCCTACCGTTTCGTTATTGGTAATACTTGCGGAGTTGAGGGTGGCAAGGCCCGAGGTGCTCAGGGTCGAGAGGCTGGTATTGCCCGTCACAGCAAGCGTGCCGCCTACCGTTTCGTTATTGGTAATAC
>JBEKHB010000067.1:0-21136 GCA_050012495.1 Syntrophorhabdales bacterium
GCCGAAAAGGCCGATGCCAGCACCAGGCCGATGATGACGGTGAGGATGGTGGTCCAGAACAGATCGGCGTGCGGCAGCAGCAGCGTGAAGGGCAAAACGCCGAGAATCGAAACCCAAATTACATACTTGCGACCGATGCGGTCACCGAGGGGCCCGCCGACGAACGTCCCTACGGCGACGGAGGCCAGAAAGAGGAAAAGGTGGATCTGGGCGTCGCGTACCGAGACCTGGAACCTGCTGATCAAGTAGAAGATAAGGTAGTTATTGATGCTGGACAAGTAGAAGTACTTGGAGAAAATCAGCGCCACCAGAATCCCGATCGACACCCTGACTTTTCCGGGCGATACGGATGATTCGGCGGTATTGCCGGGTGCGGCCCCGGTTTTGGGCGTGAGGCGAGCTCCGTACCAGACGCTTACCGGAATGAGCAGGATGATCGTCAGCAGGGCGATAAGCGAGAACCAGGCGATGCTTGATTGTCCTCTCGGCAGAACGACGTACGCAACCATCAGCGGCCCACCGGCCATGCCAACATTTCCGCCCACCTGGAACAGCGACTGGGCCAGTCCGTACCGGCCTCCGGAAGCCATTCGGGCTACCCGGGACGACTCCGGATGAAACACGGAAGAGCCCACGCCCACCAATGCCGCCGCAAAAACAATCGCGTGAAAACTGTGCGCAGCCGAAAGCAACAACAGGCCGATGAGGGTCGAGCAGAGCCCGATCGGCAGCGAAAAGGGTCTGGGATGACGGTCCGTATAAAGACCCACAACCGGCTGCAGCAGGGAGGCCGTCAACTGATACGTCAGAGCCATCAGCCCTATCTGCCCGAAGCTCAGATGGAGCAGGCTCTTGAACATCGGGTAGATTGACGGCAGCAGCGACGCCATCATGTCGTTCAGCAGGTGGCATACCGCGACCGACGTCAGGATGAAATAGACCGTGTGCTGTCCTCTAGAAGCCGGTCTGTATGGCAATGGCGGCGCCTCCGTTGACGCCCTTGATCCCACCTTGTTCGTTTTTCCCATACCTATGGATTTGCACGTGCATTGTCCCCATTTCTTTTTTTGTGGGCACGAGGAAGACCTGAAGATTCTCCGAAGGCCCATGATGGCAGCGCCTAGCATTGGAGTCTACTAAAATTGTCCCGATAGGGTCAACAGGAAAGACGAGAGACGAGGTGCAAACTCCGATCTGAAACGAAGAATTCTTTGACGTACTCCTCCGGCGGGCATATAATTATAGGTGAGGCGTTGCTTCAATAGGAAGTGATCATGACGCACCATGTCGTTGTTGCGGCTGCACAGGAGGCGATGTTGACGCCGCCGGGCAGAGATTCGGCACGGCCTAAGAGAAGGTGGGCGATGGGTTGCAGGAGGGTGCTATGAAGAAAATTTTCTTGATCATTGTGCTTTGTCTGGCTATTACCGTTCCATACGCGTATGGAAGAGGCGGCCACGGCGGCGGCGGCGGTCATGGAGGGGGACACGCCGGATTCTCAGGTGGTCATCCCGGAGGCGGATTTCATGGAGGGGGCGCAGGTCGCTGGTATGGCGGATACGCGAGCGGAGGCCACTATTATGGAGGACATTATTATGGCGGCTACGGCAGGTACTATTACAGCGGGTTTGCGCCAAGAGGGGCCATATTCGGAGCTTTTCTGGGTGGAATAGTTATCGGAGGCATCTACAGTCCATTCTGGTGGCCTTACTACGCCGTAGCGGTACCTCCAGCCTATTATGATCCATACTATCAATATCCAAATCCTGCACCTCCTTACGTAATTGAGGTTCCACCCGCCGAGGCTACTACCGCCTATCAGCAAGGACCTCCGCCGGCAACAACGCCGCCGAACCAATGTTATGCACCCAAAACCGATCCGAATGGGAATGTGATCAAAGACAACGGCGGCAACATGACTCCTGACTTTTCCAAGCCGGTGCCGTGTCCTCCACAACAATAGCAGGAAAGAAGGAGAATAGCGAAGGGTTTCATGCCGCTATTCTCCTCGTCAGGTTCGTCAACGTTTGCCACCACGGGTTTGAGCGATTTTCGTGATGATTCGATTAATACCTCACAACTGACGAAAAGGGTAAAATCTTATAGAGACCTGGCACTCATTTTGAGAGGCCGGAAGATACGACACGGCCCGGCCCACGTGAGCCGGTTTCGGGCGATCCCATAAACCGGCGTCGCTCTTTGACAATTGAGCCCCGACCCACGCCCAACGGGTGCGGGTGCCCCGGCCATTGGAAGGCGGTACTCTTTCGGGTTGGGGGAACACGTTTATTTCACTCTCGGCATGTGGGATTCGGGAAGGCTGTCGGAAAGTCGAATTGACGGCGCCGCGCAATAGGTTTATAGTATGGCTCAAGTAATGAAGTGCTGACCAAAAGCCGCCCGCGTTCTATAGTCATTCAGAAGTTGTCGGAACGTTCGCGTAACATAGTTTTCGGTCATATTCTGCTTCAGCTACTAATTTTTCTTATAAGAAGGCGCTATGAGTTTTAGCTCGTTTAAGCTTCATCCGCAAATAGCCGCCGGCGTCAAGGCGCTTGGCTACAAAACCCCGACTCCTATCCAGGTACAGGCGATACCGCCGGTCCTCGCGGGCAAAGACGTTATGGGACTTGCCCAGACCGGGACGGGCAAAACAGCAGCTTTCGTGCTGCCGATTCTGGAGCGTCTGCTTCCGGGTCCACGCGGCAAGGTGCGCACCCTGATTATTGCGCCCACCCGTGAGCTGGCAGAACAGATCCACGTATCGATCGGAGAACTGGGACGCAACACACACCTGAAGAGCTGCACGATCTACGGCGGAGTGGGCGCGAACCCGCAAATCCGGAAGCTGCGCGCCGGCGTCGATATCGTCGTCGCCTGCCCCGGCCGGTTGCTCGATCACCTTAGCCAGAGGACGATCAACCTTGCGAGCCTGGAAGTCCTCGTCCTTGACGAGGCGGACCGTATGTTCGACATGGGCTTCCTGCCCGATGTCCGGCGGATCATCAAACAATTGCCGTATCCGCGCCAGACGCTGATGTTCTCTGCCACCATGCCCGATGATATCCGAAAACTGACGGACGAAGTGCTTCATGATCCCGTCACGGTAAAAGTCGGCCGTACTGCGCCGGCAAACACCGTCTCCCATGCCCTCTATCCGGTCGAGCAGCATCTGAAGACCGCACTCCTCATGGAGCTGTTGAGGCATACCGATACGGAATCCATCCTGATCTTCACACGCACCAAGTATCGGGCCAAACGCATCGGGCAACAGCTCGAGAAGGCAGGATACAAGGCTGCCTCGCTCCAGGGGAACCTGTCGCAGAACAAACGCCAGGACGCCCTTGACGGCTTCCGCAACGGCTCGTACCGGATTCTTGTGGCCACCGATATCGCCGCCCGCGGCATCGATGTCTTGAGCATATCCCACGTCATCAATTATGACATTCCTGACACCACGGATGCTTACACGCACCGCATCGGCCGGACCGGCCGGGCCGCAAAGACCGGCGACGCCTTTACCTTCGTCAGCCGTGAGGACGAGCCCCTGGTCAAGAGCATCGAGCACGTGCTCGGCGAGAAGATCGAACGCCGCATACTGAAGGACTTCGATTATACGAAATCAGCCCCGGCGCGGGATGCCGAATTTGCCCGTCCCCCGCGCGAGCCGCAGCGCCGCCGGACACAACCGACGCCGGCGCAGACCGGCGCAGCCACAGATGCCGACGCCCGGTCCAAGACACGCCCTGCGCAGCCGTCACGCGGGACCGCTCCCGAAACCGGAGCAACAATGCCGCCTCCCCCGGGAAGGCAGCGACACCGATAGGCGTCGCCGCTTACCCTCTGGTCAAGTGTCTGTATTTAATCCGGTGGGGCTGATCTGCGGCAGGGCCGAGACGGGCCCTTCTGTCCGCTTCATATTCGGAGTAATTTCCATCAAACCAGACCACTTTGCTGTCACCCTCAAAGGCGAGCATGTGGGTAGCGATGCGGTCGAGGAACCATCGGTCGTGGCTGATGACTACGGCGCAGCCGGCAAAACTCTCCAATGCCTCTTCCAGGGCACGCATAGTGTTGATGTCCAGATCATTGGTAGGCTCGTCAAGGAGAAGGACATTGGCCTCTTCCTTCAGCATGCGGGCCAGATGGACGCGATTCCTTTCCCCCCCTGACAGCATCGTCACCTTTTTCTGCTGATCGGTCCCGGTAAAATTGAAGCGGGCCACATAGGCGCGCGAATTCACCTGCCGCTTGCCGAGCTGAACAGTATCATCTCCACCGGAGATGACCTCCCAGATGGTCTTGTTCGGGTCGAGGACATCGCGGCTCTGATCGACGTACGCCAGCTTTACGGTTTCTCCGATCTTGAAGGTGCCCGAATCAGGCAATTCCAGCCCGGTGATCATCCGGAAAAGGGTCGTCTTTCCTGCTCCGTTAGGTCCGATAACCCCTATGATTCCGCCGGGAGGGAGGGAGAAAGCCATTCCTTCCATAAGAATATTGTCGCCGTATGCCTTGCTCACGCGATCGGCATCGATGACGACATTGCCCAACCGGGGCCCTGGGGGAATATAGATTTCCAGCTCTTTTGAGCTTTTTTCGATATCACGACTGAGGAGCGCCTCATAAGAGTTGATGCGCGCTTTCGCTTTTGCGTGGCGTCCTTTGGGAGACATCCGTATCCACTCAAGCTCGCGCTGCAAGGTCCTCTGCCTCTCGCTCTCGGACTTCTCTTCCTGTTGCAGACGGTTTTTCTTCTGTTCCAGCCACGAGGAATAATTCCCTTTCCACGGGATCCCCTGTCCCCTGTCGAGTTCCAGAATCCACCCGGCGACATTGTCAAGGAAATAGCGGTCATGAGTCACGGCAATGATAGTGCCCGGGTAGCTTTGCAGGTGGCGCTCCAGCCAGGCCACGGTCTCCGCATCGAGGTGGTTGGTCGGCTCGTCCAGAAGCAGGATATCCGGCTTCTGCAGGAGCAGTCTGCATAGCGCGACACGCCGTTTTTCACCTCCGGACAGGACAAAGACCTGAGTTTCACCCGGAGGACAGCGCAGGGCATCCATCGCCATCTCGAGGCGTGAATCAAGGTCCCACGCGTCGAGCGCATCCAGCTTCTCCTGCACGTTGCCCTGTCGTTCGATAAGCTTATTCATCTCATCGTCCGACATCGATTCTGCGAATCTCTCATTAATGAGATTGTATTCCTTAAGGGCAGCTACTATTCCATGCACCCCCTCTTCCACAGTCTCCCGCACCGTCTTTTCATCATCCAGTTTCGGCTCCTGTTCAAGGAACCCTACGGTGTGGCCGGGAGCAAGGACCGTCTCGCCGTTGAACTCTTTATCCGTTCCCGCCAGAATACGGAGAAGGGAGCTTTTCCCTGATCCGTTCAGACCAAGAACACCGATCTTTGCTCCATAAAAATAGGAGAGATAGATATCTTTCAAAACCGGCTTTTTGTCGTAATATTTGCTTACCCCGATCATGGAGTAAATAACCTTGTTCGGTTCATTGCCCATCGTTATTTCAAATCCTTTCTAGAGAGACTGCATTGTATGCTGTTTTCAGTATACCATAATCACGCTGCCCGATATGTCCACGGCAGTATTGAGAACCGGCCGGGTTACTTCACCCCAGAAAAGGAACGCGGAATACCAGGGTGAACCCATTGAAAGAGAGAATCCCGCCCACCGCTGCAACTGCGAGGGAGAAGCGGAACACGGGGCGTGACGAAGAGAGGATGGCGATTGAGGCCATAACAATGGATATCTGAAGCAATACCTCGGCAAAATCGAAGTAAGGATTCTTCTTCTTGTTCAGGTCGCGCTCCTGCTCTGCCTTTTTCGCCTCACCCTCGATATCCTTCTTTTCCGTTGCGTACCTGACCTCTTCGTCTCCGGCTTCCTTTATCCTGCTCTCAAACCGCGCTCGCGCTTCCGGCTTCAAGTGTTCCGCCCGTTCCTGCAAATCGGCCTCGAGGTTCGATCTCTGTATTTTGTAAAGGTTCTCTCTCATGTTCTTGGCCTGATAGAACGCCCACCGATTTGCCGCCTCTTGCTGTGCCAGGAGCATCTCCTTCATGGAATTGTTGCCGCCCAGGGCCGTGACGGCCAGAATGACTGCATACAGAGCGGTGGTAAGGGCAACCCGCCTCGTAAACCTCTTTGCCTTGAACTCTTCAAGTTCCTCGGTATTTGGCAGCTCTATTTCGGCCATGTATGCTCCTTTGGAAGATTTTCCCCTACGGGCTTATTCGACACGTTAGTCCTCTAATTATAGTACGAACGAGAGGCGGCGGGCAAGGTTCAACTCGCGCACTATATATTTGATAACCTTTCGCGTCCCGCTCATGGTATAAGATTGCCATGGGCCGGAAAAAGGGACGCAAGAGAGCTCGAGGAGCACCGCATGCCATTTGAAAAGGTGAACGGCCTCCGGCTCTATTACGAAGTCCATGGCGAAGGCGAGGTGATCGTGCTGCTTCATCACGGCTTCGGTTCGGCGAAGATATGGAGGGGCATTTATCCGCAATTCGCCGCTCACGGTTTCAGGGTAGTAATGTACGACCGGCGGGGTTTTGGACGGTCGGAAGGCGGGGACGATTTCTGGGAGTTTTACGAAAGCGACCGCTACCGGCCTGAAAGCGTCGAAGAGATGCGGGTGTTGAAAGAACGCCTCGGCATCGGGGAGTGCCATGTCGTAGGGCAATGTGAAGGCGGCGTGATCGGCGTGGACTATTCCGTCCAATATCCGGGCGACGTGACGACCCTTACCGCAGCGAGCACCCAATGTTACAGCGAGGTCCCCATGACGGAGCTGAACGCCGCAAAACTGGTAAGCAAATTTGCCTGCCTGCAGCCCCAACTGCAGGCAAAGGTGGCCGACTGGCATGGAAAAGATGCGCAAAGCCGGTATGATCAATTCGCGAAATATGGCGGCGCCTATGGCGCAGGTTTTTTTGACCTGCGCCCCGTCTTGCCCCTGGTCCCCTGCCCCACTCTGGTGCTCTACCCTGACCGCAGCTCTATCTTCGACGTCGAACAATCGGTTGCCTTTTACCGGCGCCTCGCTCGCGGTGAACTCGCGGTCTTCCCGAAGTGCGGGCACAATACATATGAGCAGCGACCTGAGGACTACGCACGTACGGTCCTCGATTTTATACGGAGGAGCACCGGACGGGAGGACTCGAAGGTTCAGCCTGCCATGACGTGTTTGGCTTAAATCACGGATCGTCCGCTCCAGGCGCGCTCATTTTCCCACAGCGTGCCACATGGCTTCCCACAAAGTTGATGGGAGGAGGGTGAAACGTGCCCTTGACGCCCCTCCCCTACCACGGTAAAGTAGTGTCATGCCAATGAGGGGGTGCGGCTATGGAAGACTATTATGTGTTGTGCGAAGGGGAAAAACTTACGTTTGCTCTTCCCGAGGGCTGGAAGGTCCTCTCGGCCAGGGAGATACCGCCCGTCCCCGGAGTTGCAGACCCCGTAGCAGAAATCCGACGCGCCATGGACAACCCCATCGGCTCACCGCCTTTGGAAGAGCTGGCCAGGCCGGGTATGGAAGTGGCGCTCCTTTTCGATGACCTGCAGCGGCCTACGCCGGGGAACCTGGTGATTCCCGAGATGCTCGACAGGCTCAACCGGGCCGGCATACCTGATGATCGGGTCTGGGCCGTATGTGCCCTGGGGACCCACCCCAGCTATTCCAGGGAAGAGCTTGAAAGAAAGGCAGGTCCGAAGGCTGCGGCGCGGCTCAAAGAGCGCCTCGTTTCCCACGATCCCCATTCGACGGAAAACGTGGTCATCGGCAGGACCGACAGGGGAACGCTCGTCGAGGTCGATCCCCGGGTCGCCTTTGCCGATCTGGTGATTGCGGCAGGCGAGTGTATGCCCCACCCCTGCGCCGGTTTCGGGGGCGGCTTCAAAATTCTCATGCCCGGCGTCTGTTCCTACCGGTCTGTAGCCGAACACCACTTCACCTGGATGCGCCACCGCAAAAGCAGAGTCAATATCCTCGACGGGAATCCATGGTACGAGGATATCGTCGATGCAGGACGGATAGGGCGGCTTTCGTTCAAGCTCGACTGCGTCATTAACGAAAACAGGCAGATCCTCAAGGCATTTGCCGGTGAACCCTTTGCCGAGCACAGGGCCGCGTCAGGTTATGCCGCGTCCCTCTACTACGTGCCTCTCTCCAGGATGGCTGACGTCACCATTACCGCAGCTTATCCGATGGAGATCGGGGTCCAGTCGACAAAGTCCCTCACCATGGCGGGCTTCTGCACGCGCTCAGGCGGTACCATCATCTGGGTTGCCCCTCAGAAGGAGGCGGGTCCCATCATGCCGCTGCTGAAAGAGATATCAAGCGATGAGACGGCAACGGAGTTTCACCGCCGCCTTGCCCGGGGGGATGTGCCTGAACACATGAGGTCCTTCGGCATTTCCTACATCATGCAGGTCGTCTACTTCAAGGAACTGGCTGAAAAGTTCAACGTGATCCACGTCACGGAAGGACTCACCACCGAGCAGGTGGGGATGATGAAGTTCACCCACGCCCGGACGGTGGGAGAGGCCCTTGAAATTACTTCCCCGCTGATGCCTCGGGCGGACGTCGCGATCTTTCCGTCGGGCGGGACTATCATAGCCGGTGTCTCCTAACGGAAAGGTGTGTAAATGATTCAAGGGGACTTTCTTCACTCCTTGACCGTCCCTGGACGAAGCATTGGCAATGATAGCTTGCCCTTTTCCCTGACATTCGTTCCTCCGATGTGTATACTTGCGACAACATTTTGCTCAAGTCGACTGTGATAGCTCCCTTCGGCATGGCTTGCAGCCGGAATTGAAAGAACGTAGACTTACTCAAGCACCTTTATCAGTCGTGAGGCGAACCAATTCGATGGTAGGCGGCGCCAGGCCACGCACAAAGAAGCATACGACACCGCCGGCATAAGTGCATAGGTAGAATCGGCTGTCCCGATCGAGTCAATCCCGGCCGGGTCAAGAGGGGGAGAAAACCGTGACAAAGCCATCCAAACCCGGAGAGAGGAAGAAAGAACCCGCAGCGGGAGCAAAAGAAGAGATACGGTCCCGGCACAGGGATGGGCCCTTCCCCATCGTGGGCATCGGCGCCTCCGCCGGGGGGCTGGAGGCCCTCGAACAGTTCCTGGAGCACATGCCTCAGGGAAGCGGTATGGCCTTTGTCATCATTCAGCACATGGACCCGACGCACAAAGGCGCCATGCCGGAGCTCCTCCAGCGCGTCACCCCCATGGAGGTCGTCCAGGTCAAGGACCGCACCGTAGTCGAGCCTGACCATGTCTATGTGATACCGCCCAACAAGGATATGTCCATCCTCCACGGGGCGCTCCACCTGCTCGACCCGACGGCGCCCCGGGGTCTGCGCCTGCCCATCGACTTCTTCTTCCGTTCCCTGGCGGACGACCGGAGGGAGCGGAGCGTCGGCGTCATTCTCTCCGGTATGGGCACCGACGGCACGATGGGCCTCAAGGCCATCAAGGAGAAAGAGGGGGTAGTTTTCGTGCAGGACCCCGCCTCGGCCAAATTCGACAGCATGCCCAGAAGCGCCATCGACGCAGGAGTAGCCGACGTCGTGGCCCCGGTCGGAGAGCTTCCCGGGAAAATCATCGCCTATCTAGAGCGGGCCCCCCTTCTGACGAAGCCGGGACTCCTGCTCGAGAGCAAGGCGCAGAGCGCCCTGGAAAAGGTCGTCATTCTCCTGAGGTCGCATACGGGCAACGACTTTTCCCTGTACAAGAAGAGCACCGTCTATCGCCGGATCGAGCGGCGCATGGGCATACACCAGGTCGAGGGGATTGCCGAGTATGTCCGGTTTCTCCAGCACAATCCTCAGGAACTCGATCTGCTCTTCAAGGAACTCCTGATCGGCGTGACGAGCTTCTTTCGCGATCCCGTGGCGTGGGAACACTTGAAAGGGGCCATGCTATCGCTCCTCTCGGACTGTCCCACCAGCCGGGCGCTCAGGGCCTGGGTGCCCGGCTGCTCCACGGGGGAAGAGGCTTACTCTTTGGCGATTGTCTTTAGAGAGACCCTCGACGAGGTGAAGCAAGGGAGAAGCTCCTCCCTCCAGATCTTTGCCACCGATCTGGACCGTGAAGCCGTCGACAGGGCCCGCCAGGGCGTCTTTCCGGCCAACATCTCCGCCGATGTGTCTCCCGGGCGCCTCAAGCGGTTCTTCGTCGAGGAAGAGGACGGCTACCGGGTCTCCAAGGAAATCCGGGAGATGGCGGTCTTCGCCACGCAAAACATCGTCATGGACCCTCCCTTCACGAAGCTCGACATCCTGAGCTGCAGGAACCTCTTGATCTACCTGGCCCCGGAGCTGCAGAAAAAACTCGTGCCCCTCTTTCACTACGGCCTCAATCCCGGAGGGATTCTGTTTCTGGGGAGCGCGGAGACCGTTGGCACCTTTACCGACCTCTTCTCCCCCCTGGACAGCAAGTCCCGGGTTTACCGGCGGCTTGATTCCGCCCTGCGGGCGGAGCCGGTCGAGTTTCCCTCCTCCTTCGCCCCCCTTCCGCCTGGTCTTGCGGAGCAAGCCCCGAAGGTGAAACCCGTGCTCAACCTCCAGTCGCTCGCGGACCAGGTGCTCCTGCAGCGGTATTCCCCGGCGGCGGTGCTCGTCAACAACAAGGGCGATATTCTCTATATCAGCGGGCGGACCGGCAAGTACCTGGAGCCCGCGGCCGGTAAGGCAAACTGGAACATCTTTGCCATGGCGCGGGAAGGGCTGCGCTATGAGCTGGCCGCTGCCTTCCAGAAGGCGCTCCGGCAGAAGGACGCGGTCATCCTCAGGAACCTGAAGGTGGGCACCAACGGCGGGGTGCAGGCCCTGGACCTCACCGTCCAGGCACTCGCTGAGCCGGAAGGCTTGCGGGGGATGCTAATGATTGTCTTTTCCGACGCCGCGGCGCCCCCCGAAACGGAAGCCCCGGACAGAACCAGGCGGACCCCTGCCGCCGCCGCCCGGCTCGCCCGGATGGAGGAAGAACTCCGGCAGGCCCGCGAGGAGCTGCATATTACCCGTGAAGAGATGCAGACCTCCCAGGAAGAGCTGAAATCGACCAACGAGGAATTACAATCCACGAACGAAGAGCTCCAATCCACGAACGAAGAGCTGACCACTTCAAAAGAAGAGATGCAGTCCATGAACGAAGAGATGCAAACGGTCAACCACGAGCTCAGGGCCAAGGTGGACGAGCTTTCCCGGGCGAATAACGACATGAAGAACCTCCTCGACAGTACGGACATTGCCACGGTGTTTCTCGACAGCGAGCTCCGGGTGCGCCGGTTCACCAACCAGGCGACGAAGGTCATCAAGCTGATACCGGGCGACGTGGGCCGGCCTATTACCGACCAGTCATCCAGCCTCGTTTATCCCGAATTGGCCGAGGACGTGCGGGAGGTGCTGCGGACGCTGGTCTTCGCCGAAAAGGAAATCGCCACGCGAGACGGGCGCTGGTTTATGGTGCGCACCATGCCCTACCGCACCCTGGAGAACATGATCGACGGCGTGGTGATCACCTTTACGGATGTCACCGCGTCCAGAACGCTGGAGGCGAAGCTCAGGGAGAGCCTGGCGCTCTACCAGGCCCCTTTCGAGAAGATCGGGGAGGGCGTCATCTTCCAGGCCTCCGGAGGGGAGATCACGCTCGTAAACACCGCGGCCGAGCGTATTCTGGGTATGCCCCGCGACCTGATGCAGAAGTGCTCATCCACCGATCCGCTCTCGCAGGCCGTCCATGAGGACGGGTCGCCCTTTTCTCCGGAAGATTCTCCCGCCATGGTCGCCCTCGCCACGGGCAGGCCGGTTGAAAACGTGGTGATGGGCGTACTCAACCCCTCGTCTCAGCGGCGGGTGTGGATCAGCGTGAGCGCGACGCCCGTGGTGCTGCCGGGAAAAGAGCGGCCTTCCCACGTCTGCATGATCTTTCGTGACGATACCGAAAACCTGGCGCCTATGGGGCCAACCCAACCTCTCCGGCGGGCGCCGGCTTCTTGACCTCGTGCCCGGCCCCCACGTCGGAGAGGGCGATTCCCTTTGTCTCCGGACTATAGAGGAGACTGGCAAAGGTGATGATCGCGCCGATCGTCAGTATCGCCGCGGGGGAGAGCCACATGTCCCGCCCTTCTATCGATTTGATAAAAGAGATGTTGTGGGCCCACCAGACGTAGAGGCTGAACCCCGCGCCGATCAGGGCACCCGCCGAGTAGCCGAAACCGACGCCGACGGCACGCCTCCTCGTGGGAAACCGCTCCGCGAGGTAGGCGGGCACCACTCCCCAGGCAAGCTTGAGCATTGCCGCCATCGTGGTCCCCACGACGGCAAACACGAGGTTCCGCGCAATGGCCGCGTGGTAGAGCACGTAGTAGACGGGGATGCCAAAGACAACGAGAAAGGCGCAGTACCACATGGTGAGCGGTTTTCTTCCTGTAATATCGGAGAGCCAGCCATAGAAATTGTAGCCTAGGAAGGCCATGAAGAGGGCGAAACCATAGATGAGGCTGTAGGTGGTCGGGTCAAAGCCCCTGCCGCCCAGGGTGAGGATGTTCGGTAAAAACCCGTAGACCGAATAATCGGTGAGAAAAAGGCCCGTCATGAAGGCGAAGACCTGGAGGAAGTCCCACAGTGCCGGAGGCTTGAAGAGACTGAAGAAGGGGGCCCTCTCCACGTCACCCATCTTTTTCGCCTTTTCGAACTCGGGTGACTCGGGCAGCATGCGCCTGATGTAGAGGGCGAGCAGCACGGGCAGCAACCCCGTCACAAAGGCAATGCGCCAGCCGTAGGCGGCCATGGCCGCCTTTCCCGCGAAAGCGGAAATAGCGGCAAATACGAGGGCGGCGAACACGTAGCCCAGGGGGAAACCCGACTGGACAAAGCCCCCGATGGCGCCGCGCCTGCGAGCCGGGGCATGTTCGATGGCGAAGGTATGTCCCACCGCGTATTCACCCCCGAAGAAACAGCCCATGAAGAACCGGAGCACGCAGAACAGGACGTACGACCAGACGCCCACCTGTTGGTACGTGGGAAGAAACCCGGCAATACCCGACATGAGACCCACCCCTGCAATGGTCAGGATGAGGAGGCGGCGGCGGCCTACTTTATCGGCATAGTGGCCGAAGATTGCAGATCCCACGGGTCTGGCTGCCATAGTGATGGAGTAAGTAAGAACAACGGTGATGTACTGCCATGCCTCGCTCCCCTTGGGGGAGGCGAAGACCTTGACGAGGATAGGCGCCATGACGAGGACGAGCGCCATGTCGTAGGCATCGAGCCCGAAACCGAGGAACTGGGAGACCATCGCCATCTTCGTGTTCTTGCTGAGTCTTGCGGTCGCATCAGCGGACATAAGAGCACCCCCTTTTTACCACGCTATTATTCGAGCAAAAGCCTAATCCAGCATCGGTATATTCTCATCGTCACGTCCCGCGTCCATGGCCTGCACGCGCTCTATCTCGCGCAGCTTCAGTCTGATGAGCACGATGAGCACGATGAGGGCAACCCAGAATAGGGCGAGGTTCAGATAGATGGCGGCCCGGTCGTATGCCGAGGGGGGAATGAGAGCGATCCGCTCCTCGGCGAGTACGGTCTGGCCGGGGCCGAGAAGGAACCCGAGGATGAGGAGAAATTTGTTCACGCGCCGCTCCTTTTCAGGTGAAATAGCCTACTATCGTCATAACGACGAAATAGAGGAGGTAGCCCAGGCCGATGCAGGTAAAGAGGGGGCTCCTCTCTCCCGAGCTCGATTTTTTGTCGAAAAAGGGCATGAGGAAGAGGAACATAATTGCGAGGCTGATGAAGACGATCGCAATCGTTTCCCCGTTCATGCCGGCCAGTGTGCCGGGGAAGAGCTTCAGTGTCTGAAAGAGGAACAGGAAATACCACTCCGGCTTCACATTTTCGGGTGGAGGCGCCAGGGGATCGGCCTTTTTTGCGATATCGGGGGGCAGGAGCGTGGCGAGGGTGACGACTATGCCGAGCACAACAAGCCAGATCATGAGGTCGCGGCAGAACGCGTTGGGAAAGAAGGGAACCTGCCTCTGGGTCTTCCCCTTTTGCGACAGGGGCACGCTCATGCCGTGGAGCTGGACGAGGAGGAGGTGGACGCCGAGGACGGCCAGGGTGAGCAGCGGGAGGACGGAGACGTGAAAGGCGTAGAAACGGGTGAGTGTCTCCCCCGTCACATCGATGCCGCCCCTCAGGAATGCCTTGATCCAGGCGCCGAAAATGGGGAGGTTTCCCGCGCCGCCCGTGGCGACGCGGACCGCGGCAAAAGCCCTCTCGTCCCACAGGAGGAAATACCCCGAGAGACCGAAGAAGATGCAGATGCCGAGGAGGAAGAACCCCGACACCCACTGGAGCTCCCTGGGCTTTCTGTACGACTTGAGAAGGAGCGTGGCGAAGACATGGACGAACATGACGAGGATCGTCAACTGGGCCCCCCAGTGGTGGAGGGAGCGGAAAAACCACCCCATGTTCAGCTTCGTCACGATATCGATGACGCTCTTGTGGGCAGCCTCGAAGTAGGGGATATAGTAGAAGGCGAGGGCGAGCCCTGAGAAAAACTGGATAATGAAGAGAAAAAGGACGATGCCCCCCGTATAGTACCATATTTCCCTGCTATGGACGGGGACAAACTTTTTTTTCACCGCGGCAGCCACGTCGGTCAGGTCGTAGCGCTCTTCGAACCAGCCTCTAAGCCTTGGGAAGTTCAACCTTGACCCCTTTCCTGTAAACGATCAGCTTCCGGTCCTCTACCCTGTACTCGAAGAATTCGAGGGGTTTCGGGGGCGGGCCTTGCACGTTCCTGCCGTTCTCATCGAACCAGCCCTTGTGGCAAGGGCAGTAGAACCGCCTGTCCTCGGGCTTGTAAACGATGTTGCACTCCATGTGCGAGCAGACGCCTTTCAGCGCCTTCATCCGGTTGTCGGCCGTCTTGAAGAAGAGGCCGACCTTCCCCCCCCAGGGGAAGGGTTTCGTCGAATTGACGGGTATGGAAAAAAACGCTTCCGGTTTCAGGACGACGAAGTCAGGCTCCTTCCCGAGGGTCGGGAAGGCAAACCTGTAGAGGGCGTAAAAGCTGCCGAAGGCGAAGGAGGCGAGCCAGCCGCCGAGGAGTGTGTTGAGAAAGGTCCTGCGGGTGACGAGGGAATAATCAATCTTCATGGCCGTCCACCCCAGACCCGCCAACGAACGGCTTTACCGGATACCGGCCTCTCATACCCGCACTCTGGCCGAAAGTTAATCTTCACGGCCCACCCCGAAGGCGCGCTTCAGCCGGTATTTCACCAGCGTCTGTCTGAGTCCCACTATCGCGTCCGTGGGCCTCACTTCTTTCGGACACGCGTCGATACAGCGAAGGAGCGTGTCGCACCCCCAGACGCCCTGACCGTTATTCACCAACTCCAGGAGCCTGTCGGGTCTTTCGTCCCTGGAGTCGAGGATGAACCTTTCAAGCTTTGCGAGGGCCGCCGGTCCCATATAGTCCGGCTCTCGCCTCAGCACCTCGCACGCCCCGTAGCAGCACGCGCAGAGTATGCAGTTGACGAACTGGTCGATCCGCTTCCTGTCGTCCGGGCTCTGAACGATCTCTTTCTCCGGGTCCGGACTGCGCCTGATGAGATAAGGCTTGATGCGTTCGTACATGGTCCAGAAGGGCGTCAGATCGACCACGAGGTCCCTGATGATGTCGAAATTCGGGAGCGGCTCCAGGATGATCGTCTCCGAGTTACAGGAGGTCACCTGCGTCCTGCACGCGAGATCGAGCTTGCCGTTGATGACCATCGCGCAGGAGCCGCACGTAGCTGCCCTGCACGAGGACCTGAAGGCGAGCGTCCCGTCCAGCTCGTCCCTGATCCTCATGAGCACCGTGAGGACGGTGAGACCGGGGATCACCCGGACGCGGTAGGACGAGAAGGAGGCGTATCTTTCAGGCTCCTTTGCATCATATCGCAGTACCTTGAAGGTGTAGATATCGGCCGTCAATAGACCCTCTCCATCGGCTGGTACCTGGTGATCACGGGCGGCCTGTAAGAGACGGAGGGCTCGCCGTTCGCGTCCTTCGCGACAAGGGTGTGCGTGAGCCAGTCCCGGTCGTTCCTCTTCGTAAAATCGCGCCTGAAATGGGCGCCCCTGCTCTCCTCGCGGAGATAGGCGCCGAGAGTCGTGGCATGGGCCACGTCGATCATCGACTCCAGCTCCAGCGCGCCGATAAGCTCGTAGTTCATGTGGAGCGCCGGCGACGAGACCCGCACCGATTTGTACCTTTCCCTGATCGCAAGGATCTTCTCGAGGCCCGTTTCGAGCTCTCCCTTCGTCCTGAAGATCCCGACGCATGCGTCCATCGTCTTTCTCAGGTCATCGAGGACCTTGAAAGGACGCTCGCTCCCCGCGGCCGACAACCGCCGGATCTTCCGCTCCATCTCCTCCTTCTTGGCCTCCACAACCCTTTCAGCGGGCGTCACCGCGCGGCCGCTCAGGTAGTCGTCGATGCTCACGGAGGAGATCTTTCCGAAGACGATGGTATCGAGGAGCGAATTGCCGCCCAGCCTGTTCCCGCCGTGGACACTTACGCAGGCGCACTCCCCGGCGGCGTAGAAACCCTTCAGCGCCGTCTCGCCCCTGGCGTTCGTGTCGATCCCCCCCATGGAATAGTGCTGGCACGGCATGATGGGGATCGGTTCGTGGATGGGGTCGACGCCGGCAAAGTCGATGGACATGCGCCTTATACCCGGGAGTCTCTCCAGGATCTTCTTCTCTCCGAGATGGCGGAGGTCGAGGTGGACGTACCTGCCCAGTTCATTCTCGAAGGCATTGCCGGTTTCGATCTCCGTCTGTATGCTCCTCGATACGATGTCCCGGGGCGCCAGCTCCATGGCCTTCGGTACGTACCGCTCCATGAAGCGCTCGCCTTTATTGTTGATGAGGTAGCCGCCTTCCCCCCGGCAGGCCTCCGTCATGAGGATGTTCGTGCCCAGGAGGGTGGTGGGATGGAACTGGACGAACTCCATGTCTTTCATCGGTACGCCGGCTGCATAGGCCATGCCGATGCCGCTCCCGTTATTGATGAGGGCGTTGGTGGAGTGGAAGTAGATGCGGCCGTAGCCGCCGGTGGCAAAAAGAGTTGCCTTCGCCGGGACGGGGATGAACGTCCCGTTTACCTGGTCGATCAGGACAACGCCGTGGCAGGCCCCTTCCTCCACGGCAAGGGCGCACGCGACGTATTCGCTGTAGATCGTCACGCCCTTGGCAACGGCCCTCTCGTAGAGCGTGTTGAGGAGTACGTGTCCGGTGAGGTCCGCCGAAAAGCACGTCCTCGGGAAGCCGGCCCCGCCGAAGGGACGCTGGCAGATCGTACCGTCCGGGAACCTGCTGAAGGGGCACCCCCAGTGCTCCATCTCGTAGACGACGTTGATCGCCTCCCTGCACATGATCTCCACTGCGTCCTGGTCGGCGAGGTAATCGCTCCCCTTGATCGTGTCGAACGTATGTTTTTCGCACGTGTCGTCCCTGGCGTCAGGGTTGTTGCCCAGGGCCGCGTTGATGCCCCCCTGGGCCGCGATGGAGTGAGACCTGATGGGGTGTACTTTGGAGACGAGGGCGACGTCGTACTTGTCGCACAGGCCCACCGCCGCCCGCAACCCCGCCAGACCGCCACCGACAACGATCACGTCGTGATGCATCATGCTACGCCACTCTGGCGTAAATAAAGACCAGGGCCGCCGATATTGCGCAGCCCAGCACGTTCGACAACCAGAAAAGCTGCTTCTCCTTCCTGTACCCGAGATCGATGGCGATCGTTCTCAACCCGTAAAGACTGTGGAAGGTAAAGAGCACCAGTATGAGGATATCGACGACAGGGTTCCTGTGAATACCGAGGGCCCAATCGGGTTTCTTGTCCTTCGTATAGAGGAAGTAACTCGAAAATATCTTCATTCCGAGGAGGACTATAAGGATAAGGCCGCTCGTTCGGTGAAACAACCAAATTAACATACCTGTTGTTATCACCACCCATTGCAGTTTGTCAAGTGGTTTTCCCGCGCCTCCGTCTCTCGGCACCCTCTCTCATTGCGGCTGCGTGATTGCCGACAGTTGCCACGGATTGGGACCCACAGGCCGCGTGAACGTCCAGTACTCTTCGAATTTGACGGGGTCGGTCTTGCTGCCCCCAACGACCTGCCCCGTGACTTCATCCACGGTGTAATCGAGCAGGTTCGCATAGAAGCGGACAGTGATATAGTCTTTGCCCGATTCCTGCCAGGCCTCACTGATGTCAGTCGATCTGACGGCGATATTGTCGAGCTTGTTGATCCTCTTCTCCCGCTTCAGCTTTTCCGCGTCCCCCTGCAGGGTGCGGCACATCTCGTCGGTGAGGATGTCCCTGACCGAGGACATATCCCGATTCGCCCACGCGCCCTGGATCTTGAAAAAGGCGTCCATGCACGCGTCCCCGAATCGCGCTTCGTCGAAGTGCCGGTCCATCTGGCGTATATAGCGCAGTCCCGTCTCAGTGTCCATTTCCTGCCCACCGGGGGTGTACACAGGCTCAGAGGATTGCTGATAGACCGGCGCACCGGCTGAGGACGACTGGTAATACGCGCCGGCGTCCGCCTGCTCCCTCCTCTTTTGTACGAACCTGTAGACGAGATAGAGGATGAGGGCGAGGAGAATGATCTCAAAAAGGCCTATGCCGCCCCCTCCACCGAAGCCGAGGCCCCGGAAAAGCATGCTGCCCAGAAAGCCGCCGGCCATGCCGCCCATCATGCTCCTGAAAAAACCACCGCGGCCGAACGACGAGCTGCCCGGCTGGTAAGGCGACTGGGAGGGCCCCATCGGGCTCGAAGGGGAGCTGTAGCTGCGAGAACCGCGCATGCCCGAGGATAAGCCGCCGCCCACCCTTGCAAAGGAGTCCGTTGCGAGCATGGAGCAGAGAAAGAGCAGGGCAACGGCAAAGACACACATTATTTTCAACCACGTGCTTCCTGGCATACAAACCTCCGATCTCATGATGCGGCAATCTTACCATAATGCGCCGTTAAGCCGCAAGGAGCTTTGCGCGGCCTTTCCGCGTGCTTCCACCCTTGCGGTTGGCACAAAAGGCTTGCAATTAACCCACCGGACATGGTACACGAGGGACAGGCCAAGAGTGCCGGGGGCGATTTTGGATTTTCGATTACGATCAAAAATCAAAAATCAAGAATCCATAATCGTCCATCTTCCATTGGTCGCCCAAAGGGCGGCCGTAGCGCCGAGGAGGAAAAAGAGAGCGTGAAAGGCTTTCTGCTCGCAGTCCAGTTCCTTACCATCATTCCCGTATCCGTTAAGGGCGAAGTGACGCAGCGGGATATGGCCCGCTCTGCCGCGTTTTTTCCCCTTGCCGGGGCCTTGCAGGGGGTGATAGGCGCCTTTGCGGCCCTGATTGCGGCCCGCCTCTTCCCCCCCACCATCGCAGGCGGCCTCGTGCTCTTCGTGCTGACCATCGTCAACGGCGGCTTTCACCTGGACGCCCTCGCCGACACCTTCGACGCCATTGCCGTCAAATCGACAGGCGACGGCGCGCAAGACCGGCAAAAGAGGCTTTCCGTCATGAAAGACAGCGCAACGGGCGCGATAGGCGTGACCGCCATCGTGATGGCCCTCCTGCTGAAGTACCTTTTCATCAGTCCCCTCTTCGCGAAATACGGTACCTGGGGCGCGGCGTATCTCCTCTTCCTGATGCCGGTTTTTTCAAAATGGGCCATCATGCCCGCCCTGTTCCACGGACAGCCCGCGGCCTCCGGCGGGCTTGGCAGGATTTTCATCGAAGGTATGGACGGACGGACGTACCTGCTGTCGTGGCTCTTCCTCGCCGTCGTCGCTCTGACCGCCACGTGGCTTTGCCCATCGCCCTCCCTGACGGCGGGCATAAACTTCCTCTTTCTTCCCTGCCTCTGCCTGTACGCGTTCGGCCTGCTCTGGGCCTTTTTTTGCAGTCGGAAATTCGGCGGCCTCACGGGGGACACCATCGGGGCGGCGGCCGAGATAGCGGACCTGCTTTTTCTCGCAATCGCATTTTTATGGTTCTAGGTTGGGGCTCAGCGCCCCCTCCACCAGCGGAGCCGGATGGAGCCGCCCCGCTCACAACCGACTAGAGGAGACAAACGGGACATGACACGACTTTTCCTCATACGGCACGGGGACACGGTGGACGAAGAGACGAAGAAGGTCTATAAGGGGAGGACCGACATACCCCTTTCCCGGACCGGCATCTTGCGGATACACGGGGCCGCGGCCTTTCTCTCCGCGTTCACGCTGGACAGGATATATACGTCAACCCTTTCACGGAGCATCGACAGCGGGAGGATCGTCGCGGCCAGCCAGGGGATCGACATCGAGGTCGCGCCCGCCTTCGACGAAGTGGACTTCGGGGTCTGGGAGGGCCTGAGCTTCGAGGAGATCAGGGAGCGCTATCCCGAAGACCTGCGTCTGTGGCTCAAGGACCCCGCAGCCTACCCCCCGCCCGAGGGAGAATCGTTCAGGAATGCGCAAAAGCGGAGCATGGGCCGGCTTAAGAAGATCATCGCGGAGCACAGGGGGCAGCAGATCGCCATTGTCGCCCACGCGGGGATCCTGAGGATCATGATCTTCGCCCTCCTCGACATGAGACTCCACAAGCTTTTCAGGATTGGGCAGGGGTACGGCTGCATCAACATCATTGACATCCACAAGGACGATGTGGTGGTAGCGGACCTTCTTAACTTCACCTATTATAAGGTCGCCCAGGATCTCCCCGCGAACCGATAGCGCCCCGCGGTAAGTCAAGACTTTTGTGTCAGCCGAAGAGCGGGTCGGTGCGCGAAATGCGCCCTGCCGGCCGGGTACCCACCCGACCGTCAGGGAGGGAAGGGTGCACAAACAAGCGCAAAAACAGTCGTTTTTGGCATTTGTTACTGCGTTTCACCTCCTTTTACCCTCTTCGGCACGCATTTTCCACCAACCGTCTCGCTAACCCCTTCCTGATTCCTTTCTCTCGCAAGCCTTTCCTAAGGGGTGTGCGTAGGGTCGAGGATTGGCGCGCCGGTTTAGGTTGAGGTTTGTTTTCCCGGTTTGCTCGCCC
>JBEKHB010000068.1:0-20399 GCA_050012495.1 Syntrophorhabdales bacterium
AGGACCATCAGGCAGGTACTCGGCGAGTAAGTTCTGGTGCGGTTTCGATTGGTAACCGATAGACCTATATCGAGCTGCTCCATGCAAAGTTCGTAGGTGTTTTCGAGGACCGCGAGGTCGCGGCTAACTTACTGCTATACGTAACATATGCCACTTTACCTAGTGATATTACTTACTTATAGCAGGTGGCATTGTTCGCTCGCCTGAGAAGCCCACATGTGACGAATTGCAGGTGAAAGCGTTTGCGGACGGCCCTTTCGCGGCCGGAGGGATTTTTGATGGATGGGGCGGAAGCCGGGGTGTCGTCCGGGCCGGAGCGTACTTCGTGGGTACGTGAGGACCCGGACACGCCCCGGCGACCGCGCCAGGCGCGAAAAGATCCCGGTCGCCCCCGCCAGCGCCTAGCTGCGGTAGGATGCGTTTATCTTGATATAGTCGTAGGTAAGATCGGTCGTGTACATGTCGTAGGAGGCCCTGCCGTCATGGAGGTCGACGACGAGCTCGATCTCCCGGCCGGCCATCAGCCCTTTCAGTTTCTCTTCCGAAAAGGGTACCTCGATGCCCTCTCGCGCGAGCACCTCTCCCTGTATGGCGATCTCCACTTTTTCGGGGTCGAGGGGCACGCTCGCGTCTCCCGCGGCGGCGATCACCCTGCCCCAATTGGGGTCGCAGCCGAAAAAGGCCGTCTTGACAAGGGGAGAAACGGCTATCCTCCGGGCCAGCGCTTCGGCGACCCTTTTTTGCTGTGCGCCCTTTACCGTAAGATGGATCACCTTGGTCGCTCCTTCCCCGTCCTTGACAATCAGAAGCGCAAGGGCTTTCATGACGCGGGCGAGGGCGTTCTTGAGCGCGCCCGTCCCGGCTTGCGCAGGGCCGCGGCCTGTGGAGAAGAGCATGACCGTGTCGTTCGTGCTCGTGTCGCCGTCGACGCTGATGCGCTCGAATGTCTCCCTGCCCAACGTGGGCAGAAGCCGCCTCATCCGGATCGGGTCCAGCGGGTAATCAGTGAAGACAAAGGCAAGCATTGTCGCAAATAGAGGGTTTATCATCCCGGCGCCCTTCGCGACGCCCGCAATAGAGCAGCCCTCGTCGCCCGGCACGTGCTCCTCCACGATCTTCGGGTAGGTGTCGGTGGTCATAATCGCGCGGGCAAGGAGGTCCAGGCGCTCCTGCTTCAGGCCGGCGACAAGAGCGGGCAGGCCGGCGACGACAGTCTCCACGGGAAGCCGCCTGCCGATCACCCCGGTGGAAGCAAAAAGAATCTCCTCTTCCCGTATAGTGAGGCGGCCTGCCAGCTCCTTTGCAATGGTCGCGAGGTCTCCGATCCCGTCCTCTCCCGTGCAGGCGTTTGCGCACCCGCTGTTGACGAGAAGCGCAGCCACCCGCTGCGCTGCCCTTCTCTCGTTGTAGAGGATATGCGCAGCTTTGACTTTGTTGCGCGTATAGAGGGCCGCATGCGGCACAGCCTCGTCAAAAGAGACGAGACCGAGGTCGAGCCCCGCTGCCTTGATGCCTGACGCAATGCCGGAGAAGCGTACGCCCTTTACCATGGCATCAGCCCTTGCCGCAACATTTCTTATATTTCTTTCCGCTCCCGCAGGGGCAGGGGTCATTCCGGCCTATCTTATGTCCTGCTCGCGCGGGCGCCTCGTCTTCGCCCCTGTTCATGAAGATCACGGGCCCTTGCGGTTTCAGCTCCTCTTGCTCCTCGCGAGCCGGTTCTATCGCAAAGAGCTTGCCGACCGTATCCAGATTTATCCTCTCGAGCATATCGAGGAAAAGCTCGAAGCTTTCCCGCTGGTACTCCCTTAAGGGGTCCTTCTGCCCATACCCCCTGAGACCGATGCCCTCTCTCAGGTGATCGAGGGAGAGCAGATGTTCCTTCCAGTGGTTGTCAAGGGAGTTCAAGGCGACAAATTGCTCGATGTTCCGGAGGGTGGTCCGGCCGAATTCCTTCTCCTTAGCCTCGTAGACGGAAACCACCGAGTTCTTTACCGTATCGAGAAGACCCGCCTTCGTCATCGACTTCAAGTCGAGATGGTCGAAGTCCATGGGGAAGAAAAAGGTCTCGTAGACCCGATTTTTGAGAGAGGCTAAATCCCATTCTTCCGGGTACACTTTCTCCGGGGCATACTCGTCCACGAAGCCTTCGACGACGCCCTCCACCATCTCGACGACGCGCTCCTTTATGTCGCCGTCATTGATGATCTCTTTGCGCATGCCGTAGATGGTCTCGCGCTGCTTGTTCATCACGTTGTCGTATTCCAGGAGGTACTTCCTGATCTCGAAGTTATGCCCTTCCACCTTGGTTTGGGCGTTCTCGATGGCCTTTGTGATAAGACGGTGCTCTATGGGCATATCTTCTTCCATCCCCAGCTTGCCGAGCAAAGGCGAGATGCGGTCGGAGCCGAAGATACGCATGATCTCATCTTCCAGGGAGACATAGAAGCGCGACGAGCCCGGGTCGCCCTGCCTCCCGGAGCGGCCCCGCAACTGGTTGTCGATCCTGCGTGATTCGTGCCGTTCAGTCCCGAGGATATGGAGGCCCCCCTCCGCAATCACCTGCGCTTTTTCCTTCTCGCAGATCATCTTCGCCTCACCAAGGGCCTTGCTGTAAGTCTCCTCGTCATCCTTGCCTTTGGCAAGCATGCGGGCCAGGAAAACGGGGTTGCCGCCGAGGAGGATATCGGTTCCCCTTCCGGCCATGTTCGTCGAGATGGTGACCGCCTTGTACCTTCCCGCCTGGGAGACGATCTCCGCCTCACGCTCGTGGATCTTCGCGTTCAGCACGTGGTGGGGTATGCCTTTCCTCTTGAGTATCTCCGACAGCCGCTCCGACTTATCGATGGAAAAAGTCCCGACGAGTACCGGTCTTCCCCTCTTGTAAAGGTCTTCAATCTCTGTGACGACGGCCTTGAACTTTTCCTTTTCGGTCCTGTAGACCACATCCGAATAGTTCGTCCTGATCAGGGGTTGGTTCGTCGGGATGACAACCACGTCCAGGTTGTATATCTTCCTGAACTCCATCGCCTCTGTATCGGCCGTGCCTGTCATGCCTGCGAGCTTCTTGTACATGCGGAAATAGTTCTGGAAGGTCACCGTGGCGAGAGTCTGGTTCTCCCGCTCGATCTTGACGTTCTCCTTTGCCTCCAGGGCCTGGTGAAGGCCGTCGCTGAAGCGCCTGCCCGGCATGAGCCTGCCGGTAAACTCATCGACGATGATGACCTGGCCGTCCTTCACGATGTAGTCCACGTCCCTGTTGAAAAGGTGGTGCCCCTTCAATGCCTGGTTGACGTGGTGCAGGAACTCGACCATTTTCGGATCATACAGGTTATCCACCTTAAGGAGCTTTTCGATTTTTGCCACGCCTTCTTCGGTCAGGTACGCGCTCTTGGCCTTCTCATCTATCTTGAAGTCCGTCTCCTTCTTCAATTGATAGATGAGTTTGTTGACCTTGTAGTATTTGTCCGTAGACTCTTCAGCGGGACCTGATATGATGAGAGGCGTCCGCGCCTCATCGACGAGGATGCTGTCGACCTCGTCCACAATCGCATAGTGGAACTCCCGTTGGACGAACTCGTCGACGGAGTACTTCATATTATCTCTCAGATAATCGAAGCCGAACTCGTTGTTCGTGCCGTAGGTCACGTCACAGCCGTATGCCTCTTTGCGCTCCGGGTCATCGAGACCGTGAACGACAACACCCACCGACATGCCGAGGAAAGCGTAAATGGGCCCCATCCACTCCGCGTCCCGTTTTGCAAGATAGTCGTTTACCGTGACCACGTGGACCCCCGCTCCACTGAGCGCATTGAGGTAGACAGGAAGGGTCGCCACCAGGGTCTTGCCCTCGCCGGTCGCCATCTCGGCAATCTTCCCCTCATGGAGTACCACCCCCCCTATGAGCTGGACATCGAAATGGCGCATGCTTACGGTTCTGCTCGCCGTTTCTCTTACGGCGGCAAAAGCCTCGGGCAGGATCGAATCGAGTTCCTCGCCCTTCTCAAGCCGCTGCCTGAAAAGGGGCGTCATCCCCTTCAGCTCTTCATCCGAAAGGGAGCGCATCTTCTGCTCGTGGCTGTTAATCTCCTCGATGAGGGGCCCGATCCTCTTCAGCTCCCGCTCGTTCTTCGTGCCGACTATTTTTTTCAGTAAATTGGCGATCATAGTGTAAAGTGTACCATAGCGGCCGGCCAAAATCAAAGGCAGGGAGGAGGGACGAATTCCCCGCCGCTCTTTAGGAATGCCCGATTCGCGCGATAAATTAGGATTGAGGAGGAGCAAATGGAAATCCTTTATATCACCTGGGGCATGCTCTTGTTCCTTTTCGTCGGCATGCTCCTCGTTTTACGCGCGAAAGAGGGCAAGGCAACGCGGCGGCGCGACTCGGCGACGGATCCCATGTTTCGCCGCCCTTCTGCCTCCGGACATCGGTAATCCCGGAGGGGCTCCGCATGCCCTTGGCAAGGCGAGGCGGCGACACGAAGAAAATGCGGGATATCCCGTTTTGCGGTGGAGTGTCGCAGTACATCTTTTAGTGAAGAATACGCCTCCGCCCTCCCTCCCTCCTGAATATAGTTGTTGTAATTTTGCGTTATTTCTCTGATAATGGAGGGTAAGGAGAGGCAGTCGGAAAGGCTGACAGGCTGGTCCGGTGAGTGAGAACGTACAGGATGAAACAGCGTCCCGACCGGCCTGGCAGTATCTTAGCCTGCCTGCCGGGACCGCAAAGGCGGAGGAAAACGGCGTGTACAGGCGGTACCAATGGACAGCTCGATTTGATCGTACTTCCATCAACTTCAACCGGCTGAAGTAGGGGATAACCGAAACAGTAGAAAGGAGTCAAACATGGCGGCAAAAAAAATTCTGATGATCGTCGGCGATTTTGTGGAAGACTACGAGGTGATGGTGCCTTTTCAGGCACTCTTGATGGTCGGTCACGCAGTGGACGCGGTTTGTCCCGGGAAAAAGGCCGGCGAAAAGGTTCGCACGGCAATCCACGATTTTGAAGGAGACCAGACTTACAGCGAAAAGCCGGGCCACAACTTCACGCTTAACGCTACGTTTGACGAGATCCGGCCGGAGGCCTATGATGCCTTGGTGATCCCCGGTGGACGTGCACCGGAGTACATCCGTTTGAACGAGAAGGTCATTGAGGCCGTGCGCCACTTCGCCAACGCGAACAAGCCCATCGCTGCAATATGTCACGGAGCGCAGGTTCTGGCAGCGGCCGGGGTGATCACGGGCAAAGCCTGTTCAGCATACCCTGCGGTGGGACCGGATATAAAGAGTGCCGGCGGGAAGTGGATTGATATAGCCGTAGACAAGGCCCACGTCGATGGCAAACTGGTGACAGCACCGGCCTGGCCGGCACACCCTGAATGGCTGGCGAAGTTCCTGAACGTGCTGGGGACGAAGATCGAGCCGTAAGAGCTTTTGCGACGCTCTGGATGATTGCCGTCTTTCCAGGGATTAGGCAGGTAAACCTGGTAAGGTTTTTTCCGGCCGAGGCGCGTTTTGATGCATGTACCACCCCGGCCCTTGGTAGTTCCCTCTTGCGCGAGGTGGCTGCTCGGGCATCAATGCCATAAGAGCGTTATCCTTTCTATTATAGGTCTCAGTAGGTGCGTGCACCGAAAAGACCAGAAACGGCGCCAGCCAAGCGCCAACTCTCTACTCTACCCGTGGGCGCCCTGATTGCGAGAGACGAAAAAACCAAGGAGGCGCTATGAGCGGCTACCACAAACGCAACCCGGAACCTTTCCCCGTCCATAAACTGAAACGGGTCGACCGTCCAACCACCGTGATTCAGGATGAGTCGGTCCGGAGGGTCAGGGAAGCTGATGCAGGCTTCATGAAGGCCCGTCAGGGCGTCTATGGCCCGACGCTGCAGAAGGAAGTGAACCGTTTCGTCCTGAAACACCCCATGTCAGGGGCCGAGGTCTGGATGATGAGCAAAATGCGATCTCTCGTCGACGGGATCGCAGCGACGCAGAAGGCGCCGATTCCCGATGATCCACAAACCCTATCACGCCATGTTAAAGAAGCAGCTTATTTTCTACGGGCCGATGCGGTAGGCGTATGCGAGCTCCCTCCCTACGCCGTCTACTCCCACAATTTCGATTACAAAGACCCGCAGGGAGATGGAAAACCGGTCGAACTGAACCACAAATACGCTATCGCGATCCTGATCGATCAGGACTGGAGGACAGCCGAAGCCTACACGGGCCACGACTGGATAAGCAACGCAATGAGCATGCTCGCCTATTCCCACTCGGGGTTCATCTCCATAATCCTGGCAGAGTATATTCGCCGACTCGGCTATCCCGCGAGGGCCCATTACGCAACGAACTACCAGGTCGTGCTTCCTCCGATCCTTCTATGGGCCGGCCTGGGAGAGATGTCCAGGATAGGCGACTGTATCCTCCATCCCTTCATGGGACCGCGTTTCAAGGGAGCGGTGGTCACCACCGACCTTCCCCTTGCACCTGACAAGCCGATCGACTTCGGGCTCCAGGACTTCTGCTCGAAGTGTAAGAAGTGTGCCCGCGAGTGCCCCGGAGGCGCGCTGAGCGACGGCGGCAAGGAGATGTTCAACGGCTACGAAAAATGGCCGACCGATGTGGAGAAGTGCACAAAAATGCGAGTGGGGAACCAGAAAGGGTCCGGATGCGGTACCTGCATAAAGGTCTGCCCCTGGAATAAGCCCTATACGCCGTTCCATCGGGCGGTCGGCTGGGCTATGAGAAACTCTTCCTTTGCCAGAAGCATCGCCATCAGGGGCGATGATCTTATGGGATACGGGAAACCAGACCACACAAAGAAGTGGTGGTTCGACCTCGAAGATGCAGCAGGGGACGGGATCTTGAAGACCCCGTGAATATTGCCGACAGGATGCCGGAATGGAATGGACATGCTCCACGGAGGCGGAGGAATAAGGGCAATTTCAAATGTCAAGGGCTGATGATTCCCCGTACGGGTCTGTGCGGGTGGCGCCGGGCAACCGGCGTTACTACAGCGACCGTCGAGCCTCCAAGCCAGTTCGTGATCAACATCTCGTTGATGAGCCGGGTGATAACGAGGATGGAGGGAGAGGCCGGAAAACATTAATGCACACCGGGAACCAACGTCCCCACCGTCCCCGACAGGAAGGTGCGGTGAGGGAGAACGTACAGAATGAAACGATGTCCCTATCGTCCGCATGGCTGCACCGGCAATGAATACTCCGTCAGTCTTTTGCGCGTGAGCGGGGTTTTTTCGGTTCGAGTTTGACCACGAGACGCGCGTCGAGGGCATCGGCGATTTTTCTCAGCGTTTCCACTCTCGCCCTACTGAATCCTCCCCGTTCAAGCCTTGAGAGGGCCGGCTGTTTCGTCCCTATTCTTTTGGCCAGTTCCTCCTGCGTAAGACCCGCCTTTTCCCTTGCCTTAATGACGCCCTCCAGTATGTCGAATTCTTCGTCCAGCCCTCGCCAGGCCGCCTGGAACTCGGGGTCCTTCATCTTCTCCTTGAGGTGTTCCTTCACCGTTCTGTTCCTCATGCCGCACCTCCATGTCGTTGCATGTAATCTTGTATTCTCTTTTCTGCAATTTCAATCTCACGCTTCGGGGTTTTCGCCTCTTTCTTGACAAATCCGTGGAGCAAGACGAATCGCTTGTCCGTATATCCGAAGCAGAGCACTCTGATCTTTCCGATGGCATCGACTATCCTCAATTCTCTGACCTTGCCCTTTATTTGCTTCGTGTAGGGTTCCTTGAGCAGGACGTGGTACCTTGCCAGCAGACCGATAAGCCGGAATATCTTCGCCTGAGCTCCAATCGGCAGCGAATCGATAAACTCCGCAACCGGTTCGCTCCCTTTGGCATCCTTATAGTATTCTACCGTCCACTCCAACATCGACACCATTATAACACATATGTTATATACGGGCAAGCCTTCGATGAATGAAAAGCTCATGGAGCGGATGCCCAGTATCGCCGGTCTGGAGAGGAGAAGCAACCGTGAAGGGGGGGTTTAAGACTGCCATCGGGCAAAGGAAAGTGATAATTTAATGGGCCCCCCTTTACCCCCTTGTGCACCAAGGCGCGGTGGTCATTCCTGGCCGGATCGAGGCAGTCCGCTGTCGTCCGTCCTGAACTCACCTATCGAGGTATTAAGCCGGGCAGCCACTTCTGTCAACCCATGCACTTCACACATCGCCTCATCGGCAGTCTTCCCTATTTCCTGCGCTATTACCGATGTGCGATCTACGTTCCGGGCTATCTCTTCCGAGGCGGCTGACTGCTCTTCGACAGCCGTGGCCATCTGAGTAATCTCATCGCGGGTCTTCTGGACGCTTTCAACGATGCGTGCCAGGGACCCGTCCACCTGTCTTATGCAATTGGATGTCCCCACCGAATCGTCCCGTCTCGTGGACAGGTGGCTTCCCCTCGCTCGTGTCTGCCACCCTTATCCTCTGGAGCGCCTCAACGCCACTACCTGAGGCAAGAACCGTATGTGGAAGAGCCGCACGTACGGGTCTGTGCGGGGGCACCGGGCAAACGGCGGTCCTACCGTGACCCTCTACCCTCCAAGCCAGTTCGGGATCGACATCTCGTTGATGAGCCGGGGGATAACGAGGATGGAGGGAGGGGCCGGAAAACAGTAATGCCGAGCGTGGGTTTGTCAAGAAATTTTTCGCCAGTTCTTTGTCACGGGCTTTTCTTTCTTCACGCCCCTTAATTTCCCAATACTGCGGCAACGTGTCGCAGTATTTGAGGGTCGCTGTAAGCCTGAAACAGGAGGCGCATCACCGCCTGGGCAACCCCGCCCCCCAACCGTGCAAGCTCAGCTTTTCCACCGTCTATCGTCGCAACCCTCGCCTCACGCAACAAAAAACCCAGGTAGGGATACATTAAAGTACAATGGCGCATCGGCATCTTGACTTTACACCATTAAGGTGTATATATTGAGTGTAGCCGTGACCGAAAAGAGGAAGCCGACCTACGACCTCGACGCTTTCAAGACCGCGTTCTCCAGCGTGGAAGAACTTGCCATTACCGGTACGGCACTGCGGAGCGCCGCAGCACTTGGCTTCGGCCGTGCGGAGATCGTGAGCACGATCCAAACGATGAAACGGGAACACTTCTACAAGTCCATGACCGCCTACTCCGATAGCCGGCTTTGGCAGGACGTGTACCACGTGCCCTCGCTGGCGGGTGTGCTTTATGTGAAGTTCACGGCTGACGCCGTTACGGAGTTCCTGCTTCTATCCTTCAAGGAGAAAGACCATGAGTAACCCTGTATGTCCAAAGACTGGAGCGCCGATGTACCGGGACGTCCGGCCTATGACACTTACCTACAAGGGCGAAAGCATCACCATCGACATGCCAGGGTGGTACTGCGATTCGTCGGATGAGAGCATCCACACCGGCAAGGACGCCGTGGTTTCCGACCGCGCGTTGAACCGCCTTAAGGCCCGAAATGAGGGACTGCTTGAGCCCGAAGACATACGCCGCATCCGCAAGAAGCTCGGTCTTAGCCAGACGGCGGCGGGCCAGGTGATCGGCGGCGGGCCGCGCGCGTTTCAGAAGTACGAGAGCGGCGACCTCCTGCCAAGCAGAGCGATCAGCAGCGCCCTCAGGCTGCTCGATCACGACCCGGAGGCGTTGAGGCTGCTTAAACAGCCGCAGGATAAGACCGCGGCCTAACGAGCCCGCAACCACACGGGCGGCAGGCTACTATGCCTCTCTATCTATCGAATGGTTCCCCATGCGAACCCCCGCTCCGTTCAGGCTGGACCCCTATAGGGAGACGGTTTGAAGAGCATTCTATGAGATTCTCGCTCCTCATAGCCCTATTTTGATCCCTTTGGCTTCCTGCCCCTCCTAGGTGCGGGCTTTTCCGCCGGGGCCTTCGCCTTCTCAATCAATTCGTCAAGATCCTTTCTGTCAAAGAGGGTTCGGCCGCCGATAATGACCGGGGAGATTTCCTTCCGCTCGATCATGTGATAGAGCGTACTGCGGGAAAGATGCAGGTAGTGGCATGTTTCGTTTACCGAAAGTAACCGCCCTTCCGTCTCTTTCGCCATAATGCCTTAGAATACCGTCTGTCTTTGTCGATAGGGATTGCAGAAGATATCCGAGAAGTTCCAATCGCCGGAACACGTTGGGCCAAAACACGTCGCCGACTTTGAGGGCCTAGAGGACGAAGAAGAGAGGGCCCTGAAAAAACGGGATGCCTTCGAGAGGGTCGACTATTTTCTTCGTCAACCGGGCCTCCGATGATACAAGGACGCAAATGATCTTAACGGGGAGGGTGTGAGTGTTGGACAGCGGCGTGGAGACGCCGGAACCACACATAAGATGATGTGTGGTTCTATACGACAATTGTTAGGACAGGGGGTTTTGCCCTCATAAATATCGGTGCTACGCCCCCTCGTCTGAGGCATCGCCGCTTTTTATGAAGGATGTCAACAGAGTCAGGCCGGTTTTAGGTTTTATGGTGCTTTGCCGATCAGTTGCGCAGGCGATGGGAGCTGCGAGGCGTCCCAACCTCCACCGAGCGCCTCGATCAACCCGACGCTGGCCGTCATCTGCTGAATTCGGAGGCTGACCGCAGTTTGCTGATTGGATAGCAATGAGGTTTCCGCGGTAATCACACTCAGGTAAGGATCGATTCCCAATCTGTAGCGATCCTTGGCGAGCGCGAGGGTTCTTTCCGCCGATTTGACCGCCCTATCCTGATATTGAATCTCCACAGAGAGGATCCGCAGCGACGCGAGGTTGTCTTCAACCTGTTGAAAAGCCGTGAGCACCGTCTGCCTGTAGTTCGCCACTGTCTGATCGTACTGGGCCCTGAATTGCTCGACCGTGGCCCGGCGCAGCCCCGCGTCAAAAAGGGTTTCCGCGGCCGCCGGGCCGATCGAAAAAAAGCGGGCCGGCCACGTAAGCCAGGTCGCTGTCGACATGCTTTCGAGTCCTGCTGCTGCGCTTAACGTAATCGTCGGAAAGTATGCTGCTCTCGCAATGCCGATCTGTGCGTTGGCCTGAGCAACCAGGCGCTCCGCCGCGGCGATGTCGGGACGCCGCTCAAGAAGCAGGGATGGAACGCCGAAGGGAATCGCCGGAGGACTCGATTTGAGCGGTACGACCGGAATAGAAAACGTCGACGCCGCCTGTCCGGTCAGCATTGCGATGGCATGTTCAAACTGCGCCCGTTGGACGCCAAGGGCGGCATCCTGTGCTTGCGTGGTTTCGAGCTGAGTCTCGGCTAGCGCCACGTCTTCGTCCGAGTCGATGCCTGTCTCGTACAGAGCCCTCGTGAGATCGAGAGACTGTCTATAAGCGACCACGGTAGAATCCAACAACTGCTTTAACGCATCCTGTCCGCGAAGTTGAAAGTAATCCGCGGCAACATCGCCCTGGAGAGTCAGGCGGGTATTCTCGAGATCCGCCGCGCTGGCCTGCGCCCCGTAGGCAGCCGATCTGACGGTATTCCGGATACGGCCGAACAAGTCCGGCTGCCAGGTTGCATCAAACGGGAAGGTGTAGTCGTTAGATGTGACCGCCCGGGAAGAGGAACTTCCGGCTGTGCCACTCGATAATGTAGACGGCACCCGTTGCCTGGTAACGGCCGGGTTGGTCGTCACCGTAGGGAAAAGCTGCGATCGGGCTTCCTTGACCAGGGCGCGCGCTGCAAAAAAGCTTGCCGCAGCGGCCGCGATGTTCTGGTTTGAAACATTGACCTTCTCTTCCAGCGCATTCAACTGAGGATCGTTGAAAATCTCCCACCATTTACCGCGAAGCGCATCATCTTTGGGCTGCGCCTTTTTCCAGCCTTCCGTATTCTTGAAATCGGCGGGAGTGAGTTCCTTGTATGCCGGAGGAGTTTCCGCGGGCGGTCTATGGTACTTTGGGCCGACCATGCATCCTGCGAGGAGGCAAGATGTCACGGCGAAACACATTGTGGCACTTAGATGGAAAGAAGTCATAATCTTCTGCACCCCTTGATAGATCCCATCAACCTTCATCTCTGGGGGATAGCCTATCCCCATGGTCAGGGATGTCGCGTTCGCTTTCCCTGCATCCGTAGTCTCAGCCGGTCGAACGCCAAGTAGACGACCGGCGTTGTATAGAGCGTGAGCAGTTGGCTCAAGAGCAGTCCTCCCACAATCGTAATGCCAAGGGGCCGGCGAAGCTCATACCCCATGCCCGTCCTCAGTGCCAACGGCAGAGCGCCCAATAACGCAGCCATTGTTGTCATCATGATCGGGCGGAAGCGCAACATGCACGCTTCAAAAATCGCGTCGGCCGTGCTCTTTCCCTCCTGGCGCTGTGCCTGAAGGGCGAAATCGATCATCATGATGGCGTTCTTTTTTACGATTCCGATCAGCAGCACAATGCCGATGATGGAGATGATGTTCAGATCCTCTTTAAAGAGCAGCAATGCAAGCATCGCGCCCAGGCTCGCCGACGGCAGAGTGAAAATGATCGTCAGTGGATGGATCAGGCTTTCATACAAGATGCCGAGCACGATGTACACCGCCAGCAACGCCGTCAGAATGAGCACGGGCTCGGTGCCGAGAGATTGCTGGTAGGCCAGCAGCGTGCCGGCAAAAAAACTTTGCAGCGTGGAAGGCGTGTTGAGCCGCTTGTGCATCTGGTTGATGCTCAATGTGGCATCGCTCAAAGACACGTCCGGCGCAAGGTTAAAGGAGACGGTGACCGAGGGGAATAAGCCCGTATGGTTGATGGCCAGTGGTGTGGTGCTGGTTTGACCCCTGGCCACCGCGCGCAGCGGAATGTTGGTGCTGCCGGATGCATGAAGATATACGTCTTTCAATCCTTCCGGGCTTTGCCAATACTGGGGAGCGACTTCCAGCACCACGTAATACTGGTTTAATTGCGTGTAGATGATGGATACTTCCGATTGGCCGAATGCGCTGTACAACGCCGAGTCCAGCGACTGTACGGTAAGGCCGAGTTTTGCCGCAGTGACGCGATCATAGTTCAGCAGTTCATCAAGACCGCCATTCTGCTGGTCCGAGCTCACGTCCTGCAGACCGGGCAGGCGCTTCATCTCACCCAGCAGGATCGGTCCCCACTTGGAAAGACCCTGCACATCGTCGGATTGGATCGTGTACTGGTAGAGCGCATTACCGGACCGGCCGCCGATGCGCAGATCCTGCACGGGTTGGAGGAACGCGGAAGCCGCCGGCAGACGGTTCAATTGGGGGCGCAGGCGGTTGATGATCTGAGCGGCGCTGACCTTGCGCGCCGCCAGCGGCTTGAGCGCCACGTAGAAGGAGCCGGTATTTGTGGCCCCGCTGCCGGTAAAGGCAATCACATTCGCGACGGCAGGGTCGCTTTTGACCACGCCGACGATCTGCTGAATGGCGTTGTCCATCGCCGGGAAGGATGAATCCTGCGACCCTTGTACCCCACCGGCGATCGCTCCTGTGTCCTCCTCCGGGAAAAACCCCTTGGGTATCTTGACGATCAGCACCGCATTGAGCGCTATGGTGAGGAAGAGCACGACGAGGGTGAGGGTCGGATTGTCCAGCACCCAATGCAGGCTGCTGCGATACAACGACAGCACCCGGTCGAACAATTTTTCGGTGGCCATGTACATGCGGCCATGTTTTTCCGTGCGTTCGTTCCTCAACAGGTAGGCGCACATCATTGGCGTGGTGGTCAGCGAGACGACCATGGACACGAGAATGGCCGCCGAGAGAGTGACGGCAAATTCGCGGAAGAGACGGCCAACGATTCCGCCCATCACCAGAAGAGGGATAAAAACGGCAATGAGCGAAATGCTGATGGAAAAGACGGTGAAGCCGATTTCCTCCGCGCCCTTCAGCGCCGCGGCAAAGGGCTTCATGCCGTTTTCCAGATGGCGCACGATATTTTCCATCACCACGATGGCATCATCGACCACAAATCCCGTTGAAATGGTCATAGCCATCAGCGAGAGGTTGTCGAGGCTATATCCAAACAGATACATCACTGCGAACGTACTGATCAGCGAGACCGGCACAGCGACGCCGGGAATGAGCGTTGCGCGGCCGCTGCGCAGGAAGGCAAACACCACGGCGATGACGAAGCCGATGGAAATGAGCAGCGTCCTCTCGACGTCGCCGACAGAGGCGCGGATGGTTGTGGTGCGATCGAGAACGATCGTGGTATCGATACCGAGCGGAATGGATGCCTTGATAAACGGAAGCTGCGCGCGTATGCGGTCGACCGTGGCAATGATGTTGGCGCCGGGCTGGCGGAAGATGATGACCGTAACCGCACGCTTGCCGTTCAAATAGCCGGCAGCACGGACGTTTTGCACGGAGTCGGTCACCTGAGCGACATCGGACAGGCGGACAGCCGCGCCGTGGCTGTAACCGACGACGAGCGGCTTGTAATCGTCCGCGTGTGAGATCTGGTCGTTGGCAAGGATGTCCGCGGTCACCACGCCGTCGGAGATTTGGCCTTTGGGCAGGTCAGCGTTCTGCAGGCTCAGCACGGACTGCAAATTGGCAAGGGTAAGTCCGTAGCCGGCCAACTGTGTGGGGTTTGCGTCCACGCGCACGGCCGGCAGCGCGCCGCCGCCGGGAATGACCTGCCCTACGCCCCGTATCTGCGACAACTTCTGCTGTATAACGGTCGAGGCTTCGTCATACAGTTTATCAGGGGCGTATTTGTCTGATGTAAGGCCGAGGATCATGATCGGCGCATCGGCGGGATTGACCTTGCGATAGGTAGGATTGGCCGGCAGGTTGGCGGGAAGATAGGTTCGCGCCGCATTGATGGCAGCTTGCACATCACGTGCCGCGCCATTAATGTCGCGGCTGAGATCGAACTGAATGGTGACGGACGTGCTGCCGAGCGTGCTTGAGGAGGTCATCTCCGTCACACCTGCGATATAACCGAACTGCCGCTCCAGAGGAGTGGCGACGGACGACGCCATAATGTCGGCGCTGGCGCCCGGCAAGTTTGCACTGACTGAAATAGTCGGAAAGTCGACTTCCGGCAGGGGCGAGACCGGCAGCACCTCGAACGCAATCGCCCCGGCAAAGGCAATCGCTATCGTGAGCAGCGTCGTAGCCACCGGCCGGCGAATGAAGGGTGCGGAGATATTCATGCCGGCCTCGCCGGTTCCGTGCCGCCGGTTCCCGGCTCGTTCGATTTGTGCGCAAAGCGCTGCGCCAGATTGTCAAAGAAGATGTAGATGACGGGCGTGGTGTAGAGCGTGAGCACCTGGCTCAGCAGCAGTCCGCCCACCATGGCGATGCCCAAGGGCCTGCGCAGCTCGGAACCGAAACCGGTTCCGAGCGCCAGCGTGAGCCCGGCCAGCAGCGCGGACATGGTGGTCATCATAATGGGGCGAAAGCGGAGCAGACAGGCCTCGTAAATTGCATCCGTCGCGTTCTTTCCGTGCTTCCGCTCGGCTTCCAGCGCGAAGTCGACCATCATAATGCCGTTTTTTTTCACGATGCCTATCAGCAGGACGATGCCGATAATTGCCACCACGCTTAAATCCTGGTGAAAAAGAATCAATGCGAGGAAAGCGCCAACGCCCGCTGACGGCAGCGTGGACAGAATCGTAATCGGGTGGATAAAGCTCTCGTACAAAACGCCGAGCACGATGTACACCGTGACCAGCGCGGCAAGGATGAGCAGCGGCTCATTGGCGAGCGAATTCGTGAATGATGCCGCGGTGCCTTGAAAACCGGCCTGAAGGCTGGGAGGCATGTGCATGTCTTTCTGCACTTTGTTGATCGCCGTAATGGCGTTGCCAAGTGCGGCGCTCGACGCGAGATTGAAGGACGCGGTGATCGCGGGAAATTGACCCTGGTGTGTCACGACGAGCGGCTCCGTCGTGTTCTCAAAGTGCGAGAAAGCGGCGAGCGGCACGGCGCTGCTCACGGCCGAACGGGGAGCCGTTGCAGAGCTTGCCCCTCTGCTCGCCGTAAGCGCGTTCGCGGGAGGAGTAAGCGTAGCCGCCGATGGAGTGTACAGCGCCGAAGTCGTGAGCGCGTTCGATCCCGCGGAGGCCGATCCGGAAGACGCGAAAGAGGAAGAGGCGCCGGGACCGGTTGCGCCGGAAGACGCATTGGATTGGATGTACAGCTTGTTCAGCTTATTCGGGTCCTTCTGAAATTGCGGTTCACTCTCAAGCACGACGTGGTACTGATTCACCTGCGTATACATGGTGTTGATTTGCCGTTGGCCGAAGGCGTCATACAGGGTGTTATCGATGGTCGACGGCGCGATGCCCAATCGCGAGGCGGTGACCCGGTCAATCACCAGAGATACGGCCAGCCCTCCCAATTGTTGATCGGTCGCGATGTCTTCCAGCTCCGGCAACTGCTTCAGCCGGTCGACGAAGCGGTTGCTCCAGACATTCAGTTCGTCGGCATCGGCGTCTTCGAGCGTGTACTGGTATTGCGTGCGGCTCACCCGGTCATCTACGGTAATGTTCTGCACAGGCGCCATAAACAGCTGTATTCCCTGAACCCGGCCCAATCTCGACTTGAGCCTGCGGATCAGATCTGACGCGCCGATCTTGCGCCGGTCGAGCGGCTTCAGGTTGATCGACATGCGGCCGCTGTTGGTCGTGATATTCGTGCCATCCGCACCAATAAACGACGAAAGGCTTTCAACGGCAGGGTCCTCCAGAACCGCCTTTGCAAGCTCCTGCTGCTTCTCGGCCATGGCTTTTGAACTAATCGTCGGCGGGGCCTGTGATATGCCCTGGATGACGCCCGTGTCCTGTACCGGGAAAAAACCTTTTGGGATGATCACGTAAAGGCAAAGCGTGAGCAAGAGCGTAGCCAATGCGACCAACAGCGTAATAGTCCGGTAGCCAAGGACAAATTTCAGCGTCCGCCCGTAGAACGCGATCATCCGCTCGAAAACGCGCTCCGAGGCTCTGTAGATGCGCCCCTGCTGCTCTTTCGGCCTGTGCCGCAAAATTCTCGCGCTCATCATGGGCGTGAGCGTGAGGGAGACCACTGCCGAAACGATGATAGTGACGCTCAGTGTCACGGCAAACTCGCGGAACAGACGCCCAACTACGTCGCCCATGAATAACAGCGGAATCAGTACCGCGATGAGTGACACGGTCAGCGAGAGAATGGTGAAGCCAATCTGCTCGGCACCCTTGAGCGCTGCTTCCATGGGCGGATCGCCCGCTTCGATGTACCGCGAGATGTTCTCGATCATCACGATGGCATCGTCCACAACGAAGCCGGTGGAGATGGTGAGCGCCATGAGCGATAGGTTATCGAGGCTGTAACCGAGGATGTACATGGCCGCGAAGGTGCCGATCAGTGACAGCGGCACAGCCACGCTCGGGATAATGGTGGCATAGAGACTCCGCAAGAAGAGGAAAATGACCATCACAACGAGTGCTATCGTCAACAGCAATTCGAACTCAACGTCGGAAACCGATGCTTCGATGGCGGTTGTAAGATCGGTAAGCGTGGTCACCTTAATGCCCGCGGGCAGGTTTGCCTCCAGCTGCGGCATCAGTCGCTTGATGCTCTTGACCACGCTGATTGTGTTGGCCCCGGGCTGGCGTTGCACATTCAGAATCACCGCAGGGGTCTGATTCATCCACGCGGCCTGGTTATTGTTCTCTACGCCGTTCACGATGCGCGCGACGTCGGTCAGCATCACCGGGGCGCCGTTGCGGTACGCAACTGCAACGTTCCGGTAGTCGTCGCTGGTGACCAGTTGATCGTTGGCGTCGATCTGGAAGGTCTGGCGCGGCCCATCGAAGTTCCCTTTGGCGGCGTTTACACTGGTCTGTGTCAGCGCGGTGCGCAGGTCTTCCAGGTTGATGCCGTAGGATGACAGCGCCGCCGGGTTGGCTTGAATGCGCACCGCGGGTTTTTGTCCGCCGCTGATGGTGACGCGGCCGACCCCGTTGATCTGCGATATTTTTGGCGCAACGCGCGTGTCCACAAGGTCCTCGACCTGAGGAACCGGCATGGAGCTTGAGGTGAAGGCCAGAGTGAGCACAGGGGCATCGGCCGGATTCGTCTTACTATAGACAGGCGGCGCGGGCAGGTTGGATGGCAACAGGCTCTGCGACGCGTTTATCGCGGACTGTACCTCTTCCTCGGCCACGTCAATAGCCAGAGCGAGGGTGAACTGCAGCACGATGACGGAAGTGCCGCCGGAGCTTGAGGAGGTCATCTGGCTCAAGCCCTGCAGTTGGCCGAATTGACGCTCCAGCGGCGCGGTCACCGTCGTCGCCATCACGTGCGGGCTTGCGCCTGGATAAAACGTGAGCACCTGAATGGTCGGATAATCGACTTCCGGCAACGCGGAGACCGGCAGTTGTGTATAGCCGACGAGACCGACCAGGAGGATTGCGGCCATCAGCAAAGCGGTCGCAACCGGCCGCACGATAAACGGACGGGATGGACTCACGGGGCGCTGCTCCCGGTGGTGCCGGCTGGGGCAGGCTTCGTCGAAACGACGACCGCTGCGTTGTCCTGCAACTTATCGAAGCTGCTGCCGGCGACAACGTCTCCCGGGTTGATGCCTTCAACCTGCGTCACACCGCCGTCTGTAACCCCCCGCTTTACACCGCGCCTATGAGCGACATTGTTTTGAATCACATAGACGAACGATGCCTGGCCATTTTGTTGAATGGCCGAAGCCGGAATCAGCGTCACTCCCTGCAGTGTATTCACCAGCAGGCGTGTGTTTACAAACTGATTCGGGAAGAGTGCATAATTCTTGTTGTCGAAGAGTGCTCGTCCCTTTACCGTCCCGGTCGTCGTGTCGATCTGGTTGTCGAGAGTCAACAACTCCCCGCGTGCAATCTTCGTCTGTGCAGTACGATCAAAGGCATTGACGGTGAGCTTGGCTTTCTTGCGCAGGCGATCTTCAACCTGGCCTATACTGTCTTCCGGTATTGTGAAGATTACGGTTATGGGGTCCAACTGCGTAATGACTGCAAGGGTTACGGCCCCGGCAGACTGCACCACGTTGCCCGGATCCACCAGTCGTAGACCCACCTGGCCGGCGATTGGAGCGGTAATATGGCAGTAGTCGACCTGGATCTGGTCAAATTGCACCGTTCCCTGGTCGTTTTTTACCGTGCCCTTGTACTGCAGGACAAGCTTTTCCTGGTCATCCAGAATCTGCTTTGCGATGGCGTTGCGTGCCCACGCGGCACGGTAGCGTTCAAGGTCCATCTGTGCCTGGGCGAGCAGGTTTTCGTCCCGCTCCAGCGCCCCTTGCGCTTGCAACAGCGTTGCGCGGTACGGACGCGAATCGATGTCAAGCAGCGGATCGCCCTTACGTACCCGCTGACCCTCCTCATAATGCACGGCAACGACGAGACCATTCACCTGACTGGTGATCAGATCGGTATAGACCGGGGTGACTGTGCCGATTGCGTCAAGGTAGACGCCGATGTCGCCCTTTTGAGCCGTCGCACTCGTCACGGTGATCCCCGTCGCGCCGGGGTGTACCAAAGACGCCGCTTTTTGGGCATCCTCGTGGTGGTGTAAGACCAGTACGGCCGCAAGCGCAAGGACCAGCACCAATAGGCTCCACATGACGACACGCAGAACCTTACGCCGGGGACGCGCCGGATCAAGAGCCGGGGGTTGATGGTCGGGGCTGATAGATGAATGCTCGTTTACGTCGGCTGTCAATCGGAATCTCCTTTTTCAGCTCTGAATCCCTCGCATTGCACTGCTCGGGATGCTATGGCGAGAATGGCGAGCAACGTGGACAGCTTGTCGGGATGCATCATGTTGGTTGACTCCGGATTGAACCCCCGCGTTTTCAAAAGCGGCGAACAGGCGCTCGAAATTCCGGCGACGCCTGTAAAGGCAAAGAGCCCTTTCGGGCAACGCCGGCGACGTCACTTTAAGGATAATCCTTCGGTTACGGTTATGCAGATTTTTTCGGCCGAGCCGGGATCAATGAAGCAGCGACGTGGGGGTTCTGCGATTCTGAGGATGTCTTTGAAAATGCTTTTCAGGGATACATTCCCGCGCCTTTTGTTAAGGATGTGAGCCACCGACATAAGCACTGAGCGCGTCTCCACTCCGGCGTCGGAACTCTTGCAAGCCATGTGAGACATGCAGGCTGCCTGTGGGATGCCCGGTGATTCTTGCAATCATGGAAGCCGGTGATGATACTTACTCATGAGGCACCTTGAGTCGAAGGATATTCTATGAGTAAATCGGAACAGATGGGGAAGATTCGCGAGCGGTTGATCGAAAAACGTGATGGAGTCTTCGAAGCCCATAGGCTCAGCGATGAAGCACGGCTTATTTTGTCGGAGCACGATATCGAACCTGAAGAAACAGCGCAGAAGGGGGCTATCGCCGATGTTCTGGCAATACTGGACGAAAACGAGCAGAAAGAGATCCAGGCCATAAACAGGGCACTGACGAG
>JBEKHB010000069.1:0-20361 GCA_050012495.1 Syntrophorhabdales bacterium
TTCGAGGCCGACCCGGTAAAGGCGGCTTCCCTCATGATCGCCCACATCGACAAAAAGAGGAAGGCCTTGGGGCTCGAGAAGGCCAGAGAAAGGGTGCTCTTCGATATGGCAATGAGAAGGGCTTTAGCGTAAAGGAGGCAACATGTCAAAGATCATTTGTTCTGCGGCCATAAGAGGGGCGCAGAAGATATACGAGAGATCGGAAGGCCTTTATAAAGAGGCCATCGCGAAATACGGACCCGAGCAGGAGATAGGCTTTCCCAATACCGCGTACTATCTCCCTATCATCTATGCCATGACGGGTATGCCCGTCGCCAGGCTCTCAGAGATGCAGAAGGTCTTCGACCTCTGCAAAAAGCTGATACCTCCCCCCGTCAGGGAGACTACCCACCTGCCCTATCTCGGCCCCACCCTCGACGCGGGCATGGCAACCTTCTTCGTCGAGGAGATGGCGGAGGCGATCAGGTACCTGGAAAACCCGGACTGCTACGTCGTTGGGGAAGACCCCATCCCCGGGAACATCTGGCTGGGCGCCGCCTCGGACCTCATCTTCAGGAAGAGGGGCGTCGAGTTCGTCGACGGCACCGCCCCGGGCTTTGCCGCCATCGCAGGCGCCGCGCCCGATGCGGAGACGGCGGCAAAGATCGCCCTCGAACTGCAGGAGAAGAACCTCTATGTCTTCATGTGCGGCGAGAACAACGGGAAGAGGTTCGCAGAGCAGCTCGTGGAGGCGGGCGTTCAGGTCGGCTGGCCCACGCGCCTCGTCCCCTTCGGCCCCGACATCCACCAGGCGGTCTTCGCCATAGGCTTTGCCTGCCGCGTGGCCATGGCCTTCGGCGGCATCAAGCCCGGCGACTTCAGAAAGAACCTCATCTACAATAAAGACAGGACCTACGCCTTCGTCATGGCCCTGGGCGACGTCACCGACGAGTGGTACGCCAATGCCGCGGGCGCCATCAACTGGGGTTTCCCGACCATCGCCGATACCCCCATCCCCGAGGTCCTGCCCACGGGCATCTGTACCTACGAGCACGTGGTCTCCAACATCCCCCACTCCCACATCACGGAGAAGGCGGTGGAGGTCCGGGGCCTCAAGGTCCAGGTCGCGAAGGTCCCCATCCCCGTCTCCTACGGCCCTGCATTCGAGGGGGAGAGGGTCCGCGGCGAAGATATCTACCTGGAGATGGGCGGCGGCAAGACCGTCGCCGTCGAGTGGACCACCTCCAAACGGATGGAAGAGGTGGAAGACGGGCGCGTCGAGGTGGTAGGACCCGACGTCAAAGACGTGGCCGCGGGCACCCGCCTCCACTTCGCCATGGTGGCGGAGGTGGCGGGCAGGGGCTTCCAGGAGGACTTCGAGCCCATCCTGGAGCGGCAGAACCACCACCTCATCAACCAGGCCCAGGGCATCATGCACATAGGCCAGCGCGACATCGCCTGGCTGCGCGTCTCCAAGCAGGCGGTCGAGAAGGGCTTCACCCTTGCCGACATAGGCAGGATCGTCCATGCCAAGTACCACCAGGACTTCGGCGCCATCTTCGACAAGGTCCAGGTGAGGATCTATACGGAGGAGGCGAAGGTCAGAGAGGTCCTGGGGCAGGCCCGCGCCTCCTACAACCGCAGGGACGCCCGCGTGGAGAACATGACCGACGAGACGACCGACACCTTCTACTCCTGCACCCTCTGCCAGTCGTTCGCGCCGAACCACGTCTGCGTCATCGCCCCGGAGAGGACGGGTCTCTGCGGCGCCTACAACTGGCTCGACTGCAAGGCCTCCAATGAGATCAACCCGGAAGGGCCGAACCAGCCCATCCAGAAAGGGGAGGTCCTCGATGCGAGGTACGGCCAGTTCAAGGGGGCCAACGACTTCGTCTTCAAGGCCTCCAGGCAGAAGGTCGAAAACGTCAGCTTCTACAGCCTCATGATCGATCCCATGACAACGTGCGGCTGCTGCGAGTGCATCGCCGCGGTACTACCCACGGCGAACGGCATCATGACTGTTGACCGGGATTATACGGGCATGACCCCCTGTGGGATGAAGTTCACGACCCTGGCGGGTTCCGTCGGCGGCGGCGCCCAGTCGCCGGGGTTTTTAGGCCACAGCAAGTATAACGTTACCCAGAGGAAGTTCCTCACAGGCGACGGCGGTCTCTTGCGCATGGTGTGGATGCCGAAGAGGCTGAAAGAAGAACTGGGCGAACGGCTGAAGAAACGGGCAGAAGAGCTGGGTGTGCCCGACCTCATCGATAAGATCGCCGACGAGACGGTAGCGACGACCGAGGAAGAAGTCATCGCCTACTGTACGGAAAAGGGACATCCGGCGATAACCATGGAGTCGATTATGTAAAAAAGGCAAGACTGAAAAGGCAGCGCGTAAGCGCTTGAAAAGGGAAGACGGTGCAATTCCGTCACGGGCCCGCCGCTGTGAGGGGGGACGAAGGGCGCAAAAGACCACTGGGGGAAACCCCGGGAAGGTGCGCCGGAAGGACGAACCCCGAAGTCAGAAAACCTGCCTGACAGTCTTATTCAAACCCCTCTCCTCGCGGCCGGGAAAGGAAGATCACTTGATAAGGAGACTGCTATGGGACTGACCGGTATCCAGATATTCAAGCTTCTTCCCAAGACCAACTGCGGGGAGTGCGGCTCCCCCACCTGCCTCGCCTTTGCCATGGCCCTGGCCGCGGGCAAGGCGGAGCTGGAGAAATGTCCGACTATCTCCGATGAGGCAAAAGCACAGCTCAGTGAGGCGAGCGCCCCGCCCATCAGGCAGTTGACCATAGGCACGGGCGACTACGCCGTGAAAATCGGCGGCGAGACGGTCATGTTCCGCCACGAGAAGACCTTCTTCAATAAGCCGGGTCTCGCCATCCTCATCACCGGCAGCATGGACGACAAAGAGGTGTCCCGCCGCCTTGCGGCCGTCTCCGAGCTCCAGTACGAGCGCGTGGGTCTCAATCTGCGACCTGAGATCGTTGCCGTGAAAGATGAGGGCGATAAAGCGCGCTTTCTCGAAATCGTCAAGAAAGCGGCGGCTGCGCCCTTTAGCCTGATCCTCATGTCCGCGGATCCCGCCGTCATGAAAGAGGCGCTGGAGGCCGCAAAAGAGAAAAAACCCCTCATCTATGCCGCAACGGCTGAGAACGCGGAGGCCATGGCCGGTCTTGCCAAAGAGTACGCCTGCCCCCTTGCCGCAAAAGCGGAAGGGCTCGAAAGCCTTGCGGCCTTAAGCGAGAAGCTGGTCTCCCTGGGCGTCAAGGACATAGTCCTCGATTCCGGCGCCCGGACGGTAAAGGGGGCCTTCTCCGACCAGGTCATCATCAGAAGGGCGGCCCTCCAGTCCAAATTCAAGCCTTTCGGCTTCCCGACCATCACCCTGCCCTGCGAGATGACCGACGACATCATGAAAGAGACGCTTATCGCCTCGGCCTTCATCGCCAAGTACGCAAGCATCATGGTCCTGTCCGACTTTGCGGGCGAGAACGTCTTTCCCCTCCTCCTGGAGAGGCTCAACATCTATACAGACCCGCAGCGGCCCATGACCACCGAGCAGGGCATCTACCCCATCAATAACCCGGACGCCTCATCGCCCGTGCTCGTTACCTGCAATTTCTCCCTCACCTATTTCATCGTCTCCGGCGAGATAGAGAACTCGCGGGTACCCGCCTGGCTCTGCGTCATGGACACGGAAGGTCTCTCGGTGATGACCGCCTGGGCCGCGGGTAAGTTCGTCGCCGATACGGTCGGCCCCTTCATCAAGAAGAGCGGCATCGCGGAAAAGATCAACCACAAAAAGCTCATCATCCCCGGCTACGCGGCAGGCATCCTGGGCGACCTCGAAGAAGAGCTGCCGGGCTGGGAGATCACGGTCGGTCCCCGGGAGGCCGCCCATATACCGGCTTTCCTAAAAAACAGGTAAGGAGGAAAAATGCTGATCATAGGTGAAAACCTGAATGTGATATCGAAGAAGATCGGTCAGGCATTTAAAGACAGGGACCCGGCGCCCATCCGGGAGATGGCGGAGGCCGAAACCAAAGCGGGCGTCGACGTGATCGACCTCAACCTCGGGCCTGCGCGGAAGGCAGGGGCCGAGCTGATGGAGTGGGTGGTCAAGACCGTGCAGGAGGTCACCGATGTGATGCTCTGCCTCGACACGACGAACGTTGAGGCCATAGAGGCGGGGCTTAAGGTCTGCAAGAAGAAGGCCCTCATCAACTCGATCTCGGCGAGACCCGAGAGGCTCGACGCCCTCATGCCCCTTGCGAAAAAGTATAACGCCGGCTACATCGCCCTCAGCCTGGGCGTGGAAGGTATACCCAGGGATGCGAACGAGCGCGCGCTTCTTACTGCCGAGCACCTGGCCAAGGCTGCCGAGTACGGCATCCCGGAAGAGGACATGTGGGTCGACCCGATAGTGCTTCCCACGAACACCCAGCAAATCCAGGTACAGGGCTGCACGGAATTCATGATGATGCTCGGGGAGATCGCCCCGGCTTGCAAGTCCACCTGCGGCCTCTCGAACATCTCGAACGGCGCCCCCGACCACCTGCGCCCCATCCTGAACAGGACCTACGCCATCTTTTTAAAGCGCTACGGCATGTACTCCGCCATCGCCGACGCCTTCGACCAGGAGCTTCAGACAATTGCGAAAGGCAAAAGACCTGAGATCGAGGCCCTCGTCCACAGGGTGATGGATGGAGAGACAGTCAGCCTCACGGGCCTCTCGAAAGAAGAGACCGACTATGTCAAAACAGCCAGGGTCCTCGTAGGGCAGACGCTTTACTCCGACTCGTGGCTTGACCTGTAGCCATGGACGACCTGACGTTTTGTAAGGAGATGGAGCGGGAGAGCGCGGAGCAGATATCCGCGTGCTACCAGTGCTACCGGTGCACGACCGGCTGCCCGGCCCTCCCGGAGATGGACATCCTCCCCCACCGGGTCATCCGGTACATCATGCTGGGCGAGAGAGAGAAGGTGCTCTCCTCGAAGACCATCTGGTCCTGCCTCCAGTGCTATACGTGCAGCGTGCGCTGTCCCAACGACATCCACGTAGGCCACGTCTTCGATACGGCAAGGAAGATCGCCGTCCGCGAAAAGAAGGCCCTGACGGATGTCTGGATCTTCGATACGCTCTTCCTCGACAGCGTCCGCAAACACGGCCGGCTTTACGAGATGGAAGCAATCATGCGGTACAAGCTGAAAAAGAAGGACCTCTTCTCCGATACGCGCATGGGTCTCGACATGATGAGGAAGGGCAGGATGGCCCTTTTGCCCCACAACATCAAGGACAAAAAGGGGCTGCAGAGGGCGCTTGGCCGGCTGGCCCCAAAAACATGAAGCGTGTGATAAAAGCGGTAGAGATAGAGGTGGCCCGATATGGTGACGTTGACGTATTACCCCGGTTGTTCTCTGAAAACGGGGAGCAAGTTTTACGAGGCCTCGATTCAGAAGGTGTTTTCTGCTTACGGCATCGGGCTCAGGGAGCTTCCTGACTGGTCCTGCTGCGGCGCGTCGGCAGCCCACACGGTCGATGAGGAGGTTGCCCACGTGCTCGTGGCGCGGAACCTTGCCCTTGCTGAAAAGGAGGAGCTGAATTTCTTTGCGCCCTGCTCGGCCTGCTACAGCCGCTCAAAGATCACCAATGATACGATACGCAACGATATAAGCCTGCAGGACCGGCTGAACGGCGTCATCGAGCCTCTCGAATGCACCGGCTCGCTGGAAATAAAGAATATTATCGAGGTCCTCGACGACCACGTCGGCGTTTCCGTTATTGCCAAAAAAAGGCGCTTCGACCTGTCCGCCTTGCGGGTAGTGCCCTATTACGGCTGCGTGCTCACGCGTCTCATGCGGGTGAAGCCGTTTGACGACAGGGAGGACCCGCGGAGCATGGACGGGCTCCTTCAGGCGCTCGGCGCGACCGTCCTCGGCTGGCCCTTTAAGATGGAGTGCTGCGGGGCCGCCAAGACGCTGACCGACAAAGATATGACGGTGCGCCTCTCCGAGCGGATCATGGGCCGGGCGATAAGCGCGGGAGCAGACGCAATCGTCACTCCTTGCCCCTTGTGTCAGATGAACCTCGACCTGCTGCCGAGCCTCGGGAGCACTGCCCCGGTGATCCCCACGCTGTTCCTGTCGGAGGTCTTTGAGCTTGCAATGTTTGGCGGGATGATCGGCATGAGTTCCCACTTCGTTTCCGCGGACCCGGCGCGTAAGAAAATCAAGGAGGCGTGAGGCTATGGAGGCGCAGGAGACACTCGATTTCATCAAGGCCCAGGACCCGGAAGGGGGCGAGCGTCTGAAGCGTCTGCTCGACAAGAAATCCGTGCTTGCTGACGGGAACGTCTACGGCGAGCGTTTTACCGAGCGTCAGTTTGGCCTGGTTTTCGATCCGCTTCTGCGTTCCGCCTATGAAAAGGCGCAAATATTGGAGCTTTTGAGCCAGAAGGACGAGAAAGTCGCATCCCTCGCAGCGCAGCTTTCCATGGATAAAGCGCGTGTTTTCGCGCACCTTCTGGACCTGGTCAAGAGGAACATGGTAGAGATCGCAGGGTTCGACGAGAGACACCCCGTGTTCAAAAAGAGGTGGTAAGAGTTATGGATAAGGTCGGAAAAGTACTGGTCATCGGAGGCGGCATCGGGGGGATGGAGGCTTCCCTCAACCTCGTGGAAGCCGGCTTCAAGGTCTATCTGGTTGACGAAAAGCCGAACATCGGCGGCAAGATGGCGCAGCTCGACAAAACATTCCCGACCAATGACTGCTCCATGTGCATCATGGCGCCAAAGCTCGTGGAGGTGGGAAGGAACGCGAACGTCGAGCTGCTCATGGGGAGCGAGGTGGTGGCGCTCGAAGGGCAGCCGGGTAACTTCACTGCCGTCATCAAAAGGCGGCCGCGGAGGATCATTAAAGAGAAGTGTACGTCCTGCGGCCTCTGTGCGCCTTACTGTCCCCTTGAAGTGCCGGCGGATTACAACGAAGGACTTTCACGGAGGAGCGCTGCCTACATAAACTTCCCCCAGGCCATCCCCTCCACATACTCTATCGACCGGGAGATACCGCCCTGCGTCAACCGGTGCCCCATCAACATCAATGCCCGGGACTATGTGGGCCTCATCGCACAGGGCAGATTCCTGGAAGCCCTCGACGTCATCCGCGAGAAGCTGCCCTTTCCCGGCGCCATCGGCCGCATCTGCAACCACCCCTGCGAGGACGCGTGTCTCAGGGGTGAAAAGGTCGACCAGCCCCTGAGCATATGCGCGCTAAAGCGGTTTGTCGCCGACTATGAGACGGGCCGGCGGGAAATGCCCGTGCCCGAGACAGGGCCGGAGAAAGGCGAGAAAGTGGCGGTGATCGGCGGCGGTCCTTCCGGCATGGCATGCGCGATAGCGCTCCGGCGGGCGGGTTATGGCGTCACGATCTTCGAGGCCCGGGAGAAGCTGGGCGGCATGCTCTATTGGGGCATCCCTGCCTATCGCCTGCCGAAGGACGTACTCGATCGCGAAACGTCGATCGTCGATCGCATGGGGGTCGAGGTGCGCTATGGGACGCGGGTGGGCAAGGATGTATCCCTGAAAGATATCCGCAAGACCTTCGACGCGGTCTATGTCGGCTGCGGCGCCCAAGGGGGCAGAAAGATCGGCCTCGAAGACGAGGACGCCCCCGGCGTGATCAGCGGTGTAGAGTTCCTGCGCCTCTCCAATCAGCAGACGCCCCTTGACGTCCGTGGTAAAGTTGTGGTGGTGGGCGGCGGCAACGTGGCGGTGGATGTGGCGCTCACGGCGCGGCGTCTGGGCAAGGCGGAAGTCCACATGATCTGCCTGGAGAAGTGGGACGAGATGCCCGCGAGCAAATGGGAGATCGAGCAGTCCCTTGAGGAGGGCATAAAGATACATACCTCGTGGGGCCCTTGCCGGATCCTTCAACAGAACGGACATGTAAAGGCGGTCGAGTTCAGACGGTGCACTGCCGTATTCGATGATCTCGGACGGTTCAACCCTTCTTTTGCGGACGGCGTCAGGAAGACCTACGATGCCGATATGGTCATCCTCGCCATCGGCCAGTCCCCGGAAACCACTTTTTTGAAGGAGCTGCCCGAGGTCGAGGTGCTGGGCGGGGGGTGGATCAAAGCAGACCCGGTCTCCCTGGCGACCGGGCTTCCCGGCGTCTTTGCCGGGGGCGATATCGTGACCGGCCCGAAAATGGCGATCGATGCCGTGAGCCAGGGGCAAGAGGCGGCTGAGTCTATCATACGGTACCTTGAAGGGAAGGACCTGAAAGAGGGGCGGTGCGCAAAAGAGGCGGAGCTGGTCGTCGAGGTGCCCGAGGACATCGAGCGGCGCGCCCGCGCGGTTGTCCCCTCCATCCCTGTCGACAGCAGGAGGGGCTTCGAGGAGGTGGAGCTGGCCTTTGACGAGGCAACTGCCCGGGCTGAGGCGGAGCGCTGCCTGAACTGCAGGCGCTGCCTCGGATGCAAGCTCTGTGAGGAGGCATGCAAGCCCGGCGCCATCGACTATTTGCAGGGACCTGAAGAGGTGCGGGTCGATGTGGGAAGTGTGATTGTCGCGACGGGCCTCGAAGAGTACGACCCTTCTCAGAGACCGGAGCTTGGCTACGGCGTCTACAAGAACGTGCTGACGAGCACCGAGTTCGAGCGGATTTTATCCGCCACGGGGCCTACCTCGAGCATGGTCATGCGTCCCTCCGACGGGAAGGTGCCCAAGAAGGTGGCGTGGCTCCAGTGCGTGGGAAGCCGGGACAAGACAAACGAATACTGTTCGTCTGTCTGCTGTATGTATGCAACGAAAGAGGCGATCATTGCGAAAGAGCATCAGCCTGACATAGAGCCGACGATCTTCTACATGGACGTGAGGGCTTTCGGCAAGGGGTTCGACCAGTACTATGAGAGGGCGAAGCACGAGCACGGCGTCCACTACGTGAAATCTTCCATATCGAGGATCCTGGAGGACCCGGAGACGACCGACCTCGAACTGGTCTATGTCGACGAGGAGGGCCGGGTTGCCTCGGAGATGTTCGACCTGGCGGTCCTGTCAGTGGGCATACGGCCGTGCCGGAGCCTTCCCGGCCTCGCTCGTGCCCTCGGTATCGGCCTCAACGAATACGGTTTCGTGCAGTCGTCCCCATTCAACCCCGTGGCCACGACAAAGGCAGGTATCTACGTGAGCGGCGCGTCCGAATCACCGAAGGACATCCCCGAGACGGTGACGCAGGCGTCAGGCGCCGCATGTGAGGCCGCCTCCGTCATCAGCGAGGTGCGGGGCAAGGATTTCGTGGTCAAGCCGCTGCCTGAAGAGCGGGAGGTGCCCGCCCTTGAGCAGCCCCGGATCGGTGTGTTTATCTGCCACTGCGGCGTGAACATCGGCTCGGTGGTCAACGTGCCGGAGGTGAAAGAGTATGCGAAAAGCCTCCCCAACGTGGTGGTTGCCGATGAGAACCTTTTTACCTGTTCTCAGGATACGCAGGAGAAGATGAAGCACCTGGTCAACGAGTATGCCCTCAACAGGGTGGTCGTCGCCTCCTGCTCGCCGCGCACCCACGAATTTCTCTTCCGCTCGACCATCCGCGAAGCGGGCCTCAACAAGTACCTCTTCGAGATGGCCAATATCCGGGACCAATGCTCCTGGGTCCACATGAGGGACAAGGAGAACGCCACGAAAAAGGCGAAAACGCTGGTCAGGATGGCAGTGACCAACGCAAACTATATCAAGCCGTTGAAGGAAGTCGCCATCGGGGTAAACAAGAGCGCCCTCGTGTTCGGCGGCGGCCTGGCGGGCATGACCGCGGCCCTCAAGCTTGCGGGGCAGAACTTTGACGTATCCATCGTGGAAAAAGAGGCCGAGCTGGGCGGCAACCTCCGCCATATCCACTCGACTCTGGATGGGACGGACGTCCGGGAGTTCCTCGCGAACCTGACCGAGCAGGTCGTGAGCCACCCGCTGATACACGTCATGACGGAAACGGCCGTGGTCGACCACTCCGGTTTTCAGGGTAATTTCGAGACCGGGGTCCTTCACGGACCATCAATGGGGGCGCGAAAGCTGAAGCACGGAATCATGGTGGTGGCTACGGGAGGGGAGGAATTAAAACCCAAGGGCCAGTACCGTTACGGAGAGGACGACCGGGTCATGACCCAGATGGAGCTGGAGGCGCGGCTGGCCGAAAACGCGCTGCCCCCGGCACAGCGGCTTACCATGATCCAGTGCGTGGGGTCACGGAACGAGGAGCGGCCCTACTGCAGCCGGATCTGCTGCTCCAACGCGATAAAGCATGCGCTAGAGCTCAAGGAGGCCAAACCCGACCTTGACGTGGTGATCCTCTTCAGGGACGTGATGACTTACGGGTTCCTGGAGAAGTACTACCTGAAGGCGCGGAAAGCCGGGGTGCGGTTCGCGCGCTACGAGAAGGAGCGGCCGCCGGTCGTGACACAGTCAAACGGCAGACTCACCATCACGTGCTATGACCCTTCGATCATGGAAGAGTTGAGATTCGATACGGACCTGATCGCGCTCAGCACTGCCACAATCGCCCGGGACAACGAGGAACTGGGGAACCTCCTCAAGGTACCGAGGACCCAAGAAGGTTTCTTCCTGGAGGCCCACATGAAGCTCCGACCTGTCGATTTCGCCTCGGACGGCATCTATTTGTGCGGTCTTGCCCATTCGCCCAAAAACATACGGGAGACCATCACCCAGGCGGAGGCTGCCGTGGCCAAGGCCTGTACCGTGTTGTCGAAAGACCGGATACTTGTCGGCGGTGTCGTTGCGGAGGTGGAGGCTGATAAGTGCGCCGCCTGCCTCACGTGCGTCCGTGCGTGCCCTTACAGCGTGCCCGTCATCAACGCGAAGGGAGAGGCGGAGATCGATATCAGCAAGTGCAAAGGGTGCGGAACGTGCGCAGCCGAATGTCCCGCGAAGGCCATAGACCTGATGCACTACCGGGATATCCAGATTATCGAGAAAACGGCCGCAATGTTTTCGGAGGGAGGGTGCGATGCAGTTTGAGCCTGAAATTGTCGCGTTTTGTTGCGAGCATTGAGCGTACACCGCTGCGGACCTGGCAGGTTCGATGAGGCTCACGTATCCGACAAATGTGAAGATTGTCAAGGTGCCGTGCACCGGCAGGATGGATATCATCCATATGCTCAAAGCCTTCGAGAACGGGGCCGACGGGGTTTACCTGGCGGGCTGCCTGGAGGGGGAGTGCCATTTCCTGAGAGGGAACCTGCGCGCCAGGAAGCGTGTGGCGCAGGTGCAGGCACTTCTCAATGAGTGCGGCATCGGGGGGGAGCGCGTGGCCATGTACAACCTCTCATCCGCGCAGGGACAGCGCTTTGCAGAGATCGCACGGGAGATGACGGAAAAGATAAGGGCCCTGGGACCAAATCCCATTAAGAAGCATGGCGCAGAGCGCAGAGCGCAGAGCGTTAAGAATGGAGAGCAGAGAGCACAGTGCGCAGAATAATGAGGCGAAAATTCTTTGTCCTGGTTTTTACGCTATGCGCTCTGCTCTATGCTGCGACAGAAGGAGACATACAATGATAGTAGCAAATAGGAAGCCCTTCGAAGAGATCGTCGAAATGGTGAAGCCGTACCGAAAGGTACTCCTCCTTGGCTGCAACGAGTGTGTGACCGTCTGTGCAACGGGAGGGTCGAAAGAAGTGGCGGTCTTGGCCTCGGAGCTGAGACTTTACCGGGAGAAGGAAGGGCAACCCATCGAGATTACGGAGCACACCCTCGAACGGAACTGTGACCCCGAGTATGTTGAGAGCTTGAGGCCCATGGTTGGCAACTACGAGGTGGTGATGTCGATGGCATGCGGCTGCGGCATCCAGTTCGTTGGCGAGCACTACCGGGACATGCGCGTACTGCCGGCGGTCAACACGACCTTTGACGGGGTGGCCGAGGAGCAGGGGGTCTGGGCGGAGCGTTGTCTCGGCTGCGGCAACTGTATCCTCGACAAGACGCTGGGCATATGCCCGGTCACTCGGTGCGCCAAGAGCCTTTTTAACGGGCCTTGCGGTGGTTCCACGGGGGGCAAGTGTGAGGTAAATAAGGATACGCCATGTGGCTGGCAGCTTATAGTCGACCGGTTAAAAGAGATGAATTTGATGGAAAAGTACATGGAGATCCAGCCGTTGAAAGATTGGTCAACAAGCCATGGTGGAGGACCGAGGAAAAGGGTGAGGGAGGATTTGAAGCTATGAGCGCGAGCAACCTTGAAAGAGTGCTGAAGAGCGGGAGTTTTGCCGTTACCGGCGAATGTGGGCCTCCTCGGGGCGCAGATGCGGAAGCGATACGAAAGAAAGGAGCACACTTGAAGGGCTATGTCGACGGTGTGAATGTGACGGACAACCAGACGAGCGTTGTCCGGATGTCGAGCTTCGCCTCAAGCCTTGTACTGAAAGAGATGGGTTTCGATCCCATCATGCAGATGGTCTGCAGGGACAGGAACAGGATCGCCATTCAGAGCGACGTGTTAGGGGCTGCGGCGCTTGGTATTAATAACCTCTTGTGCCTTTCCGGTGACCACCAGAAGTTCGGCGACCATCCCACGGCAAAGAACGTCTATGATATCGACTCGATGCAGCTCATCCAGACGCTCAAACGTTTGCGGGACGAGGGGAAATTTCTGGGAGGTGAAGAGGTGAAGGGCAGGCCGGACATGTTCATCGGTTGCGCTGAGAACCCCTTTGCAGACCCCTTCGAGATAAGGGCCATGAGACTGGCAAAGAAAGCGGCCGCCGGGGCCCAGTTTGTCCAGACGCAATGCATCTTCAATCTCGACAAGTTCGAGAAGTGGATGGAGATGGTGCGCGACCTGGGAGTCCACGAAAAGATCTATATCCTTGCAGGCATCACGCCCTGTAAGTCGATCGGCATGGCGCGTTACATGAAGACGTCCGTGCCCGGCATGGACGTGCCTGATGCGTTGATCGACCGTCTCAAAGGTGTCTCCAAGGAAAAGGTGTCCGAAGAGGGTATCAAGATCGCTGTCGAGACGATCCAGCGGGTGAGGGCGATAAAAGGTGTCGCCGGTGTCCACCTCATGGCCATCGAGTGGGAAGAGAGGGTCCCCGAGATGGTCCGGGCGGCGGGCCTCTATCCAAGGCCACAGGTCAATTAAGGCCAATGATCGGTTGATCAGTTTTTCTTATGTTACCGGCAGAAGAACGGTGAACGTGGACCCCTTAGCCGGCGCACTTTCCACGTCTATGGTACCCCCGTGATCCTGTATGATGCCATAACAGACTGACAGGCCGAGCCCCACCCCTCTCACCTGTTCCTTTGTGGTGAAAAAAGCGTCAAAAATCTTTTCCCTGATTTCCTCACTCATCCCGATCCCTGTATCCCGGATAATGACCCTCAGGAGGTTATCCTCCATCTCCGTCGCCACGCTGAGCGCTCCCCCATGGGGCATCGCTTCCATCCCGTTCTTTATTATGTTGAGAAAAACCTGCCTCATCTGTCCCGGCGAGACCATGATTGCCGGGACAGTCTCGTCGAACGTCGTAACCAGCTTTATGTTTGACTCCCGCAACTGCTTTTCCATGAGCATCAGGATGCCCTCCAGGAAGCTGTTGATACTGACCTCTTTTCGCGCCTCTTCCTCGGGCCTCGAAAATGTGAGCATGTTCTTCAGCATGATGGAGAGCCGGTCCACTTCTGAAAGCGACATATCGAGGAGCTTCCGCCTCCTGCTCGTTTCCGGTATTTCCGCCTTAAGCAACTCCAGGGTGTTCATGATGCCGTAGAGCGGGTTATTCACCTCGTGAGCGATCTGCGATGTGAGCCTCCCCATTGCCGCGAGCCTCTCTGCCTGGACCAACTGGTCCTGGGTCTCCCTGAGCTTTCTCTTCACCATGACCATCTCGCTTAGATCCTTGAATATGCCGATTTCTGCCAGCTCCTCGCCCTTCTCGTCGAAAAGGATCGATGCGGAAAGACTGATATCGATCACCTCTCCGGCCTTGTTCTTGACATAGAGCTCGGTCGGGGGCAAAATTCCCTTTTTGCCAAATTTTTCGTCAAGTATCATCTCCCGCATCTTCCTGGCTAGCCCCCTCGGATAGAGATCCTTGATGTTCGCCCGCCCTATGAGCTCGTCGCTGCTGTAGCCGAGGAGCTGCTCTGCCGCCTTGTTATACATGATGATGTCGCCCTTCGAATCCGTCACGATGATGCCATCGGGAGATGCCTCTATGAGCTTATTGAGGAAGTGGTTTACTTCTCTCAGATCCTTTTCCATCTTTTTTCGCTCGGTGATGTCCATCATTATTCCCTGGTAGCCGATTACCTCGTTTCGTTCATTGGTGATGGTCTGTGATGTAAGGAGAATGGTTATGGTCTCACCGTTCTTCTTCTTGAAAGTGACTTCGTAGTCCTTTACATACCCTTCTTTTTCTATGATTTCTTGAAATTTTCTTCTATCTTCAGGATTGTCGTAGACATCCCTGGTGAGATCAAGCGCAAGGATTTGCTCCTTGTTTTCGTATCCGAGCATCTCCACCATTGCCTGATTACAATCTATAAACTTGCCTTCTTTGCTGCTTATGAAGACTCCATGTCTGATGCTTTCGAAGAGGCGCCTATATTTTTCCTCGGACAGCCGCACCTCGGCTTCCATCCGCTTCCGCACGGTAATGTCCCGCATGTAAATGCAGAGCTTCTGCTTTTCACTGATTTTCCCTACCGCTATGCAGACTTCGCAATCCTTCAGGTTCCCTGTCTTGTGGATCACGGGCATCTCGGTGCAGACCTTCCTGCTCTCATCGCCGCTGATCTCCTTCTCCATGTCGGCCAGGATGTGCAGCGACTCCTCCGAGAGGAACAACCCGATGCCGCCTCTGTACAGCTCTTCCTTGGAAAACCCCGTTATCACCGAGGCTATGGTGTTCACATACTCGACCCTGCCCGTCCTTTCAGTGACGATGATCCCATCGTCTCCCATTTCGAGAATCTTCTCAAGCTTTTCACAGAGTTCTTTTAACTCTGGCTCCCTCGCCAATTCTTTTTTTTGTTGCACGCGGCGCATGGTTACTCCTCCTCGCACCTTTTTCAAAAATGATACCATGCGGCAAAACAATTCATCATCAAAAATTTTTACAAATTTCACTTGACAAATTAGGAAAAAACTGCAATACTCATAATAATGGTAAAAACTATAAAATCATAATTGGGGTTTATCATGGAAATCTTCACCATATCAGAGGCAAGTAAAATCTGTAGAGTATCGCTCAAAACACTTATAAACTGGATAGACGCGGGCCACATAAAGGCATACAAGACGCTGGGGGGTCATCGTCGGATACAAAGGGATGATCTCTACCGCTTTATGGAGGAGCATCACATGCCCATACAAAAAGAAGAAAATCCCGATACGCGCAAAAGAATACTGGTGGTGGATGATGACAAGATCATCGTGGAGAGTATCGTGCTGGCTCTCGAAGAAGATGAACACGGCTATGAAGTGATATCTGCAGGTGATGGATTCGAAGCAGGCTTGCAAGTGAGCCACTTTAAGCCGGATCTTCTCATCCTCGATATTATGATGCCGGACATCAACGGCTATGAGGTGTGCAAAAGAATCAAAGGCAATCCAGAATCTCGGCACATAAAGGTCATTGCTCTCTCAGCGTACCTGGACGAAGACAATTTCAACAAAATGAAGGAGTTTGGAGCTGATGTATGTTTTTCCAAGCCCTTGCCACTGCCGGATCTCAGAAAGGAAATTGTGAGATTGCTCGGGATCTAAAATAGGGGGCTATTATGTCTTTTATAGAATGTTTACAAAAAGACAGATTTGTGGTCACATCAGAGGTACAGGTATCAGTCGAAACCGATACGAGCGCCATGGTCAGCGCGCTGAACAAGATAAAGGGAAGAGTCGACGGGCTTATCGTTTCGGAGGTAGAAATTGAAGGTGTCGTCTGTGATTCCGTTAACGTTTGCAGCACGCTCAGGCTGAGCGGTTACGACCCCTTGCTCGAGACAACAACGAGGGAAAAGAACAGGATAGATCTCCAGAATCAGCTTATCAAAGCCTCTGACGTAGGAATCCAAAACCTCCTGACCTTCACCCGCGATTACCGGTTAACCGGTGATGGCTTGAACGAGCTGATGTTTTTCCACGTCGACTCGGCAAAACTCTTCTCGGTCTTGGACTCCCTGAAAGAAGGCCATGATGTCAAGGGGAATCAGCTCAACAAAAGCGTAGAGTTTGCCGTCGGCGCAGGTATCGATTCGTCATGGGGGAAAAGAGTGCCTGATCTCGAGCTAAGAGAGATGGAGCACATGGTCCAGTTGGGGACCAAATACTTCATCACAACACCTGTCTTTGATCTGGACGACTTTTCCCAGTTCGTGGAGAGGGTAAAGCCCTTCGGCATTCCTATTATTGCTGAGGTAATCCTTATCAGGTCGGCCGGGATGGGTCATCTCCTCAACAAATATATCCGACCCAATCTCGTGCCGGGCGACATGATCCAACGGCTTCTCAAGGCCCCTGACAAGGAAAAGGCAAGCATCGAGATATTTACCGAGTTGATAAAGGGTCTCAGGAGCACGTGCCACGGCATACACATCGTCCCTTATGGAGCAGAAGACAAGATTTCTAAGTACCTGGATGCCGTAAAGCTATAGGAAGGAGGCTTGTCCCGTGTCTGAGATTAGCAGCGTACGGCCATCCGGTTCTCCTCCCGACTTCTCCTCTTTGGCGGAGCTCGCCAACGTCCAGGACTGCTTCCAGTGTCAGAAGTGCTCGGCCGGATGCCCGGTGGCTTTTGCAATGGATTATAAGCCCAACCAGGTCATACAGATGGTCTCTCTGGGCATGAAAGATAGGTTGTTGGCCTGTAAGACCATCTGGATTTGCGCCTCCTGCTACACATGCAGCACCCGCTGTCCCAATGAGATTGACGTTGCGGGGGTGATGGACTGGCTTCGCCAGACTGCGCTTAAGGAAAATGTAGCTGTGGCTGAAAAAGAGGTCCCCTTTTTTCATGCTGCCTTTCTCGACTCCGTCCGTACCCATGGTCGGGTGCACGAACTTTCCATGATGGTCCGTTACAAAATGAAGACCCATAGGTACTTTGACGATATAAAGCTCGGCTGGAAGATGTTCACAAGGGGGAAACTGAGAATCTTCCCTTCAAACATTAAACGAAAGAAAGAGGTTGCCGGCCTCTTCAGGAGTCCCCGACCATAAGAAAGGAGGAGGCCATGAAGGCGTCCTACTATCCGGGCTGCGCCCTGCATGGGACGGCCTTAGAATACGACGAGTCAGCCAGAGCTGTCGCGAGGCTACTGGACGTCGAACTGGTCGAGCTTCCCGATTGGAACTGCTGCGGGGCCAGTTCAGCCCATGCCACAGATGAAGCCCTGGCCCTCGACCTGGCCGCCCGAAACCTGACCATTGCAGGAACTCAGGGAATGGACCTCATCGTTCCCTGTGCGGCTTGCTACAGCCGTCTCAAAGCGGCGGAGAGAAAGATCTCAGGAGGCGGAGGAAGGGATAGCAGTTTCCGGGTTCTCAATCCTCTGGAATTCCTCTTTCTCTCAGGCCTTTCCGTGAGGCTGCAAGAGCTTGTAAAACGGCCCCTCACGGGACTGAAGGCCGTCTGTTACTATGGCTGTCTGCTCGCCAGACCTCCGGATGTCACCGGAGCAAAGCAGTACGAGCATCCGGTGGAGATGGACCGGCTGATCGAGCTTATGGGGGCAGAGCCGATCCCCTGGTCGTACAAGACAGATTGCTGCGGCGGGAGTCTCGTCCTTACGAGAACCGATATCGTGATGCGTTTGACGGGTAAGCTTTTCGAAAAGGCGATCGAGGCCGGCGCAGAGGCCATAGTCGTTGCATGTCCGCTTTGCCAGTCGAACCTTGATTCCAGGCAGGAGGAGATTTCCCGGGAGTCAGGCAACCATTATGAACTACCCATATTCTATTTCACCGAGCTGATCGGCCTGGCCATGGGCCACAGGGATGCGGATAAGTGGTTCAGGCGCCATTTCGTGGACCCGAGGAAGCTTCTCGCTTCAAAGGGTCTCGTCTGGGGTAGATCACATGAAAAAGATTGAGCAGCAAGGGGACAACGGGAAAGTCGGGGCCGTGCTGGTGGTGGGCGGTGGCGTAGGGGGGATGCAGGCCGCTTTAGACCTGGCCAACTCCGGCTTCAGGGTATACCTCGCCGAAGAGGGCACGGCCATCGGCGGGCGGATGGCCCAGCTCGACAAGACGTTTCCTACGAACGACTGCGCTATGTGCATCATTAGTCCCAAGCTGGTCGAAACCGGCCGTCACCTCAACATTGAGTTGATGACCGATACTGAAGTGGCCAAGGTAGAGGGGAAGGCTGGCGCGTTCACCGTCACGCTCCGTCACAAACCGCGCTATATCGACGTGGCTAAGTGTACGGGATGCACTGAGTGCGCGCAGGTCTGTCCCGTGATCATTCCCGGTCGGTTTGACGGGGGGATGGCAAAGCAGCGGGCCGCCTACAAGCTTTACCCGCAGGCCGTCCCCAATGCGTATGCTATTGAAAAAAAGGGGATTGCTCCATGTCGTCACGCCTGCCCGTCGGGCCAGCGGGCGCAGGGTTACATCGCCCTTATCCGGGAAAACCGTTATGAGGATGCACTCCGTGTGATCAAGGAAGACAACCCGTTTCCGGGCATCTGTGGGCGCATCTGTAATCATCGTTGTGAAAATGCCTGCAATAGGGCACTTCTTGACCAGGCGCTCGATATCCGCGCACTCAAACGCTTTGTCACTGACAAAGTCTATGCAAAGCCGCGCCAGCCGGCCCAGGCGATCACACCGACACAGACCAAACGTGTGGCTATTGTCGGCGCTGGGCCCTGCGGGTTGACAGCGGCGCAGGATCTGGTGCGGGTTGGTTATCCTGTTACTGTGTTTGAGGCACTTCCGGTGGCCGGCGGGATGCTGCGGGTCGGCGTACCCGAGTATCGGCTACCAAAGGAGATCATCGAGCGTGAGGTGGCTGACATTGTGGACCTGGGGGTGGACCTGCGACTCGTAAGCCCGGTAACGAACCTCGATGATGTGTTTAAGCAGGGTTACGATGCGGTGCTGATCGCCGTGGGCGCGCACGAGGGTATCCGGCCGCCCATCCCCGGAGCGGATCTGGATGGGGTGCTTATCAACACCGTATTTCTACGCGACGTGAGACTGGACCGCCCGCCGGAACTGGGGGATCGTGTGATCGTGATTGGCTCGGGGGACGTTGCGATGGACTGTGCCCGTACGGCTGTCCGGCTGGGTAAAGAGGTGCACGTCCATTACCGCCGGTCACTCAATGAGGCAACGGCTGACCCCCTTGAGATCGAGCACGCACAGGCTGAAGGCGTCACGTTTCACTATCTTTCAAACCCCGTCGAGATTGTCGCCGACGGGAAAAACCGTGTGGCCGGGATTCGATTGGTCCGGATGGAGCTGGGCGAGCCGGATGAGAGCGGTCGGCGCCGGCCCATGCCGGTAGCAGGATCGGAGCATGTCATACCGTGTGATAACGTGATCTTTTCCGTGGGCCAGCGCGCCGGTCTTGGTTTTATTCCTGAGAGCGTCGGCGTCGGCCTGACCCGTGAGGCAACGATTGCCGTCAATCCGAATACCTTTGCAGCGACCCGTGCAGGCGTCTTTGCTGCGGGGGATGTGACGAAAGGAACGGCTTTCGTCATTGAAGCGGTTGACTCCGGTCATAAGGCAGCGGCCAGTATCCACAGGTACCTTCAGGGCGAGGACCTGGAACCCCCATCGAGACCGGAACTGCCCGTCATCAAGTTAACAAAAGAGGAAATCAACGAACGAGTCGTCCATGGCGAGGTGCACGTTACGCCCAGGGTACGCATGCATGCCCGCACTGTGGAGGAACGGAAACGCTCGTTTGACGAAGTTAACCTGGGCTTTACCGATGAGGAAGCTCAGGCTGAGGCGGCCCGATGTTTGGCATGCGGAGTATGTTCGGAGTGCCTGAGCTGCTACTACATTTGCGGCATGAAGGCGATTGACCATGACATGGTGGAGCGGCTGGAAGAGGTAAAAGTAGGCTCAATCATTCTGTCGCCCGGCTTTGAGATCTACGACGCTGTCCTGTCACAAGAGTACGGCCTGGGGCGTTACCCCAACGTGTTGAATGCACTTCAGTTTGAACGCGTCCTTTCTGCATCCGGTCCGACCATGGGACATATCGAGCGCCCTTCCGACAGCAAAACGCCCAAGAAGATCGCCTTTCTCCAATGTGTGGGCAGCCGTGACAGCAAACACCCATACTGCTCGGCAGTCTGCTGCATGTACGCTACAAAGGAAGCAATCATTGCGAAAGAACATGA
>JBEKHB010000070.1:0-20226 GCA_050012495.1 Syntrophorhabdales bacterium
AAGAGCTCTTCATCGCTCCTGGAGGTGAAATATGCCATCTCTTCATCCAGCACCGGGATCGGAATGCCTACGCCTACAAACATCGTGGCGCCGTAGCCTACAAAGCTCGCACCCTTCAGGAACCGAGGGTTCATCAGCTTGGCGTTGCCCGTCGTCGCGATCGTCCCCGCCCCTGCCTTGACCAGGCCTTCCGGTGTCCGGGATGCGTCGGGGTTGTGCTGCGTCCCCCTGCCTGCCACATAGCCGACGCCGCCGCCGAGAAATATCCGCGTGCCCAGCCCGATTGTCCTGTAAAGGGGGTCCTTCAGGAGGGGAGAGAGCTGCCCGGCGCTGCAATAGTTCGCGTTTCCGATGTGGGGTTTGAGCAGCCCCATGTAGGTGTGGATAACCCGGTCGGTTACATTCACCGCCACATTATAATTCTGGTACGAGTTTCTTGGGTTGTAGAGATAGGCCTCGTTGACGGTATACTTGTCGATATAGGTCTCGATCTTCTTTCTCGGATAACAATCCGTGCCATACGCGCTTGCCACAAGCCTTATATGCTTCCCCGCCACGAACTCCTCGATCACGTGGCCCCCTCCGTAGCGGAATTCTCCGGGGTACACCTTGTTCCGGGGATCATCATCCGGCATGGCGGTGGCGCCGATATAGATGTCAACGGCCGCGATCCCGCAGTAACAGGGCACGTCGTTGAGATAGCAGGCGCCTCCCCCTACCTTGATTCGAGGTTTCGAGTGGCCGACGTTCATAAACATCCCGCTCGAGCACATAGGGCCGAAGGTGCCTGTAGTCACCACGTCAACCTCAAGGGCTGCGGCTTTTGTGCCCTTCTCCCTGACAAGCTCTACCATCTCTTCGGCCGTGAAGACGACCACCTTGCCTGCCTTGATTCGCGCGTTTATCTCTTGAATGGTCTTCAAATCGCGTTACCTCCGGTGTGCTCGAACAGCTTCACTCCAGGCACCCCATCTGCACAGGACGCGCATCCCGGAACCCGGGACGCTCCCCACGGTGCGCCGGTTCGATATAGTATAGCAGAGACGGACGCCGAAGTGTGAGCGGCCCTCTAAAGCGGCGTCGTTCCCCTAAGTGATATGTATGTTGAACGTTATCTCTGCTTCGGACCTTCTTCCGTAGATCGGTGTTGCCTCTTCATGACGACCACGGGCCTGAGCGGCTATTCCCGCCCGTAAGAGCGCTTCTCCGGAAACCCTCTGAAAATGACCTTCAATCATCCGCAGACCAACAATACCGGCAAGCGCGGATTTGCAAAGACCCACCCCCGTTCCGAAACAGAGGCAGGGGGTAGGAATCGACTCCTTGATATTGTCGGGTTTCAAGGCGTGAAAACCGTCGACGCGAATGACTGCGCCGTTCGTGACCCGGTAAAGGGCAAAAAACACCTCGCCCTTTTTCGCGTCGATAAGCGGGCAGAGGTAATAACCTTCCATGAAGTCGAAGGGAAAGGCGAGGACATCGGGGGTAGGGATGCCGAAAAGAGGGATGGCGAGACCTGCGACAAGACCCTTGCAGAACGCCAGAGCGACCCTGACGCCGGTGAAAGACCCGGGGCCGAGCGTCACGACGAGCGCAGACAGGTCCTTGACTGCGACCCCATGGTCCGCGAGCATCTGAGAGACTTTGACGGGCAGCACTTCCGACGAGTGGCGCTCCTCTCTCGAGTGGCGCTCCTCTATGAGCCTGTCTTCCGCGCCAAGGACAAGGTTGAGAAAATCCATGGAATTGTCGAGGCCGAGGAAAAGCCTATCTGACATGAAAAATCCTCATGACATCATTGAAGGTCGCGAGCACCATGATGCACACGAGGATGCCGACGCCCACTTTTTGCGCGACGTCAATGGCCTTGACCGGGATCTTCCGGCGTACGACCAGCTCTATAGCGGAGAAGAATATGTGGCCGCCGTCGAGGACGGGTACGGGAAGCAGGTTTACAATGCCCAAGTTGATGCTGATCAAGGCAAGGAAGAAAAGAAAACTGCTCTTTCCTGCCTTTGCCCGTTCACCCGCCTGTTGGAAGATCAATAGGGGACCGCCCACATTCTTTGCGGAGATACTGCCCTTTATCAGCTTCCCGATACCCACGATCGTCAATTCTGTGAGGTTATACGTATCGACGACAGCCTTTGAGGCTGCACCCGTGACTGATTCCCTCTTGATCTCGTTGGCGGGGGCAACTCCTACAATCATCATTTTGCCCACGGTCTCGCCGAATACGTTCTTTTCGTCGTGAAGCTTCGGGGTGATCCATACGACTATGAGCCGGCCCTGCCTGTCGATCTCGAATTTCAGGGGGTGGAAGTCGGAGCTGCTGACAATCTTTTGCAGCTCGCTCCATTTATTGATCCCGCGACCGTTTATCCGGGTGATGACGTCGCCCGGCTTGAGGCCGGCGTCATACGCAGGCTCCCCTGTCATCACCTGTCCTATCTCCGTCCTTGTCGAAGGGGTCGGGTATCCTGTGAGGAAGATCACAAAGAACACGGCCAGCGCCAGAAGAATATTGAAGAAGGGACCGGAAAAGGCGATCAGAATTCTTACCAGCGGAGGCTTGTTGGAGTAGGACCGCGAAGCCTCTTCCTCCGTCACGACGTCCTCGGCGGACTCACCGAGCATTTTGACATACCCCCCCAGGGGGACCGCAGAAACGGCGTACTCTGTCTCGCCTTTTTTGAAGCTCAAGAGCTTCTTGCCGAAGCCGAGGGAGAACGTGATGACTTTCACTCCTGCGAGGCGGGCAACAAGAAAATGGCCTAATTCATGGGCGAATATGAGTATGCTCAGGACGATGATGAAATAGAGCAGATTAAGCATTGATCCTCCTCAGGCGGTCTTCCAGGTAGTCTGCAGCCCACCTGTGTATCTCCCAGATCGCATCCAGATCATGTAGTTCTTTCACAAAAGGATGGTTGGCGAGCGCTTCTTCGACCAGGCGAGGCACATCGGTGAAGCCGATCCTTCCCTCGAGAAAGGCGGCCGACGCAACCTCGTTGGCCACGTTGAGCGTGACGAGCGCGCTATCACCTGCGTTGAGTGCCTCATAAGCCAGTCTGAGCGCGGGGAACCGCTCGGTGTCGGGCGCATAAAACGTGAGCTTTCCGCACTCGACAACGTTCACTTTCCCAAAGGGTGCGCTTCTCCGCTGTCCTCCGTTCAAGGCGAAGGCAATGGGAATCCGCATGTCCGGGCAGGCCATGTAAGCCAGCAGGGAGCCGTCTATGAGCTCTACCATACCGTGGACAATGCTCTCCGGATGGACTACGACCTTGATCTTTTCCTGGCTCATACCAAAAAGCCAATGCGCCTCGATAACCTCGAGCCCCTTGTTCATCAGGGTCGCGGAATCGATGGTGACCTTTTTGCCCATCTGCCAGGTAGGGTGGCAGAGCGCCTGCTCCGCGGTCACGCATCGGAGCGCCTCCCCGGAAAAGTCCCTGAACGGCCCGCCGGAGGCCGTGATCAGGATGTTCTCTATCTCGTCCTTCCCCAGGCCTTGCATCAACTGGTAAAGCGCGGAGTGCTCGCTGTCAATGGGCAGGAGGGTGGCGCCTTCCTCTCTTCTCAGCCTCGATATCAGCCTTCCCGCCATCACGAGGCTCTCCTTGTTGGCCAGGCCGAGAACCTTGTGCTGTCTGAGCGCCTCAATCGTCGGCTCAAGCCCGGCGCTTCCGGGCAGGGCATTGACCACCATCTCCCCGTCCGCCCTGACGAGCTCCTTTACGCCGTCCGGACCGATGAGCTTCCGGCTGGCGCCGAAATCGACCCCCCCGGCGAGCTCCCCTTGAAAGAGGCAGGCAAAACGCGGCTTAAACCTGCGAATCTGCTCGTTGAAAAGCTGCACGTTCTTCCGGCAGGCAAGGCCGACCACCTCGAATTCGTCTTGCCGGCCCTCGACCACGTCCAGCGTCGATCTGCCGATGGAGCCAGTGGAGCCGAGTATGATGATCCCCTTTTTCATTACCGCATACCAGAAAAATAATAATACATAAAAGGCGCCGTAAGGAGAAAACTGTCTACCCTGTCGAGCAGACCTCCGTGACCCGGAATCAGGCGGGACGAATCCTTCACCTCGCACGCCCTTTTTGCAACGGACTCCAGTATGTCTCCGAGCTGTCCGAGACCGCCGATCACGAGGCCCATGCCGATGGAAACGGGGAGGGTCAAACCCAGCCTGCCTTTGAAGAGGAGCGTCAGAAACGCCGCTCCCGCCAATGCGCCCAGGAGTCCTTCGTAAGTCTTCTTCGGGCTGATAAGGGGCACGAGCTTGTGCCGTCCCATGCTCTTCCCGAGGAGATACGCGCCTGTATCACTTGCCCATACGGTCAAAAGGAGGACCGGGGGCAGGAAGCGATCGATCTCTTTCAAGGAATAGAGGAAGAAAAGGGGCAGGGCAAGAAACACTTCCGCGAGGATGAGCACGGTGACCGATCTTCCGATTTCGCCGCTCCGCGAAGAGGGCGCAGATACCGGGACCGCCATCCTGAACATAAGATAGATTGCAGGCGAAAAGAGAAGCCACAACGGGTAAAGGGTCGCGGCGATATAAAGGGGGATGAAGGTCGCGGCCGCAAGCAGGGTGACGACGATTGAGTCGGCCGTCCGCGCCATGGAAGCAAACTCAAAGGTCGCCATCACGAGCACGATTGCCAAAAACAGGAGAAACAGCTTCGACGGCAGAAAAAGAAAGAGGAGCACAATGAGGGGGCCGAAGACCAGGGCGGAAAGCAGCCTTTTCGTAAGATCCCCCACTCAGATTTCCTTCAGGCTGCCGAATCTTCTTTTTCTTACGGTGAAATCTTTCAAGGCTTTCCGATATGCGTCCCCCCTGAAGTCAGGCCATAGCGTTTCCGTCACATATATCTCCGTATACGCCATCTGCCAGAGGAGAAAATTGCTCAATCTCATCTCTCCGCTCGTTCTGATGAGAAAATCGGGATCAGGCATGCCTGCGGTATACAGGCAGGCGCTGAAGCGTTCTTCATCTATGCGCGTCGTTACACCTCTTACCGTCTCCTCGGCGATCAACCTGGCCGCCCGGAGGATCTCCTGCCTCCCGCTGTATGAGAGGGCGATACTAAGGAACAGGGACCCGTTCTTCCCGGTTTTCTCCATCACGCCGCCGAGTTGCTGCTGCAAATGCCCGGGGAGGTCGCTTATGGCGCCTATCGCGTTGAATCTCACGTCATTTTCCATCATCAGGGGTAGTTCTTTTTCGAGGTAGACACCCAAAAGAGAGAGGAGCGCCTCCACCTCCTTCTTCGGTCTTGTCCAGTTCTCCTTTGAAAAGGCATAAAGGGTGAGGTAGGGGATTTGCAGCTCCCTCGTCGTGGTCACGACATCCCTCACCGATTCTATACCGGCAATGTGCCCTTTGATTCTGGGAAGCGCCCGGCTTCTCGCCCATCTCCCGTTACCGTCCATGATGATGGCCACATGGCGGGGAAGCTTTTCTCTCTTCAGGGTCATATTACTGTCAGATCTCGAGGATCTCTTTTTCCTTCTCCGCGTAGATGCCTTCGGCTATACCGATATACCGGTCGGTGGTTTTCTGAACCTCCTCCTGGAGCCTGAAGGCCTCATCCTTCGAAAGGGCTTTCTCTTTTTCCATTTTCTTCAGCTTCTCGTTCGTATCCCTTCTCACATTACGCATGGCCACTTTCGTGGTTTCGAGCATCTTTCCGCCCAATTTCGTCAGCTCTTTTCTTCGCTCCTCAGTGAGTCGCGGGAAAACGAGGCGGATCACTTTCCCGTCAGACATGGGGTTCACGCCTAGATCCGATTTCTGGATCGCCTTCTCTGTCTCCCCGAGGGACGATGCATCCCACGGCTGGATGGTGATGGTCCTGCTGTCCGGCGCCGAAATGGTCGCCACCTGGTTGAGGGGGGTAAGCTGGCCGTAATAACTGACCCTGATATCTTCGAGGAGCGAGATCGACGCTACCCCGGTTCTCAGCTTTGATAAGTCTTTCTTGAGGGTGCCTATCGATTTCTTTAATCTCTCCTCAAATTCTTCCGTCACCGCATCAGCCATATTCACCCCCGGATATCATAGTGCCTACAGGTTCGCCGAGAACGGCCCTCCCCATGTTCCGTATGTCTCTAAGGTTGAAAACGATTATGGGCAAGCAGCTTTGCATGCAGAGGGATATAGCTGTGGCGTCCATCACCGACAGGCGACGCTCCAGCACTTCCATGTAGGTGATTTCGGGGAAAAAGACCGCATCCTCATGCAACTCCGGGTCCTTATCATAGACACCGTTCACCCTCGTGGCCTTCAGCAGCACCTCTGCGCCAATCTCGACGGCACGAAGAGCGGCGGCCGTGTCGGTAGTAAAAAAAGGGTTGCCCGTCCCTCCGGCGAACAGGACGACCCGGCCCTTCTCCATGTGGCGAATTGCCCTTCTCCTGATGTACGGCTCGGCTATCGCACCCGCGTGCAGGGCTGTTTGTACGCGCGCGGGCACGCCCATATTTTCCAGGTTATCCTGCAGCGCAAGGGCATTCATGAGCGTGGCGATCATACCCATGTAGTCGCCGGTGACCCGGTCGATACCCTGCTTTTCAGCCCGCATGCCTCTGTAGATGTTCCCGCCGCCGATGACGACAGCGATATCGACGCCCGTCTCCTTGACGCCCTTCACCTGCCCCGCAATGTCCCTCATGGTTTCGGGATCGATACCATACCCCTCTTTCCCCATGAGGGCCTCACCGCTGAGCTTGAGAAGAATCCTCTTATACGCCATGCTATGCGTCGACCGTCTCCCCCAGTTGGTACCTGACGAATCTCCTCACCACTATGTTTTCCCCCATCTTCGCGATCAGGTCTTCAAGGAGATCCTTGATGGATATATCAGGGTTCTTTATGAAAGGCTGCTCGAGGAGGCAGACTTCCTGGTAGAATTTTTCCAGCTTCCCGTCGGCGATCTTGTCGAGGATCTTCTCGGGCTTGTCCGCTTCTTTCGCCTGTATCCTGTAAATGTGCTTTTCCTTGTCCCTTACCTCAACGGGTACGTCCTCCCGCTTTACGTAGCTCGGGTTCGCTGCGGTGACCTGCATGGCCACATCTTTTGCAAACGTCTGAAACTGATCGGTTTTCGCAACGAAATCGGTTTCGCAGTTTATCTCCACCATGGTCGCGATCTTTCCGCCCATATGGATATAGACCGCAACCGTGCCCTCCGTGGCGGCCCTCCCTGCACGCTTCTGGGCTTTTGCAAGGCCCTTCTCGCGGAGATGGTCTACGGCTTTATCCATGTCTCCATTGGAGATCTTGAGGGCCTCCTTGCAATCCATCAGGCCGACACCCGTTTTCTCCCTCAATGTCTTCACGAGTTCTGCGGTAATATCCATCAATAGCCTCCCTCTCCTTCCTCAAAGACACCTTCAAATTTTTCCCCAAGCACGCTCTCGTCGATAAACGGCTTCGGTCCTTCCTTCTCTTCTTCCTTGCCCTGGAACTCTTCCACGTAGAGCGCCTTGCCTTCGAGCACGGCGTCGGCGATCTTTGAGGTGATCAGCTTGATTGCCCTTATGGCGTCATCATTTCCGGGGATAATGAAATCGATATCATCGGGATCACAATTCGTGTCGACGATGCCGACTGTCGGGATACCCAGTTTTCTGGCCTCGTTTACTGCAATATACTCCTTCTTCGGGTCTACGATATAGATGGCGCCGGGCAGCCTGTCCATATCTTTTATGCCGCCCAGATGCCTTTCGAGCTTCGTTATCTCGCGGTCTATGCTCAAGGCTTCCTTTTTCGGCAGCACTTTAAAGACATCGCTGCTTTTAAGCTCCTCGTACTTCCGAAGCCTGTCGATGCTCTTCTCGATGGTCTGGTAGTTCGTGAGCGTCCCTCCCAGCCACCTTACGTTCACGTGGAAGGCGCCGCTCCGTTTCGATTCTTCAACGATCGCCTCCTGGGCTTGTTTCTTGGTGCCTACAAAAAGGACGTATTCGTTCCGGGAAGCCGTGTCCTTAACGAAATTGTAGGCTTCTTTGAACATTTTCAGTGTCTTTTGCAGATCGATAATGTAGATACCGTTTCTCGCCCCGAAAATGTACGGTTTCATCTTGGGGTTCCAGCGTTTTGTCTGGTGTCCGAAATGGACGCCGGCTTCCAGCAATTGTTTAATGGTTAAATTCGACATCGACCCTCCTGGTTTTATCTTCCGCCTTTCGCGCTTCGGCCTCAAGACACGAAAAATGTGCACCTTTGAGCCGATTGAAAGACGTGCAGAATGATGAGCAACGTGTAGTATACTGCAAAAACGTGCGTTTCTCAAGAGTCTGCTGTTTTCTCTTTTCCCTACCGGTGCACGAACAAGTGAAAAAACGCTCGTTTAGTGCCATTTTTTACTGCATTTTGCCCTCTTTTTACCCTCTTGTGCACGCATTCTTCACTCACCGTCTCACCAACCCCTTTAGGATTCCCTTCTCTTGCAACCCTTTCCGAAGGGGGGTGCACGATTCTGCACGGTTTAGGGGGGGTGGGTGAGCGGGCGCTTTTCGCGCACAGCTTTGTCGCGCCGCGTCCTGTGAAGCTCGACGTACGAAAAAGTACGCCTGCGCTCCCCAGGACTTGCGCTTCGCGCTCTGCATCAAAAATCGCCTCGCCCCCGCCAGGAGGAGGGGTTCCCGGTCGGGCAGATAGCAGCGCCGTCGTCCGAAGGGCGTGAGTCGGGGCTCAATTGTCAAAGAGCGCGGCCGGTTTACGGGAAACAGGCTGAAACGGGCGCACGCTTCTGTCATCTCTCCAGGGCTCTCAAAATAAATGCCCGGTCTCATAACATTTTCTCGCGTTTCCGCCTCTCCTGTCAAAGTGACAACCCGAGGCGGCAACCAGGAGTGACAAGGAGGGCTGACAACCAGGCGTGACAAAAAGCACCTCGTGTTTTTTTTCGGAAACAGTGGCACGACCCACGCCCAACGGGTGCGTGGCACTCTCGCTTCGTCACGTCGGGCGGGCGCGACCCAGCAAGTGGGGGCCCAGCAAAGCACTATGGAGCCACAGGCCGTCAAGGGCTGACCCCATGACCTTCCGGACACGCCCCGGCGACCGCGCCAGGCGCGAAAAGACCCCGGCCGCATACACCACCCGCCGCCCTTGACTCCACCCGCCCAATCGGCTTATCATTACACCCAAGATGCCCGCTGTTCTCCTAAAAAACACGCTCCTCTCCCGCCCTTTCATACAGCGCATCGCCCTCCTCGCCAGGGAGGAGGCGGCATCAAGCGCCCTTGTCGATATCGTGACCCATTTTGAGAAGATGAGGGCCTTCGCAAGTGAGATCCACACCGAGCTTCACCTTGTCAAGCCCATCCTGAAGGTGCTCGGTTATACGTTCGAATCAAAGCCCCAATTCTTCGAAGAAGGGATCAAGGGCCCTGACTTCGCCCTTTTCAAATCGGAAGAGGAGCGGCTGAAAAGCTCCCCTTTATGGGGCACGAAGCCGTACTATGAGCAGGTGCTCGCCGTGCTCCTCGTGAAGCGCTACGGGAGGAACCTGGAGGAAGGCATCAGCGGCTTTTACCTGGATTTCGAAAACCGGATACCCCTCTACCAATCCATGTACCTGGCGAAAAAGGCGGGGGTGCCCTGGAGCATACTCACAAACGGCAAGAACTGGCTGCTCTTGAAAAGACCCTTCGCCTTTGAAAAGCCCCTGATCGAGATCGACCTGGAGCAAGCGGTCGTGGCTGATGACGGCGATGCATTGCACCTTTTCTACCAGATTTTTTCCTCCACCGGTCTCGACGCCACCTTGGCCGTGTTCCTCGAAGAGGAGCGGAACGAGCTGATCGCCTTCCTTAAAGAGAAGCGCCGGTCCCTTGCGAATCTCTTCGAAGCCGGCAATAAGACCGACGTGTACGCGATGGCGGCGCCCCTCTACACCCACCTCTTTCCCGGCAGCAGTCTCAGCCGGACCGCACAGTACCGGCAGCAGACGGTGAGCGGCACGGCGTTCACGCCCTCCGGGGAGCCGGGGCCGGCCAGGGAGTATGACCAGGCTGACCTATTCACCTATCTCCTGGCAAGAGGGACGGAACCCGAGGAGAACCCGGAAGAGTCTATCCTCAGCAGCATAAGCCGGGACAGAACCAAGGACAAACTTCTGTCTCTCAGAATACTCGACATGACGCCGGGCTTCGGCAATGTGTCGACCCGCCTTGTGGAAACAATAGTGTACCTCTCTTTCCTGCTCCCCTATAAAGAGAAGCGCGGCTTCGTCGCCGAATGGGAAAACGAAGGACTCCTCCATAAGTTTGTACTCAGCCAGGTACTGTATGGCGTGGAAAAGTACCCTTTCCCCCTCGATGTCCTGCAAAACTCGATGCTCTCCCGTTTCAATGCCCCGGGCGTTAACTATAGATTGGGGAATCCTCTTCTCGGCATGTCTCTGGGGGAGCTGTTCGGCTCACCCGGGGATAAGGGCCGGACGGGGCTTTTTTCGAAAGACCCCGATAGCCTGATGTCGCGGCTGAAAGAGATGCACCGCCTTCACGCAACGCTCTCGGACAGGATCAAGGAGGACGCGCCGGTAAAAAGCGAGATCGAGGCGACACTCGCCGTCTACCGGCAGCGCATTGGAGAGATCATGGACCTGATGACCGCTTCGTGCTTCGAGAAGGCCCTTGAAATGAAGAAAATTGGTGAATTACTTTATTGCATAGACGGCGATGAGGAGATATGGCAGGCGGCAAGGGTCGCAAGGTGGTACGTCTCCGCGAGGGAAATGGCCGGGAAAAAACACTTCTTCCACATGGAGATCGAATTTCCCTTCCTCCTGAACGATGGGTTCGATGTGGTCTTTATCCAGCCGGCCCTCAATTACCTCTGGGACGAGCAACTGCCGGCCTGTGAAGTAACAAAGGCGTATATCAAAAGGGCTATGGCGTACCTGAAACAGACCGGCGTGATCGTGCTCATGGGCGGCGGCCTGAACGAGCTGGTCCCCGAGCTGAGGAAATCAAAACGATATGCCGTTGAAGCGAGGGGGAGGACCGTCATGGTCAGGAGGCGTTGACCACGATGAACCCGAGCGATGTGCGACAGGACGGGGAGGGTGGCACGTGAAAATCGGTCTGATCAGTGATACACATGGCTCAGTCAAAGGTTTTCAAAAAGCCCTCGACGGGCCGTTTCGCGACGTCGAGATGATCCTCCACGCGGGGGACGTGCTCTACCACGGCCCCAGAAACCCGCTCGTGGACGGCTACAATACCGCATCCCTGGCCGGGAAGATGAACAGTCTGCACGTACCGCTGATGATCGCCAGAGGGAACTGCGATGCCGATGTAGACCAGCTCGCCCTCAACGCACCCCTTCTGTCCCCTTACGTGTTCCTTCACATCGACCAAAAAAGCATCCTCATCATTCACGGAGAGCACAAGAACGATGAGGATTTCGAAAACCTGATCAGGCGGTTCGACCTCGCCGTCCTCGTGCACGGTCACAGCCATACGCCCCGCATCAAAAAAGTGGGGGGCAGCCTGATCATCAACCCCGGAACGCCCGCTATCCCCAACCCGTCAAGCCCCTTCCAAAAAACGGCAGGGGTTCTTGACCTGGCGAAGGGCACTGCGAGGATATGGGATATTGAGACCGGGGATCTTGTGCTCGAAGACGCCTTCGACGTGTGAGCAGCGGAGAAATAAGAGGTACCGGCCGGGAAAGCTTCACAGCTCCACATTCAACCCATCTTCCCCGAGAAGCAGGGGCGCCGGCAGCACACCACGGAATTCCTCCCAAACGGGTGAGAGATGGGACATGATGACGCGCTTCGGTTTCGCCTCCCGAACGATCATCAGGAGCGCGGGCAGGTTTAGATGGCCCTGCACCTTCTGCTCCGGGAAGGAACATTCGACGACCAGGAGATCGGCGTGTGCCGCGAGTCCCGCAAGGGCGGGCGAGTAGTCGGTATCGCCCGAGAAAACGACGCTTTTCCCCCGTTCTTCGATGCGCACCCCGATACTCTCTTCCCTGTGGACCATAGGGGCGGTCACGAGCGAGACCGCACCGATGCGCACGGTATCCCGGGGCACGGCTTTCATTGTCAGGCGATAGTCGACAGGAACTACCCAGGGATACAGGCGGGAGAGCCTTCGGAAGAAGAGCCGTATCCCCCGCCCGCCGACGAGAAACAGGTCTTTTTGCCTTTGCCGCTCTCCATAGTTGCAGGCGAAGAGGAGTGTGGCGAGGTCGACGGTATGGTCGGGATGAAAATGGGTGAGGACGATTATATCGATATCGTTCACGTCATAACCGGACTCCAGAAGTCTTCGGACCACGGAGGGCCCCACATCGATCAGTATGTTTCCCGCCGAGGTGGAGAGCAGACAGGAGGAAGACGATCTTCTCAGGGAGGGCGTCGCGGTGCCCGTGCCAAGGATTTTGATCTTCACGGATCAAGTATAATCGACAGGGAATGCAAAAGAAAAGGGGAAGGTGCAAACGTTGGCGAAAACACAAATTCTTATTGACAATAAAGGCATTATAGCTTATATGAGAAGGGAGGGGCGGTGTAGCTCAGACGGTTAGAGCATGCGGCTCATATCCGCAGTGTCCGGGGTTCAATTCCCTGCACCGCCATATTGATAGAGTTTTACGGTTCCTGATCGGTTTGCCAAATCTTGAGGAGAGGTGAAGGTAATGACGAAAGCAGATTTAATTGCCAGTGTTGCATCGGATGCCGGGATCAAGAAATCGGTCGCGGAAAAGGCACTCAACTCCTTCATGGACAACATTCAAAAAGCTCTAAAGAATGGAGACAAGATCACACTGACGGGTTTCGGCACATTTCAATGCACGGAAAGGGCTTCCAGGACAGGCAGGAATCCAAGAACGGGGAAAGAGATCAAAATCCCTTCATGCAGCGTGCCAAAATTCAGACCGGGCAACAAACTCAGGGAGGCGTTGAAATAGAAGTGTCTCGGAGGAAAGAGCCTTTTCCGGTCGCTTTCCTCATCATACTCATGGCTGCGCTCATCTGGCCGCACTCTGCTCAAGGCGCCGACCGGAAGGCAAAGCGGCAGGCGACGAGACCCGTCTCTTCCGCCCCGGATACGATCGGGGTGAACGATCTGAACCTGCAGGACTACGTGAAAGCCGGGGAGGATCAATTGAAGAAGGGGAGGACCGATGAGGCCCTGAGCAGTTTTCATGCCGTTTATCGCTACACCGATGACAACCTGAAGTTCATGGCATGCGTCAGGGAGGCATACGAAAAGGCGCAGAATGACCCCAACCTGGCCCAGAACCAGAAGGAAACGCTCTACCTGAAGCTGCAGCGTCTCGCAGGGCTCACCACCCGTTATACGAAGGTGAAAAGAGAGGCTGCCTACAACCTTGGTCTTGTGTATTCAAAGAAAGGGGATGCGGCCCAGGCCAGGGGATATCTCCTCGACGCATGCCGGACTGCACCCTTCTCGCTCGATGCGGGCTCGCTCTGGATGAAGTCGAAAGATCTTTTTCTCAGTATCTCCAATCTCGACGGCGAGTTCTAACACCGCCTTGCTCCATGCGTCAGCCCATGGCGGGCATCGATGCCTTCAGGAAGATCTTCATGACATGCGTCTTCTCGCCTCATACCCGTCTGAGGCGCTTCAGGGCGAGGGCAAAGGAGTATTCGTACAGGTGAAGCCCTTTGCTGACAGCCACGATGGAGCCGTCCTGCACGCCGATCTCCTGGCACATGTATTCCTTGAGGAGCTGGATGGCCGCAAGGTTTGACGGAAACCCGGCCCACAGGTCCCAGCTCCGAAAATAGAGCACAAAGTGCAGGCGGCCATCCGCAACGCGGGTATCGATCAGCCGCAGACAGGGGGGGTCTTCGAGGAGGATATCCTGGGGCATACCGACTTCCATGATAGCCTGGTTGGTCCCATGCGTGTTCTTCCGGTAGATATCGATCACCTCCCGGACCGGATTTACACCAAGAGAGCATTCGCGGCCATTTATCGACACCTTGGGGTTGGTGAGCCTCTCTCCGTACGTATAGACCTCGTTTTCTCTTTTTCTGTCGGTCATCAGGTATTGCAGGTAACCCTCCACATATTCCATGCTCGTGGGCTGAGGGATTCCAAGCTCGACGGGGATATCGGGGATCAACGGCCTTGTCCCGGGATATTTGACATTGACCATGATGAGGTCAAACTCTCTCCTTTTCACCCCTTCAAAGGAGCCCCTCTCCACCTCGTATTCATGAACGCCGTCACCCTCGAAAATCTTGTAGATGCATTGAAACCATGCATCGGCGAGGTCGCGTGCCTCTATCAGAACCGGTTGCATCATACCCCCTTTGGCGCGCGCTGAAAAAAGCGGCGCCAAAAACGTTTGAAAAACTATACCCGAAAATAGTATCCTAAGGCAACGTGATTTCGCGGGAGAGCGTATGTTCGTAAAACAGGTGGAAGTTGGGAGGTTTGCGGTCTTCGCTTACCTGGTCGGCTCGGAGACGACAGGAGATGCCCTCGTCATAGATCCCGCAGCCGATGTGGAAGGGCTGGTGAAAGAGGCTGAAAAGAATAAGCTGCGAATAAAGTACATCGTTAATACCCATTCTCATATTGATCACGTAATGGGCAACAAGAGGATGAAAGAGCTGACCGGCGCCAAAATCGTCATTCATGAAGCCGAAGCGCCGTATTTGAGTCAGCAGGCGGCGCACCTCATGCACATGTTCGACGCGGAGCCGTCCCCACCCGCCGATATCACCGTCCGGGAAAACGACCTCATCACGGTCGGCGATATTTCCCTGAAGGTGATCCACACACCCGGCCACTCTCCGGGGGCCATCTGCCTGTACACCGACGGTCTCGTCTTCACCGGTGATACGCTTTTTGTCGGGGGTGTGGGGCGGACCGACCTGGAGGGAGGCTCCTGGCAGGTCCTCGTCAATGGGATACGCAACAAGCTTTTTACCTTGCCGGATACGACGGTAGTCCTTCCCGGCCACAATTACGGCGAAGCTTCGAAGAGCACAATAGGGATGGAGAAGGTGCATAATCCGTATGTTGGTTCACGGTAGTACTCACAAAGCGTTACTCGTAGTCTTTTCCCTTTTTTTCCTTTTTTCCTGCCAGACGGCACCCCGGACAGGCAAACCTGGCGAGCTGCAGCCGGCCGTCAAGACGGTGAAAAAACAGCCGGTCATCGCCCTTGTCCTTGGAGGGGGATCGGCCAAAGGCTTTGCCCACGTGGGAGTGCTCAGGGTGCTGGAGCAGGAGAAGATACCCATCACTATGATCATCGGCACAAGCGTGGGGAGCCTGATCGGAGGCTTATACGCGGCAAACCCGGACAGCTTTCAACTCGAGTGGACTGCCTTCAAGATCGAGCGCGGCGACATACTCGATTTCTCCATAGCCTACTCGAAGTTCGGCCCTGTCCAGGGTGCTCGGCTGGAGACGTTCGTCGAGCAGCATGCCAAGGTGAAGCGCGTTGAAGAGACGAAGATCCCTTTCTATCCTATCGCAACCGACTTAAACACGGGCGAGACCGTTATACTGGAGAAAGGCTCCCTTGCAAGGGCGATCCACGCCTCCGCCGCGATCCCGGGCATTTTCGTCCCGGTGACGTTCGGAAATAGAACTCTTGTTGACGGCGGGGTGACGGACAACTGCGCGTGCGACATTGCCAAGGCAAAAGGCGCCGATATCGTGATCGCCGTCAGCCTGCAAAAAGACGTGAAGACCTACCAGATCGACTCCCTCATCGATATTATCGCCCAATCGATAAATATCATGATGCGCGAGTCGAGCAAGGAGAAGATGAAGGGCGCGGACGTGCTGATAGAGCCTGAGACGAAAGGCGTCTCATCTTTTGACTTCAGTCAGAAGAAGCTCTTGATGGATGAGGGCATCAAGGCCGCGAAACAGGCCATACCGCGCATCAGGGAGCTTATGGCGCTCAGACCGGTAACGGCGCCATAGCAGGCAAATCCTAAGGCTCATATGATCAATCCTTTTCTTTTTCCTTATCTTGACATGAAGACATCCGGGTCACTCCGGTCGCACCTTTTCGACCACGCAGTCAAGGTCCCCGCGAAAGAGTCTTACCGACACCTGATCCCCTTCCCGGACCTCGGCTGCATCTCTTACCACAGCGTGTGTGTCGCCCCGCACGGTGATGCTGTACCCCCTCTTCAGGATATTTTCAGGATTAAGGTCGTCGAGCCTCTGGGCGGCCGCTTGCAGCCTCGCCTTCCGCTCGGTGTAGAGGGTGGAGAAGGCGGTGGAGAGCGTGTGTGAAAGCTCATCGAGATACATCTCGTATCTCATGAGGAACGTCCTCTTTTCCTTCAATGCGACCGTTTCTTTGGCAAGGAGGAGTCTGGCGCCCTGAAGCAGTTTTTTCATGAGACTGACGAGCCGCTGCCGCCCGCCGAGAAGCATCTCCACCAATTCTCGTTTGTCCCTGACGACCACATCGGCGGCCGCAGTCGGCGTCGGGGCCCTTACATCGGCGACAAAATCGGCGATGGTGAAATCAATCTCATGGCCGACACCGGATACTATGGGTATGGCGGAAGCGCAAATTGCCCTTGCCACGGCCTCTTCATTGAAACAGGCAAGGTCCTCGAACGAGCCGCCTCCCCGCCCTATGATGATCACGTCCACATCCTTTTCCCTGTTGAAATACTCGATGCCTGCCACGATCTCTGCGCATGCCAGATCGCCCTGCACCCTGACCGGATATATGCTCACGTGCATGTTCTCGAATTTTCCGCCTATGGTCTTCAGCATGTCCCGGATCGCCGCCCCGGCGGGCGACGTGATGATGCCGATCCTCCGGGCGAGAAAGGGCAGCGGACGCTTGCGGGCGGCGTCGAAGAGGCCTTCCCGAAACAGCTTTTCCTTGAGGAGCTCGAATTTAACCTGGAGCAGACCCCGTCCCTTTACGTTGATCTCGTCAGCGAGGAGACGGTATTCACCCCTTTTTTCGTACACGTCGATCCGTCCCTTGCAGATGACGGCCGTTCCATCCGCGACGGGGCCATCCCGGTATTTCTGGTTATAATTGAACATGACCGCCTTGAGGCTGGATAGATCGTCTTTGAGGGTGAAGTAGAGATGGCCTGAAGGATAGACCTTAAAGTTGGAGACCTCGCCTTCTACGATCACCTCCCTGAACTGCCGGTATATGCAATCGCGTATGCGCGAGGTAAGCTGTGATACCGTGAGTGCGAGGGTTGGCCATTCTCGCGGGTATTCCATCTACTTTTTGAAGTACTCCGCGACGATCTTCATCGCACAGTAGTCGCCGCACATGCTGCATACATCGTCGTGGAGGCTCCTCTCTTTCCTGAAGGTCTTTATTTTCTGCGGGTCTATGCTCATCCTGATCTGACCGGCCCAGTCGAGGGCCTTGCGGTACCGGGACATCTGCTCGTCTCGCAGCCAGGCGCTCCTGTTCCCCCGCGCTAAATCGGCCGCATGGGCGGCAATTCTCGCAACCACGACCCCTTCCCTCACGTCGTCGACCGTGGGCAGGCCGAGGTGCTCGGAGGGGGTCACGTAGCAGATGAAGTCGGCGCCGTAGTAGCCCGCCAGCGCCCCTCCTATGGCCGAGGTAATGTGATCGTATCCCGGCGCGATATCGGTGACAATGGGTCCCAGCACATAAAAGGGCGCGTCTTTGCACAGCTTCTTTTCGAGCACTATGTTTGCCTCTATCTGATTCAGCGGCACATGACCGGGTCCCTCTATCATCACCTGGACGCCGTTGCGCTGCGCCTCCTCACACAATTCGCCGAGGATGAGCAATTCCTGCACCTGCGTCCTGTCGGTCGCGTCCGCGATACTCCCCGGCCGGAGGCCGTCCCCGAGGCTGAGGGTCATATCGTAGTGCTTGGCAATGGCGACGAGACGGTCGAATTGCTCATACAGGGGGTTCTCTTTGTTGTTCACGATCATCCATTCGGTGAGAAAGGCACCGCCCCTGCTGACGATGTCCGCGATCCTTCCCTGTTTTTTCAGCCTCTCGAGCACGCTTCTTGTCACTCCCGCGTGGACGGTAATAAAATCGACGCCGTCTTCTCCATGTTTCTCGATCACCTCGAAGAGTTCGTCGGGCTCCATGGCCGTGATGCTGCCCTTTTTCGCCACCGCCCCGACCGCTGCCTGGTAGATGGGCACAGTACCCACGGGCACGCGGGCATGGCTCATCACGATCTTACGTATCTCGTCGAGGGGTCCGCCCGTGCTCAGGTCCATGACCGTATCAGTCCCCGCCTCCTCGGCCACGCGAAGCTTCTCGATCTCTTCCTCTATATGCACCCTTTCGGACGAAGTGCCTATGTTGGCGTTCACCTTTACCGTGAGCCCTGCCCCCACGCCCTTGGGGGTGAGATTCCGGTGCCTGTCGTTACTGAGGATAACCGCCTTGCCGGCCGCCACGAGGTCCCTAAGGGCCTCAGCCTCTATACCTTCCTGGCCGGCGACGGTTTTCATCGCGTCGGTGACATTCCCCTTCCTGGCCTCGATCAGTTGATTATCCATGTCGTATCATCTCCATTTTTTGTAACAGCTCCTGCGGGTCCCTCGCGAAAAGCCTTATGATCGGCTCTTTTCCCACGTCTCCATGATCATAGATAATGTCGGGCGGACCTTCTGCCTGCCTCAGCGCCGCTTCCATGAGGAAGTCGAGACTCCTGCCTTCCGTACCCCTCACCCCATCCGGCTCCTGCCTCCTATCCCAGAACACCACGGATAACCCAGATTTACGCGCCCTTGCCACAAAGGCCTCATCATATCTGATATCCACGGCCGCGCGTCGATAGGGATAATATTTCATATAGGTAAGGCATGAACGGGCCACATGGGACGACACCCCGAACTCAGCCGCTCCTTTGAGATAAATCCTTCCGTGCCTGCTCCCGATCCGGCCGGGAAAGGCGGCGACGTCTTCGGTCGTGTGGGCCCCCCTCAAGGCATAACCCATGTTTAACTGGACGGCCGGGATCAGCTCCACCATGTTCAACTCCTCCAGGCGCGCCGCTGCTTCGTGCATTGCCTGCAGAATACGCCATTTTTCCGCATCCCGGCTTATCGTGTGGCTGGGAAAAGCATAATAGTACGCACCTTCTCCCGGCTGGTAACTCTCAGGAAGCAGCCCGTCTATCAGTCGCTCCGTCTCGAGAAAAGCCTCTCTTACCGGATAACCGGACGCCATAAACGCACAAAGGCTGGACGAGAAGATACAGCCTGTCCCATGGACCACCCTTTCGATCCTTCTCCTTTTGTAGGTCGTCGTATGTGTCCCATCGAACAGGAGATCGACCGGATCGAAGCCAAGATGGCCTCCCTTAAGGAGCACATGCTTCGGCCCTTTTCGCGAAATGGCCCTGGCGGCAGCTTCCATTCCGTGAACGCTTTCGATCCTGGCCTTCACCAGGATTTCCGCTTCATCCAGATTGGGCGTCAAGGATAATCCGAGCGGTAAAAGCCGCTCCACGAGCGCTTTCAGCCCGGCCTCCGTGATCAATCGCACGTTGTTCTTCGCGGCAATGACCGGGTCGAGCACCACCGGGACCTCTTTGCGGGCGGCAAGGAACCCGGCTACCCTCTCCACATGGGGTGCGTCCGGGAGAACCCCGACCTTGATCCCGGAGAGCAAAAACGCCTCTCCCGCCTTTTCAAGCATCTGTGAGAAAACCGCTATCGGGACCGGGACTACCCCATCCGCACCTGTCGGACCCTGGACCACAAAGCTCGTGGGGACGGAAAGGCCGTGCAGCCCCAGGGCGGAGAAGACCTCCAGGTCTTTCGTGATGCCCGCCCCGCTCGATAAGTCATGTCCGGCGATAGTGAGCACATACTTCATCGACATCTCTTTGCAGCGGGGCCCTCTGCGGGCTCCGCCGTCATTCTTTGACGCATCATCTCCTGCCTGCTTGCGCGAATTCCTTATACTATAGCACTTGTCATCTCTTGAATACAGTGGAAACGGGGTGATTGTCACGGCAAGCGCATTTGGAAGGTGTCTACCCGCCGGACCGTATGACACCCGTTCCCTCGCACGCAAAGCCCTCCGCTCCCGACCATCGTCGGGGTACCCAGCTCCATATTGCCTTGCTGGGTCGCCCGGCGTCCCTTCGCTTGCTGCCGGACGGTGAGAACTTGAGCGGCCCACCCGCGGAAGCCGTGTAGTACCTATCACACACAGGTGGGATGTCGCGGGTACCCGGCGTTCGGCAGCATCGC
>JBEKHB010000071.1:0-21273 GCA_050012495.1 Syntrophorhabdales bacterium
AACGATGATAGCAGACTTGCGGAGTTTCGTCAATTGAAGCGTGAGATTCGCGGATCGACTCAGCATCTGGTGGTAGGCATCGATATCGCCAAAGAGCGCCACTACGCCTTTTTCGGCACCCCCGCAGGAAGGACCCTCCTGCACCGGCTGGTCTTCGACAACAACAAGGAGGGCTTCGAGAAGCTCTGCTTCCAGGCGGATATCTTGAAGGCGCAGCACTGCCTTACGAAGGTGGTCTTCGGCATGGAGCCTACCGGGGATTACCACAAGCCCCTGGGAGAATATCTCATTCACAAGGGGTGCCTGGTCGTGCTCGTCGCCGGCAATGCGGTGAAGAATAACCGCGAGCTCCTGGATAACAGGTGGGATAGGAACGACACGAAGGATGCCGCGAATGTGGCCGATCTCCTCACCCAGGGCAAGTGCCTCTTCTATGAGTTCCCCTCTCCTCCCTTGCAGGAGCTCCGGAGCCTTCTGTCCTTGCAGCGGCGCCTAAGAAAACAAGAACAGGGATACCGGGTGAGAACGAGGAACCATCTGATCGCCCGGTACTTCCCGGAGCTGGATCCGTACTTTGGATATAGCGAGGGACCCGCCATTGTCAAATGGTGCCTGGACCCGAGAGAGATCACAGAACTTCCCTTTGAAGAGTTTGTCCGTATGGTCTCTTCCAGTAACGGAGGAGAGAAGCAGCGGCGGCGCCTTCAGGAGATCCGGCAGAAGGCAGCCTCTTCGATCGGCTGCGAAGCCCATCCATCCGTCGCCTTCGAAGGGAGAGTGCTCGTCGAGGAAGTGCGCCACCTCCAGGACCTCCTTCGGGAGACAGCGGCCAGTATACGGGCGGTGTGCCACCACTTCCCCGAGTATTTCTTTCTCCTGACCATTCCCGGCTTCGGTCCTGACATTTCCGCAAAGGTACTTGAAGCCATCGGCAATCCCCATAGATTCGAGAACCATAGACAGGTCTTGAAGCTCGCCGGCCTCGATCTCAGTGCAGAGCGGACCGGAAAGAAGCAGGATGTAACCCCGGTCCTTTCGAAAAGAGGGAAAGCCGATCTTCGCTATGGTCTTTATCAGGCAGCCTTCATCGCGTCAACAAGGAATAAACAGTTCATGACCTACTTCACGAACAAACTGAAAGGCAGGGAGCGGGAGAAGGGGATCGGTACCAAAATGCGCGTGAAGCTTGCGGCAAAGATGCTTGTCATTGCATGGACTATCATGAAGAAGAAGGAGAAATTCGATCCGGGCTGCATAGCCTGAGGACCTTAAAAGATTACTATTCGGCGAGAGAGGTAGAGGCGTACGACCTCGTGGGGGACAATACAGGGCTCTCTCACCAGAATCATGCAACCTGAATAAGGGATGATAGGCGGCCTTCGTGCATGCCGGATACTGATAACGCTGAGGTGCGGATTCGCCTTACGTGGGAGACTCGCCGACCATATGAGAAGGCCCTTACGTGGAGCCGGCAGGAGAGGTGCGTTCTTGAAAAAGCCGATATCGTTAACCCGTTGGAATTGTTATGAACGAACTTTTTGCTTGACAGGAGGGAAGGGATATAGGATGTCCCTACCTCCCCTCCCTACCCTGACCCGGCATAATGTAATGAATGAAACAACGTCCCTACCTCCCCTCCTTTTGAGATCGTGTACTTTTCCCACGCTTGACCATACTCGTTTTTCAAAGCGTTGCGTACGAGTCCCACATAACCAAAATAAATTCCGTTCTTTATTCGCGCCTCTGCGTATTCCGGAAGATTATCTCTATCCCTAAGCCTCTCCGCCATCTCCCTGTCTTCCTTTAGGATATTCTCGCGCTGTTTCTCGATTAAAGTCCGCAAATCCCCCGTTGTCTTAACTCCCAGATCATGCAACTCGACCAATAGCCCTGAGTAGTTCTCGGTAGGTTTTTTGTTTCTCACGGGCAGCAGAGCATTAAGCATTTTTTCAAGTAAATCGACATTTGAGAGAGCGGTTGATTTTTCAATATCTGCCTCTCTAATATATGTTTCCCTCTCCGTCAAAACCCTATCGAATTCGAGGTCCACTGTTTCCAAAAGGGCTGAGACCCTGTAGACAGTCCGTCGTATAGAGGCTGGAACGCTAGACTCTACTTTATACTGAAGAACGTGTGATGCTGCAGCCCAGATGTGCTGTGAAAGCGTACGCACCTGCACTTCGGCTCTATATCCTTTGAAAGAACACATAGATGGAATCGACAACCACTTGTCTTTAAGTTGAATCAGGTAATGAAAGGATTGATAACCAAATTGATTCTCGGATAATCTTGCTTTTGTATCCTCGCTCTCCAGTACATCAAAGTTCTCGGTGATCAAGCCGCACACGGTAGATACATCGCGTGTGAAAAGCAATATCAGCCGTATTCCTATGAGATCATCAAAGTCAGTCACGCTCTTCAGGGTTACAGATTGTCGTTCTGATTTACTCAAAATTGAATCCCATGCTTTCACGCGGTGTTCTATCGGCACTCCGAGAGCGATCTTCCTATCACCAAGTAATTTTTTAAGTTGTCTTGTCAGTTCATCCGAAAACGCCGTACAGGTGGACTGTATCGAATAATACTCTTTCTCCAGATCATCGGTGATCATGCCACCTCCTCTCCTAATCGCTACGATAGGTGTGGCCTATCGTTCACTTGAATAACAAGAGGTTGATTTCTCGCTTCGTCTCAATGTTCACACATTTTTCGGGTACTTGCAAGGCAAATTATCAGAGTCGTCCTTGCCGGTTGTCCCAACATAGGTCGTCCTCCGCTATCAAGGCAGTTGGCCTGCGGAGCGCACCGGCCAGCCGAAGGACGCACATTGAAGACATCTGGTCCTGCGAAACCTTGAAATTACCACGGCCTGCAAAGCAGGATAGCGCGCCTGGCGCCTATTTGACGTGTGCTGGATGACGATTCGCAAGTGGCGGTTACTACGGCTGCCCCATCAGGATGCGTCCCCTGGGAAGGCCTACGGCTCTTTCCTACGAGCTTGACGAGTGGCTGAGGCAGTTCGCCGAAGCGCGAGAGAAGCTCTACAGAGAGGCGTGATACTGACCTTATACCATTTTTTATTCCCTCGACCCTTCCCGCACTCGTGAAAACTATTTCACTTCCTGTGTGATTGTGGGATACAATATTCGGCATGGATTGGAAGACAATCAATTCTTTTGCCCCTTGGTTTGCCGCTATAGGCACCATTTGTTCCGCGATTGTCGCTCTATACCTGGGTCTACGGCTCGGCCGGCCTAAACTCAGGGTTACCGCCCTGCATAAGGTGTTCATGTGGGAAGGGGGTACCCGAAAGGACTACCTCGAGATCAGGATTGTAAATGTAGGCTTCGCCAGGGCGATCCTTACGGGCGTTGATTTCGAGTGGGGCTTTATAAAGAAAAAACAGGCCGTCTTTCGTAAGGATTTTGAGCCAAACTATTCCGACAAGTTCCCAATACAACTCGAATATGGCCAGGATGCAAAATATTACTTTCCCTGGGAGCTTTGGGTGAATGTGTTCACCGAGGAAGCGTTGAGCAATTATCCTCGTCTGATGGTTTCTACAATGAGACTCAGGGTGTGGACGACGATCGGACAAATCTTCGGGGCTCCGATTCAGGAAGCTGACCGAAAAGACCTGCTAAAAGCGGTCTCCGAAGCCAGGAAGGCAGCAAAGAAGAAGTCCTGATACTTCCCCACTAATGAATTGTAATATTTGAGGCAGTAAGGAAGAAGTTCTGTAGTAATAGATGGACAAGATCCTTCCATGGCGATAACCCGTAAAAACCATTACGTGCCGGTGTGGTACCAAAATAGGTTCTTGCCTGACGGAGAAGAGTCCCTCTTTCATATGGACCTCTATCCGCAGTTGATAGAGGTTCCCGATGGTCGAGTTGTCAAAGCAAAGGACGTACATTCCTGGGGCCCGAAGAATTGCTTCTGGGCTAAAGATCTTTACACTACAATTTTCTTTGGTATACCAAATGATGAAATAGAACGATATTTATTTGGTGACATAGATGCTGCCGGCTCGAAGGCTCTGCGTGCTCTGGTCGATCAAGACCTGGCTAAGCTCTCCCATCTTTTCATAAGGGTCTTCGAATACATAGATGCGCAGAAATTGAGGACTCCCAAAGGGCTGGATTGGATTCGTTCTCACTATCCTGCTCTGCACCACGTAGAGCTCATGCACGAGATGCAATTGATACGTCGGATGCATTGTACTATGTGGCTCGAAGGAGTGCGAGAGATAGTCTCGGCAGAGAACGCGAATGTCAAGTTCATCATATCTGACCATCCTGTCACAGCGTACAACTACGCCTGTAGTCCTGAGTCCGAAATGTGCAAGTATCCTGACGACCCCTCGATCGCCCTAAAAGCGTCTCAGACACTTTTTCCGTTGGATCTTAACCATTGCCTGATCTTGACAAACCTGGAGTATGCTCAAAGTCCCAAAAAGACCGATCCCTTATCCGATAGAACGTATGCAAGATTCTACGGGCAGACGATAACGAGATTCGATACCATGATCCGGGAACGCCGACTCACCGACGCGGAGGTTACTGCAATTAACTTTGTTCTTAAAGCACGGGCCCGGGGGCACATAGCTGCTGCCAGAAAAGAATACCTGTATCCAGAACGATATTATACCGGATCCTGGCAGGGCATTCAAGAAGTGCTCCTGCCTCCGGAGGATAAACTTTGGGAGTTTGGTGGGGAGATATTCGTCGGCGGGAAGTCCAAAGAGGACACGTATTATCAGGACGAATTCGGCCGGACCACGTACCGGTCCGAGCGGTTACACAAGGAAACGAAGGAGGATATCGGACGAAACGATCTTTGCCCCTGCGGCTCAGGCAAGAAATATAAGAAATGCTGCCTTGGCAAACCACCGTCGCAAAGACCAACGTTTGATGAATACAGCATTAGAGAAAGAAACCTTATGCTCATCAAGGCGGTCAATCATATTCTGGGCCTCAACAAAGGCAAGACGTGGGAGGATGTCAGAAGAGAGCTTAACGGCGAGCAAGTAAAGCAAATCTATCAGGTTGTCGGGGTTCTTTGGCCGCGGGAAACTGATTTAATGAGCCTCCTCCCGCACCCCGACCTGAATGTCTTTAGAGCGCTCTACACAGGATTGGTGGACCCGCGGGTGGCCATAAGAAACGTAATCGGCTTTTCCATGTACGCTGACGAAGTTCTTGTCATTAGCCCTTTCCTTAATCCTCGCGGCATGAAGGACAAGTATAGTCCCGTCCATTCGCCCGAAGGGTATAAACAGGAGATTATTAAGAACGTTCTTCTACTCCTCATGTTAGAGCCTTTCATCAGAAAGGGAATCGTGAATATGATACCGGATCCAGGGGATTTTGATTTTGCGCTGCGCGAAGAAACCTGGGGCATGGCAAGAGAAAGGCTCAAAGACTGGAAACCGGACAAGAAAGGGATGGGGAGCTTCGAAAATCTGGCAAAAGACGATTTTACGCGGATCATGTATGGTTTACCTGACGAAAGTATTAAGCGTAAAATGAGGGCTGCGATACCTGACATTACGGAAGAGGGACTATCGCAGGCACTTGAGTATATAAAAAAATGAAAGTCCTTGACCCTCTCTCCATTCTGCAACCACTGGAACCAGGTCCCGAAAATGCCCAGTACATGTTGAGCCACTTCGGGGTTCTCGAACTCTGCCTATTCATAGCCCAGGTAACAGGCTCCTTCGTATATACCGACAGTATTCATAGGTGGAACGAGATTCTCGCCTCAAACGATACCATGCGAAAAGCGGGCGCGCAGAGCCTTGCCGTCGATGTCGAGAAAGCCTTGTCTCGTAGATTTCCTTTTGTAGACCAAGTGCATCCGTGGACTGCCTTGGAAATACGCGGATCACAAAGGCTTGCCGAAATTCGAAGGCTATTCAGACAAATATGGGCAAGAGCAAGCACCTCTTCCGAAGACGAGAGAGAAACAGGGGAGACAAAGAAACTTCTGGAGGAATTCACCAAAGCCCGGTTTGCTTTGGACACAGATTGGAAGGGTATCCAGAAACGGCTGCGAAAGGAGATAAAAGGCGCCCCAGGGTTGGTATCTGTAACAATCGAGGCAAACATTGATTGGCGTCTACCGGCGAAAGGATTCGGACTCAATAGCGTCTACCGGCTACTATTTACACATTCGAGAAGGACAGATTATATGCGATCGATGCCCATGGCGGTATTTGTAAGCTTTATAGAACAATAAACATATATCATTACCACTAAGTTCCCGTGATGCAAAGACTTTAATTCACTTTAATTCACCCAGCGTACCTCCTTGCGTCCGCCGCGGTACCTTACAAGCGGTAAGGTTCACTCCTGAGCTACACCCTCTCTCTCAATGTTTGCAGGTGAAGCAATCGCGGACATTCTTTCCCGGCCGGAGGAAATTTCGATGGATTTCGCCGTGATCGAGGGGTCGCGAGCCGGAGCGTACTGCGCCGTACGTGAGGACTCGCGGCGCCGATGAGACAGGCGAAAGGCGCGAAATTAACCCGGCCGCCCACCGCCCACCGCCGCCACGGGGCTACTGAACTGACAACAGTTGGGCATGAAACCTGCGCGCCATCCGTCCGGCAATCCTCTGCAGGGCCGCCCTTTTGTTGAAATCTTCCAGGTTGATGATGCTTGCGTCGTATACCTCAGCGTCGCCAAATGTCCACGTCTTCACCACCTTGTCCTCTTTGGTCAGGGTCAAGCTGATAACGGCCGTGACCGTCTTTTGCACGCTTTGCCCTGCAGCGCTCAACGCGCCGGGTCCGGTGGTCACGCTCACGATGGTCCCCTGCAGTGTCGCGTCCGCCCCGGCTGTGTTTATCTGAACGAGTCCGCTGGCCGCAAGCTCCATAGAGAAGGCTTCAGTGAAGAAACCGGGTACCTGAGGCTCAAGGCTCCTGTTCTTGAAGACAGGGAGGTTAAGAGACATAATCTTCCCGCCATATATGCCTTTCTCCCGGACAAGCTCGTACCCGCACCCGCTGATGAGGAGCGTGAGGCACACAAGAAGGGAGGCTGATAGTAGTCTATGCGTCTTCATGATCCTCCTCACCCGACGATATTGACGAGCCTGTTCGGCACCACGATCACCTTCCTTACCTGCCGGCCCATGAGATGGCGCTGCACTTTTTCAAGCGAAAGGATAAGGCTTTTCAGCGCTGCCTCGTCCGTGTCGCGCTCCACGTCGACCGTATCCCTCAGCTTGCCGTTCACCTGGATCGCGACAGTCACCGTCTCCTCTCTGACGTAAGCCGCATCAAATGCCGGCCATGGAGAGTTGACGAGGAGATCATCGTGGCCGAGCGCCTGCCAGAGCTCCTGCGTGATGTGGGGGCAGAAAGGACTGACGAGGACGATCAGGTGGTCGATAGCGCCTTTCAGCACGCGCAGGCTTTCCCTGTCCGCGCGTCCCGACTCAGCAAACCTGTGGATACTGTTCGTAAGCTCCATAGTCGCTGCTATGGCCGTATTCAGGTGAAACCTTTCCACGTCTTCCGTCACTTTCTTTATGGTCTTATGGACCATATGGACGAGGAGAGAGATCTCCTTATCCGAAGATCCGATCATGGGGACGGATTCCACAGCTTTCAGCTCGTCCCTCCGTTCCATCACAAGCCTCCACAGTCTCTGCAGGAAGCGGTAGGAGCCTTCTACGCCTTTATCACTCCAGTCCAGGTCTTTCTCCGGTGGGGAGGCGAACAGGCAGAACAGGCGGGCCGTGTCAGCGCCGAAACGCTCGATGAGATAGTCGGGGTCGACCACATTTCCCTTCGACTTGCTCATCTTTGCGCCATCTTTTATCACCATCCCCTGGGTCAGAAGGTTCTCGAAGGGCTCACGGACCCCTACGAGACCGAGCTCGTTCAGCACCCTGTTGAAAAACCTCGAATAGAGCAGGTGGAGCACGGCGTGCTCCACGCCGCCGATGTACTGGTTTACGGGCATCCAGTAATCGACCGCGTTGCGGTCAAGGGGGGCCTTGTCGTAGTGCGGGCACGCGTACCTCAGAAAATACCAGGACGATTCGACGAACGTGTCCATGGTATCCGTTTCTCTCCTTGCCGGTCTTCCGCATTTCGGGCAGCTCACCTTATAAAAATCCGGGTGATCGGCAAGGGGAGATCTCCCCACCATCAACACCCGCACATCGAGGGGAAGCACGACAGGCAGGTCCTCATAGGGGACCGGCACAACGCCGCAGGCCTCGCAGTGGACCATAGGGATCGGCGTGCCCCAGTAACGCTGCCGGGAAATCCCCCAATCCTTGAGGCGGTAATTGATCGTTCGCCTGCCTATCCGGTGTTCTTCGAGGTAATCGATGATGGCGGGTATGGCGTCCCTGTTGTCCATGCCGTCGAATGTACCCGAATTGACCAGCGAGCCTTCGCCCTCGTAGGCCCGATCCATGGAGGCGGGGTCGAGGTTTTCGTCGTCGGGCATGATGGTGACGACGACGGGCAGATCAAATTCCCGGGCAAACTCGAAGTCCCTTTGATCATGAGCGGGAACAGCCATGATGGCGCCGGTCCCGTATTCGGCAAGGACGAAATTGCTTACGAATACCGGCACTTTTTGATTCGTGAGGGGGTTCAGCGCGTAAGCCCCCGTGAATACGCCTTCCTTTTTTAACGTAAGCTCGGCCCTGAAACTGCGGTCCTGCATCTGCGCCTTTTCCACGAAGGCGGCTGTCTTCTTTTCATAAGGAGTCCCGATGGATAGTGTCGCGGCAAGGGGATGCTCGGGGGCAAGCACCATAAACGTCACCCCGTAGAGGGTGTCGGGCCTCGTGGTGAAAACGGTAAGGCCGCTCCCTTTTTCCAGGGGGAAATTGACCTCCACCCCGTGACTCTTGCCTATCCAGTTCCTCTGCATGCTGAGCACCCGTTCCGGCCACCCGGGCAGCTTTGAAGTATAGTCGTAGAGCTCGTCGGCATACCGGGTGATAGCAAAGAACCATTGGGCCAGCTCATTCTGGATTACCTCGAAGCCGCACCGCCAGCACCTGCCGTCCTCGACCTGTTCATTGGCGAGCACGGTCTGACACTGCTCACAATAATTGACGGGAGCGCTTTTCCGGTAGACAAGTCCCTTTTCATACATTTTCAGGAAAATCCATTGCTCCCACCCGTAATACTCCACGTCGCACGTGGCTATCTCCCTGTCCCAGTCATAGCCGAAGCCGAGGCGCTTCAACTGTTGTTTCATGTAGGCTATGTTTTCCCCGGTCCAGACAGCCGGATGCACGCCGTGTTGGATCGCCGCATTTTCAGCGGGCATGCCGAAGGCGTCCCACCCTATGGGATGGAGCACGTTGAACCCCTGCATTCTCTTGTACCGGGCGATCACATCGCCGATGGAGTAGTTCCTCACGTGGCCCATATGGATCTTGCCCGAGGGGTAGGGGAACATCTCCAGGAGGTAAAACTTCTCCCGGTCTTTTTCTTCCGAGACATGAAACAGGCGCTCCTTTTCCCAGACAGCCTGCCATTTCTCTTCTACGGCTTTCGAGTCATAGCCCCTGATATCGTCCTTATTCATGCTGCCACCGTGCCTATAGCTCTCGTGAGGGAGGAGGCTCCGCGAGCTTTGCTCGTGGAGGGGGCGCTGAGCCCCAATAATTGCCAGCCTGCCATTTCTCTTCTACGGCTTTCTGGTCATAGCCCCTGATATCGTCCTTATCCATTCGCCCCACCGAGGGCTAGCGCCCTCTCTGCATTGCCCTGATGCGCAGCCGCAAGGCGTTAAGCTTTATGAACCCGCTCGCGTCTTGCTGGTTGTACACGGCGTCTTTGTCAAAGGTTGCAAAGTCCTGCTTGTAGAGGGATTTTTCCGATTTCCGGCCGACAACGATCGTGTTGCCTTTGTACAGCTTCAGCCGCACCGTCCCCGTCACCCCGACCTGTGTCTGCTCGACGAAGGCACGGAGGGCCTCCATTTCCGGGGAATACCAGAAGCCGTAATAGATCAGCTCCGAAATCCTGGTAATGAGACTGTCCCTGAGGTGCATGACCTCCCGGTCCATCGTGATTGACTCCATGGCCCGGTGCGCTGCATGGAGCACCGTGCAACCCGGCGTTTCATACACCCCTCGCGACTTCATGCCGACAAACCTGTTCTCCACCATATCGACCCTGCCGATACCGTTCTCCCCGGCCACACGGTTGAGCAGGCCGATGAGCTCGTGCGCCTTCATCTCTTTCCCGTCGACCCTTGCCGCCGCCCCGTTCTCGAACTCGATCTCGATGTATCGCGGCTTGTCGGGGGCGCCTTCAGGCGAGACCGACAACCGGAACATCGACTCGTCGGGCTCGTTCCACGGGTCTTCCAGAACCCCGCCCTCGTAACTGATATGCATCAGGTTCCTGTCCATGCTGTACGGTCTTGCCTTGCTTACCGGCACATCTATGTCGTGTTTCCCGGCATAGTCGATCAGCTCTTCCCTCGACGAAAACGTCCACTCTCTCCACGGCGCGATGACCTTGATATGGGGCGCCAGCGCATAGTAGGTCAGCTCGAAGCGCACCTGGTCGTTGCCCTTACCCGTGGAACCATGACAGACCGCATCCGCCTTTTCCGCGGCCGCGATCTCTATCTGCCTCTTCGCGATAAGGGGTCGTGCGATCGAGGTGCCGAGCAGATAGCTGCCCTCGTAGATCGCATTTGCCTTTATGGCGAAGAATACGAAATCCCTCGCAAACTCTTCTCTCAGGTCTTCGATGTAGATCTTCGAGGCCCCCGTCTTTATCGCCTTGGCTTCCAGGCCATCCAACTCCTCCTCTTGCCCCACGTCCGCCGTATAGGCAATCACCTCGCACCCATACTGCTCCCGCAGCCATTTTACAAGAACAGAGGTGTCAAGGCCGCCTGAATAGGCAAGCACGACTTTCTCAATAGTACCCATGTATCTCCTCCGTCATCAGCCATTCCAAAAGCGCCTTCTGCGCATGCAGGCGATTTTCGGCCTGCGTGAAGATCACCTCCTGGAACTGCTCGAAGACCTCGTCCGTGATCTCCTCACCCCTGTGGGCCGGCAGGCAATGCATCACGATTGCATCCGGTTTTGCAGCCTTCATCAGCTCACCGTCGATGCGGAATGACGCAAACGCTTTTCGTCGCTCCTCTTTTTCCTCCTCCATACCCATGCTGATCCACACATCCGTGTTTACCACGTCGGCTCCCCTCACCGCCTCGAAGGGGTCCGCAACCAGGGTAAGCACACCCTTCTCCTGCGCCTCTTTCACGAGGGCTTCACGGGGACGGTATGCCGGCGGCGCAGCCACGACCAGAGGAAAGCCGAAAAGAAGGGACGCCTCTATCCAGGAATTGGCCATGTTATTCCCGTCGCCCACCCAGGCTATCGACACGTCCCGAAGTCTTCCCTTATACTCCTTTACGGTAAAGAGATCGGCCAGTACCTGGCAAGGATGGTAGAGGTCGGATAAACCGTTGATAACCGGGATTGACGCCCATTGCGCCAGACTTTCAACCGTATCCTGAGCAAACGTCCGGATCACGATCGCATCCACGTATCTGGAAAGCACCCTTGCCGTATCGCGGATAGGCTCCCCCCTGCCCATTTGGGTATCGGACTGGCTGAGGAACATGGCATGCCCCCCCAGCTCCTCTATCGCGACCTCAAAGGATATCCTCGTTCTCGTCGATGCCTTCTCAAAGATCATCGCCAGCGTCCGGTCTTGAAGCGGTTTGTACGCGTCGTGGGCCCGGCGGGCCCGTTTCATGAAAAGGGCGCGCTCCAGGAGGTGAGCACACTCCTCCCCCGTTATGTCGAGGAGCTTTCTGAAATCCCTCTTCATCGGACGTTCTGCCTCTCGAAAATCTTGTGTGCTATCTCGAGAAAGATATCGACCTCCTCTTTCTCAATGATCAGAGGAGGGAGCAGCCTGACGACATTCCCTTTCGACGCGTAAAGGATGACGCCTTCCGCGAGGAAGTCCTGCACGATGGGGCTCACATCCATGACAAATTCTATCCCCAGAAGCAGGCCCATGCCCCTTACGTCAACGATGAAGGGGAATTCTTGCCGCAGCGTGGCGAGGCCTTGAGCAAGGTAGGCGCCTATGGCCTGACATTTCGCGATAATACCTTCATCCAGGATCGCGTTCATGGTTGCCGCCACTGCCGCCGACGCGAGCGGATTTCCACCAAAAGTCGCGGCGTGCATGCCCGGCTCAAAGGCGTCCATTACCCGGTCTTTCGCGACGATGGCGCCCACAGGGAATCCGCTTCCCAACGCCTTTGCCAGGCTCATGATGTCGGGCTCTATCCCGTAGTGCTCATAACCGAAGAGCTTTCCCGTCCTGCCCATACCCGTCTGAACTTCGTCCAGGATCAGCAGGATGTCACGGGCCTCTGTCATTTCCCTGAGCTTTTTCAGGTATTCTTTTTCTGCAACAAAAACACCGCCTTCCGACTGGATACACTCGAGCAGCACCGCGCAGGTCCGCTCTGACGCCGCCTTCTCTATCGCACCGATGTCATTGAACGGCACAAACGTAAAACCACCGAGCAATGGTCCAAAGCCGACCTGGAACTTCTTCTGGCCCGTCGCCGATAAGGTCGCGATGGTCCTCCCGTGGAATGAATTCTCCATGGCGATGATCTCCGATCTCCCCTCGCCGTGGCTCTTCCAGGAATATCGTCTCGCAAGCTTGATTGCCGCCTCGTTGGCCTCGGCCCCGCTGTTGCAGAAAAAGACCTTATCGCCGAAGGAATGTTCGACGAGTAGCTCGGCGGCCTTGACCTGGGCCTCCGTGTAGAAGAGATTCGATATGTGGAGGAGCTTTCGCGCCTGCGTCGCCAGGGCCTCGACAACACTCTTTGGCGCGTGGCCGAGGTTGCAGACGGCAATGCCGGACAGGAAGTCGAGATACCGCCTCCCGGTCATGTCCCAGAGCCAGCAACCTTCCCCCCTGGCAATGCCAATGGGAAACCGTTTATAGGTATTCGCCAGGTACTTGTTCCCTTTGTCGATCCATTCCTGCTGCATGCTATTCTCCCGCTATCTGTGTACCTATCCCCAAATCGGTGAATACCTCGAGGAGCAGCGCGTGGGGAACGCGGCCGTCGATGATGTGGGTCTTCTTCACCCCGCCGTGGAGCGCATCGAGACAACACGTGATCTTGGGGATCATGCCCCCCCTCACCGCATCGCTCTTCACCAGAATTCTTGCCTCCTGCGTGCTCATTGACGAGATGGGCTTCAAATTGGCGTCAAGAACACCGGGGACATCGGTCAGAAGGATCAGTTTTTCTGCCATGAGCGCCTTTGCCACGCTGCCGGCCGCCGTATCGGCGTTCACGTTGTACGCAGTTCCATCCACACCGGCCGCGAGGGGCGCGATGACGGGAATATAGCCGGAATCGGAGATATCCTTTAATATCCTCCCGTTCACCTCGACAACGTCGCCGACAAAACCGATATCCTTGCCCGACACGCGCTCTGCCACGATGAGCTTCCCATCTTTCCCCGATAGGCCGATGGCCTGGCCTCCTGCATTGTGGATCGCCTGTACAATTGCCTTATTGACGGAGCCCGAGAGCACCATCTCGACGATTTCGAGGGTCTCCCCGTCGGTTGCCCGCAAGCCTTCCACAAACCGGGTCGGTATATTCAGCCTGGCGAGCATCCTCTCTATCTGGGGACCGCCCCCATGGACGATGACCGGGTTTACGCCGACATACTTGAGGAGCACCACGTCCCTTGCGAACTCTTTCTTCAGCCGCTCCTCTTCCATCGCCGCTCCGCCGTACTTCACGACGAAGGTGCAGCCTGAAAATTTCTTTATATAAGGAAACGCCTCGAGCAGAACTTCTATCTTCTCCATCAAAGTATGTACCTGCTCAGGTCCTCCTTCTCAAGAAATTCCGCCAGTCTTTCCAGCACATACTCCTTCGTGACCATTACCTTTTTCTCCTTCATCTCGGGGGCATCGAAGGAAACGTCGTCGAGGAGTTTCTCCATGACCGTGTAAAGCCTCCTCGCGCCGATATCCTCGGTCATCTCATTGATGCGCTGGGCAATATCGGCGATCTCGGAAATGCCGTCTTGACCGAATTCAAGCTCTATGCCTTCGGTAGCGAGAAGGGCCTTGTACTGCTTTATCAACGCATTCTCCGGCTCGGTAAGGATCCTGATAAAGTCGTCCTTTCTCAGCGGGCCAAGCTCGACCCTGATGGGAAACCGCCCCTGAAGCTCCGGTATCAGGTCCGAAGGCTTGGACATATGGAAGGCGCCGGCGGCAATGAAGAGAATATGGTCGGTTTTTACCATCCCGTATTTGCTGGTGACGGTCGTGCCCTCGACAATGGGGAGAATATCCCGTTGAACCCCTTCCCTGGAGACATCGGGGCCGTGAGTCTGGTCCCGGCTCGCGATCTTGTCGATCTCGTCAAGGAATATGATCCCGGCCTGCTCCACCCTGTTGAGCGCCTCGTTCATCACCCTGTCCATGTCCATGAGTTTCTTCGACTCTTCCTGGATCAGGTAGTCATAGGCCTCACCTATTTTGACTTTCCGTCTCTTCGTCTTCTTGGGCAGCATATTCCCGAACATGTCCCTGAGCTGCATATCCATCTCTTCCATGCCCTGGGACGAGAAGATCTCAATGATGGGGAGCGTCCGCTCGGGCACCTCGATCTCCACGAGCTTCTCGCTCAGCTTTCCTTCCTTGAAGAACCCCCTCATCTTTTCCCTCGTGAGGTCGTAGGACTGGTCCTCTCCGGGTCGCGCTGCAGGCTTCCTGGGTGAAACGAGCAGGTCGAGTATGCGCTCCTCGGCCATCTCCCGCGCCTTTTCCACAACCCGCTCCTGCTCTTCCTTCTTCACCATGTTTACGGAGAGCTCGGTGAGGTCCCTGATCATCGACTCCACATCTCTTCCCACATAGCCCACTTCCGTGAACTTTGTCGCCTCTATCTTCAAAAATGGTGCATTGGCGAGTTTGGCAAGGCGCCGTGCGATCTCCGTCTTGCCCACGCCCGTGGGGCCTATCATGATAATGTTCTTCGGTGCGATCTCGTCCCGGAGCGCTTCAGGGACCATCTGCCGCCTCCACCGGTTGCGAAGCGCAATGGCCACGGCCCTTTTCGCCTTATCCTGGCCGATAATGTACCTGTTCAACTCCTCCAGAATGGCCCGGGGAATCATGGTTTTCATCTATAGCTCCTCTATGACGATCCTGTCATTCGTGTAGATGCATATCTCGGACGCGATAAGCATTGCTTCCTTCGCGATCTCGAGGGCGGGTAAATCGGTATGCTTTACCAGCGCCTTTGCGGCCGCTTCCGCATACGGGCCGCCGGAGCCGATAGCGGCAACGCCGCCATCCGGCTCGATCACATCGCCTGTTCCCGACAGGATAAAGGTGTGCTCCCCGTCCGCAACCAGGAGAAGTGCCTCCAACCGCCGCAGCAAGCGGTCGGTCCTCCAGTCTTTTGCCAGCTCGACAGAGGCCCTGGTAATATTCCCATTGTACTGTTCGAGCTTCTTCTCGAACCGCTCAAAAAGGGTAAACGCATCGGCCGTCGCCCCGGCGAAGCCGGCGAGACATTTGTCCTGATAGAGTTTTCGTACCTTTTTCGCCGTATGCTTCAAGACGGTGTTCTGAAAAGTGACCTGCCCATCCCCGGCAAAAACGACGCTGTTTTTGTGTCTGACGCATAAGACTGTCGTGCTTTTCATTTTACCTTCTCGGATGGGCCCTGTCGTATATCTCCATGATTTTGTCCAGGGAGATATGCGTATATTTCTGTGTGGTAGAAAGCTTTGAATGGCCGAGCAGCTCCTGAATGGACCGTAGGTCTGCGCCTCCATTGAGCATATGGGTCGCAAAAGAGTGCCTGATGCCGTGAAGGGCGAGGTTTTTAAAGAGGCTTACGCTCAGTTGATGTTTCTTCATCACCTTCAGCAGGCCCCTGTAAGTGAGCCTGTCGCCCTGTCTGTTCACGAAAAGGGCCTGCGTGTGCCCCCTCCGCCTGTCACCGGCCGCCTGCATATATTTTTGCAATGCCTCCCGGGCCTTCTCCCCGAAGGGAAGCACCCGTTCTTTCCCGCCTTTGCCTTTCACAAGCGCCCACAATCCATCAAGATGGACGTGGGTGATATTCAAATCGAGGGTCTCTTGCGCCCGCATTCCCGTTGAATAGATCAATTCGAATATCGCCTTGTTCCGCAAGGCCATCCAGGTCTTCTCCGGCAGGGTGTCGAGGAAGTGGAACATCTCGTCGACCGTGTAGAACTTCGGGAGGCGCTTCTCGGCCCTCGGGCTTCGTATGAGCGCAGCCGGGTTATCCAGGATGTGCCCTTTCTTCTTCAGGAATTTAAAAAACACCTTGATAGATGATATTTTCCTGGAAAGGGAGGATTTCCGCAAGCCTGCGTAAATCCCGGCAACATATGCCCTGATCGCCTGAAGGTCAACCTCGTCGTGCCCGTTCGCTTCCAGAAACCGCAAAAAGTCCCTGATATCCCCCTCGTAGGCCCTTAACGTGTGCGGCGATACATCCTTTTCGAGCGACAGATACCGCGAAAAAAGAGACGAAAATCCCCTTAAGGTCTTCAGATCCATAAGAGTATTATTCTATTACGTTTTGCCAAATAATCAAGTCTTTTCGCCCCGGCGCACGGCGCGGGCGGACCGCGCGTCAGGGTTCGGAAGGTTATTTCACATGCTGTTCCCGAACTGGATTATCATACCCCCGCAGATGATCACGACGAGTCCGGTCCAGGTCGTGACGGGCACGTCTTCTTTAAAGACGAATCGGCCGGATAGTATGCTGACGAGCGCAAATACCGCCACATAAACTCCGAGCAATTTTGAAAAATCCCACCTCACGGTGTTGACAAGCACCCCGTATGCCCCCAACGTCACGCATCCGAGCAGAATGATGGCGAGATTGCTCCCCCTGAGCCCTTGACGGACGACCGCGTCACCCCCTACTTCAAGCATTGCCGCACCCAGAAAAATGAGCCATGCGAAATATGTCATAGAGCCCTCTCCTCAACAAAAGCTGATCATAGCATGTATGGTGACGAAAAGCAGCCTAAATGAGGAAGCGCCCCAACTGCGGCTGACTTTGCGGCATTTCTCTTAAGCTCCAAGTGCAAAGGGCGTCCCCCTTGTTTCCCCACAGAACGAGACCGGCTACGGCTACGAAGACACAGATGAGGGAGGAAGTTGTAGTCCTCCGGTGGTCAGGGTAAGGGGTCTAAAGATGGCGGAGAAGAAAGCGAGATCGCGCAGCAGGTATACGGAGATAATAGACAATATTTTCTCTCGCCGTCGCCCCACCGCACTCTTCGGACGGGTGTATGTGGGCGGTCAGTATGCGTTCTTACGATGGGTGATGGTCAAAATGAAGATTATATGCCCCGTGAAATCGACTTCATAGATGATGCGATAGCTGCCCACCCGAAGGGAGAATTCCCCTTGATGATTTCCCACGAGAGGCTTGCCCTCCCGGGGACAGGTCCCAAGAGACTCCATCTTGCGGAGTATTCGTTCGGCGAGCCTTCGGTCCGCGCGAAGAAGAGAGGCGAAGCCGGACTCCGCTTCCCGGGAAAACCCTATGGCGTACTTCATTTCAGGCGGTGTTTTTGCTTCAGGGCTTCCAATGATATTGTCTCGTGGCGCTTCACCTGCTCCTTGGCCCTCGCAACCGCCTCTCGCTCTTCTCTGGAAGAGAGGACGTCGAGCGTCTCCACGAGCCCCTGAAACTCCTCGCTGCTCAGGATCACGGCCTTATCGACGCCGTTTCTGGTGACGGTAAATCGGTCGTACTTTTCCTCCACATCCTTGACGATGGATGAGAGGTTTTTTTTGGCGTCGGCAAGGGGGATAGTCTTGGTCATAATGGTACTCCTCAAAAGGTTTAATTGACCATAATTATAGTCTATGAGGCTCTGCGTGTCAAACGCTAGTTGTACGTAACTCGCCTCTCCCTCTGGTCTTTTTTGGGACCCTCTTGAAACATTAAAATGTCACCTCATTCTTTTTCGTGGAGGAAGATGTCAACATTTCGAGAGCGTCCCATAGGAGCGCCCCCCCGCCTGACCGGCGGGTTCGTGTAATGGGGAACCGGCCCGGATCGGTACGCATGGTCTGCGCGGACCATTACCGTCACTCTCGCTCAGTCTTCAATAGACGAGACCGTAATAACGACTCCACTTCTCCCGACTCTCCGGAAAAATCCAAACTTCGGAGAAAGTCATCCTTCTTCACATCCTTCGCTTCGCGGAACACAGCATTGGCGCTCGCACAAACCTTTCCCGAGTCATCCTCAATGCCCCCAAAGACCTTGTAGTTTCCGTGGGTAATACCTCGATATTTTCCGACGGCTCTATACGCTGTTTCGCAAGAAACCGTTTTCCGGAATTCCACATCCATTTTCCACGTGACGCATATCGTGCCCGTTTCCATGAAGACGGTCCACCACATAACCTCGTCGAGGATGCCGCTTACGATGCCGCCGTGCAACACGCCATGGAATCCCTGAAATGCGTCATCGACCACAAAGTCACATGAACAGACGCCCTCGGCGTACTCGATTCTGAGCTTCAATCCCTTCGAGTCGCGGCCGCAGAAGAAACACTTCTCGTAGCTCGGCAAAAGTCCCAACTCACCCCTCCTTATCCTTTTTTCCACCCCAGCCGCAAGGCGGTCAACAGGACGGGCGTTCCACAAGAAAATCGACATCGCTCGCGGGCTGTTGATCCCCTCACACGAACGATCCGAAAAGCCCGATTCGTTTCACGCCGAGACTATGTAAACGAGCGGCATTCTTACCCAGCAGAACCGTTATCTCTTCCTTCGTCTTAATCGCCTTTGCCAAAGTCTCACTCCTCGTCAGTCCTCGTCAGTGAACCGTGCGACGTCCTTAAAAACATTATTACAGACGCGAAGACTTGTGTCAATCACGGTGAATCACTGCCGCATAGGTGCAGATTGTGGAGGGCGCGGTCTCACCCCCTCGAAGCTGCCACGGAGGAGAGGAAAGTGATAATTTAATGGGCGGCCCTCACGCCTCCTCCGACCTTGACGGCACAATCGGGGGCCATTTTCTCTTCTCATCCTTCCCGAATAGTGGTACTCTACCTTCTAAGGGAAGAGAATGTCGAATGATTTTATATACAAGCGCAGCCTCACCATCGTGTACGGGGACATGGCGCTGGAGCCGTACAGTACCGTCGATTGCGAGAGTCCCGACAGGGTATGGACGATCCTGTCGCACGTGAGGGACCTCGCCGATTTCGTCGAGCCCGTACCCTGCCCAATGGCCGATCTTCTCCTGTGCCACACCGAGTCGTTGATCGCTTCCGTCAAGAGGGATGGGCTCGTCTTTCAGGCGGCCGCGTCGGCTGCCGGAGGGGCGATACAGGCGGCGGAGCGCGCTCTCGTTGGGCCCGCCTTCGCGCTCGTCAGGCCTCCCGGCCATCACGCGGGCCGCGCCTTCAACGGGGGGTTCTGCTTCTTCAACAACATCGCCGTGGCCCTCAAGAAGCTCCTCGCATCGGGCGCTGTCCGATCGGCCCTGATCGTTGATATAGACCTCCACTACGGCAACGGGACGGATGATATCTTCAACGATGACAACCGCGTGACATTCAGAAACATCTCGGCATCGGAAAGAACCGAATTCTTCCATGATCTGGATGAGGCCCTGGCCGATGCCGCCCGCTATGATGTCGTCGGGTGTTCCGCCGGCTTCGACACCTACATCAGGGACTGGGGGAACCTCCTCTTTACCGAGGACTTCAGGCGGATCGGCGCCATGCTCGCTTCCTCCAACGCCCATTTCTTCTCCGTCCTTGAAGGCGGATATTACATCGAGGACCTGGGGGAAAACGTGCGCGCCTACCTGGAAGGCATCCGCTCCGGTTGTTCGTAGCGGCGGTTCTTGCCCTTTGCCTGGGAATCTACCTTGAGGTCCTCTTCTGCGCGTTTCTTATTTTCCTGTTGCCATTTGTTAAAAAGGCGAGGTCATTCGTTGTTGTAACTTGCACAACTACATTATCGGTCTTCCCGGGTATGCCAGATTCGGAGCACGTAGATCGTTGGTTCCTGGATTTCATAGCGTATCTCGTAATGGCCTACCAGAATGCGGCGAACCTCACGTGGTTGGAACTCGTCAAGCGTCTCTCCGATGTGTGGGTGCTCTTTGAGACTCATTGGCGCAGCTACGAGAGTTTGGATGATTTTTCCGGCAGCCTGCTTGTTGACCGGTGCCAGAAAGTCGTAAAGCCGTGCTAAATCTGAAAGTGCTTTGTTGGTCCATTTGAGGTCCATCATCGCGGCAACGGCCTCGGCTCTTCGGTACCGAGACTCTCTGCCCACTCTTGCACCGCCTGGTGGCTAATAGTTCGCCCGGCATCGACATCGGCCAACGCTTCCAGTGTCAGGCGCCGACGCTCTTCTTCCTCTTCTATCCACGCGGATAGCGCCTTATTAATGATCCATCCGCGGGAACGCTCTGTACGGGCGGCCAACTGGTCGACCTTCTCGGCCAATGGCAAGGGGACGTGCGCCGTCAGTACTCTTGTGTTCATAGACACCTCCTATTAATCATATATAATCATAACGCTTAATAATGATTACGTCAAGTAAGACATGTGAGTTTAAGACTATCCGCCGTACCTGATGTTAAGGAATCAGTGGGCAGCCACGGGACGCGATGATCCTATGAATCAATGGATTCATGCTTCGGAATCTAACTTGAAGGGAATTACTCCATATACTCATATTACTTCTGTAACATACTCCGTGCCTGCAAGAGTTCTCACTGTCTTCTGCCTGGCACGTAGGAGCTAACCGACTACCCCCCTCTAGAAATATTCGTGCAAAAATACGGCAGCAGTTACAAATTCTGCGCGACATGGGCATCATCACGTTTTTGGGCGGCGGAGATTATCTAAGAATCTGATTGTCATGGCAACCGGAAGTCTAATAGGGCCGGCAGGAGGAACCACCATGCGGTATCAACCGGCGGTAAGGAGCACGTTGTTCGGTACTTCAATTACTGACGGTGTCGGAAAATTGAAGGACATCCCTAAGAAGCCCAATTCAAGACCTATTCCGGGCGCTGAAGGACGAAAGTTATAATGCGATTCCTGAGAAGTAACTCCCGAAATAACTATTGCATTAAATGGGATACAATGGTAGATTATTGTATGTATAAACGAACATCTCCCCAACAAAAGCTCTTCGGCGTGGAAACGCAGTTGTCT
>JBEKHB010000072.1:0-19687 GCA_050012495.1 Syntrophorhabdales bacterium
GTGTCATAGCCACTCTGTCTTCTCCCTGCGTGGGGCGAAATGGAAGGCTGAACCTCGCTCTCTGCCATCTTGCCATCGTGGCGGCGTGGCCTTATCCTTGTTGTAGAGGTAAGCGTAATCCGAATAGACCTTCCACCACCTTGCAGCCGCCGGGAAAGGAGATAAGGGTAATGTATGAAAAAGACTCGTTTCTGCGAGAGCATGCAAAGGAAATTACCGAGATTATCGAGGCAACGGGGGAAGACCCTGAAAACGTGGAGGTCAGGGCCGAGATAGCGGCTGCCCTTTCAGCTTCGCTTCACAGCAAAAAGATGAGGGCCCGATCGGTCAAAGATACCGACCTCTACAGATTGGCTCAGGCGGTGAAACAGGCAGGAGGCGAACAAGAGTGCGTCGAGCTTGTAAAACGGGCATTTCCACGAAGATGGAGCGTTATCTTTGAAAAGTATAACTTTGCCTGGAAATTCTCCTGCAGGGAGACGAGGCCGACAAGACGGAAGGAACCGCCAAAGAAGACGGCAAAAAGCCCGACAAGCGGGATCGAAGAGGAGATCCAGGGTCTGGAGACAACCATGAAAGAACTGGACGAGTGGAAAGAAAGGTGGTTTAGATGCGACTCCTTTTGATTTCACCTTCCAACAAGCCGGGGAGAAAGGTACTGAAAGCCATCAGGATGCCTCAACTGGGTCTCCACATCATCGCTTCATTGACGCCGGAGGATATTGCTGTCACTGTGGTGGATGAGCAGATCAGGGAGATAGATTTTTCTCTGGATTTCGACCTGGTCGCTATCTCGTGCATGACTGCAACGGCCAACAGAAGCTATCAATTGGCCGATAAGTATAGACAAAAAGGTTCCAAGGTCGTTCTCGGCGGCATTCACCCCACGATCTTACCGGAAGAAGCCATACAGCATGCCGATGCCGTCGTCATTGGAGAGGCGGAAGGCTGCTGGGCCGATGTCATCGCTGATTTCAGAAATAACAGACTCCGGAGATTCTATCATGTCCCGGCCCCTGATCTGTCGCAATCTCCTTCCCCTCGGCGCGATTTTCAGATTGACAAGGCGCTTTTTAACTGCGTCGGCCTGGTGACGACCAGGGGTTGCCCGTACGCCTGCGAATTCTGCTCGGTAACCGATTTCTATGGCGGGAAAATCAGGCACAGGCCGGTTTCCATGGTCGTTGAAGATATAAAACAATCCGGCTCCAAGGCTTTTTTGATCCTGGACGACAACGTCGCCGGACATCCGGAGTATTCCAAACAGCTATTTGAAGCCCTGATACCGCTGGGCATCCAATGGGTAGGCCAGAGTTCCATATCTTTGGCGAAAGACAAGGAGATGCTGCGACTGTGTCGTCTATCCGGCTGCGCGGCATTATTCTTCGGAGTTGAATCGGTATCGCCCGCAAGCCTGATCGGCTTGAAAAAATCACTCAAATCCATAGAAGAGACCGAGGAAGCCGTCAAGATTATCCAGGACAACGGCATCGCCTTTCACCCTTCCATCATCCTCGGATTTGATACGGATACGAAAGCCATTTTCGATGATACCTTAGAGTTTCTCGCGAGGACAAGGCTTCCCACCATGGCGTTGCATGTGCTGACGCCTTATCCCGGGACCCGGCTATACCGGCGCTTCAAGGACCAGGGACGCATCATATCCGACGATTGGCGCCACTACGACCATCGTACCGTCGTATTTCAACCTAAGAACATGACCCCCGAGGAGCTCGCCGAGGGACACCGCTACGTCCAAAGCGAGTTTTATTCTTTCTCTTCGATCCTTCGGCACATTCCGTCTCTTTTACGAGTTTCTCCCATAAACCTCAGGCGGGCTCTGGTCTTCCTGTTACTCAACTTCGCCGGCAAGCACGTGGCGAACTACATCGACACGTCCCTTGATTGGGCTGACAACAGGGAAAAGTGGGATCCCCGGCAGGGTCGGCCCGATCAAGCCGCAGAAGGAACGGGCGCCCTTTCTCTCAACGAAGCCCCTCGTCAGTTTCAGGCTTTACAAGACAGCGGCGGGCATCGGCACGATGGACCGTGACCTGCCCCGGCCGTCACGCCGGTTTCAAAGACGGAGTACCCATGCATCGAAAGGTTCATCAGCGGCATTTGAAGCGCGGTTATTACAGGAGGACACATGCCGACATGCGTGAAATGCTCGCTTGCAGCATACTGGGCGATCATCGATAAGGAAAACAATCTGAAAGAGTACTGCGACGACTGCTTTAAGAAGTATGACCCGGCGAAGTGCAAAAAGGAAATGGATGAATACCACGGGAGAAAGAAAGAGGAGGAGACAAGACATTGAGGGCCGGCGACCGGATGGCCGGCGACTTAGGTGCTCTTTATCACGCATAACCAGGAAGGTCATTATGGAAAACCTCGCTGTGTGGTTCGAAATCCCGGTGACGGACATGGAACGGGCGAAAAGGTTTTATTCCGACGTTTTTAAGCTCGATATAGACGTTCGGGACCTCGGCGATAGGCCCTATGGGTTTTTCCCCATGCGCGGTTACGGTAATAGTGGCGCGCTGGTAAAACACATGGATTTTCAACCCTCGGCGAAGGCGGCCACAATTTACCTGAATGGCGGCCGGGACCTATCGGATCCGTTGAGCCGTGTCGAGGCTGCCGGCGGCAAGATACTGGTCTCTAAGACGATGATAAGCAAGGAAATGGGATACTACGCCTTGTTTCTCGACAGCGAGGGAAATAGGGTGGGACTCCACTCGATGACGTAGGAGCAAAAGAGCTGTCATCATCACGCGATGAGGGCTCCGCAAGCAAAAGCGAAAGGGGGAACCCTGGAGTCCCCCTTCGTTGGTTATTGCTCTTTTGAGACGTGCCGGTTAGTACATGCCCCCCATGCCCCCCATTCCGCCTCCCGGAGGCATAGGCGCAGCGTTTTCCTTCGGCTTCTCGGCAATCATGGCTTCCGTCGTCAAAAGCAGGGATGCGACGGAAGAAGCGTTCTGCAGCGCAGTGCGGGCAACCTTGGTCGGATCGATGATACCCGCTTCCTGCATGTCGTCGACGTAGACCTCTTTGGCCGCGTCGAAACCAAAACCGCCCTTGCCGTTCTTCACCTTTTCAATGACGATAGAGCCGTCATGGCCGGCATTGAGCGCAATCCAGCGCGTCGGCTCTTCGAGCGCCTTCTTCACGATCTGCACGCCGTACTGTCGCTCCCCTTCGAGTTTCAGGGTATTCAGCTTCTCAATGGCCCTGATGAAGGCAACGCCGCCGCCGGGGATGACGCCTTCCTCGACTGCCGCCTTCGTTGCGTTGAGAGCGTCCTCGACACGCGCCTTCTTCTCTTTCATCTCCGTCTCTGTTGCTGCGCCGACGTTGATAACGGCCACACCGCCAACCAGTTTTGCCAGCCTTTCCTGGAGCTTCTCGCGGTCATAGTCGGAGGTGGTCTCTTCGATCTGGGTCCTGATCTGTTTCACCCGGCCCTCGATATCCTTCCTGTTGCCGGCGCCGTCCACGATGGTCGTGTTGTCTTTATCGATGGTAATCCTCTTTGCAGAGCCGAGGTCTTTTATGCTGATGCTTTCGAGCTTAATGCCGAGCTCCTCGGATACTACCTGGCCGCCGGTGAGGACCGCGATATCGTCGAGCATCGCCTTTCTTCTGTCGCCAAAGCCCGGCGCCTTGACCGCCGCGATCTTCAGGGTCCCCCTCAGCTTATTCACCACGAGGGTTGCCAGGGCTTCGCCTTCCACGTCTTCAGATATGATCAAAAGGCTCTTTCCCATCTTTGCAACCTGCTCCAGAATGGGCAGGAGGTCCTTCATGGCGCTGATCTTTTTCTCGTTGATGAGGATGACCGGCTCTTCGAGGACGACCTCCATCTTGTCCGGGTTAGTGACGAAGTAGGGAGAAATATAGCCCTTATCGAACTGCATGCCCTCGACGATGTCCAAGGTAGTCTCCATACTCTTCGCCTCTTCCACCGTGATGACCCCTTCTTTTCCCACCTTGCCCATGGCCTCGGCGATGATATTGCCGATTGTCTCGTCGTTATTTGCGGAGATCGTTCCTACCTGGGCGATCTCTTTCTGGTCCTTCGTCGGCTTGGAGAGCCTCTTCAGCTCTGCGACTACCACCTCGACCGCTTTTTCTATACCCCGCTTCAGCTCCATGGGGCTATTCCCGGCAGCCACCAGTTTTGTCCCTTCCCTGTAAATGGCCTGGGCAAGCACCGTGGCCGTGGTGGTGCCGTCACCGGCAATATCCGACGTCTTGCTCGCTACCTCCCTCACCATCTGGGCGCCCATGTTCTCGAACCTGTCTTCCAGCTCGATCTCCTTGGCTACCGTCACACCGTCTTTTGTGATAGTAGGAGACCCGTATGTTTTCTCCAGTATGACGTTTCTCCCCCTGGGTCCCAGGGTAACCTTGACCGCGTCAGCAAGCGCATTTACCCCTTTGAGGAGCGCTTCCCTCGCTTTCTGATCGTAGAGAATCTCTTTCGCCATGGTATTCCTCCTCTGTTAATCTTCGATTACCGCGAGAATATCCTCTTCCTTGAGGATCAGGTGCTCCTCGCCGTCAATTTTAATATCCGTTCCCGAGTACTTGCCGAAGAGGATCTTGTCGCCCACCTTTACTTCTGGCGCCACCCTGTGTCCCTTCTCCGTCATCCTGCCGCTGCCGACGGCGACCACACGCCCCTCCTGAGGTTTCTCCTTAGCGGCATCCGGAATAATGATCCCCCCTTTTGTCTTCCCCTCTTCCTCGAGCCTCTTGATAATCACCCTGTCCTGTAACGGTGTGAACTTCATTGTTTTACGCTCCTTTCCTCAGTGTGAGGAATCTGCCGGCCCGGCCGGCCCGCTTTTCGCCTTCCGGCCCGCCCACAAATGGTCCATTAACAGTGGCACGCTTGAGATATTGATAATAAAGGGGATTTGAGATAAGGAGACAAATCCCGACTATTGCCCCATATATTCCAGTATCCCAATTTACTATAAGCTTTATTATTGCGGCGCGCAACAAGGGCACAGCCGATGGTCGATGGTGGCCGAAGGCCCGGATTGCTGCATTGGCGATCATTACGCACACCGGCCCTACCCTGTTTGCAGGGAAATTGCATAATCCACGGGTTGAGCGTATACTGTAATAGGGTTTTATCCACATTCCCGAGATCCGGATCGTTCACATTTCGTGAGACGATCCACACCAACCCGTGGTGATGCGGTCAGTCGCATCGCTTCTCGTGTTCCGGCGCCATTTTAGCGGATAACAGCGGTGATTCCAGCCCTCGGCTGGAGAGCAATTCCGTCATGATGGGCGTCACCCCCTCTAGTAAATTCTTCTGCAAGGCAACAGAGGGACCTTTTCACAGACCACGCGCAAAGTGCCGGCTCAACGATTCCGATTGGTTTTTCCTGCCTACGAAAGTCCGGCGCGCATCAGCAAAGGAGATAACGATCATGCTGCAAGAAGTGTCGCACACCGTACATTCGGGCCCGGGCGTCGACATATACTTCGTCGCAACCTACCCGCCGCGAAACTGCGGCATCGCTACGTTCACCTACGACCTTGCGCACGCGGTCGGGGGAGAGATAGGAGAGTCCGCATTTCACATTGTGGCCATGAACAACCAGGACCGCAGTTACCCGCAGGAGGTCGCCTTCGAGATTGCGCAGAACCAGATCCACGACTACCGCCTTGCGGCCGACTACATCAATGTGTCGCGTGAGGGGGTGGTCAGCCTGCAGCACGAGTTCGGCATCTTCGGAGGGCCGGAAGGGGCGTACATCAACCATTTCCTGGGAAACCTGAAAAGACCCATCGTTACCACCCTTCATAGCGTGTTGAGAGAGCCGGACGAAGGATATCAAAAGGCGCTCTCCGATGTCGCAGAGCTCTCCCATGCGCTCGTCGTGATGAGCCGCCAGTCTGCGGATATCCTGCACCAGGTCTATCGCGTGCCCAGGCACAAGATCCGGTTTATCCATCATGGGGTGCCCGACGTCGGCTTCATAGACCCCAACTTCCATAAGGACCGCTTCAATGTAGAGGGCAGGACGGTGCTTCTCACCTTCGGGCTCTTAAACCCCAACAAGGGGATCGAGACCGTGATCGAAGCGCTGGCCACCGTCGTAAAGCACTTCCCCAAGGTGGCGTACATCATTCTGGGGGCTACCCATCCCGAGGTCAAGAGGCAGCACGGGGAGGCCTATCGCCTCTCGCTCCAGCGCATGACCGCGCGACTCGGCTTGGAACAGAACGTCATTTTTCACAACCGGTTCGTCTCCCTCGACGAGCTGTGTCAGTTCATCGGCGCAACGGATATCTACATCACCCCCTACCTCTCGAAGGAGCAGAGCACGAGCGGACCCCTTGCCTATGCGCTCGGCATGGGGAAGGCGGTCATCTCCACACCTTACTATTATGCCGAGGAGATGCTCGCCGGCGGCAGGGGAAGGCTGGCCGAATTCAAGGACCCCGGGAACATGGCCGGGATTATCATCGACCTGATGGAGAACGAAGCGGACCGCCACCGTATGCGCAAAAAGGCTTACGAGATGGGCCGGCAGATGATATGGAAGCATGTGGCGAGACAGTATGTAGAAGTCTTTCACGAAGTCCTCGGGTCGTTCCACTCAAGGCCGGACACCCGGATCATCAAGACGAGTTTTATGCCCCAGGATTCCATACCCGAGATCAAGCTCGACCACCTCTTCCGGCTGAGCGATGAGACCGGGATCATTCAGCACTCCGTCTATGGGGTCCCTGACCGGCATTACGGATATTCAACGGACGATGTCGCCCGGGCCCTCGTGGTGGCCCTCGGCGCCTATCATCAGGTCAAAGAAGACCGTTTCTTGTCGTTAGCCAACACGTATATGGCCTTTTTGAGGCATGCCCAACTCCCTGACGGCCGGTTCCGGAATTTCATGGATTACTCACGTCGCTTCAACGAAGGGCCGGAAACGGAAGACACCTGGGGAAGGGCTATCTGGGGGCTCGGGTGCGGTGTGCAGCTTGGTCCCACCGAGTGGTTCCGCACCCTTTCAAGGGAACTCATGGAGAGGGCGACGGTGAATCTCGATATGCATTACCCCATGGCAAGGGCGTACGCCATGGTGGGCCTCTACCATTTCCTCCAGCGCTATAACAGCGCGACAGCCACAAAGAAATTGCTCCAGAGCCTGGCTGACGCCCAGATCGAACAATATCAAAGAACCAAAAGCGATGGGTGGTGCTGGTTCAGTGATTCCGTGACGTACGGAAGCACGAAAATACCGCAGGCCCTGCTTCTGGCGTACAAGGTCCTGAAGAGTGAGACCTGCCTGTCGGTGGGCCTGGAGAGCCTGGAGTTTCTGACCCGTGCCACGTACACCGGGGAGCACTTCGATTTTGTCGGCAGCGCCGGCTGGTATGAAAGGGGAAAGGAAAAGAGCCTGTTCGATCAACAGCCCTTGGACGCGGGTTACGCGGTTGAGACCTATATACTCGCCTACGAGATCACCAAGGAGCCTCGCTGGCTCGATCTCGCCCAGGCTGCCTTCGACTGGTTTTTCGGCCGGAACTGTATGGGGGTGTCCCTCTATGATTTTGCTCAAGGGGCCTGCTACGACGGCCTCACCCCGCACGGTCCCAACCTGAATCAGGGCGCCGAGTCGACCGTTGCATTTCTGCTGGCGAACCTCGCCATGTTTCAGCAAGGGTTCCTCACCTCGACTGCCACCTCCGATGACGTGAACCGACTGTGGTACCAGGATGGCACGCCTCCTGCAGCAAAGGAGATTGCCTGATTTATGAAAGTACGTAGAAAGAACGCGCCAATCGTCATGATCTCCAGCTACCCTCCGCGGCTCTGCGGCATCGCAACCTTTTGCGAAGAGGCCAGGGAGTTTATCCAAAAACGGAACCCCGACCGGGAGGTGCTCGTCATCAGCCACACTGACGGGGCAGGAGTTGGCGTCTTCCCCCTCATCGACATGTCGCGCCACGACTGGTGGAAACCCGTCGCCGAGAAGGTGAAGGAGCTGGAGCCCTACGCCGTCCACATCGAGCACGAATACGGCCTCTACGAGTTCTATGACGACCGGGGGAAGGGGGATGAAAACGAGGGTTTTATCGATCTTTTAACTGCGTTGGGCGACTGGCCCGTGGTCGTCGAGCCCCACACAATCCACGGACGGATGAGGGATGTGGAGGCAGACTTCGTGTACAGGCTCTGCGAAGCCGCGGGCGTGGTCCTCTTCAAGTGTCATTACCAGAAGTGGCGCCTCGACTGGTCCTTTCGTGGAGAGGGGTGGAAGACGCCCCTCAATATCATGGTGGTGCCCCACGGGGCGCGGCCGGACAAGCGGTGGGGGCTCCATGAGATGGCCGGCCTGCGCGCGGAGATCGGCCTCAACGATCTACCTCACATCGGAAAGCACCTCGTCGGCCTTATTGGGTGGATCCAGTCGAATAAGCGCTGGGACATCCTCACCTCCATGTGGGAGGGGATCGAGGCCGAAATCAAAGAACGGACGGGCGATCATTGGGACCTCCTTGCCGCCGGTGCTATGCGGGACCCCAACCACCTTCATGAGTACGAGAAATACAAGATGGAGCTTGAGATCCTGGCAGAGAAAGGGCTGGCCCACTACTACGAGTTTATCCCGAGGGGGGACGCCTATTACAGGGTGATGGCGATATGCGATTTTATCGTCATCCCTTCTCTCGACGAGACCCAATCCGGTACGCTCGCCCGGGTCATCGCGCTCAACAAGCCCTACATTACGACGGCCCCCATGGAAGGGCTGACCGCACAGACCCTTGAGAGCGAGGGCGGTCTCCTCTTTACCACGAAAGAGATGCTCCGCACAAAGGTGATCCGCCTGGCCTGCGACGAAGAACTCCGTCTGGAGCTTGGGGGGAACCTCAGGCAATATCTGGAGAACGTGGTATCCTGGGATAAGGTGGCCGGTCAGTACGATGAGGCTTACAGGCTTGCCCGTGAGGCTAAGCGGACGGGAAGGCCCGTGGAGCTTCCGTTGGAGTTCTAGCGAAGGAGGCTGCAAAAGAGCGTGCAGACAGGACCAGCAGGGCTCATCTCCCGCCATCCGGATAACCCTATCCTCGATGCGTCCATGTGGCCTTACACCGCCAACTCGGTCTTCAACCCGGCGGCCGTAACCGTCGGTCAGGAGACCCTTCTCTTTGTCCGGGTAGAGGATTGCAGGGGCCACTCCCACTTCACCGCGGCCCGGAGCGCAGACGGCGCGACGGACTGGCGCATCGATCCGGCGCCCACCCTGGAAGCCGACCCGGTCAATCATCCGGAAGAACTATGGGGCATTGAAGATGCGCGGATCACGAGGCTCGAAGAAACGGGGGAATGGGCGGTCGCCTACACCGCGTATTCGAAGGGCGGTCCTCTGGTCTCGCTGGCCTGCACCGATGATTTCCGCACCTTCCGCCGCCTGGGACCGGTCATGCCCCCGGAAGACAAGGACGCGGCCCTTTTCCCCCGGCGTTTCAAGGGAAGATGGGCCATGATCCATCGGCCTGCCACCGCATTTCTGCAAGGAAAGGCCGACATGTGGCTCTCCTTCTCTCGCGATCTGGTGCACTGGGGCGATCACCGGACGCTCATGGCGGCCAGGGACGGTGCATGGTGGGACGCGAACAAGATCGGGCTTGGACCGCCGCCGCTCGAAACGGAAGAAGGCTGGCTCGTCCTTTACCACGGCGTCAAACAGACCACGGCAGGATGCATCTACCGGCTCGGCCTGGCGCTCCTTGACCTTGAAGATCCCTGCCGCGTCATCGCGAGGAGCGACCCATGGGTTTTTGCTCCTGTTGAACCCTACGAGCGGATCGGAGATGTGGGCAACGTCGTCTTTTCATGCGGATGGATACTCGATGGAAAAAGTCACGTCCGCATCTACTACGGGGCCTCCGACACGTCGACCTGTCTTGCCACGGCCAATCTCGATGACCTGCTCCGCTTCGTCAAGCGCGGTTCTGCCTCCGGTGCTTCGACGAAGGCGCCCCGGTAAGTACGACCAGATTCCCCTCCAGGCCGTGATCGCACGCCCACCCTTTCACGTAGTCCTTCCAGTCCTCAGGGCTTTGCGGCTCAGGCACCGGAAGCCCCCAGGTCCGCCTTGACAATCTCACAGGCCCGGAATAGATTGTAGATGAAGCCGGGGGAGGCGGGAGTGGATTACACCATCAAAATAGGCGGTGAAGCCGGTCAGGGTATTCAGACCATCGGCAACGGCCTCGGGAGGGTCTTCGCGAGGACGGGCTATCATGTGTTCATCCATCAGGATTACGAATCCCGCATCAGGGGAGGCCATAATTTCTTTCAGGTGCGCGTGTCGGACAAACCGGTTGCCTGTTCGCGCGATGCAGTGGACATCGTGATCGCCCTCGACAGGCCAAGTATCGCGGAGAGCGAGAATCGGCTCACCGGGTCGGGCGTGATCGTCTATGATCCCGCGATCCTGAAGCAGCACTACGAAGGGCCCCGGTTTCTGGAGGTCCCCTTTGTCGAGCTGGCCACAAAGGACGGGGGCAGCAGGATCATGGCCAACACCGTCGCAACCGCGGCCGTGCTGGGCATGCTGGGCATGGGTCTCGACATATTCCTCGGGGTAATCGCGGGGTTCATGCAAAAGAAGGGACCCGAGAGCATCGAGGAGAACCGGCAGGCGGCGCGTAGGGGGTATGACTTCGCCGTGGAGCACTGCACCACATGCGCTTTTCGCGCGACGCCGCCCGGTCCTCCCCGCATGCTGATCGATGGCAACGGAGGCGTAAGTCTCGGGGCGGTCCTGTCCGGGTGCACATTTTACTCCGGATACCCGATGACGCCCTCAACGGGCATACTCAACTTTATGGCGAGCAATTCGGAGGAATACGGCATAGTGGTCGAGCAGGCAGAGGATGAGATAGCGGCGGTGAATATGGCCATAGGGGCCTCCTTCGCGGGGGCCAGATCGATGACGGCCACTGCCGGCGGCGGATTCGCCCTGATGGTCGAGGGTGTCTCCCTGGCCGCCATGACCGAAACTCCCGTGGTGGTCGCCGTAGGACAGAGACCGGCACCGGCTACAGGGCTGCCGACGAAGACCGAGCAGGGGGACCTGCTCTTCGTCCTCCATGCAGGCCACGGAGAATTCCCGAAGGTCATCTTTGCGCCGGGCTCTCCGGAGCAGGCGCTCTTCCTCACCAACAAGGCTTTCGATCTCGCGGAGAAATATCAGATACCCGGTTTTCTCCTCACGGACCAGTACCTTGCCGATTCACAATGGACCTACGATGGGTTCGATCTTGGAAAGATCGTATACCGGGACTACCGCCTGCGAGGCAAGGCCCTGGAAGAGGCAGCGGATTACAGGAGGTACGCCTTCACCCCTTCCGGTGTTTCTCCTTTTGCAGTGCCCGGTTCCTCGAGACACCTTGTGGTCGAGGACAGTGACGAGCATGACGAGCAAGGGCATCTTACCGAAGATGCCCACATAAGGGTGAGGATGGTGCAGAAAAGGCTGCTCGACAAACTCCCTGCAATCCGGAAAGAGATAGCGCCGCCGGTGCTTTACGGCAATGACCGGCCGGAAACCGTTGTCGTCGGGTGGGGCAGCACATACGGCGTCTTGAAAGAAGCGATCGACTCTCTGTCGCGTAGCGAGAAGATCGCCCTTCTCCATTTCAGCGAGCTCTACCCTTTCCCTCACACCGACACATTCGATTACCTGGCCCTGCTCAGGTCGGCCAAAAAAAGCATCTCCGTCGAGAACAATGCGACATCGCAGTTTGCGCGGCTGGTGAAGGCAGAAACAGGCTTCTCCTTCGGGGCGACCATCAACAAGTATGACGGGAGGCCATACCTTTTGGAAACGATACTGGGAGAACTGGATGCTCGCCTTAAGTGACTACGAAGGCCAGGTGCCGGCATGGTGCCCGGGATGCGGGAATTTCGGCATATTGAGGGCCTTCAAGCAGGCCGTTGCCGAGCTGGGACTGGCGCCCCACCAGTTCACAATCGTATCGGGGATAGGCCAGTCAGGGAAATTCCCCCACTATACGAGATGCAACACCTTTAACGGGCTCCACGGCAGGTCGCTGCCCGTTGCAACAGGCATCAAGCTGGCAAAACCGACGATGCCCGTGATTGCGGTCACCGGGGACGGCGACGGGTACGGTGAGGGCGGGAACCACCTGATCCATGCGATACGAAGGAACATCGACGTGAAGATGTTCGTCCATGACAATCAGGTCTACGGTCTGACGAAGGGGCAGGCATCACCGACGACCATGCAGGGCATGAAGACAAACGCGCAACCATATGGCGCCCAAGCCGAGGCGCTCAATCCCCTTGCAATTGCTGTCGCCCTCGACTGCAGCTTCGTGGCACGGGGCTATGCAGGAGATCACGAACACCTGGTGCAGATGATGAAAGAGGCCATCACCCATAAGGGCTTCGCCCTGCTCGACATCTTTCAACCCTGCGTCACCTTTAACCGCCTCAATACCTACCAGTGGTTCGCGAAGCGGGTGTACCATCTCGACCCTTCATACGATCCTGCCGACAGGGTCGGGGCATTTGCAAAAGCGCTCGAATTCGGGGACAGGATACCCCTTGGCGTCATTTTCCGCAACGATCGGCCCCCGTTCAACGCAAGACCCGCGCTCGCAGATGTTGCGGCCGCGACCGAGAAACCTTTCGACCCGACCCGTCTCAAAGGGATAATGAAAGAGTTTTATTGAGGGGCCGCTTACGGCCCGAGAAGGGCCCTCGAAAAACGCGCCTGTCTCTCACCGCATGATAATCCCGCACCACCCTGACCGACGAACGCCTTAACATGCGGAAAGTAACGCGAAAAAAGGGGAGAGGACAGAACGGGCGGGCGGTAAGTTTAGTCCCGGCTGCCGTGTCGGAAGATTAAGGATTGACAAAAGCTCCCTATTTGGGATAAAAGTATGTGAACTTTTTCATAATCGAAAGGAGCGAACCATGAGAGAGGTCGTAATTGTTTCAGCCGTGCGTACTGCCGTCGGTCAGTTCGGGCAAAGCCTGAAGGACGTACCCGTAGTAAAACTGGGGGGATTGGTTATTAACCAAGCGATCAAAAGAGCAGGATTGAGGCCATCGAGAACAAAGGACAAGGAGTTCGCGCCTGAGATCTTCGCAGGGTTGCTGGATACCGACCTCGAGGCGAAGTACTATGACTTCGATAATTCTTTGAAAGAGGTTGCCATTGACGAGGTAATCATGGGGAACGTGCTCCAGGCGGGGCAGGGACAGAACACCGGCAGACAGGCGGCTATGTATGGCGGCGTCCCAAAAGAGACGACTGCCTTTACCGTCAATAAGGTCTGCGCATCGGGCCTGCGGGCGATCGTGTGTGGGGCCCAGGCCATCATGACGGGCGATGCCGACATTATCGTGGCGGGCGGCATGGAGAATATGAGCCAGGCGCCCTTTACACTTCCCGCGCTCAGGTTCGGCGCCCGCATGTTCAATACCGAGGCGGTCGACCTCATGGTCCTCGACGGTGTCTGGGAGATCTTCTACGGATACCATATGGGCCTGACAGCGGAGAATATTGCCGAGAAATTCGGCATTACCCGCGAGGAGCAGGACAAGTTCGGTCTTATAAGCCATCAGAGGGCACGTCAGGCCATCAAAGAAGGATGGCTCAAGCCCGAGATCGTGCCCGTCGTCATCCCTCAGAAGAAGGGAGACCCCCTCGTCTTCGATACGGACGAGCGGCCCATGGACACCTCCCTGGAAAAGATGGCAAAGCTCGGGACTGCCTTCAAGAAGAACGGCACCGTCACGGCCGGGAACGCGTCAGGGCTCAACGATGCGGCGGCGGCGGTCGTGCTCATGTCGCGGGAAAAGTCGAAAGAGCTGGGTATCAGGCCCCTGGGCAAAATCGTTTCCTGGGCGGCAGCCGGCGTCGACCCCGCATACATGGGTCTCGGACCGGTGCCTGCGGTAAAAAAAGCCTTGAAGAGGGCAGATCTGCCCCTCGACAAGATCGATATGATCGAGCTTAATGAGGCGTTTGCGTCACAGGCGATCTCGAATATCAGAGAGCTGAAGCTCGATGTAGCCAAAACGAATGTGCACGGCGGCGGCATTTCGATCGGTCATCCCATCGGCTGCACAGGCGCGCGGCTCATTGTCACGCTGATGCATCAGATGCCGAGGCTCGGCGTGAAATACGGGCTTGCGACCATGTGCATAGGCGGCGGCCAGGGTATGGCAATGGTGGTCGAGAGGGAGGTATAGCATGCCCTACGACAACATTATCCTCGAGGTGCAGGGCGGCACGGGGATCATCAAGATCAACAGGCCGAAGGCGCTCAACGCGCTCAACGCAGCGACGTGCGATGACCTCCTCGCGGCCGCCGGGGAGCTCGCCGGCAATCCCGATATCAAAGTTATCGTTGTGACAGGCCAGGGCGACAAGGCGTTTGTGGCCGGCGCCGACATTCAGGAGATGCTGCCGATGAACCCCATGCAGGGGATGGCCTTCTCACAAAAGGGGCATATGGCCATGTCCTTCCTCGAGCGGATGAATAAGCCGGTGATTGCCGCGGTGAATGGTTACGCCCTCGGCGGCGGCTTCGAGCTTGCTCTTGCCTGCGATATCATCTATGCCTCCGAGAAGGCGCGAGTCGGCTTCCCCGAGGTGACCCTTGGGATTCTCCCGGGGTTCGGCGGTACGCAGCGGACAGCCAGGCTGGCCGGCATTGCCAGGGCAAAAGAGCTCATCTTCAGCGGCAAGGTGATAAGCGCCCGGGAGGCATATGAAATAGGCCTCGTGAATAAGGTGGTGCCTGACGGCCAGTTGATGGAAGCCGTGGAGGGCCTCGCCGCCGCAATAATATCCGCCGGGCCCGTCGGCGTAGGGCTCGCAAAGGCCTGTATCAATAGGAGCGTGAGCCTGGATATCGATTCAGGGCTCGATTTCGAAGCCGAGGCTTTCGGGCTCTGCTTCGGGACTGAGGACCAGAAAGAGGGCATGGCTGCATTTCTGGAAAAGCGAAAACCCACGTACCGTGGTCAATAAAAAACACTTAAGGAGGGCACTGTGAAGATCGTCGTATGTATGAAACAGGTTCCCGATACAGAAGCCGAAGTAAAATGGGACCTCCAGAAGGGCACTCTGAAAAGAGAGGATATGGATGCAATCACCAATCCTTTTGATGAGTTTGCCCTGGAGGAGGCCCTTCTCACGAAGGAGAAGTACGATGCGGAAATAGTGGCCGTTTCCATGGGTCCCCAAAAGGCCACGGACGTGCTCAGAAATGCCCTTGCCCTTACCGTTAACGAGGTCCATCACGTCAGCGATCCGGCGCTTGCAGGCTCCGACACGCTCGGGACATCATACGCACTGGCCAAGGCAATAGAGAAGATCGGCGACGTCGATCTGGTCCTGTGCGGCAAACAGGCAACAGACGGCAACACGGGTGTGGTCGCTTCCGAGCTTGCCGTCAGGCTTGGCTACTCGCAGTTGACCTTTGTCGGGAAGATCGTGGAGATAGACGCGGCCAACAAGAAGATCAAAGTCGAGAGGAACATCGAGGGCGGCATAGAGGTCGTGGAGGCCAAACTCCCCGCCGTCGTTTCAGTGCTCAAAGGGATCAACGAGCCGAGACTGCCCAACCTTATGGGTATTCGGAAGGCTGCAAAGGTCCAGATACCCGTATGGGATACTAACGAGATCGGTGCGGCAAAAGAAAAGGTAGGGGCGGAAGGTGCTGCGATAAAAGTGATTGAGCTGACGACGCCGCCTCCCCGGTCAGGAGGCGAAATGCTCTCGGGGGATGTGGAAGAAGTAAGTTGCCTTCTTGTAGAAAAGCTCCTTGGCTTGAAAGTTATCAAATAACTATGGGGAGGATAATATAATGGCTGATTATAAAGATGTGTGGATATACGTGGAACACAAGGAAGGGGCTTTCACCCCTATGTCTTATGAGCTCTTCGGCATCGGTCAAAAGCTTGCGGCCGACCTCGGCGCGAATCTCTGCGCCCTCGTTATCGCCGAGAATACCGATGAGCTTGCGAAAGAAGCCGGTTATTACGGCGCCTCGAAAGTCTACGCCGTAGACGGCGCGCCATTCAAGACGTTCAGGCCGGATGCATATGCCAAGGCCGCAACAACGGTAATGGACAAGTATAAGCCGGATGTCGTGCTCTACCGGGCAACGAGTCAGGGCGCGGACCTTTCCTCGGCCTGCGCCGCCACGCTGGAGACCGGAATGGCATCGGACGCCATAGGGCTGGAGATCGATGCCTCCAAAACCGTAAAAGTCACAAGGGCGGCTTTTGGTGGGAACTTTCTGGTGGGCGTCGTCAACACGAAGGCTAAGCCCCAGATAGCGACAGTGAGGCCCAAGGTCTTTCCCATGGCCGAACGGGACAGCTCGAAACAGGCGGAAGTGGCAAAGGAAGCAGTGGAGGTAGCCGAAGGCGACCTGAGGACAACGGTCCTCCAGTTCATCAAATCAGAGGTAGCGGTGAACCTCGTCGAGGCGGATATCATTGTCTCCGGTGGAAGGGGCATGGGCAAGCCCGAGGGTTTTAAAGTATTGCGGGAACTGGCCAATACGCTCGGGGGCGCCCTCGGCGCATCACGCGCGGCTGTTGATTCAGGGTGGATACCTCAGGAGCATCAGGTGGGTCAGACGGGAAAAACGGTGAAACCGAAGATATATATCGCATGCGGCATTTCCGGGGCCATCCAGCACCTGGCGGGCATGAGGACGTCCGACTATATCGTTGCCATCAACAAAGACGCTGAAGCGCCTATCTTCAAGATTGCTTCCTATGGCATAGTAGGCGACTATAACCAGGTCGTGCCGAAGTTGATTGAAGAATTCAAAAAGAGGTTGAGCGGATAGGGAAAGGGGAGAAGTCCCCTTCCCTTAAGCTTTTGCAATGATTATCACGTGCCCCTCCTGCAGCAGAAAGTACCGCCTGGAAGACAGGCTCATTAAGGCGCGTTTTCAGAAAGTGCGCTGCTCCCTTTGCGGACACGTTTTCGTGTACGAGCATGGGGCAGCGCAGGAGGACCGGAACGACCGGGAAACCCTCACGAACCGTGCTGAGCACACTGGAATAACGGTTCGGAAAAAGCGCCGCCCGGGCCTCGTCACTTCTGCCGTTGCTATCGCACTGCTTTTCATCGCGGCTGCATCGGCGTATCTCTATTGGGTAAACATTATCGGGGCCGCCGACAAATGGCTCCGTATCCAGAATACGGTGGGACAGGAAACCGTCACCAAGGACGGGAAGATCTTCCTTATCAAGGGACTGATTGCGAACGGCTCGACAAAGCCGAGAAAATACGTGATTTTTAAGGCCAAGCTCTTCGACGAGCACGGGACGGTCATTGGTGAGCATTTTGCGCTTGCCGGCCTCCCGCTCTCGGTCGAGGAGGTCCGGGAGATGCGCAGTGAGGAGATCGAAAAAAAGGTGGCCTCTTTCCGATCATCCAACTTATCCACCTTCCTGTTGCGCAAAGGCGGAGAGCTGCCTTTTTCCATTGTCTTTCCGGACACCTACACAGGAACGCCCAAAGAATTTAGCGTAGAGGTCATCGAGTCTCCTTTTCTATAACCCGACGAGGCACGTTGAGCCGGCGGTGGGTCAGTCGCGCAGGGTCGCCACCAGTCTTTCCGGGTGCGCGACCAGCCCGAGGGCGTTCATGATATCCGTCACTACAAGGTCGGCCTCTTTCATGAGGGCAGCGGAGCAACCTTCTTCCCCTATCACCGCGATGCCGAGGGCCGCCTCTTTCAGCATGAGCGCATCATTGGCCCCGTTCCCTATGGCGACGACGTTCTCGGGACCCAGCTCCCTCACGACCTTTGCCTTCTCCTCTCCGCTTGCAGACTTGTCCACCTTTATGAAGGTGACATTTGCAGGACCGAGCTCCGAATCGGCGGTCTCATACGTGTCCGCTGTGATTACGAACACCTTGACATACCGCGAGATCTTATCTAGTACCTCTTTGACGTCTTTCTTCAACCTGCCATCCAGCGCAACGGTGCCATTGAAGTCCACCATCACATATTCTATCGAGAGTTCGCCCCAGCCCGGGACCGGCACACTGATCATGAATGCCTCCTGAAAATCGTTAAGCGCTATTGTAACACATGCCGGGAGGGGAAGGGAATCAGATTCGAGTGATCAGACGGCAATCCTATGCTGCCACCTCGCAACGAAGAGACGTCCGACACGATTGAGCCTAAGTTGTGGGCACAACGAACGGGTGGATTATCGCTGCGTCTCTACAATTCTACCTCCAGTTTCTTCGGTAAAATACTGCTTATCTCTATTGCCTCCTTATGGATGATGTCTATGTATTTAAGAGTAGTTTGTAAATTCTCGTGTAACTTGCTGGCGAAGCCTCCCAACGGAACTAGTTTGTTGATGACCATATCCCTGAAATGCTGCAACACGACACTCTCCTGCCCTAATAACAAGCTGAGAAGCTCGGCCACCTCGGAGCAGAATAGTATGTCATCGCCGGTAAACCTCATGCCGTGGATTGCATCGATGACTATGATACCCGTAACCTGGCCATCATCCTTGATGAACAGCGGAGTATAAGCAATCTCCGATATGCACCTTTTTTCCACGATGCCCCTGAAATAAGCCGTCCGTTCATCGTTGAGGGGATCCTGTACAACTAATGTCTGTCCTTTGACAGCCGCAGCGTGTATGTCCGGATGGGTCTTCAACGGCGTCCGTTCGCGCGCTTCGGGTCCGTACTCTTCAAAGGGGACGCCCGCTACTATCTCACAAAACTCTTCCCGTCTCCCGTCTATCTGCTCCTGGCCGATTTTGAACATGACACATCGTTCCACCCCGAGGATCCCTGCAAGCTCCTCTATGATACTCTGCTTGATACATACTGAGGAGTCCGTCAGGCCGTTGCGTAAACTGAGAATGAGCGCCTTCGTTATCTGTAGGAACGCCTTTCTCTCGATCACCTTACTCGCCCCCATCAATCCACGGGTACATGGCCTTCATCACGATCACGTCACTATTGCAAGCATAAATCATGCCAAGAAGAAAGGTGGGGACAACACGCCTTGAGCAGCGGGGGAGACGGGCTGCCGGTGGGAGCCGATAGGGGGCATATGCTGCAGGGTCGAACCTCATCGACACGGAACATTTTTCCTATCGGCTATACTATTTTCCTGCTATCGCAAGCTGGCGCCCCTGAAAAGAGCGGGCGAGGATAGAGGCTGGCGAGAAACATACGGATGAAACAGGGGATGGCGAAGGGAAGTGAAAAGCGCCCGGCCGCCGGATGACGTACGGGAAAGCCCTCTCCGCCGCGGCTGAGCCGTGGCAGTGATCGCGCGGTCCGACGAGCGGCGGGGGGAGAAACTTGCGGTGGTCACGAAAAACCCCCGTATCGACGCAAAAGCGGTCGTTTTTGCCATTTTTTACTGCGTTTTACCCTCTTTTTACCCTCTTCGGCACGTATTTCTCCCCAACCGTCTCAGCACCCCTCTTTCGGATTCCATTCTCTCACAAGCCTTTCCCGAAGGGGGTGCACGATTGTGCGTAGGGTCGAGGATTGGCGCGCCGGTTTAGGTTGAGGTTTGTTTTCCCGGTTTGCTCGCCCTTTCGTCCCGCGAGTGTCACACGATCTCAACCATGCCACGTTTCCAACCCCCGCCG
>JBEKHB010000073.1:0-19510 GCA_050012495.1 Syntrophorhabdales bacterium
CCCGCAACATGATGTGGTGGAGGGCTCCGGTTGCATCCAGGCGGGCATGACGTGGCATAAGGCCACTTTACTATGACGAGGGAGGGGCTGTCAAGAGCAACGTAACGAATGAAACAACGTCCCTACCGCCCCCTCTTACTATGTGCAGAGCGTTTCGTCCCTTGTAATCTTTGGCAGTGTTTCCGAATGCTCAGCGAGCATATAACCATTCTGCTCAAGAAAAGGCAGCAATACTGGAGCACACGAGAGTTCGTTCATAGGGTCTTCCAGAGAATCTAACTTACGTTGGAGAACACATGGCGACCAAGATTGATCAAAACACACGAGGCGTGAACTGGGTTTTAGGTTCGGAAGTGCTTTAGGGAAGATATTTTGTGTTCTGTCCCGAAAGTTGGCGTATTTCTGTTCGGACTTCGGAAGCACCAAAAGCACCTTAACCGGGGGAGCCAGTCGAACAATTTGTTCCAGTTCCCATAATAGACTTGTAGAATTTCCTGCTTCAAAAACAATGATGGCTGAATCGAGGATCAAATGAGTAGCCGCTTCCTGCCATTTATCACTGGAGAAAGTTTGCTTCGCTGCGCCGACGTCGGACCATTTGTTTGTCTCACCGGGACGTGAGATTGCAACGTAAGGCCCGATTTGCCTAAAAATATTTGTGAGCACTAATTGTTCATCGTAGAAACTACCGCGTCCACTCGCGAAAGACTGCACCATATTGCGAAATGTTAGACGCCCATATATGTCTTTTCCGCCCATCAGCTTAGATATCTCTTCCATTTCACTGTCTAGTGCGTCCCCGTGAAATTTGAAATACGCACGCGCGATGCGGCCACATATCGAAAACAGTTGCCACATGTCTCTAGCTTTGTTCCAAAGAGCCGCCACGAACGACTCTCGAGAGAATGGCCGAAGGTAAAGAACGGGTGGCCTTGTGTCGCGAGACATGGCTTGGCTCATTGATTCCGTAGTATGTACCTTCAGGAGAGTCTGGCCCAGAAAGCAGGATAGCGCAGCAAGTCCCCCAGCAAAAGAAACGGCATCGCGATTAACTCCATTGAAGAACGAGAACTCCACAAAAAAGCAGGGCACAAAAACAAAACCAGAGCATCCAACCGTAACCAGTGCTGTGACATAGGAAGCTTTGCTTAAAGCTGCGGCACTGCGGAAGCGTGAACGCTTCGCTATCGCCCGGTAAGCAAGGGATTCCGCTACGAATGCGATAACAAAAGCGGGGAGCTGGGCCAAGGGCTGTATCTTTGCCGGAACGTACGCCAAGGATGCGTATTTGAACCCTACGTATATCGCTGAGAACAGAAGGAGGGGCACAATTGTCAGGGCACCAAGCGTCCGTAGGTCGTGGCCGAGGCTATCTTCTGGCGACTTGGGCTTTAGCTCTGGCCCCAAACTTGAGGCGAACTGCCTCTCCCGCAACTGTTCATCGGTGGGTAAAGCCCTCTGATCACTCAGAGGGACTATCCGACCGGCGTTTTCCAGCCGCCACTTTATCACGCCCACTAACGACCGAATGTGTGCCCAACCGATACCGGCGCCGCGCATTTCTGTAAAAGCGATCACCAGACCTAGCGAAAAGAAGAGAATGAAGGAGACGCCCACCCATACAAGAGCGTGGCCATCAACGAAAAGAGTATAGAACACTGTCACGGGTGAAAGAATGACGACGACTCCGGCGATGCTACGTAAAAGTTTGGCTCTTTCTGACCAAATACTCCCGTCAATGAAGGCAATTATCGCGCTGAGCGCCATGAGTGCCGTTATCAATAGAATCAAATAAAGAAAGATTCTCAGGAGGTCCATAGGTTCATCCCATCTGAGCGATTCTTCTTCGAATTACCGCGCATGGGTTGTATTTGGTGTTTTGTATAAATCAAGAGGTGAGACATTACGATCCCCTAAGTAGCTTCTCAAACTCGGCCAGTTGGCTCTTTGGTTATTATGCAACTTTGCTCACTTCTTCGAGCCGCCCACTGCGTATGCTCTCGTGAGAAGGCAGCTTCTGCATCGATTACAAAAGCGGACAGGTTTTCATCGGTGCCTACGCATAACGCTTCGCCTCCGATTAAATCAATCTCATGGGCAGCCAGAGAATAGGAGGACGCGAGTTCGTTGTGTTTTTTCGCTTCTAACCAGGTAAGGACTGAACCGGCGGCGGTTGCGACAGTAGGAATGGGCATCAATAGGGACGGATTCCGTACACGAAAGAGAAGCATTACAACGGCTGTTAAGTTAAGGGTTACCGACACCCAAAACCACAGTCTTGCTTTTTTCTTGTTGAATAATCCCTTCCCGTGGTACCACTTGGCTTGGTCGGCCACTCTATCAAACATGTAAACATCCAGCCTGTCCTTTGTGGGCATAGCCCTTACTTTAATCATGGTTTGGCTGATTGGGTCGGCCCTGCGCGCGCTGGCGCTCAAAGCAGAGGACAACCTTCGGTTCTGAGTAAGAATGGTTTTGAGGTCAGCAATGAGTTCCTTGGAAGCAACATCCATTTCGGTGGAATGTCCGTAAGGCTCGGCTCTCATCATCCATCGCCAAGCCCTGGTTTTTACTGACTCAGCAACCGCTCGACCGTTGTACCAGGTGTCATCATAACGATAGACCCTCAAGACAATGAGTGTGGCAAGGGCCAATAAAAAGACTATTATGGATATGAAGGCGCCCTGTGAAGATGTAGGCAACAAGTAGGATATGACCGTAATGAGAACCAGACAGGCAAGGTAAGCCGCGAGACACGCAAAATGCGTTCCCTGTGCAACAAGTGAAGCTTGACTAGCGGCCTGATATAAACCAGGAAGATCGTCGCTCGTTACGGTCTTTACGGTCGCCTGGGTTCTCGTCACGTCAAGTCTCGAATCGCTTGAATTATACTATCTCTGTTCCATCCCACCATTTTCCCATTGGACTCCGCAGCGTTCTGAATCTTGATCGGGGTTCGTTCTTGACCCCACGGTCTGACCCCAACGATTGCCTTATTCATACGTATCGCCTCGTCAATCTCGTAATCGATCCAATCACTGCGAGCAGCATACATACCGGCTAGAATAATTACCACTTGAGCGGGAGAAATCTGCCTTGTCATACCCTCGCTCAAACCTTTCGATGTCTTGTCGGGCAAAGCGTCATCGCTAGGTACACTGCAATTCTTCCACGAGAAATTGGGTTCTTCGTTGAACCACTGTGCAAGAGTCCAATAGTGCTCGTCATACGCCCATGAGTGGCAGATGAAAATCCTTCTCGTTTTCAGTTCTGGCATTGCGGTCTCCTTTTATTCGTTGGTTGTATTGCTTGCCATATAAATAAACAAGCGAGAATTGTCCAGTTTGGGCTCAGGGATATGTAGGTGCAGCCGTATGCTCATTCTGTGAGCCAGCTTCTTAGCGGTACCGCTGTATTGGCTCGATGATCCAGAACCAACCACTGTTGCTTCTCCTCTCCTGTAAAATTTCCCCAAATTATACGGCGATATAAACCCAAATATTCTTGCTCAGACCATGCCTGTTCATAGGATTTCTCCGCAGCAGGAAACAGGGCAACATTTTGACCCGTATTATTTCCGTCACCTAGACCAAGCTCCCAAGGAATCCATTTACTATCTTTGGAACGCTCGGTCACGAATAGCACGAACTTGCGACAGGCGCGTACTACGCTACGAAGCCTCTCAGCCGTTTTTTGAAAATCATCTCCCGTAATCCCAGGATCATGTTCATCGATATAGACATGACCTCCATGATTCTCTAATACCACAGCCACGCCACCGACCAGTTCGTGGTCATGGGAGGAATGAGACAGGAACACGGTCTTGCCGTAGCTTTCAGACGCGGCCTTTAATAAGGTACGGGCGCTTTCTTCTCTTGCAAAGCCTCGAAGCGTCTCATATGTAACGAATGACTTCAGATATTATCCCCTCCTCGTCTAATACCAGATGCCAGCGGTATTACCATTTACATTTTACAGTATTTTCTATCTTTGAACGCATTGATATTCATGTCTGACCCCTTTTACATTCTTTCACCCGGTGCGACAACATGTCAAGTAGATTTTATTACCAGTATGGCCGAATGCCGTATGAACTCTTGTATGTCAGCCCAAAATTGCGCAAGCGTCACTTTCAGGAACATGTATGTAACTGTCGCTTCCGACGCCAACCATTACCTTGGCTCCTGAATCAGATCGAGAACCCGCCGCACCGTCTCCCCCCTGATCGCCACAAACCCGGCGAACCCGTCATTTCTCAGCGCCTTCTCGTATCTCCGCTTCGGGCGCACCATGACCACCGACCCGTCTTTCAGCCTTTTCTTGCGCTTTTGCGTGCTGCGGAGATACCCCCGAAGGAATCTTTTCAGCCAGATCGTCTCTCCATCGCTGACCTTTTGTTCTTCCCCTTCCGCCTGCTCCACCGGTCCTACCATGCCCCAAAACCGCCCTATGCCCTCTCCCTCGATGGTTGACTTCTTTGAGACGTACTTCGCAAAGTACGTGACGTAGCGGTCATTCTCCCTGAGAAAGCCGAAGCTCTTCCGGTGCATGATGACCGCCAATGCCTTTCCTATCTCTTTCGTTTTGCTGTAGCTGACCCATTTCAAGGCGACGTGAGTGAACATCTGCGTATATCGTTCACCCGTCCAGCCCGGACCATAGGCCATAAAGTGATAATGGGGGCAGGATTCCCCCTTGTTCTTGCCGGATTTCCTTCCCTGCCATTCTCTCTTGTAGATGATTTGGAGATCCGGGTATTTTGCTTTTATAAGGTCTTGCGTCCTATGGAGCACGGTATAGCCGTATCTTGCCTTTTCTTCAAGGGTCTTACCCTCCATCATGTCATCGGCGAAGCCGAATTCAAACCTGAATCGCCACCAGTGGGGGAATCTACACAGTACCTTTATCAGCCTTCTCCTTGCTTTCGTAGAGAATTGCTTTATCTTCTCTCGCTTATTAATGGCCGACGATCTTCCCGGAACATTACAGGCGCCGTTTATTTCAATCTGTTTTACGAAACCTTCCTCCGTATCAACGTATATCGGTCCGGCACCAACCCGAGGTTTCTGTTTCGGTTCTATCGTCACCATCCCAGGATAGAGCTTTACGGTATGACTTGAATTATTACCGTTAGTTAGCTTTTTATTGTTTGCTAATATGGCCCTTAAACAAGCAGGGCCATATGCACTGCCTCGGGACTTCGCGTCGCGCGCTGGCCTGTGTGAGTGTCCCCGCGCTCCTTGGACCGGGGGAAAGAGCGTGTGTTTGATTGTGGCGGGTATTTTCCGGCGTCGGCCCGGCCCCCGTGCTCATCCTTCCGCGCGGGAGGCCGGAGCCTTGCCAGACCAAGACCGTCAGGTGTTCTATGGCGTGGCTGCACCTACCCCCGCACCCTTCGGATGAGCCGCGAGAGTTATCATGTCTCGCATGTCCGCCCATGGGCAGGGGGAGCCTGTTACTTCTATTCCACTTCTAAAGTGTCCGGAAACCGAGGAAAGAGAAGGAGGGAGTAGGGTTCGAATCCCTCTCCCTCCGCCATATAGTGGCATTGATAGGTGCCGCCGTCACGAATAAGTCCGACATTATAGAGGCGATACTACAAAAAAGAAATGGAGCTTCTCTTCTGCTGCCCATGAGTAGGGCCTTTCTGGCGGAAAGCCCGAAATAGTTGTTGTAATCTTACGCTATTTCTCTGATAATTGAGGACAAGGAAATGATAGTGGAAAGGCCGGCAGATCAAGTAGTGAAGAACGGGTCGCAGGCGACGTGAGCCCCATCGATTGAGGAGGAAACGGCATGGATGTGACGCTCTTATCACGGCTGCAGTTTGCTGTGGCGACCTATTTTCACTTTCTCTTTGTGCCCCTGACGCTCGGTCTCTCCATCCTCCTTGCCATCATGGAGACCGCGTACGTCAGGACAAAAAACGAGGAGTACAGGGAGATGACGCAGTTCTGGGGCAGGATATTCCTCCTCAACTTCGTCGTCGGCGTGGCCACCGGCATTACCCTGGAATTCCAGTTCGGGACCAACTGGTCGCGCTACTCGCGCTACGTGGGCGACATCTTCGGGCCTCTCCTCGCCATTGAGGCGACGGTGGCCTTTTTTCTGGAATCGACCTTCATCGGCGTATGGGCCTTGGGCTGGAATCGGCTCTCCCCGAGGCTCCACGCAGCCTCCATCTGGCTGGTCGCCATCGCCTCGAATCTCTCGGCAATCTGGATACTCATCGCGAATGCCTGGATGCAGAACCCCGTGGGGTATGTGATGAAGGCCGGCCATCCGGTCCTCTCCGATCTCGGGGCGGTCGTCTTCCAGGGCTACGCGGGCCTTGCCATACTGCACACCCTTGCCGCGTCCTATGTCACCACGGGCTTTTTCGTCATGGGCGTGGCCGCGTACCACATCGCACGGAAACAGTTCCTCTCCATTTTCATCAGATCATTCAGGATCGGCCTCTCTATGGCGCTCATCTTTGCCCTTTTCGTCGTGATCGAAGGCCACATGCACGGGGCCAATCTCGCGCACATACAGCCCGCGAAGCTGGCCTCCCTCGAAGTGAACTGGGTCACCCAGGCAAAGGCGCCCATCTTTCTCATCGCCCTGCCTGACGAATCTGCGGCCGCGAACAGCGTTGAGATAGGGAAAATACCCGGCGCCCTCAGCCTGCTCGCCTTTCACTCACCTTCGGCAAAGGTGATCGGCCTTCGCGACATCCCGAAGGAAAACCGGCCGCCGGTACTCATCACGTACCTTGCGTTCCGGCTTATGGTGGGTCTCGGCGGCGTTCTGCTCCTGGTCGCCATAGGCGCGTGGCTCCGGCGGAACCGTATCGAATCGAGCCCGTTCCTGCTCAAGGTGCTCCTCTACGCCATCCCCCTCCCCTACGCCGTCTCTTTGTTAGGCTGGACCGTTGCAGAGGTGGGAAGGCAGCCGTGGGTCGTCTATGGGCTTATGAGGACGACGCGCGCCGTCTCCCCCGTGGCCTCCTCGCAGGTGGCGGTCTCGCTGGCGGCGTTCGTCGTCGTCTACGCCCTGATCGGCATCACCGCCTTTTGGCTCATCGCACAGGCGGTGAGGAAGGGCCCCGGCGCAGCCGACCGGCACTACGCTTCGTAAAGGAGGTATGGCCATGCTCGAATCCATATGGTTTCTCTTGTGGGGTATATTATGGGCCGTCTATTTCATGCTCGGCGGCTTCGATCTTGGCGTCGGCATCCTGTCGCCTTTCGTGGGGAAGTCCGAGGCCGAGAAGAATGCTCTTCTCGGCTCCATAGGTCCTTTCTGGGATGGGAACGAGGTATGGCTCATCACGGCCGGGGGCGTTACCTTTGCGGCCTTCCCCGCCGCCTACGCGACCCTTTTCAGTGCCTTCTACACTCCCCTCATGTTCGTGCTCTTCGGCCTCATCGTCCGGGCGGTCTCGATCGAGTTCAGGAACAGGCGGGAGTCCTCGTCGTGGCGGGGCCTCGCCGACGCCGGGGTCCTCGTCGGCAGCTTCCTGCCCGCCCTGCTGTTCGGGGTGGCCTTTGCGAACATCTTCAAAGGGATACCCATCGACGGAGACGGCGTCTTTCAAGGGAACCTCCTCACCCTCCTCAACCCCTACGGCCTTGCAGGGGGCCTCTTCTTTCTCGCCCTCTTTCTCGTGCACGGAGCCCTATGGATCATCCACAGGTCGACAGGCGTCACGAGAGAGCGGTCGCGCTCCCTTGCCCGGTTCCTGTGGCTCCCCCTCACCCTGCTCGCGGTGATCTTTCTCTTCCTCACCGCCTTCTACTCGAGGCTCTGGGATAACTACACGACCAGGCCCATCCTGCTCGTCATCCCGCTCCTCGCCGTGGCGGCGCTGCTCTCGATGCGGTACCTCATGGCCAAGGCGTTGTGGGGAAGGGCGCTCCTCTCATCCTTTGCCGTGATTTTCTTCTCTGTCCTCTTCGGGGTGGTGGGTCTCTATCCCTACCTCCTTCCTTCCACCCTCGACGGGGCGTACAGCCTCTCCATAAGGAACGCGGCCTCGAGCCCCTCGACCCTCGCGATCATGCTCGTGGTTGCCCTCATCTTCGTGCCGGTGGTGATCATCTACCAGGCGTGGGTGTACAGACTCTTTTTGAAAGAAGGGAGCGGCAGTTGAGCCCTTGGGCTACAGGACGGAACTCGCGACGGGGCGCGCCTTAGGGCGCTGTGCGCCAATCTCCCGGTCATGCCCTGGATGCACAGGCGGCGACCTGGTGAAGCGCGCTGGACTTTACAAGGGCGTGCCTCAAAGCTAAAAGAGGATGGTATGGCTCCAAAACAAATATTTCATTAGGGAGGTGTGGTAGTGAGATCAAAAAGGAATATATTAGCTGCTGTATCGGTCATGTTTTTACTTTTTGCCTGTGTGTCATTGGTTCTTGGAGCCGACCCCGTCGGTCAAACGGGCGTCGGTTACGATGCCATTCTCAAGGCCAATCCTATGCCGCCCGGAGAAAAAGCCCAGGCGATCCGAATTGGCGGCGACGCAACGGCAACCTTGTTTGTCGCACGATTCGCTCAGGGGGCTGAAGTAAAACCTCATTTTCACAAAACCCACACAGAGGTTCTCTATGTCATTGAAGGGACCGGACGCATGATCATAGATGGAAAGGAGATTGATATCAAACCGGGAAGTATCCTTATGAACCCGATGGGTAAAGTCCACTCCATGAAAAATACGGGCAGCGGCGAGATAGTCTTTTTGCAGGTCTTCACGCCGGAATGGAAAGAGCCCGATCGCGTCTTCGTGCCGTGATGCGGGCGGGGCGGGACATGATGGAGGAATGAAAAAGGGAGCCCGAAAGAGTGCGATTGCATTCCTCTGGGACGAGTCTTTCCTCTGGGGCATCATGGCATATAAGGCGCTCAGAGAGGCCGGTTTGCCTTTCCGGCTCCTAAGGGCTGCCGATATAGGGAGCGGTGCGCTGCTCGACTGCTCTGCCCTTGTTGTGCCGGGCGGGTGGGCCTCAAACAAAATCAAAGTGCTCGGTGAGCCGGGTATCTCCGGGATACGCCAATTCGTGAAGGAGGGCGGCACGTACATCGGCTTTTGCGGAGGCGCGGGACTGGCCACGAGCGATGGGATAGGACTTCTCGATGCAAGAAGGACACCAACCGACCGGCGGGTGCCCAGCTTTAGTGGGAGAATTCGGCTTGTGCTGCGACATGATCCCCTTTGGAAGGGCATTGATGACCCTGTTTTCCGCGCGTGGTGGCCTTCGCAGTTAATCGTGGGAGAAGGTGTCTCCGTCCTCGCCAGGTACGGAGAGGCACTTGCCGATGCCTTCAGCTCCGATCTGAACGTGGGAGACGCCCTTGCCGCGGGCGGGTGGGAGGAGTTAGAGGAGTATTACGGGATCAATCTCGATCCGGGGCGCATGCTGAATGAGCCCTCGGTGATGCGCGGCGCCTATGGCCGGGGGACGGTGCTTCTCTCCCTCGTTCATTTTGACTCACCTGGCGATGCCAACGGCAAGGTCGTCCTCGGCAACTTATGGAGCAGCCTTGGAGAGCGAGGCAACCTCAAGACAGCGCAGGATGCGGTCTTCCACGCGGTGGATGCGCGTCCCGCGCCCCTCGTGACGGCTCGACCTGCCCTCGTGCATGAGGTGAACGACCTGAAGCGGAAAATCGACGGCTTAATCGAGCTGGGCGTACGAAATTTCCTCTGGTTTAGACAGGATCCCTTCTTGCTTCACTGGAGAAGGGGCGTAAGGGGGCTCGAATACTGCACCCTGAAGGTCATGATGGACGAACTGGCGCAACTCATCACCGGATCCGGCATGGTCCCACCCTCCGGGGTCGCTCTCACCACTGAATCGGAGTTGGAAAAGCGCTCGGCGTCGACTGAGGCGGCCCTGGCAGACATCAGAAAACGCCTCGTGCCTTTTTTAGAAGAAGCGCGCCTGCTCCTTCTGCGCGAGCGTCGGGCCATGGCTCGGGAGAAGCTTACCTTCGAACACAGCGTCGATCCTCACATCCGTGCCGCAAGAGAGCGCCTCTTTTCAACCTCCAAGAGTCATGGGGGACTCTTCAAGCAGGTGATAGACCGTATGGATTCCCTGCTCTGGTCGCTCCTGGCTTACCGGCATCCAACCGGACTTGCATAGTAGCTGTTGCGCGCCGCCTCTCATGTCACGGTAAATTTGACTTCCCTCTCCCCGCCCGTGTACAATGGTGAGAATAGCCAGGGAGGAAGCGGACATGGCTTATCCACACGTATTTTCCCCCGGACGGATTGGATCACTGACCGCGAAGAACCGCATCAAGTACGCTGCCACGGAAAGCAACTTCAATACCCAGGACGGCTTCGTCACGGACAGGGAGATCGCCTACCTGGAGGCACAGGCGCGTGGGGGCGCGGGTATCGTCACGACACAGGGTGCCTACCCGGATAAGGGTGGTGAAGGCAAAGGCTTTCGCGGCACCATGTCCATCTCGGACGACCGGTTCATCCCGGGGCTTGCGCGGCTCGCAAAGGTCATAAAGGATAACGGGGCCCTCGCGGCGTGTCAGATCCTCCACTGCGGGAGGGAGGGCGGCGTTGACTTAGGTTACTGCCTGATGCCGTCCGTCGTGCCGCAACGGCTTTCCTATTTTAAGCCGCCCCGTGAAATAACACCGGCCGAGATAACGCAAGCCGTCAGGGATCACGTCGCGGCGGCAAAGCGGGCGGTTGCCGCAGGCTACGACATAATCGAGCTGTCCGGCATCGTCGGTTACCTCATCTCGACGTTCATCTCCCGGTACACGAACAAACGGCAGGACGAGTACGGGGGAGAGGCGGTGCGGGAAAGGTGCCGCCTTATGGTGGAAATCCTGGGCGGCATAAAGGCAGAGGTGGGCGATAAGGTGCCCGTGGGGATTCGTCTTTGCGGCGCCGAGATCCTCGATGACCGCGGCGGCAATACACTGGAAGAAAGCATTGAAAGTTTCCGTATTGCGGAAGGAGCGGGCGCCGACTACGTGAGCGTCACGGTTGGCTGGCATGAATCCTCGATATCCGTCATTACGAGAGACGTGCCCATGGGTCACTGGCTGTGGGTGGCCGAAGCGGTGAAAAAGGCAGTGAACGTGCCGGTTATGATGGCTTTCAGGCTTTTTCTGCCCGACATTCCGGAAAAAGCCATTGCCGATGGTGCGATCGATTTCTGGGAGGCATGCCGGCCGATGATAGCCGATCCCGAGCTGCCTCGCAAGGCGGCGGAGGGAAGAGAGGCAGAGATCATCCCCTGCATCGCCTGTAATCTTTGTTTCTCCCGTCTCTACTACCACCAGCCTATCATGTGCACGGTGAGGCCGTCCCTCGGCCACGAAAAAGAAGAACCCTGGGGCTACCGCGGTTTTGCACAGGCGCCGAAAAGAAAGAGGATCGGCGTCGTCGGTGGCGGCCCGGCCGGCCTGCAGTACGCGGCGGTGGCGGCCCGGAGGGGGCATGACGTCTTCCTGTGGGACACGCATACGTCCCTGGGCGGCAGCATACTGCTTGCGTCGCAGATCGACCGGGGGGAGGAGGAGTTGCTCCGGCCCATCCGCTATCTGGAGGGGGAGTGCCGGAAAGCAGGCGTGGAGATCGGGCTCGGGCAGGAATGCGCGCCGGAAATGCTGCGTGATCGGCATCTGGACGTGATGACGGTCGCGACAGGCGCCCGGTTCAAGACCTTGCCGGCCATTCCCAGCCTCACCCCCGAGCAGATAATCAGCCAGGGGAAGAAACCGGGGGAGGCAGTGCTCATCGTCGGAGGAGACGGCGTGGGTCTGGCTGTGGCTGTCTATCTGCTGCACCACGGCGCCTACCGCATCACGTTGGTTGAGGAATCGGGGAAGCTCGGCCGTGACGTGAGCCCCTTTTACCTTTGGCGTTTCTTGAAGCTCTTCAGGGAGAGAGGCGTTACCCTCCTTACAAGGGCGCAAATCGCGAAAGGGCCGGGGAAAACATGCTCCATCTCCTCGCCGAAAGGGGAGAAAATGATCGAGGTTGACGACGTCGTTGTGGCGCTGAGGCAAGCCCGTGACGACGCGCGGGCCGTATTCGCGGATTGCGCGCCGGAAGTCTACGTTATAGGTGATGCCAGGCGGCCAAGGCGGCTCCACAACGCCATTCACGAAGGCTATCGCTCAGGTATGCGGATATGATACCCCTTATCGATGAAGATGCCTGCACCGGGTGCAAGAAATGCCTTGAGGTCTGTCCGCCGCAGGCGATCGTGCTGAAGGACGGGAAGGCCCGCGTAGAGGAAGACTTTTGCGAGGAGTGCGGCTTTTGCGCGGCGGAATGTCCGGCTGCTGCAATCTGTATCCCCTTCGAGAAATCAGGCGACTGATCCGGCAAAGGCATCATTCGTGGATACAGACGTCGATGCTGCCTCATCGGACTCTCCCTTGATAGTTTCGCGATTTCCGGGTATAATAACACGTTCACAGACAGATCCGTTTTCCCCTTTTCGGTACGTCGCGGAGGATGCATGAAAGCAGAAGTAGAAAGTCTGGATAGGGTCAGGAAGAATATCAAAGTGATCCTGGAGGAAGCCAAGGTCGACGAGCTGCGAGAAGGAATATGCCAAGAGCTGAAGAAAAGCGCGAAAATCAAAGGCTTCCGGCCCGGGAAAGTTCCTAACTCCTTGATCCGGGCTTACTATAAAGAGTACATCGATGGCGAGTTGAAGAGGAAGATGGTCGAAGAGACGATGGAGAAGGCCCTTGCCGAGACGGACGTCAAGCCGGTGAGCGAGCCCAAGATTGAGTTCCTTGAGGAGGATAACCGGTACGGATACAAAATCGAATGCGAGACTGTGCCGGAATTCGAGCTTCCAACGTATGAGGGTATAGAGGTCGAGGTCGAGTTGGTCAAGGTGACCGACGAAGAGGTGGCCGGGCGGCTTGAGAGCATGCGGCAGATGCACACGGAGATGACCGACAGGCCGGAAGGCGAGGCTGCCCGAAAAGGCGATGTTGTGATCATCCGTTATGAGGCCTTCCACAACGGCAAGCCGGTGGAGGGCGTGAAGGCCGATGCCTACCCTCTGGATCTGGGCAGCTCCCACCTGATGCCGGAATTCGAGGATGCCGTGACAGGCATGAAGGCAGGCGAGGAAAAGGAAGCAGAGATTAACTTCCCTGCCGATTATCCCGATAAAAAGATAGCGGGGAAGAGACTGCTCTTCAAAGTGCTGGCAAAAGAAGTCAAGGAGAAAAGGTTGCCGGAGCTAGGCGACGAGTTTGCAAAAGACGCAGGTTTCGAGGATATGGATAAATTGCGGTCCGAAGTGATAAAGGGGTTGGAAAAGGCAAAAGAGGTGCAAAGAAAGGATGCGATCACCGAGCAGATAGCAAACTTCCTGCTTGCCAACACGGATATCCCGGTGCCCGCGAGGCTGCTTGCGAGGCGCGTGGAGGTGCTCGTGCAGGAGGCGCGGTCCCGGATGAAAACAGGTGTTCTCAGCGATGAGGAGGACAGGAGCTTTAACGCTGCCTTGCAGAAGGAGTACGAACCGGAGGCTGAGAAGCGGATCAGGATGGGAATGATACTCGCGCGGATCGCCGATCGGGAGGGAATACGCGTAGAGGACCACGAGACGAACGAACGGCTCAAAAGGATTGCGGAAGAAACCAAGAGAGCTTATGATTATATAAAGGAATTCTACGACAAATATGACCTGAAGTCGAACCTCACGGAAGGTATACTCCACGAAAAAACAATCAGCCTTCTCATGGAGAAGGCAGCGGTGAAGGAGAAAGAATGAACCTTGTGCCCATGGTCATTGAGAAGGACGGCCGGGGAGAACGCGCCTATGATATATTTTCGAGGCTGCTAAAGGAGCGTATAGTTTTTCTCGGCACGGGGGTGGATGATGTGGTCGCCAATCTCACCATCGCCCAACTGCTCTTCCTTGAATCGGAAGATCCTACGAAAGATATCTATCTCTACGTCAATTCGCCCGGCGGCATAATTACCAGTGGACTCGCAATTTATGATACAATGCAGTATGTCAAGCCGGAGGTTGCCACGATATGCATAGGACAGGCCGCGAGCATGGGGGCCGTACTGCTTGCAGGCGGCGCCAAAGGGAAACGCTACGCCCTTCCCCATGCGCGGGTGCTTATCCACCAACCCCTCGGAGGCGTCCAGGGGCAGGCAACGGATATTGACATACAGGCGAGAGAGATCCTGAGGATGCGGGAAGAGATCAACACAATTTTTACGAAGCATACGGGACAGGACATGGAGCGGATCAAGCAGGATACGGAGAGAGACCTCTTTATGACGGCGGAGCAGGCACTAAGGTACGGCATCATAGATCAAATAGTGGAGAAGAGAGCATGACAGTAATGAAGAAAAGCAACGGGAGAACGATGAAGCTTCATTGTTCCTTCTGTGGAAAAAGTCAGGATGAGGTGAAAAAACTGATCGCAGGTCCGATGGTCTACATCTGCGATGAATGCATAGAGTTGTGCAACGAGATCATTCAGGAAGAGGCAAAGCGGGAGAGATTCGAGTATATCAAGACTTCCATACCGAAGCCTCACGAGATCAGGAGGATACTCGACGAGTATGTGATCGGCCAGGATTTCGCGAAAAAGGTGCTTTCAGTCGCCGTCTACAACCACTACAAGAGAATCGAATCGAAGACGACTTTCGACGACGTGGAAATTCAGAAGAGCAATATTCTCCTCGTCGGACCGACGGGCTCAGGAAAAACACTGCTTGCCCAGACCCTGGCGAAGATACTGCACGTGCCTTTTACGATCGCGGACGCGACGACGTTGACAGAGGCCGGCTACGTGGGCGAGGACGTGGAGAACATCATACTTAACCTGCTCCAGTCGGCCGACTATAATATTGAAAGGGCGGAAAAAGGCATCGTCTACATCGACGAGATCGACAAGATCTCGAAAAAAACCGACAGCCCTTCCATTACACGCGACGTATCGGGTGAAGGGGTGCAGCAGGCGCTCCTGAAAATTATCGAAGGGACGGTTGCCAACGTCCCGCCGAAGGGCGGCAGAAAGCACCCGCAGCAGGACTATATCAAGGTTGATACGACAAACATCCTCTTTATCTGCGGTGGAGCGTTCCACGGGCTTGAGACGATCATCGCGAACCGGATCGGCAGAAAGGGCATCGGCTTCGGCGTGGACGTCGAAGGTGGAAGGGATAAGTTATACGGCGAGCTTATCAGGGAGGTTCAGCCTGAAGACCTGCTGAAGTACGGGCTGATCCCCGAGTTCATCGGCAGGCTGCCCATCACGGCCACGCTTGACGAGCTTGCCGAAGACGTGCTGGTCGAGATATTGAAGAAGCCGAGGAACGCCATCGTCAAACAGTACAAGAAGCTCTTTGAGCTTGAGAACGTGAAGCTTACCTTCACGGAAGGAGCAATCCGCGGCATAGCCAGAGAGGCGATGAAAAAGAAGACCGGGGCGAGGGGATTGCGGTCGATCATGGAAAAGGTCATGCTCGACGTGATGTATGAGCTGCCGGCGATTGCCAATGTGAAGGAATGCGTGGTAAGCGAAGAGGTCATCGCCAATCACGAGAAGCCGATCCTTATTTACGAAGAAGAGGCTGAGATCGCCTAAAGGCATTTTTGACTTTTGCGCGGCGACTTGGTATAACCAGTGGATACGGGCGGGTAGCTCAGCGGGAGAGCATCGGCCTTACAAGCCGGGGGTCACAGGTTCGAACCCTGTTCCGCCTACCATAGAGGAGAAGCGAAAGCGCCTTGGCTGCCGCGGGCTGCGCGAGGGGAGCACAGGAGTTGAAAAATAGAGCGGGGACGTAGTTAAGTTGGTTATAACGCCGGCCTGTCACGCCGGAGGCCGCGAGTTCAAGTCTCGTCGTCCCCGCCATTCTTATACCAGTTCGCTGTCATACACCAACTACTATAGAACAGGAGGAATGTAAAAAAAACTTCCCGGCCTCGTGGAGGCCGCCGCCGCAACGTTCCCTCCGGGTAGCCCCAATTTCACTATCGTGCCGTTGGCCGTAACGAAAACTGAGGGCATACGGCTCAAAGTCCTCTGATTTGACTATGGCAAGTAGTGTAGAAGAATCGAGCCCTCCACTCAGCAGCACCACGACCCTCGGTTTCTTTGTCACGTGCTCCCAACCCCGCATCTTTCCGACGCGTCCCCTGTGAAAGCCACCTTATAACGATTGAGGGGTGGTTTTCAATCCCATAGAAAAATAGCTCCCTTAATGAACTGCTGAAGCGGGCCACAAAGGAAAAGAGGTTTTGGGGCATGCCCGCTGACCCACGAGCAGGCATGCCCGGTTTTGGGTGTATTGTGTACGGACCGCCGCAGCGCCCAACAGGAAAATTCCCAACTCCTGCAAGCCTTTCTGAAAAGAGGTGCACGAAACTGCACGATTCTGCACGGTTTCAGGGGGTGGGTGTGACCCCAGACAGCGCGGATCTCGGAACGCGAAACGGTGAAGAGTCGTTGCGGGACCGCCAGGCAGCGACCCGCTGCGGGGTAGTGCGCGAAGCACGTCGGCAGTGATCGGGCAAACTTCCCGGACAAAAATAGCGGCTCAATTGTCAAAGAGCGACGCCGGTTTACGGAATATGTGAAGCCGGCTGAAACGGGCCGGGCTTCTGTCATCTCTTCCGGCCTCTCGAAATGACTGCCCGGTCTCTATAAGAGTTTCTCTCATTCGCGCTCTCCTGTCAAAGTGACAAGGAGGGGCGACAACCAGGAGTGACAAGGAGGAATGACAAGGGGCATCTCTTCCGGTTTTCCCAAAAAAATGACGATAGGCGATGGGGAGCCGTCCGGCAGTTTCTTCTTGTAAGCGTGGCCTTGCTGCCTTCCACCGACATACAAAACTTCACGCGGGAATAGTTAATGTGGTGGGACCGCTCATGAGAAATCTTATTGACTTCTCCTTGGCAGTGAAACCCACAAAGGCAGCCTGATGCCCGACGAAAGCATATCGAGGAAGGCGCTTATCAGGAAATTGAGGACGGGTTACAAGGAGTATGTGCGACTCAGGCAGATCGAGCAGGAACGGAAGGACTATGAGGAGCTGAAAAAGGAGCTTGGCCTGTGACCGGCGCTTGAGCAGTGAGGAATGAGGAAGTTCGATTGGGGAATGATGGTGGATGATCGAGGGAGGCGTATTGCCGTGCTGCTCCGAGCAGGGCGGTGAAACGGATCATTGAAAAAAAGGGGAAGTGTGACTGCAAGACCCCACATGTTCCCGCCCATTCCGACCAACGGACTCAGCGGAACCACGAACAGCCTGACCACCCTTCCCCCAAATGTCACTACGTCAAGTACGTTCCCTTCTGCCCCCTTGATCCTTGTTGACCAATAGAACCTGAAGAAGTAGACTAGGGAAACGTGCAGGAGGTGGAAACCATGGGAAAACTGTTTACACTTGAATACTGGCTGGACGACAATTGGTACGTAGGGCGCCTCAAGGAGGTTCCAGGCGTATTTAGCCAGGGTGAAACATTAAACGACCTGGAAAACAATATCAGGGAAGCCTATGCGCTGATGATGGAAGACGAAGTTGAACCCAACGCAGAGGGACGTCAGACGAAACAGATCGAGGTTGCCGTCTGAAACGGCACGAGTTCCTGAACGAATTGATCCAGGCTGGCTGCTATCTTAAGAGACATGGCGCCGGCCACGATATTTATGTGAATCCCGCGAACGGAAAGAAGGCTCCAGTTCCCCGACACAATGAAATCAAGAACTCTCTCTGCGACTTAATTCGGCGCCAGCTCGGCCTCAAATAGGCTTTTGGCAAGAATAAAGAGGCTGTGACCAAAGACCGCGTCATCGTGGAATACGCTCTGAGGTATGCGGACAAATCTATCGGCGTATCTGAATACCACATAGTAAAGAAGCTGCCAAAGGCGTTGAAGGGACAACTGCCGACGCCGGAGCAGATTGAAAGACTCTTGAGCAGTAAGGAATGAGGAAGTTCGATTGGGGAATGATGGTGGATGATCGAGGGAGGCGTATTGCCGTGCTGCTCCGAGCAGGGCGGTCAAACGAATCATTGAAGAAAAAGAGGGAAAGTGTGATTGCAAGACCCCACGTCTTCCGGCATAGAGCGCTTTACTGCCATCAGAGACAAGTAATAATGTCGGATTTAAATAATACGTGGGGTCGTGAAGGACAGGAAGCCATGAGGGCAACGGAATGAAGGGAACTATGTCCCCGCAGTACCAGCGGTAGCCCTCTTGGGCTCAAACGGCGATCGGGAAGTTGACAAAATAACTACGTTCCCTTGGGCTCCCACGACTAGACGGCCATGTACTCAGCGAAGGCGTCGGATTCAGGAATTGGCAAATTGTCCTCGCGCAACCCCTGAAGATGCATTATTATGGCTTCGTGCATATTTCGTTCGACCTCTTCACGGGTAGAGCCAGTGGCGACACATCCGGACAAATCCGGCGAATATGCAGAATAGTTGTTTTCGCTTTTCTCGATTACCACTAAAAAGCGGTGCATCTTTATCTCACCCCCTTCAAACCTGCTTGTTTCAAAATGCTGTTTAGAGTGCCTGGTCCCAAATCATCATTGGGATGGCCGCCATCGTAACTCTACCCTTCCTAGTGGCACGCTTGTACTGCTTGTGGCTCCCTTTTGACTGAACGACATACCACCCGTCCATTTCTATCATTTTAACTATATCCCGAATCTTCATGCATCTAAAGTATACAGGAAGGTCTGCACGGCGGCAAGGACCGAATCAGGTAAAGTGGTAGAGAGTCGGCGCCTTCGCTTCCGTCGCTTCTGATCTTCTTGATGCACGCGCACCTACTGAGACCGGGAAGAGCGAAGTTTGTGCTTGACAGGAGTACTAGAGGATGCCCCCGTCGCCCCCGGTGTTCCCGAGGGGCTTTTCTTCAAATTCTATGGCGAGCTCTACATGGCCATGCTAAAGAGTGTTGACTTGATAGACCTTTCCGGCAAGATGAACAAGTTCAAGAGCATCGTGGCAAGAGAGGGAAAGCTCATATATGAAAAAAGGGCAGCTTAGAGAGTATAGTGCCGGCTTTAAATAATACGTGAAGCCGTGAAGGATAGGAAGCAGTGAGGGAAACGGAATGAACGGAACTACGTCCCGGTAGCCCCCACGTCCCGGTAGCCCACATCATGCGTCATCCCACATTGTTGCCCCCTCTCCCCTTGCGGGCATAAGCGCTAACTTAGGCCGTCACCAAGCCTGCGCCGGAAGGTTTGAATCCGGGGGTAAAAACCGGGGTCCAGAACCCTTAAATTCCCCCCCAAAAGGTCCTTTTCCGGCGTTTTTTGCTGCTGTTTACCCCCTTTTTACCCTTTTCAGCACGGATTGTTCACCAACCGTCTCAGCACCCCTTTCCTGATGTCCTTCTCTCACAAGCCTTTCCGAAGGGGTGTGCGTAGGGTCGAGGATTGGCGCGCCGGTTTAGGTTGAGGTTTGTTTTCCCGGTTTGCTCGCCCTTTCGTCCCGCGAGTGTCACACGATCTCAACCATGCCACGTTTCCAACC
>JBEKHB010000074.1:0-19397 GCA_050012495.1 Syntrophorhabdales bacterium
ATCAACTACATCCACTTCGTCCCGCCGCAGGAGTCTGCTTACCTCGTTCGTAAGGGCAACGATATCGACGGGACCATCAAACAGAAATCCGATATCGACGTCGCTTTTCCCGTGCGCTTTTCCCGAAGCGACAGAGCCGAAGAGGACAGCCAGTCGAAGACCCCTGTCTGCAAAGAGGGGAGACAGAAGGTCCGTGATTTCCTTTCGGGTAATCTTCCTACGATCTCTTGTCTGCATCATTACACCCGTCACTTCCTTTACTCGTAATCCCCCGGCTATCCTTTGTAATAGTCCTGCAGGGGCTTTACCCTCAGATCGCCCTTCTTCATCGTCTCGATGGCGTTGACCACCGCCTGGGCGCCGGAAATCGTCGTGGTGTACGGGATCTTATACTGCACGGCCCCTGCCCTGATCGACACCTCGTCGTTTTTCGGCTTCCTTCCGCTCGGCGTATTGATGATGAGGTGAATCTCGCCGTTCTTGATCATGTCGACCACGTGCGGCCTTCCTTCCGACACCTTGTTCACGAGAGTAGTGTCGATCCCGCTGTTCGCGAGGATCTTTGCCGTCCCCCTTGTCGCATATATCTTGAAGCCGAGGTCGGACAGCTTCTTCGCGATGAAGGCCACATTCCTCTTGTCCTGGTTCTTGACGCTCAGGAAGACATTGCCGTCGAAGGGGAGGTTCTGGCCGGCCCCGAGCTGCGCCTTCCAGAAGGCCGCGCCAAAGTTGGTGTCGATGCCCATGACCTCGCCCGTCGATTTCATCTCGGGTCCAAGGATGGTATCCACGCCAAAGAACTTGTTGAAAGGGAAGACGGACTCCTTGACGGCGATGTGGTCGATGTGCACCTCCGTCTCCACGCCGAGTTCGGAGAGCTTACGTCCGGTCATCACCTTGGCCGCGACTTTTGCCCACTGGAGACCCGTGGCCTTGCTCACGAAAGGGATGGTCCTTGAGGCCCTCGGGTTCACCTCCAGCACGTAGACGACATCGTTCTTGATGGCGTACTGGATGTTCATGAGGCCCACCACCTTCAGCTCTTTCGCCAGTCGATGGGTCTGCGCGTTTATCCGCTCTATGAGGTCGTCGTTCAATGAATAGGGGGGCAGCGCGCAGGCGCTGTCGCCCGAATGGATACCTGCCTCTTCGATATGCTCCATGATGCCCGCGACCACGCACTGCTCCCCGTCGGCGACGGCGTCCACGTCGATCTCGATCGCATCTTCGAGGAACTTGTCTATAAGGATGGGGAGGCCGGGAGATGCCTCGTATGCCTTCTCCACAAACGACTCCAGGTCGCCCTCCGCGTAGACTATCTCCATTGCCCGCCCGCCAAGCACGTAGGACGGCCGGACCACGATGGGATACCCGATGATGCGCGCCACCTCCTTGGCCTCCGCGAAAGAAGTGGCGATGCCGTTCTCCGGCTGGGTCAGCTTCAGTTTCTTGAGGAGGGCCTTGAATTTTTCCCTGTCCTCGGCGATATCGATGCTCTCGGGAGAGGTGCCGATGATGGTCGCCCCGGCCTTCTTGAGGGGCACCGCCAGGTTCAGGGGGGTCTGGCCGCCGAACTGCACGATGATGCCGCCGGGTTTCTCCCTTTTCACGATGTCCAGGACATTCTCCAGGGTCAAAGGCTCGAAGTAGAGCTTGTCGGAGGTATCGTAATCCGTGCTCACCGTCTCGGGGTTGCTGTTCACCATGATGGTCTCGTACCCCAGCTCCTTCAGGGCAAGTGCCGCGTGGACGCAGCAGTAATCGAACTCTATGCCCTGCCCGATCCTGTTCGGACCGCCTCCGAGGATCATGATCTTCTTTTTGTTCGAGTCGCGCGACTCATTCTCCGTTTCGTAGGTCGAGTAGTAATAGGGCGTGTAGGCCTCGAACTCAGCCGCACAGGTATCGACAAGCTTGAACACGCTCTCCACGCCGTGTTCGATGCGCCACTTACGCACCTCTTCCTCGCTGACGCCGAGGATCGTCCCTAATTGTCTGTCCGCATAACCGTAGCGCTTCGCCTTCCTCATCAGCTCGACCGACATGCCGTCCTGCCTTGAGAATAGGGGAAGATCGCTTTTGCAGGCCTCAAGCTCTTTTTCAAGGGAGACGATCTCCTCGATATTCTTGAGGAACCACCGGTCTATCTTTGTGAGCCCATAGATCTCGTCGATATTCATGCCCGCTTTAAGGGCGTGGCGTATGAAAAACACCCTGTCCTTATTCGGGACGATAAGCTTCTGTTTGATCAGCTCAAGGTCCACCGCGCCCGGCGGACAGCGATCGTCGATGATGCCGTATGCGCCTGTCTCCAGCGACCGGAACCCTTTCTGCAAGGCCTCTTTGAACGTCCTGCCTATTGCCATCGCCTCGCCCACGGATTTCATGGAGACGGTGAGCGTTTCATCGGCGCCCCTGAACTTTTCGAAGGTGAACCGGGGGATTTTTACCACGCAATAATCGATGGTGGGCTCGAAGCACGCAGGCGTCTTCCGCGTAATATCGTTGGGTATCTCGTCCAGCGTGTAGCCGACGGCCAGTTTTGCCGCAATCTTGGCGATGGGAAAGCCCGTTGCCTTGGAGGCCAGCGCCGAGCTCCTCGACACCCTCGGGTTCATCTCGATGACGACCATCTGGCCCGTGTCGGGATGGACCGCGAACTGGATATTCGATCCCCCGGTCTCCACGCCTATCTCGCGGATGATGGCGATAGCCGCGTCCCTCATCACGTGGTACTCTTTATCGGACAATGTCTGGGCCGGTGCAACCGTAATGCTGTCGCCCGTATGGACACCCATGGCGTCGAAATTCTCGATAGAGCAGACGATGACGACATTGTCCCGCTTATCCCTCATCACCTCGAGCTCGTACTCTTTCCAGCCGATGACCGATTCCTCTATGAGGATCTCGTTGATCATGCTGCTCTCGATGCCCCTGGCGGCAAGGGCCTCGAACTCCTCGACGTTGTAGGCGACGGACGCGCCCGTGCCGCCCAGGGTGTAGCTGGGCCTGATGATGGCGGGGAAGCCTATCTCCTTCACGACCTTGCGCGCCTCATCTACGCCGTGGGCAAAGCCGGAGCGGGGGACCTCGAGCCCTATCCTCTCCATGGCCGCCTTGAACTCCTCCCTGTCCTCGGCCTTCTTTATTGCCGCATAGTCCGCGCCGATCAGCTCGACATGGTAGCGTTCGAGGACACCCCTCTCCGCGAGGATCGTTGCGAGGTTAAGCCCGGTCTGGCCCCCCAGGGTGGGCAGGAGCGCATCGGGCCTCTCCGCCTTGATGATCGCTTCGAGTACCTCCGGTATGAGCGGCTCGACGTAGGTCCTATCCGCCATGGCGGGATCGGTCATGATGGTGGCGGGGTTGCTGTTGATCAGGATGATCCTGTAGCCTTCTTCCCTCAGCGCCTTGCACGCCTGGCTTCCCGAATAATCGAACTCGCACGCCTGGCCTATCACGATCGGCCCGGACCCGATCAGAAAAATGCTGGTGATGTCTTTCCGCTTAGGCATGTCGCTCCTTTTTGAAGGCCTCCATAGATTGTCTGAACCGCCCGAACAAGCCGTAGGAATCGTGCGGGCCCGGCGACGCCTCGGGATGGAACTGCACTGAAAAGATCGGATAAACCTCGTGCTCCATGCCTTCCAGCGTGCCGTCGTTGAGGTTCACATGGGTCGCCTTTACCGGCACCTTTTCCAGGGAATTGATGTCGACCGCAAACCCATGGTTCTCCGACGCAATGGAGACCTTACCCGTGGCCAGCTCCTTTATGGGCTGGTTGCCTCCCCGGTGGCCGAACTTGAGCTTATAGGTAGCTCCCCCATAGGCAAGGCCGAGGAGCTGCTGCCCGAAGCAGATGCCGAAGATGGGGACTTTTCCGAAGAGCTTCCGTATCTCCACCACGATATCAGGGACCCCTTCGGGGTCGCCCGGCCCGTTGGAAAGCAGGACGCCGTCAGGCGCGAACGCGAGGATTTCACGCGCTGTCGTGCGCGCAGGGACTATGACCACCCGGCACCCGTTCTTCTTCAGCATGCGGGGTATGTTCATCTTGAGGCCGAAATCCATCACCACCACCAGCAGGTCCCCGCTCTCGCCGCCGAACGTGTACGGCGCCGCGCACGTCACCTCTTTCACCAGATCGATGCCAAGAATGCCGGCCGACTGACGCGCCTTTCGCACGAGACTTTCCGGCTCCAGGTCCCGGGTCGAGATGATCCCCTTCATTGCGCCCTTTACCCGGATGAGCTTGGTGAGGGCGCGGGTGTCAACCTCTTCTATGGCCATGATGCCGTGGCGCGAGAGGTAATCGAGGAGCCCTTCCTCTGCCCTGAAATTACTGGTGATCTTGCTGAACTCCCTTGCGATGAAGGCTTCGGCCTTCGGACCCTGGGACTCCACGTCCTCTTTGTTGACGCCGTAATTGCCTATGAGGGGGTAGGTCATGGTGACGATCTGCCCTTTATAGCTGGGGTCGGTGAGGATCTCCTGGTAGCCCGTCATGCTCGTGTTGAACACGATCTCGCCTTCCTGCTCTCCTTCGATGCCGGCAGACCTGCCTTCAAAAACAGTCCCGTCCTCAAGCGCGATCAACGCCTTCATGCGTTTCCTCCACACGCTAATTATTGGGGCTCAGCGCCCCCTCCACCGGCACAGCCGGATGGAGCCTCCCCCCTCAACCTCGCTTCGCTCGTAGCGCAGTTATTGGGGCTCAGCGCCCCCTCCACGAACAAAGTCCGTGGAGCCTCCCCCCTCACACACAGCAATTATTGGGGCTCAGCGCCCCCTCCACGAACAAAGTCCGTGGAGCCTCCCCCCTCACACGCCTTTATACACAGACCGCATATATGATGGCCGAGATTCCTCTTGTTCTTAAATTGCTGCAGCATGGCAAAACACCCCCTGTGGTCGAAGCCGGCAGGGTCCTGCCCAATTGCCGCGGCCGGGCAGGCGCCGATGCACGCGCGGCATTCGCCGCATCCAAAGGCGTGCAACTCGGTATCTCCCGCCGCCGGACCGATGTCCGTGAGCACCGTATTGTAGCGCACCCTGGCGCCGAAGCGCGGGTGGACAAGCAGATTATTGCGGCCTATCCAGCCTATGCCGGCCGCCACCCCCACATGCTTATGGGAAATATGGCCTTTCTGGTTCTGCCAGTCTACCATCTGGGAGGCTGCAAAGGGCAGTGCCCTTCCGCCCCTCCTTTCTATCTCTTTTGCAAGCTCGTAGGCGATCATGTCGAGCCGGTAATTGACCTGACGGTAATGGTGCAAATAAAACAGGGTTGGTCCGTCCGTCAGCGTCTCGAGGACGCCTGAAGGGACGAGAAGACCGAAGGAGATCGCATAAGGGTACGCGTGGAGGACGTCATCGCCAAAACCGAGGATCTCCCGGTCATAACGGGACATGTCCGCAACACCCGCGACATCGGCGCCCATGCCCTGGAGCAGTGTGGTGATGCCCCTTGTCTCCCCTTTCACATCGTCACCACGCCCGCATCTTCTTAAAATGGCCCTTCACTCGTGACTCCTGACTGATGACTTCCTCACTTTCATCGTCACCACGCCCCCGTCTTCTTAAAATGGACAAGCAGGGCGGTGACCGAGGCAGGGGTAACGCCGGGGATGCGCGCTGCCTGACCAAGAGAAAAAGGACGCACCCTGGAGAGCTTCTCGATCACTTCCCTCGACAGACCGGACACCTCTTCATAGGCAATATGGGCCGGGATCTGTTTCTCCTCGGACCTTCTGGCCTGCTCGATTATCTCCTCCTGCCTGTCCGTGTAGCCCCGATACTTTATGTGCAGCTCGACCTGATACGCAACATCTGCGCTGAATGCGCGAACTTTCTCCTCAAGCCCGGCGAGATCGCGAAGACCGACCTCCGGCCGCTTGAGCAGCTCCGCCAGGGTGACGGGGTTCTTTATCCTTTCGAAGCCAAGCCCGGCGAGCCGCTCGTTGACGGCCTTTGAAGGCATGAGTCTCGTCGAGGAAAGGATGGTAAGAAGCTCCCCGATCCGTGCTTTCTTCTCCCGTACCAGCCTCGCCCGCTCTCCCGACACCACCCCGGCACGATACCCCTTTTCGGTAAGCCTGAGGTCCGCGTTGTCTTCTCTCAACAAAAGCCGGTATTCGGCTCGCGACGTGAACATGCGGTAGGGCTCGTCGACACCTTTGGTGACGAGGTCGTCGATCAATACCCCCATGTAGGCCTCGTCCCTTCCGGGAACAAAGGGCGCCTCCCCGCGCACTTTGAGCACCGCGTTCATGCCCGCGACAAGCCCCTGGGCGGCCGCTTCTTCATAGCCGGTCGTTCCGTTGATCTGCCCCGCGAGGAAAAGGTTCTCCACGCGCTTTGTCTCAAGGGTGGGCATGAGCTGCGTGGGATGCACAAAATCGTACTCGATCGCATAGCCGGGCCTCGTGACCTCCACGTGCTCCAGCCCTTCGATACTGTGAAGCATCTTTGTCTGAATATCGAGGGGCAGGCTCGTGGAGAGGCCGTTGGGATAATATTCGTTGGTATCGAGACCTTCAGGCTCCAGAAAGATCTGGTGGCGCGGCTTGTCCGCGAACCGCACCACCTTGTCCTCTATGGAGGGACAGTACCTGACCCCCGTCCCCTTGATCCTCCCCGTGTAGAGGGGCGACCTGTCGAGCCCGGACCGGATGAGTTCGTGCGTTTTTTCGTTCGTATAGGTCACGTAGCAGGCGGCGAGGTCGCGGTCGATCCTGTCCGTCAGAAAAGAGAAGGGGCGCGGCGGGTCATCGCTCCATTGGGCCTCTAGCTTAGAGAACGCGATGGTGCTGCCGTCGAGCCGCGGACACGTACCGGTCTTCAGCCTGCCCATTGTGAAGCCGAGCCCGGCCAGACTTTCCGAAAGACCATGGCTCGCGTGGTCCCCCATTCTCCCGCCGGCCTTTCGCTCAAAGCCTACATGGATCAGGCCGTTCAGGAACGTGCCGGTCGTCAGCACGACCGACCGTCCCAGGATCCGCTCTCCCCACCCGGTCTCCACGCCGCCAACCCGCACACCGTCCGAAACGAGCCGCTCGACGACCGCCTGTTTGAGGTGCAGGCCGGTCTGCTCCTCCAGGACCTTTTTCATCATCAGGGAGTAGCGCGCCTTGTCGGCCTGCACGCGCGTCGCCTGGACCGCCGGTCCTTTTTTCATGTTGAGCGTCCGGAACTGGATGCCTGTCGCGTCGGTCGTGCGCGCCATCTGCCCGTCCAGGGCATCGACCTCCTTGACGAGGTGCCCCTTGCCCAGGCCGCCAACCGCCGGATTACACGACATAAAGGCAACCCTGTCGAGACTCATTGTCAAAAGAAGGGTCTTTGCGCCCATGCGGCTGGATGCGAGCGCTGCTTCGCAGCCCGCGTGTCCCGCACCGATAACGATAACATCAAACATGCCTTTTCCCACCTGCTTTTAAAAAACACTGCTGGTTTTTGGCAGACCGAAAAGATGACAAGCGAAGGAGAGCCATACCGCCTTTCTTCACGGCGTACCGTGTAAGTGTACACGATTCGGGCTGTGAAATCCACAAGGTTCGCAGCCAGGCAGGCCGGGCGCTTCGGGGGACGCGGCCGGGTTAATTTCGCGCCATGCGCCTGTATCTCGGGGTCGCGCGATCCTCACATACGCACAAAGTATACTTCGGTCGGCGATTCCTCGATACTTCGGTCGGCGACCCCTCGATTTCGGTGCCTATCATCGAAATTTCCTCCGGCCGGAAGATCGTGCGCAACTGCTTTCAGCTACTACTACTCGCACACGGGCTTCTCGGGCGAGTGAAGAATCATCGGAAAGCGAGGGCAATTTATTTTTCCAGAACCTGTAGGTTTCCTTGACATCGGTTATCGCGCGCATGACATTATAAACGGGAGTATTTTGAATAAGCCAAATTATGTGCAAGCATAGGACGGAAAGTGACGGGACTCAAATAGTTTTTTTTGAGGCTTCTCCAGTGGACACCCAAGCAGTTGAATCAAGGGCGGCTTTTTATTTTCAGGAGCGCTTTCACCTACTGCTCCTCGCGCACGGACTTCTCGGGCGCGTGAAGAGTACATGCCATCGGAAAGCGAGGGCAATTTATTTTTCCAGAACCGGTACCTTGTTTCTGTCATTGCAACATAGAAACATCATCCCTGTCATTTTTTCCTTGACTTTTAGTGATACTAGGTATAATAGTATTATCATAAGTTATAAGTTGTAAAAGGCAGACCCATGGGACGAAAAGCCAAACGGCCTCAGAGATGGTGCTTTGTAGATTTCCGCCGGGCCGCCAGGTGGACGATGTCTCCCGCGGGAGATAAGGGGGTGGAGAGGCCGGCGGTTGCCCGACCGTTAAGAAAAGGCAGGTCCTTATAGTTCTTAATTTTTGCGCGCACGAGAGAGTAGAAAGAAGGAATAAACGGTTGGACATCAGCTAATGGCAACCGCAACTATCAGAAGGAGGAGTTCACAATGAAATATAAACCGACGTGCAAGTTGTCGATTCTATTCGTAGTAGCGGTATTGGCCACGCTTCTTTACGCTCCCTCGGTATCGGCCGCGTCAATACTGGGTTCGGCAGCGGACTTCGCGGTCCTGGCTTACTCGCAGGTGACCAATAGCGGCTCGACCACCATCACCGGAAATGTGGGTGTCTACCCAGGCACTTCCATCGGTATGACGGGGATCAGCATCACAGGAACGTTCGACAGTGCTGATACTGCCGCGGGTTCGGCTAAGACTGGTCTCTCTAAGGCGTACACTGCTCTGAATAATATGGCGCCTACTGTAACCTTGACGGATCCTGACCTTACTGGAGACCACCTCTCCTCGGGCGTCTATGCGTTTTCGGGGGGGCCTGCGTCGGTTGGGTTGGACGTGGGCGGAATACTCTATCTCAACGCCCAGGGCAAGAACAATGCGTACTGGGTTTTCCAGATACCGTACGGCCTCAATACCCTTGCCAACTCGGCTGTTGAGGTGTACAATACCGGTTCATCGAATACGGCAACATATGGCGTGTTCTGGGTGGTCGGCAGCCAGGCGACTCTCGGTACTGGCACTGCGTTCGAGGGGAATATCCTCGCGTACTCGAGCATCACCCTGAATACCGGCGCAACAATTTACAACGGCAGGGCCTTGGCGGAAAATGGCGAGGTGGCGATGTATGGCAACACCATCAGTATCGTCTGCCCCAACGGCGGCCCCGGCTACGACCAAGCCCTTTACTATAACGCTTCTGGCGCTATCGTGCCAGTTGGTCCCTCGGCGGTCCCGGTACCCGCAACCATGCTCCTGCTCGGCCCTGGCCTTGTCGGTCTTGCGGCAATCAGGAGAAGGCTCAAGAAGTAGGCGTTATTCACCCAACATCGCGGGCAGGGTCAGAAAATGGCCCTGCCTTTTCACTTCTCCTGCCTTCACGATTGCCATTACAACTGTTTTATCCTGAATTATGGCTTTCCGTCAGAAAGATGGGATGAGAAGGGGACATGCTTAAGTAAGTGAATAACTTTCCTTTCGGAAAGAAAAACGTGCAGTTTGCTTTTACGTGCTCCCTTCACCATCTCGGCTCCCACCACATCTGTTAATCATTACCACCATGAAGGGTGTATTGCAAGAGAAACATTCAGCAGAAAAAACATCCCGCTGTGAGAAACATTCAGCCGCTCGATTTCAGGAAGTTCTCCGCGAAACCGCGGACGTCGAGAATACCTCCAAGTGCAGGGGACAGAAATCGCACGAGGTACAACATTGCCGATAGAAAGCTGATCAAACGTCGTCAGCCCGGTGAGGATAGCATGCCCATGAATACCGCCGCCTTTGGCGGCCCTCGTCGTCGGTCGGTGGTCTGTAGAAGCTACGAAGGGCTCTTTGCCATTCTTTTCAAACGTGAGCATCCCTTTGTCTGGAAACCCTGGTTGTAACCCTTGAAGCCACGGTTCAGGTCCATTGGACAAGGGCTTCCGGCAGGACCGATATGCGTGAAGCCGCCTCGTTGACAAACCGCCCTCGCATATGTAAACTATGATAATCATATTTTAGGCATGGAGGAATAGCAGTGGAGAAGCACATTACTGCCACGGAGGCCGTCAGACGGTTTTCCGAAATCCTTAACTCCGTGAACTACCGGGGCGAACGGTATGTCATAATGAGGGGCAAAAAGGCGGTAGCGCATATATCCCCTCACGAGGAGGGGGCGGGGCAGAGGACGCTGGGTGATCTCAAAACCCTGATTAAGCGGCTTCCCCCGCTCAAGGACAAGCGATTCGCCGATGATGTGAACAGAGCCGTCAAAGAACAGCCTCTGCCGCCCTCGGATGAGATATGGGAGTAATCCTTGACACGAGTGTTCTGATTTCCTTCGAGAAGTCAGATTCGAGCATCGACGAGTTTACTGCCGGACGCGAGGCCGAGCCTTTCGGCATCAGCGTGGTGAGCGTTTCAGAGTTACTCCACGGTGTTCATCGCGCCGATTCGGAGACGAGGAGAGTAAAGCGGGAATCCTACGTGGAGAGGATAATCGAGCTCTTTCCCGTCTACCCCTTTGACCTCGCCGCAGGAAGGATTTATGCCAGAATCTGGGCGAATCTCGCGCGCAAACATCTATCGGTGGGCGCCCATGATCTCATAATCGCGGCCACCGCCATTTCCCTCGGTTTTTCAGTTGTCACGTTCAATCTCAGGGACTTCGAGAGAATAGAAGGCCTTACCGTCGAGAAATTGGTCGAAAGCGGATAGCATGAGGCCCCGCCGAGCCTCGATCATTACCGCCTGTATTAGGGCACTGCGAGAAAAATCACTAGATGCTCCACTTCAGGAAGAAACTGTTCGACAACACCCGTCGCCTATTTGTCATTTTTTGAGATAGTCTCACAAATGCTTTTTGTCATCTCTGGTTGTCATCTCTCCTTGTCACGCTTGGTTGTCGCCCCTGGTTGTCACTTTGACAGGAGAGTGGAAAAGAGAGAAAATCTTATGAGACCGGGAAGTTATTCTAAAAGGCCCTAAAGAGATGACACAGCCCGGCCCCGCTTTGAGCCGGTTTATAGACCTCCCGTAAACCGGAGTTGTTCTTTGACAATTGAAGCCCCAACAGCCGCATCCGGCGGCGGCGTTGCTTCGCTGTCGCGACCAGCCGCTACGCGGTGTCACCGACTGCACCGGAGCGCCTTGCCCGTATCACCCTCACCACGCCCCTCTCCCCTCAAGGGCATAAGCGCTAATATAAGAGGAAAGGGAGGTCCTTGTTACGATTCGTCATACCGGCGGAAGCCGGTATCCAGGGGAGTTTAAGCTTTCTGGACCCCGGTTTTCACCGGGGTGACGGCCTAAGTTAGCGCTTATGCCCCTCAAGGGAGAGGGAGCGCGAGCGTCCCTCCACCTCACGCTCGTCTTCGGCCGGAGCATACAATGGCAGGGGATACCAGAGACATGCTTCAAGGGTGATTTGTTTTCTGGCTGGAGGAAATTGCGATGATAGGCGCCGTGATCGAGGAGCCGCCGACCGGAGGCGTAGCGCGCTACGTTGAGGATCGCGCGGCTCCGAAGAGACAGGCGCATAGCGCGAAATTAACCCGGCCGGCCGCTGCCCCCCTACCCCCCCTGAAACCGTGCACTTTCGTGCACACCCCTTCGGCAAGGGCTTGTGAGAGAAGGGAATCAACGCCAAAAGCTGAAAGGCCGCTCTCTTACTGCACTCTTTGTATATGCAATGCTGTAGACATCAGAACCACAATAATCTTATATTGAGCATTTTTCTGTGGTACATTGATGAGGTGGGAACACCGGACGATAATCCGCTCGTGACGATCGTCATACCGACCTACAACTATGCGAAATACCTGGGCAAGACCCTCGGATCATGCATGAGACAAAGCTACGAGCGCCTCGAGGTCATCGTCATCGATGACGGCTCCACCGACGATACGGAAGACGTGGTACGGAGTTTTGAGGACGGCAGGATCACCTGCTGCCGGCAGGAAAACCAGGGTGTATCCGCTGCCCGCAACAGAGGTCTAAGCCTCGCAAGAGGCGACTTCATTACATTTCTCGATGCCGATGATTACCTCACGGATGATTCCATTGAGCAGCGGCTACGCATAATGCTCACCGACGGCGACATTCAGTTTGTGATCAGCACGACGTATTCGCAGGACGATCACGGAACAGGCATTTTTCGCGACGGTTTTTCAATAGGCGACACAATATCCGAATCGCTGTGTGAAGAGTTGCTCATGAAACGCATACCCTTTGCAACATGCGCTGTCCTCATAAGAACGAGCCGAGCCAGGAAGTTCGAGTTTCCCGTTGATCTCACGAACGGAGAGGACCTTGTCTACTTCTCTAAGATATTTTTCAGGACAAGGGGTCGCTTTCTTTCCAAGCCTACGGCCGTGACGTGGACCCATGCGGACAGTCTCCGTCATAACATAAAGGACCTCAAGGAGCAACGCACAGGACTTGTCGAGGCGATCTTTGACGATCCTTATTTTGAAGGCCGTCTCGATCATATGCGAAAGGCATTTGCCGCACACAGATGTTTTGAGCTCTTTCGCAGGTTCTACCGATCGGGCGATACGAGGCTTGCGCGGAACTATTATAAACAGGCAATCTCCACCCAGCCATCGAGGCTATTGAAGATTGACTATCTTATCAAGTTTCTCCGAACCTATGTCCGGCGTCGGGGACATAGCCGACTAACGTGACTTATCCTCTCTCTCTTCTGTGGACCGGACCGCCTTGCGTTTATTTGTATATTTCCCGTCGGTGGCCGACGGCGAGGATCAATAAGCGTTCGTCTTGAAGGGTGTAAACAATTCCGGGATAATTTCCTCAAAGTGAGCAGCAAACCAGGAAATCCTGTTAAGAATCCGTTTTCTGACCGGCTTATCGAGCTTCCTGAGGTCATCAACGGCGTCTCGGGTCCAAGCTACCTCAGCCAAGCTCCTTCAAGACCTCCTCGTGCAAGACCATCGGTGACATCCGACTTTGCCTCTCGCGAACCCTGGCCTTGAACTCCTCTCTGAGTTCCAGACCTGAGTCAGGATCGCCAAGTATCTCCAAAATCTTCGTCTCGATCATATGTTCAAGATCATCTCTGGCGATAGCGTTGTTCTTTGACATTTTGTTCCTCTGTTGAATTGATCTGCCACTATTATACAGCTTTCCGACTGTTTTTGTGGGCGGTAGGGACGTTGCTTCCTTCTGTACATTCTTATTTACCGGACCAGTGTGTAAGCCTTTCCGACTGCCATCTCCCTATCCTCCATTATCAGAGAAATACCGCAAAATTACAACAATTATATTCATGCGGCAGCCACCGGACCGGGCAACACGAACCATCTCCCTTTGCAGCTCTTCCCCCTTTCTTCCTGCCTCCGAAAAGCCTGTCACGATATACGCGATAAGGGGCCGGATGTCAATTATTATGTGGACGGGTCCGCAGCCTTGTCGACATCGGGCTTTTGCCGGGAAGTTTCTTCGGAAAGGTCAGGCTCGTAGGAAACACATCGAAATCGGGGTGTATGGCCTACCTTCTGAACAAGGAGAGCCGCGGGCAGATGCGGTCCGTGGCAGACCGAACGGAGGTTATCGAGCTGGCCGATTGTACCGGATTTGAACGGGCTTTCGTCCAATCCCTTGCCTTCGATAAAGGGGCGTCAGGACCAAAGAGACACTAACAAAATGGAGCCCGCTTGCACAGCCACTATCAGATTTTGTCGGACGAAGAGGCTATCATGCGTCTGCAAGTAATAGCATGCGAGGTGATGAAGGAGGAATTGCTCGCTGCGACGGCCGACAATGGTTTGGACTTTGAGTTTGTCCCCCAAGGCCTCCATGTTCACCCGGAAAAACTGAACAAGGCGCAGCTATTTCTTGACGCGCACGTCACTTCTTTTTGATCGGTCCTTAGTCGGTCGGTCGCATGTTCGGAACTACTTTTTTCTTGACAATAATAGTTATGATGTAGTAATATTTATAAATGATGAAAGAGCAGACTACAGAAATGCTCAAGGAGATAGGGCTAAGAGTAACCCCGCAGCGCCAGGCCATTGTAAGGCTTCTCGACGGGAACCGGACCCATCCGTCGGCACATAGTATTTACCGCGAAATTCTGAAAGAATATCCGGGTATATCCTTTGCGACGGTCTACAACACCCTGTCAAGGCTCGCGGAAGCAGGAAAGATTCAAGAGCTCGATATCGACCCGGATAAGAAAAGGTTCGATCCGTGCACCGCACCTCATTATCACTTCTATTGCAGGTCATGCGGGAAAGTCCTCGACATAGCGTGCGATATCCCCTTTCTGGCCAATCTGGATCCGCTGGACACAAGGACCGTAGACGGACATCAAATCGATGCGGTCCAGCTTAACTTCAAGGGGGTGTGCAAGGACTGTGCAGACGGTGAGGCGCGCGCGCACGGTGCGAAGGAAAGGACTTGAAGAATATCAATTGGGAAGCAGTGGGGAACAGACTCTTGCTTCACAAGGGATGGCGGCTGTCGGCTCACATAGTCGACAACGCAGAAAATCAAAAGGAGGACAATTCATGGCAAAGACGGAACAATTTTTAAGGGAAGCTTTCTCGGGAGAATCTCAGGCTAACCGCAAATATCTGGCCTTCGCGGCGAAGGCGGACCAGGAAGGATTCCCTCAGGCCGCCCGCCTCTTTCGAGCGGCTGCCGAGGCGGAGACCGTTCACGCTCATAATCACCTGAGGGCGCTTAACGGAATTCGTTCCACGAAGGAAAATCTCGAGGAAGCCGTGAGCGGGGAGACCCACGAATTCAAAGAAATGTATCCGGAGATGATCGAGGCAGCCAGAGCAGAAGGGCAGAAGGCGGCGGAGAGGAGCTTTGACTTTGCGAACTCCGTTGAGAAAGTCCACGCTCAGCTTTATCAGCATCTCCTTGACGACCTGGCAAAAACCACAGCCGGCTATTCCTACTATGTCTGCCCTGTGTGTGGGTTCACTGCCGAAAAAGAGGCGCCGGGAACGTGCCCTGTATGCGGGACAAAGGGCTCTGTGTTCAAGAAGATTGACTAAGCCGCCTCGCCGCAACCGGCGGGGACGAAACAACGGAAAAGAAGGGGGGAGCCATGGCGAGCTACAAATGCAACATCTGCGGGTATGTCTATAACCCCGCAGAAGGCGATCCGGATGCGGGAATAGGAGCAGGCACCGCTTTCGAGGACCTACCCGACTCATGGGTATGCCCTACGTGCGGCGCGCCGAAAACAGAGTTCGAAAAGACGGGTTAGTCCCTTTGGCCGTCTTCCTGAAAACCTTTTTCCCTACATGGCGCAGGCCCGGTTCTCTCCCCAGTAGGGGGAAAGATCACGCAATCGCGCAATGATGGGCGGGAGCTTCTCGATGACGACGTTAATCTCTTCCTCCGTGGTGTAGACGCTGAGGCTAAACCTGATGGAGCCGTGCGCCATGGTGAAGGGGACCCCCATGGCCCGCAGGACGTGAGACGGCTGTAAGGATCCGGAGGTGCACGCGGAGCCGGAAGAGGCACAGATACCGAACTGGTCGAGGAGAAGGAGAATCCCCTCACCCTCAATAGACTCGAAGCTGATATTGGTGGTGTTGGGAAGACGGGCACTACGGTTCCCGTTTACACGGCAGAAAGGGATCAGCGTAAGGAGATCGTTCTCAAGTTTGTCGCGAAAGCGCCGCACATGGGTGTTCTCGGTCTCCAGATTTTGGGCAGCGAGCTCGGAGGCCTTTCCCAGCCCTATGATGCTCGGGGTATTCTCAGTCCCGCCCCGCCTGCCTTTTTCCTGGTGGCCCCCGATAAGGAAAGGGTGAAAGGGCGTCCCTTTGCGCACGTAGAGAACCCCTATGCCTTTGGGTGCGTGAAGCTTGTGCCCCGAGAGGGAGAGCATGTCTATGACATTCTCCTTCATGTTGACCGGAATCTTTCCCACTGTCTGCACCGCATCGGTATGAAAGAGAATTCCCCTTTCCTTGGCCATAGCAGCCGCCTCTTCGACAGGGAAGATCACGCCGGTCTCGTTGTTGGCCCACATAAGACTGACCAGCGCCGTATCGGAGGCAAGGCTCTTCCCGTATTCATCCATATCGAGGTTTCCCTCGCTGTCGACAGGGACCTCGGTAACATAGTACCCATCCTTCCCCAACCGCTCACAAAGGGCCTTGATCGCCGGGTGCTCCACCCTGCTCGTGACTATACGACGCTTCCCCGGACTTACATTGAGGGCGGACAGTACTGCGGTACTGTCGCTTTCCGTGCCGCAGCTCGTGTAAATGATCTCGTCGGGTTCTGCGCCAAGGAGCGCCGCCGTCTGCTCCCGTGCCTCCCTCACCTTCCTTGAGACCTGGCCCCCAAAAGAGTGCATGCTGGAGGGGTTTCCGTAGTACTCTCCGAGATAGGGGAGAAGTGCCTCCATGACCTCGGGTGCGACCCGCGTGGTGGCATTGTTGTCGAGATAGATGGTTTTCATCGGGATTCCTCCTCAACGATGAGTTCCGGTGCGACCAGCTCCCTGAGCCTCGATTCCACAAAACCCTTGAGCGTCGCCTGTGAGGCCTGACACACGGCGCACGTACCCCGTGTGGCCACAATGACTCGATCGCCGATGACGTCGATCAGTTCTATGTCGCCGCCGTCGTGCCTCAGGGATGGTCTGATCTCCCGCTCCATGACCTCCTCGATGAGCCTGATCTTTTTCAGATTCGAAAGCCTGGGCCTGGTTCCCGGCTCCGTGACCGGTTCGGCCGACGCAGACATCCTGTCAATGATGGCGCGGATTTTTTCGTGACAGTTTCCGCACCCGCCGCCGGCCTTGGTGTAATTGGTCACCTGTTCCACGGTGGTGAGCCGGTTCTCCCTCACAGCCCTTTCAATTTCTCTGTCCGTTACGCCGAAGCACTCGCAGATGATCTCCTCACCGGGTGCCTTTACAGGCGCGCCGCGGTAGTTCTCGATCGACTTTTCAAGGGCCTGTTGCCCGAGAACGGAACAATGCATCTTTTCTTCCGGCAGCCCGCCGAGGTAGTCTGCGATGTCCTTGTTCGTAACCCGCTGGGCCTCTTCAAGGGTCATTCCCTTCACGATTTCCGTCAGGGCGGACGCGGAGGCAATGGCGCTGGCGCACCCGAAGGTCTTGAATTTGGCCTCCTGAATCCTTTTGTTCTCATCCAGCCTGAAAGAGAACTTGAGGGCATCGCCGCACGCTATGGAGCCGACCTCAGCGACACCGTCAGGATTTTCAACCTCACCCACGTTGTGGGGGTTGAGAAAGTGTTCTTTGACTTTGTCCGTGTACTCCCACATATCTTCACCTCATCTGCACAACTTAACCACTATGTAGACATATCATATCATAACTATTTACGACCCGTTTTGTCACGAACTATACGGGCTGTACCTGTGGGCGGCGTCCGAACTTGCGTCGAAACAACACCACGGAAGGTTTGTCATCACTGCGGTTAGAGAGAATTGTGCCAAAATCCGTGTCAGTTGATAGGAGAATGCGGTTTTCCAGGGCGGCCAGATCGAGAATTGTCTGATCGTCAGCATCCTGCAATCCGTATTCCCGAACGTGTGCGGCGTCATGACCGGATTCTCTCAGCCCCTGCACGAGAAATGGCGATAGGGCGTTGTGGTTGCTCCAGGTGTTATGTCATGAAAATGACAGCTTTGAGGCTGGGACTCTCCGGTTTCATGGCGGAAAGGTCTTGCTGCAACCTTGGGCACCCTCCACCGGCCCCCCAAATCTATCTTTTCCGGTTTTAATGCGTGAGGATCAGGTACGCAGCTCCCGCCGTAACCCCCGGGATGGGGCTCAATCGAAGGGAGGCACACAATTTGCATTTCAACATCTGGATGTATACAAGGCCCGATGGATCCGAGAGAAAGCCGTGAAGGGGGGCGAGTGATAATGAAAGTTTTGAAGGTTCTTCTCTGCGGTTCGTTATTATTGATGGCGTGTTCTCTGGCCGTGGAGGCGGGGCCGCCCCTCGGGACAGGCCCGCCGGAAACCGTAAACAGATCTCAGGCACAGCCGCAGACGCCTGGTGCCCAGTCAATTCCCCGAGCGCCTGAGGTCAGCCCCGTGACCCAAATGGCCGTTAACCTGGGCGTGCTTTCATGCGCAAGCCGAATCAATCAGGTCGTCAATTTTCTCGGCGGGAGTGGACAGGAAACAGGCGCCTTCATATTCACCCCTCCGGCGCAACCCGACCAGAGCATGTTTTCCGTATCGATGGAGGTCCCCGGTGGCGGAGGAGACACCGCGTATGCGACCGCCACCTTCGCTCCTAATCAGGCCAACGGCTGCGGAGCCCTCTATGAAACGGTGGCCTACTGGCCTCTTACGTGTAACGAGGTGGAGCGAAAATATTTTCCAGGCATGGCGCGCCTTAATCAAGTCCGGCAAAATATCACCGCCCTTGGGGGGCCTTCGCCAGCCCGCGTGTTCCTGATGCGGGCTGGTACGGGATGCGTCACCATAAAAAAGGAAATAGTCAGGTGAGTCTTTTTCGCATGGAGAAGCATTGGGGTACGGGAAGTTCATGGGATCTCCGCGGAAGGTGACGGATAATTGCACCGCCGTCACGCAGACAAGCCCTTCGGCATGTACGAGAGTCTCGTGGTTCGAAAGGCATCCTCACATCGAGAGAAACGGGTCATGGCCTGATCGCGGAGAGACCGGGCGACGCTTTCATCCGGGTTCGGTGAAGAGAAAGGGCATGAGGAAGCTTGCAGCTATTTGCGCCGCCCTCGTACTGGTGACCACGTTTGCCCGACCTGTCGGGTCGCAAACGGTGACGAACGGCATCACCAACACGGGCAATATCAGTACGGATACACTCACGACGAACGGCGCTGCCACTCTCAACTCGGCAACTATCACCAACAACGCCACGGTGGGCGGGACGCTAAGTGTGACGGGGGCTGCCAATCTGAACGGCGGCGCTGCCATACAAGGTGGGGGCCTTGCAGTCAGCAACGGCACCTCCAACGTGGCAACACCTCCACCAGCGGCACCCTTGCCGTCACGGGCAACACGAGCCTCTCGACGGTCACCGTGAGCGGCGCTGCGACAACGAACGGCATCACCAACACGGGCAATATCACTACGGATACACTCACGACGAACGGCGCTGCCACTCTCAACTCCGCTTGCGACGTTGAACTCCGCAAGCATCACCAACAACGCCACGGTAGGCGGCACACTCGGGGTGACAGGCAATACCAGCCTCTCGACCTTGAGCACCTCAGGGCTTGCGACATTGAACTCCGCAAGCATCACCAACAACGCCACGGTAGGCGGCACACTGGGTGTGACAGGCAATACCAGCCTCTCGACGGTTACCGTGAGCGGCGCTGCGACAACGAAGGGCATCACCAACACCGGCAATAT
>JBEKHB010000075.1:0-17331 GCA_050012495.1 Syntrophorhabdales bacterium
GGGGAAGAGAATTATAAATTATAAATTGTGAATTTTGAATGAACGATCACGACCGGCGAAGGGGGGGAAGGCATCGCGGAACGCGAATCGCGAAACGGGTTGGCGGCAATTAGGGGCGAACGTCCGAAGGCGTAACCGGGCAAGGGAATAGGACCCTTACCCGGGCACAGTCGAGGCTCAATTGTCAAAGAGCGCTCCGGCTTATGGGAAACCGGCTCGAACGGGCGGGGCCAGGGCTCTCACGATGGCTGCCCGGTCTCATAAGATTCTCTCTCTTTCCCGATATTCTGTCAAAGCGACAACCAGGAGTGACAAGGAGGACTGACAAGCAGACATGACAACCAGGACTGACAAAAAGCACGTGCTTACATTTTTTGAGAAAATCATCAACCGATGGGGGTTGGGCGGCCCGTCCCCATCCATTGGCTTCTTCCTGAAGGGCTAGATTTTGCTCGACCGAGCCGATGGCGAGTGTTACGATTGGCAATGCTCTCAGGAACGGGGATATGAGACCTGCCAAAAGTAAAAATGCAAAGGGCATCCCCCTTGTTTCTGCGTTGCGTAACCTTTACAGGATTCAGGCGGCGGTCCTTCGCGCGAGCGGCGGTCCATTGAAGATCGAGTCCGTGGAGATCGAAGGCCCACGGGACGACGAGGTCCTTGTGCGCATCGTCTCATCGGGCATCTGTCGCACCGACATCGACTTTATCGACGACTGGGAAGGGGACCCGGTTGTACTCGGTCATGAGGGCGCGGGCGTAGTCGAGGTAGCAGGAAAAAACGTAAAGGGGGTAAAGCCGGGCGATCATGTTGTGCTCTCGTATCAGTCATGCGGCTCGTGCCCTGAATGCCGGAAGGGTCATTCCGCCGGCTGCGAGCATTTCTACGACCTGAATTTCGGCTTTGCCCGCATGGACGGCAGCAATGCCTATGCAGTGTCCGGCGTGAGGGGCCACTTTTTCGGCCAGTCCTCGTTTGCAACACATGCTCTTGCCACCGGGCACAACCTCGTCAAGGTTCCGAAAGATTTGGATCTTTCTCTTCTCGCCCCTCTTGGCTGTGGTCTCCAAACGGGCGCCGGCACCGTGATGAACTCCCTGAAAGTCCGGAAGGGGGCGAGCATCGCCGTCTTCGGGACCGGATCGGTAGGTCTTGCCGCCGTTATGGCCGCCCGCATCGTGGGCGCATACCCCATCATCGGTATCGACAAGAACCCCAAGCGTCTTGAACTTGCCTTGCAAATAGGGGCCACCGACGTAATAAACAGCCGCCGCCAGGACATCCTCTCCAGCCTTGCCCGCATCGCAGGCCACGGCGTCGATTACGCGCTGGAGGTCACGGGCGACCAGACGATGCACAGACTCGCCATTGCCGCAGTGAAGCCGAAAGGCATTGTGGCGCTCATTGCGGAACCGGGAGGATCGGAATCCCTGCCGGGAGGCGGGAAGGTCATCGGCATCATCCAGGGCGACGCAGTGCCGCAACGTTTTATCCCGAGGCTGATCGAGCTCTACCGGGAAGGCCGTTTCCCCTTTGATTGCCTCGTCAGGTTTTATGACTTCAAGGAAATCAACGAGGCCATTGCCGATTCCAGAAAAGGGGACACGATCAAGCCCGTGCTGCGAATCGGCGAGATCTGACGAAGATGACTTAGGGCCGGGGAACACACATTCAGCTTTCAGTCCTATTCTGCTCGCCATCGTGGCGTTCTTATCCCGCTCGTCCGAGCATCTCGTCGAAGACCGTTTCCAGTGATTCTCTCAGACCTTCCTGCGCCTGCAGCCACTGGCCTTGCCTGACCTTTCGGGATTCATCCGTCTCATAGGTATTACTTTTTGCTTCTATTTTTCCGTGTATGTCCGATAAGATGGACATTGAGTCCGAGAGGGCGTGAGCACATGAACAAAGATGAGATGTTCGTCACCCGGCCGGTCTACACGCAGCTCACCCTCAAGGAACAGATCGCCAGGCTCGGCTATGCGTTTCTCAGCGATCAACTGCTCGTCGTGAAGGAACTCATGGACAACGCCTGCGATGAGGCGGAGAGGAACGGCGGACCCGTGGTCGTATCCTTCCAAAACAGGTCCTTCGGGTAAAAAGACAGGCGTGTGATCGGGAGGGGACTGTCCGGGTGAGCGTGAAACTCCGTGATGCAGCCTCCATCAGGTACTACGTGCTCTCCTACATCGCAGCCAATCCGCACATCGCCTTTTCCCTTGAAGGCTCCGAGTACCCGCAGACGGCCGCCCTCGAAAAACAGGCCGCGGTCGATATCTTCTCTTATTCGAAAGAAGAATTCCTCGCCTTCGCTCACGATCACGAGAAGTTCGCGCCTGATTTCACCTACGATAAGTTCATCCGCCTCTTCAACCTGAAAAAGGACGTCAAGGTCGACGGCAGTCAGAGAGATTTGACACATGACCAAAAACCCTTGTAAAATAAGGCATGCGAGAGTGGCGGAACTGGCAGACGCACTGGACTTAGGATCCAGCGGGTTACACCATAGGGGTTCAAATCCCCTCTCTCGCATTTGCTTGATATTCTTGGTGTTTTCTTCATTCCTGCTTTTCCAGTGACTTCTTGGTAAATGAGATTGTGCCCGGAATTGTGCCCGCTTCCGCCCCTTCAACCGTTTTCCGTGCCTCTGCGTGGAAGGCGGAGACTTTCTCCGAGGCGGTCTTCAGATCGTCCTCATTGACGATGTTGTACCGCTCGAAAACGGACCTGGTTTTGTGCCCGGAAATCTTCATCGCCACTTTCTCAGGCACGCCCGCCCGCACCATGTTACGGACCCCGGTTCTCCTGAGATCGTGAAAGAGCTTTCCTTCGATGCCCGCCGACCGGCAGGCTATTTCCCAGGCTCCCCGGAAATCTTTTATCTTCCTCCCGTTTCTGGAGAACACATAAGGGCAGTCGGGGAACCTCGTGTCTCGTAATATCTTCAGCTTCAGGATTTCCTCGTACAGTTCGCCCGTAAGATAGATGATCCGGGGTTCTTCGTTCTTGGTATTCCCAGGCTCAAGGGTAAGAAGCTGTGAAAAAATCGTTTGGGGACCCTTTGCCGTCATTCCGGCGGACGCCGGAATCCAGTCTTTTCAGTACGTTACAAACAGCCTGGACCCCGGTTTTCACCGGGGTGACGACCGAAAGTCAATTTTTTCACAGCTTCTAACCTTCTTATCAAAGACGTTAACCTGAGTCCAGGGCAGGGAAAGAATCTCTTCTTTTCTCATACCCGTGTAATAGCCCATGGTCATTACGGGCTTGAGCTCATCAGGAAGGCCGTTTCTCACGTTCAGGTATTCGGTATCCTCGAAGTAACCCGTTCTTATGTTGGTCTCTTTCAGATGCGGGATATACGGAATGCGAATAACTTTCGGCGGCGTGCTCTTGGCACCCAGGGAGAACATTCGTTTCAGGGCCGCAAGTTCCCGGTTGATCGTGCCGTTCTCGGCGCCTGCTTCTTGCCGCGCTATGATATACTTCTCGATTGCACCCGTGGTTATGCTCGGGATTTTCGCACCTGAGAAGGTCGATTTCAAATAGTTTACGCTGATTTCCGCCCTCCAGATCGATTTTTTGTTATTCAGCTTGTAATCGTTCAGGAAGTCTGCGGCGAGCTGGTCGAAGAGGATTTTTTCCACCCGAAGGCCCGGAAACTTTCCTTCTGCTATGGCCCCCTCTCGCAGTTTCATAAGGTGCTTTGCATCACCCTCTTTCGTTGAATGTGAGCTTTCCCGCATCGGCTTCCCGTTCCAATAGTACTTGATCCAATAAACCCGGCCCCTCTTATAGACCGCTCCCATTTTTGCACCCCCTAAGGGGAATAGACCATCTTGTTCTGTTCGATGAAACGCTCCAGGTCTCTTATGTCCAGGTAGATTCTTCTGTCGAACCTCACTATAGGAATCTTACCGGCCCATATGACTTCCCTCATAGCCGCCACGGTGCGCCCTATGTACGCCGCACCCTCGCGGATTGAATACAGGCGTTTTGCGGGCTTGTTGCTTTGTCCTTTGTCTCCATTGATGGTCGCCACTGCTATTCCTCCTTCTCCGATTTCTTCTTACGGGATCTTGTCCCGCCGATAGGCTTCGTTTCTTCAAAGCCGCTCCTTTCAAGTGCCGGGGCCAGCCTATCCCTCATGAACTGTATCAATTCTTCCCCCCCTATCTCCCTTGCCGCCTCTCGGAATCGGTCATCCGGTGTCTTCCCCAGGTTTCTCGCATCCTCTACCATCATCTTCGCTATGTACTTCGCAAGTGCCCCGATTGGAAGATGTTTCCCAAGCTCATCCGCCGTATCCCGTCTGACGGGCGGATTCTTCTTGGTGTGCTCGTCATACTTACGTTGCAGTTCCCGAAGCTCTTGAGCTAAAGACGACTCATCCGCTCCGGGAGAAGGGTCACCATCCAGGAACTTGAAAAGGGGTTCCCTTGCCTTCGTCTCGATAATGAATGCCATGGGCACGTTGTAGTCCGACGAGTCTTTAAGAGCTTGGCTAATCGGCTTGAGATAGCGCAAAAGGTCTTTGACGTACTTGTTCATGCAGTACGAGATATTCACTTCAGCATAGCTGTCCTTGAATATTCTGAACAGTTCCTCATACGGTCCCTCTTCCATAGCGAACGACTTTACCTTCTTCGGCATCTTCCCACCTCCTTATTAATGTCACCTATAATCATAATAATCATTATTATGATTGTCAAGAACTATTTTTGAGAAGTTTTTCCTACTTCTCATTTTTGTATTTATCGTTGAACAGCGCTCCTTCCAGTGGTAAGTTATATGTGATACGGTGACATAGCCCAGGGGGCAAGAATACAGCACGTTGGCCGACCAGAGAATACGGAGCGCGACAAATGGCTGACATAAACCTCACCCAAGCAGAGGCTGACACCCTTATTGCGATGGAGAAACATCGCATCAGCGATGACAACTGGGACTACCCTATCACCGGCGCATCAATCAGCATCCCCCTCTTGTCTCTCGATAAGCGAGAAAACTTCCTTCTCGACGTCTACCGGGGAAGGATCGATCTCTTAAGGGGCACATACCAGAATCGTTCCAGGCAGGTAATAATACTTGTAAGGCTTGATTTTGGAGGACAGCCTCACAGGAACCCGGATGATAGTCATGTCTCATCGCCTCACTTACACGTCTATCGAGAAGGGTACGGCGACAGGTGGGCCATACCCATTCCCGAGGACAGATTCCCAAATGTCGGAGATTTGTGGATGGCACTAAACGACTTTATGCTATTCTGTAACATCACTCGACCACCACTCATTCAAAGAGGGTTGTTCGTATGATTGATGAAATCCAGAAACTACTCGATACCTATTTAGCCTGGCTCAGAGACAAAACCAAACTTAGGCAGGTTGGCGACTGGACAGAGATTACGACTCCCTATCTTGATAGACACAATGATTACCTGCAAATCTACGCCAGCCGGAAGAATGGTGGTTTCATCCTGACGGACGACGGGTATGTTGTCGGTGACCTGAAGCGCTCGGGTTGTGAACTAGAAAGCAGGAAGCGCAGGGACCTTCTGCTCCAGACGCTGAACGGCTTTGGAGTTAAGCTGGAGGACGAGTCTTTACTGGTTCACGCGTCGTCCGATAATTTTGCCCTTAAGAAACACAACCTTGTGCAGGCAATGTTGGCGATAAATGATCTGTTTTACCTCGCCACTCCGATTGTTGCCAGCCTCTTTCTCGAAGATGTCACGCTATGGCTCGACGCAAATGATGTGCGATACACGCCCAAGGTTAAGTTCGCAGGCAAGAGCGGGTATGACCACCTCTTCGACTTCGTGATTCCGGCCTCGAAGAAGGAACCAGAGCGCATATTGCAGACTATTAACAGGCCGAACCGCGATACAGCCCAAGCCATTGCCTTTTCATGGATAGATACGAAGGATGTCCGGCCGCCCAATTCAAGAGCATACGCCTTTCTCAACGATGCGGATCACACACCGTCAGCCTCTGTCATAGATGCTTTGAAAAACTATGATGTACGCCCCGTTCTTTGGAGCGAGAGACAACAAGTTTGCCAGGAACTCGCCGCATGACGATATCTTCCTGAACTCGATAACCGTCGAGTTTCTCTTGCATTCCCCGTGTACGAGTGGTAATTGATAGATGGTTAGACTGGGGATCAGCAGCTCGGCAAGTGAAAGCGGTGAAGAACGTCCCCTTGGCCCCCTTATTCATAGAATCCGCCATTTTTCTTGCATTAAACCGTTGAAAGTGGTAATTCAGTGTTGAGTTGGAGAGTGGGCGAGGGATTGGAGTCCACGAAGGAACCATCCGTTGCGAAGCAGAGGAGGTACCAAGGTGGAACCTGAACAAGGCAAGATTGTTCATTGGGACCATGGTTACCGCAACAACAAATTCAAGATCGATGAATTGATGAGTTTTTTGCGGGAAAATACAGGATTCGTCGAGGAACATCGAAGAATATCCACCATCAAGCTTGTAGGTAACATTACCCTGGGGCGAGATAAGCTCTATTTTCTCTTCCTCGATGCCCTGAATGCAGGGGGAGGGAGCAGCCTTAAGAGGAACGGCGAGGCATGCACAGAAATGATAAAGCGCCTTAACACAATGGCCTCTACGCCGACCGTCAGCTTCAAAGAGTTTTATCGGACTGTGGTCCTAGGATACAAGAAGTTTGTTTTTGATAATAACAAAAAGGAAATCTCAAAACACTTATTTGAAGGCCTTAGAACGCAATTCGTGAACTTTAAGTTCAAGAAGGCTGCACTTTTTATGAAAGAACTGCATGACGCCCAAAGTTATGAGGCTTGTAGAATATTCCATGATATAGAGGCTTCTGAAATATATCTGCCAATTCCTTTGGACGTGGTAATCAGTGAAGTGATCAGTCAGGTTCTTGGATTCGAGTGCGAAGATATAGCACATAGGGTGGTAGCTCCGGTGGATGGGCAAAGGTTTACTGAATGGGCACAGAGGAACCTAGGCGAGGAGTATTACCTAATAGAGGACCTTTGGTTTTGGGGATACTTTGGTTTAGGGAGGCCGGAAAAGAAAGGTTATAGAAAGATCGGGCTGAACGAAGCGAAGTTTTCTACTTGCCCTTGGGCGTTTCCACCCACACTCGAGCCAATTCGGGGCAAGGTCAACGAATTCCGCAGGATTCTCGAGAGGCCAGAGAGTTACAGGACCGAGGGGTGAATGTTATGGAGTGAAGAACTATTTTTATCTTTATCGCCATTTGTGTTCTTCTAACAGTATTTGTAGAGGTGGGCCTATCATCATCCCGACCGCTTTGGCCGAAATACCAACCCAAGGGAGGTGTGTACATAGCTAAATCCAGCGAAACAATCCCTGACTTTCCACGCGTACTGAGTGGATATAGAACCGAAAATAATAAAGATTTTTGGGACAAACCATTCGCTTGTAGAGGAACACTTCGTATTTTCTCAGAGAACGGTTGGACGGAAATACCAGATTTTCCCAACTCCGGGAATAACTGTGGTGCGGGCATGTTTATGATTCGCTGGAGGTCGGGCAACCCTGATGTCCGTGTTGCGTCAACTATGGCCTATGAGAAAGACTATATTTCAACGTCAAAAACAGGGGCATTTGGCTACATGTATGGTACCAACTGTGAGCAGCCGTGGTTCAAATTTTCTGTTACCCTCAATCACGACGAGTCAAATTTGGTTGATATCTATTACGAATTGAAGTTCTGGCAGGCCGCGCCTTAGCAATGTTATCCCTTCTGTAAAGAGCGCCGCCCATGTTCAGGGGCACGGGAAACCTGCCGTGCCCCATCGCATTCAAGTGCCCCACTCCTTTACTTATAGAGAGAATACACAATCCCTTTTTCGGGAACTTCCGGCCACCCGCACTCCACGCGCCGTTCTTCATAATCCCAGGCATCGAGCAAGGCGTCTCCGTCACAGCCTTCATAGGCACACATGTAGATTCCTTCTTCAGAATCCCACCGTACCTCTTCCCGGCGGTATACCCTCCCGCAGTGAAGGCACCAGGCCCACCCCGGCCCAAGGTGTTCCATTATCATTTCCCGATGATCCGCACATTCCTGTTCCTCTACCCTTCTTCTTCCTCGCATAGACTTTGCCCTCCCTTTTCAAGTTGTATTGCTCATAGTCGACTACGCCCACGTAGTCAGACACAAAGCTCTTACGGTAAACCGGCTCTCTACCCTGAATCCCGAGCTTGATGCTCAAATCCTCCCTTCCGTACATCACCAGAGGCTTGACCAGTCCCCGGCTTGACCAGTAGTGCTTCTGTCCGTTCAGCCTCTCATCCTCCATTTCCTTCCCCATGTACCCCTCGACCATGTACACGCCCAGGTTGTCGACATCGTCAACCGCGTTGATCCAGACGAAGCCACGACCCCAAATCCCGGTCAATTTTTCATGCGGCACATAGGGGAGATCGTAAAAGAGGACGTGATAGTGAATCACCCCGTCACGCCCGCCGATTTTTCCGCCCGGCCTTTTTCCATCCTGGAACCGGGCTATTACCGTGTAATGGACCTTCCGTTTGATGTGGTACTCAAGGCGCTTGATGAATTTGTTGAACTCCCTGTTTGCTTCCTTCAGGTCGAAAATGTCATCGCTGAAGGACATGGTGAAGAATTTGAGAAGTTCCCCCCAGGGCCGGTCGACATTCGCGTTGATGGTATCTATAAGGCCGTTACGCGCCCTCCAAAGACTCCTCTTGCGGTCCCTCTGCTTTTCTTCCTCCGTGCGATCCCCACGCTTCTGACGGTCCTTGCATGTCTTCCCCTACTGGCACACCTGGACGGTACTGTACTTGTAGAGTTTGATCACACGGCCCGCGATGATCGCCCTGAAGAGGTATGTGTCATTGGCCGAAGAGACATAGTTATAGATATCCTTGAAAGGGTTCTTTTTGTTTTCTCCTTGAGTGAGCCTATAATCAAGTAAAGTAGAACGTGGCTGATCGGTCGCAGCGTACACCCCCGGCACCCGTCGCGCCGTGCCTTCCCGCCCCGTGCTCATCCTTCCGCGCGGGAGCGGGGCGGCACGGCGTATGTCTGGAGGCACGGACACGCCGCGTGCATGGGAACTTTCAGGGTATTCCTTGTCTACATCGAAAAGAGAAACCTCTTCACCCCTTTCTTTTTTTGAAGGGGATGAAAAGGTTTCTTCCGCGAGGCGCACCCAACTGTCGATGTCATCGGCAGGCCTTGGGGCGGTGAACATCTTGGAGCGATCTAAGCGGTATGGCCTGACCGTCGCCGGCATGGTGGCTTCGGCGTGCGCTTCTATCTGATTCGGTTGACAGGGATACCCCAGGCGTCCTATATTTATGGTGGACAAAGAACCTCCTTACGAGGGAAGTTCCGATCCGGTCCGGCCACGGAGAGACCCCGCCAAGAGCTTCTTCCGTGGCTTTTTATTTCATGCGTGGTTGTGCCTGAATTGTGCCTGAGAGACGAGAATAGCGACGATTTCTGACCGATTCGAGCCGATTTATCGGCACCGGTCGAACATCTTAAATTACGTTGTGCAGATTGGTTATTTCGCGGTTTTGCTTCGTCCGGTCCAACCCGCGCCCTTGTTCTTAGGATCCAGCGGGTTACACCATAGGGGTTCAAATCCCCTCTCTCGCATTTGCTTATTTTTCAAGGTCTTTTCCCTCCTCCTCTCTGCGTTTTGACACTATTTTGTAGATATGGTAGATTTTCTCAATAAGGAGAACGAATGAAACTGCATGTAATAATAGAAAAGGATGAAGCGGGCTATTATGTCGCCGAGGTACCGGCCCTTCCGGGCTGTCTCTCTCAGGGCATGACACATGATGAAGCCGTCGGCAACATCCGGGAAGCTATCGAAGGATGGCTTGAAGTCATGGAAGCCAGGCATTCTACCGATTCTTCCAAGTTCATCGAAGTCGCGGTATAATGGCTGGAGCTATAGAACTCTGCTCCGGCCTGCTCATGAAGCTGATTAAACAGGCAGGGCTTGATGCAGGGGAGTTCAACAATCTCTAATGGCGCGAGGCCCGTCGCTTTAAGTGAGGAATCGTAGACATGGTCGCCACCGCTATTCCTCCCTCTCCGATTTCTTCTTACGGGATTTTGTCCCACCGATAGGCTTTGTTTCTTCAAAGCCGCTTCTCTCAAATGCCGGGGCCAACCTAAGCTTCACGAACTGTATCAATTCTTCCCCTCCTATCTCCCTTGCCGCCTCTCGGAATCGGTCATCCGGCGTATTTCCCAGGTTTATCACGTCCTCCACCATCATCTTCGCTATGTACTTGACCAGTGCCCCGATGGGAATATGTCTCCCAAGCTCATCCACCATGTCCCGCCTGATGGGCGGATTCTTTTTGATGTGCTCGTCATACTTCTCTTGCAGTTCCCGAAGCTCCTGGGCTAGAGACGACTCATCCGCTCCGGGAGAAGCCTCCCCATCCAGGAACTTGAACAGGGGTTCCCTTGCTTTCGTGTCGATAATGAAGGCCATCGGCACGTTGTAGTCTGAGGATTCCTTGAGGGCCTGGCTGATCGGCTTAAGGTAGCGCAAGAGGTCTTTCACGTACTTGTTCATGCAGTACGAAATATTCACTTCAGCGTCGCTGTCCTTGAATATCCTGAACAGTTCCTCATACGGTTCTTCCTCCATGGCGAACGACTTTACCTTCTTCGGCATCTTCTGGTCTCCTTAGTAACCGCCACTATCATCATAATAAAACTTATTATAATAATAGGGAAAGTCTTGTCAAGAAATATTTTGATAAGTTCTGCCCGAAAGACAGCGTCTCTTCCCGTGCCTATGAATACCGTCTTTCCAGCAGAAAGCCTCAAATAGTTGTTGTAATCTTGCGACAGTTTTCTGATATGTGATGAAAAATAAATTCAACTCTCTTAAGAGACAACCTTCAGTCCTGCATAGCCATATGGTAGACTAGAAATCATTGAGCGCTAAGGTTATGGAGGACATTGATATGCCAAGAACACCGACTGACATCTTCAGTAAGTACCCCAACGTTGAGGTCATCGAAGTAGTGGGTTACAAAGATGGCGGGCCTTTCGGTCTATCTTCCGACGGGCACAAACTCAAGATTCTTGATGATAATTTCGCGCGTCACCTTGCGAGGTTACCAGATTCAAACACTGAAGCCGGTCACATTACTGAGGAGGGTTATTACATCCATGGGGATTATGTCATAACGGAAGACCGCTATGAAGCATTTGTGTGTCGCCTTGCCCCCTACAAAAACATTTGATGAACTGCACTAACGAGGAATTAAATCGAAAGGAGAACCTACAATGTCGAAAGTCACGGTGTATTATTTCAAAGGCTACGATATCATTTCAGACCAAATGCTTCGCTCCAAAAGAATGGCAACGCTTGAGTGGATCAAAGAGAACCCATGTTTTGGCGCACTCGTGGAAACCGCGAAAGAAATAGATACCTCTACTCTTGATGCTGATGGCCTTTATCGAGAGCCGAATGAGATAGAGGCCCAGACGCCTGCAAAGGAACCGGAGCCTGTTAAGGAGGTCGATTCTTACGGGCAACGGATAAAGAGACGATTCAATTTCGATGACTGAAGAGGTTCGCCATGTTCGGCTTTCTGAAGAATAGGGCCAATGATGACAAATTGTCCAAGGAGTTTGTCCGCCAGATGTTCGCGCTAGGGCGCGATACCTGTCCCTCAATTGCTGAGGGCGTCCGGATGTGGACAGACGGCGAGGTTCGCTTCCCTGTTAATGATGACGCAAGCCTGCAAGTCTCCCTTGCAATCATAGGGACGGCTTTGGCTATACTTGGGGAAGGACATTCAAAGGTTATGACCGCAGAGCGCGGAAGTCGAATTGCGGCGGCCTGCAAACAGGCAATCGAGAACGACTATGACTTATCCATCGACTCAGCCAGCAAGATCAACCAAGCGTTGGACGAGTACCAAGCCGCGTTCCAGCGATCCATGGCCTCAGAGAAGAACCCATTCGGAGAGATATCCGGAATGATGCTTGTGCGGTGCATGGGCAAGAACGCGATGGCCTTGTGCGTGCCGGGAACTGGAAATCTCGGTCCCCTTATGCATCAGACTATCGGTGACTTAATGACCCTGACGGTGAACCAAGCCCTGACTTTCTGGAAGGGAAAATGAAAGATCGGATCGAACCAGGGGTTTGAGTATGCGGCTCACCTTCGACGTTGCTACTTTCCTTTGTAAGTCCTGATCCTTCTTCCGTAACTCATCTGAACACCTCGTAGGTGAAGTTCGCACTGCGTTTTTGGAGCACGGGATATTTACCGTGCCCCTTTCGCGGCGCTTTCATCTGTAAAGCGGATAGAAGACCCCCTTTTCCGGCACCTCCGGCCAGCCGCATTCCACACGCCGTTCCTCATAATCCCAGGCATCGAGCAAGGCGTCTCCGTCACACCCTTCATAGGCGCACATGTAGATTCCTTCTTCAGTGTCGCATCGTACCTCTTCCCGGCGGTACACCCTCCCGCGATGAAGGCACCAGACCCACCCCGGCCCGAGGCGTTCCATTATCATCTCTCGATGATCCGCGCATTCCTGTTGACCCGCCCTTCTTCTTCCTCGCAGCTCCTGGAGCAGCTCAGAGTTTTTTGCTTCTCTCCGTCTTTGACACTATTTTAGGGATATGGTAGATTTTCTCAATAAGGAGAACGAATGAAACTGCATGTAATAATAGAAAAGGATGAAGCGGGCTATTATGTCGCCGAGGTACCGGCCCTTCCGGGCTGTCTCTCTCAGAGAAAAACCTACGACGAAGCCGTCGGCAACATCCGGGAAGCTATCGAAGGATGGCTTGAAGCGGTGGAAGCCAAGCACTCCGTCGATTTTTCCAAACTCATTCAAATCGCCGTATAAGTTGACAGAACTACGGCTAAGCAGTATACTTTATGAATGATGAGTCTTTCGAATGGGACGACATTAAAGCCGCCGCAAACTATGCGACTCATGGCGTCACCTTGGACGCAGCGCGGGATGTGTTTAAAGACCCTTTCGCCATTGATTGGCTCGACGAGCGTGTGCCCTATGACGAGGACCGATACGCCGTCATCGGCATGGTGGAGGAGCACCTGTTGTTTGTCGCCTACACTCTGAGAGGGGACACGATCCGCATTATTTCGGCCCGAGGAGCAGAAGCCTATGAAAAACGCAGATACCACGAAGAAAACGCCACCTAAACATGATTGGGTCCGCTTCGACTCTATGTCTGAAGAACAGCGCCACGCCGCCGCTGTGAACGATTCCGACGCGCAACCTGTTACGCCCGACAACGAAGAGCGCATGAAGCGCACGCCGCAAGTGAAGATTATTCGCCGTGCGCTCGGCCTCAGCCAGGAAGATTTTTCGATACGGTTCTGTATTCCGCTTGGCACGTTGCGCGATTGGGAACAACACCGCAAAGAGCCTGACGCGGCCGCGCGCGCTTACCTTATCGTTATAGCCCGAAATCCCCAAGCCGTAAGCGATGCCTTGCAATCCCGGCAATGTGCCTGAAGTTGCTCTCTCCTATCAACAAAATTGCCACCATCAAGAAGCGCGAACGACTTCACTTTCTTCGGCATCTTCCTGGCCCCTTATTAAGGTACATTATAAGCATAATAATTATTATTATCAGGGATCAAAATACTTGTCAAGAATATTTTACTAGGCTCCTCCTGCAACACTTACCGGCCTTTCTTCGCCGAACGTCGGGACTTCCTGAGCGTAAGCCATGAGACACCTGCATGAGAATAGGCAAATGAGAATGACAGCGCACAACAACCATGATATGATAGGGCAATGACTACACCGGAGCTCGACTATATCACGATAAAGGGATTCAAGAGCATCGTTTCCGTTGAGAAGCTGACGCCGCGAGGGGCGGACGGGAACGTGGCAGCGTATCTTTTACCGCCCCTTGGTGCGTAAGCTATGCCGGTACATGGCCGACAGCACTTCCGCTGCCGTTTCCGGCGTCTCATAAACGGGGATACCTGCCTTTTCCATCCCTATGACGTCCTCCGTCACGAACTCTTTGCACGCAACGCAGGCCAGGACGGGCTTGCCTTTATAATTGATCTCCCGAAGCGGCGTGAGGTACTCGCTCAGGATCTCGGTCTGGAGTATCACGATAAAACCGCCCACATCGGCGCTCTCTACCCCTATTGCTATTGTCTTTCTCACGTCGTCCGCACTCATCGTGAATGTGTAATCAACCGGGTTGAGGCCGCTCGTCATGCCGGGGAGTATGGACTGGAGCCTTTTCTTGAGGTGCGGCTCCAGCTCGGCCAGTCGCATCCCGTTCAGGTGCACCGCGTCTGTCGCCATGACGCCCAGGGACCCGGCATAGCTGATAATCAGGACCCCGGCCCTGTCGGGCAGAGGCTGTTTGGAGAAACCTCTCGCCAGGGCAAACATTTGCTCGTTGTCCCGGGCCCGGATGATATCGCACTGCCTGAATACCGCGCTATAGACCTCATCGTTGCCGGCCAGGGAAGCCGTATGGGAGGAAACAGCCTTCTTCCCCGCATCGGTTCTCCCTGATTTAACGACAATGACGGGTTTGGTCCGGGTGACCTGCCGGGCGACGTCGATGAATCTTCTCCCGCTTTTGACATCCTCGATGTACATGCAGATTACCGAGATGTGAGGGTCGTTGCCGAGCACCTCCAGGACATCGGTTTCGTTCACATCCAGCTTATTTCCGATTGTTGCGACAATGCCGAAATCCAGTATACGGCGGAGACCCCAAAGCATGCCGGCCGCATACACGCCTGCCTGCGCGATCAACCCGATATTGCCCTTTCCCAGTTCGTCGACGGCGCCTATGGACTGGACCATGTTGCCATGGGTGTTGATAATACCCGAACAGTTCGGGCCCAGAAGCCTGCACCCGTAGCGGCGGGCGCTCCTCTCCATCTCCTCTTCCGCCTTCTTGCCGTCCGGGCCAAGCTCGGCGAAGCCGGCCGACTCCACGACAATCGATCCTATTCCCCTGGCGCAGCACTCTTCGACGGCCTTTGGCGTCGCAGCGGCAGGCACCAGCACAATGGCGACGTCCACAGGCTCAGTCACATCGGTAATGCTGCCATACGCCTTGACTCCCTGCACCTCGTCGGCCTGGAGATTGATCGGATAGAGCTTCCCCGGAAAACCGTGGCTGATTAAATTGTGAAAAACGTTCCAGCCCAGCTTCCCCTCACTGTTGGATGCCCCGAGGACAGCGATGCTCCGGGGATAAAAGAACGTCCGGAGGCTCCCGCTCTCTTGACGGGGAGCGGTGGAGGGGACTGCGCCGTCGACAAACATTCGGGCATCAACAACCACATAGCCGTCTGCATAGAGAAATACGGGGTTAAGGTCGACCTCGCTGATCTCCGGGCAGGTGAGAAGAAGCCCGGATACCCGCAGGAGAAGCTGCTGGAGAGCGGTAAGATCGGCTGCGTATCCTCGCGTCCCCTTAAGCAGCGGGTACCCCTTGATCTCTTCGATCATGGAAGTGACATCCGCCGGCGACACGGGGATGCTCCTGAAGGAAACGTCTTTCAGAACCTCGACAAAAACGCCTCCCAACCCGAACATGAGAAGGGGCCCGAATGTGGGGTCCCGCGTTATGCCCACGATGGCTTCTATGCCCGGCCTTGCCATGCGCTGGACGGAGACAGCCTCGACATGTTCTTCCCCGAACGCGCCGATGATGTCGTTGTATGCCGCCTTTGCTTCCTGCCTGTTCCGTATATTCAGCTTTACCCCACCCGCATCCGACTTATGGACAACGCGGGGGGAAACGACTTTCATTACTGCAGGCCCTTCGAGGGCCTCGAACATTTCAACAGCCTGAGCCTCCGAGAAGGCCAGTGTACCCCCGGTTGTCGCGATATTCAGCTCCTCAAGGATCGACTTCGATTCAGGCTCCGTCAGGTAGCGTCTTCCCTCCTTGCTCGCCTTTCCAATGATCTGCTCGGCTATTCTGTCCATTATTCCCGGCTCTCCTTTCAATTACTATGTATACATATACCGGGAGAGAGATCACAGTCAAGCCTCAACCTGACAGGATTGTATACGCTGAATATTTCGCGGTACGTGATAGTACTGTACTGCATGGCGTAGAGTCGATACGGCGGGCATGAACAGGACGCCGGAGAGGGCCGCCGCGCCTGCTAGGAGCCCTTCTCGGAAAGAGGATAATTGAAGTGTTTTTCGATAAGGCCCAGGAAAACCCTCAGCATAGGCGAGACAGGCATTTCCTGATTCGTCACTATGTCGATGCCGAGCCTTATCTCGCCGTCGACAACGGGAATGATGGCCAGCTTCCCAAGGGCCACTTCTTCCCTGACATAGGGGAGGAACACGAGGGCCACGCCCTTCTTCTGCCGGGCCAATTGTTTGGCGCACTCCACGTTGTCCACTTCCGCGCCGATCATGGGAGTGAGGTTTCTGCTCGCGAAATGTTCCAGGATCACTTCTCTTGCTATCGATCCTTCCGACTGGATGATGAGCGGGTAATCCACCAGGTCTTCCCACTTGACTTCAAGCTTCCGGACTAACGGATAGTCGGGGCTCGCAACGAGCACCATCCCCTCAATTCGCGGCATCCTCGTGACGTGCAGCTTCTTGTTGATCGTTTGAAGGGTACCGACAAGGCAGATGTCACACTTAAAGTCGAGCAGGTCTTCGACAAGCGTGAGCGAAGGACCTTCCCGAACCGATACCATTACCGAAGAAAAGAGCTCCTTGAACGTGTCGATTATGGGGGTGAGGTAAAGGGTGAGCGTTGTCGCTACCCCGATGCGGAGGTTATTGACGCGATAACTTTTCAAGAAATTCTCCGCCATCATCACGTGGTTGATAATCTCTTCCGCATAGCTGACCAACCGATCGCCTGCTTTCGTAAGATGGACCCTTTTCCTCTTGACATTGATAAGCTTGACCCCGAACAGTCCTTCCAGGCCTTTTATCTGCTGGGTTACCGCCGGCTGAGTGATGAAAAGCTTTTCAGAAGCGATGCTGAAACTCTTCTCCGTCGCGACAAAATAAAAGGAGATCAATTGCTGCACGTTGATCTGAGGGAGCCTCATGAGGTCTAGAGTACAATGTTCCGCCTCGTTCGTCTACATAAAGTTTGAAAATATTTATGAATTCATTAGAAATATTGTCTTGCAAAGGTTCTGGGGTGAGATCCGCAAGTACCGGGCGACGCAGTTCAACTACCTGGAGCCTTTTACGATGATGCTCGAATACTACAACATGCCTGACAAGACGCTGGAAACATACAGGAACCTCTGGTTCCATTCGGGAGACCTGGCCACCAGGGATGCGGATGGGTACTTCT
>JBEKHB010000076.1:0-16945 GCA_050012495.1 Syntrophorhabdales bacterium
GTCTGGAGCTATTCGGCCCGGTTAAGACATCCTTTTTTCAAAGAACGACGTTTTGTCTATGCTTTTAACAAATCAATCGTTTCAGAAAAGGGGTTTGCTTCTCAGGAATCCAAAGTGAACTTATTGTTGAGACGCGACACGATTAAAGTAGGATGCAACTATGCCTCCTCTATAGCGGTGCATCTGTGGCCCGCTTCCTCGGAGTGAGCACGTCTCTTGTCAAACCGTATGGCGAACGAGGGGGAGATAGCCGACCTTGGTTCCTGTCTCGAAAGTTCACTTTGAACCAACCCCTATTACCAACCAGGGGCAAACTCGGAAAACTGGTGGGCGAGGCAAAGGACCACCGCAATTCCGAAGAGAAGTCCCATAGGGGCGACCAGGCGCAGTCCCCAGCCAACCTGTTGGAGTGAGCGCGCGACTGGCGAAAGCAGTTCGAGGGTTGCAGTGTTTCTCTCGCCGAATCGTAAAGGATCGAGGCTTGGGGCGAAATAGAAGGCCGAACTTGGTCCGCTGCCATCTTGTAATCCTGGTGGCATCGTCGTATCCTTATTGTAGATAAGCTGAGCATAATCCGAACAGACGTTCCACCACCTTGCGGCTGCCGCGAAAGGAGATAAAAGCAATGGATGAAAAAGAATCGTTTCTGCGAGAGCATGCAAAGGAAATTACCGAGATTATCGAGGCGACGAAAGAAGACCCTGAAAACGAGACGATCAGGGCCGAGATAGCAGATGCCCTTTTACAGTCGCTTCACAGGAAAAAGATGAGGGCTCGATCGGTCAAAGATACCGACCTCTACAAACTTGCTCAGGCGGTGAAACAGGCAGGAGGCGAACAAGAGTGCGCCGAGGTCGTTAGACGGGTATTTCCACGCAGATGGAGTATTATCTTTGAAAAGTACAACTTTGCTTGGAAATTCTCCTGCAGGGCGCCGGCAAGACCGAGAAAACCGCCAAAGAAGATGGCGGAAGGTCCGATAAGCGGAATCGAAAAGGAGGTCCAGGGTCTGGAGAAAACGGTTAAGGAACTGGACGAGCACGTAGGTGAGTTGACGAAAGAGATCCGGAAGTTCGAGGAGAAATAGGGTATGGGTTGCAGCTCAGCTCATGCCGGAAGACATCACCCCAAACCAGGATTTCGGGCGGCCGCACTCATCCGGACCGTGCGTTCCGCGCCCTATGTTCCATACTCGATATTATGATCGTAGGCATGACTGTTCCCCAAAAACACCTGAACAGACCACTACGAAGCAGCCCAAGAGGATACAACCTATCGTGGAAGCTATTTCAAGAGAGCGTCAATCCGTTGTCTTAATTCCGATTTGGTCAATTCCCCTACACGGCGCTCCACCAGTTTACCCGCCCTGTCGACGAGAATGATCGTAGGCACGGCTTGGACGACGTAGAGTGAAATAATCTCGCCCGAGGCGTCATGTCCGACCGAAAACGTGAGCTTGTACTTTTTCACAAAGGCGCGGGCAGTTGGTTCTTGGTCTTGGATAACATTCACCCCGACAATCGCTAGGCCTTGCTTGTAGTATTGCTTGTATACTGCCTCCAATACGGGAGCCTCCCGTAGACAGTGAGTTCACCCCGAACTCCAGAAAATTATTACGACCAACTTCCCCAGAAAATCCTTCAGCGCAACCTTTTGCCCGCCGAACAGAGTCAGGTCGAATTCGGGCGCCGGCTTGCCGACCATTGGCACCGCCGGGTGCCCCTCAATTTGCACGGTGCTCTCGACCGGCAGAATGAGGTAGCAAAGGCTGAATACCCCAGCCATTGCCGCAAAACCCGTAATGATTTCTCTTTCTCCCTGGAGAAGCCTGAGCAGACCCAGCGTAACAATGAATCCAAAAACAGTGAGGCAGAAAATGCAGGGCCTGTGTATCCTAAACGCCTGAAAGCCCATGAAATAACCTTCGCAAGCGAGAGACACGATAAGGATGAGATTGATATACTCCCCGAATGCAGTCTTGTTGAAATACGAGCTCATGATGGTAAGTGCGATCAGCAGTGAGAAAATCAAAAAGCCGATAAGCAGGATGGAAATGTCTCCAAACCTCGCATAGCGCGCCACCAGCTTGCATCCAACGGCAGAGCATATGCTTTTCCTGAAATATCGGAGGACCATCTCTGTCAAAACAAAAAGCGTTCCAACTATGCTGACGATTAAGAATAGTTTGTCGACTAATGTTTGCAGGTCTTGCATTGCCGAATTCCTGCCCCTCCTTGATCTACCGCCCATATTTTATGCTGATCAAATTTACAGCATAATATGACGAGGCTACGAACGAGAGCCAACATACGGATTGTTGACTTTTTCCGTACCTATGGTGCTTTTCGGCGCACTACCATAATTGTGGCCGGGAAGCACCACGGTCGAATCGGGTAGTGTAAAGAGCTTGTTGCGGATGGAAGAGGCAAGCACCTCATGGGAACCGCCTCCCAGGTCTGTTCTGCCGACACCTCCCACAAACAGCGTGTCGCCGGTGAAGACGAGACCGTGACCGTAAAGGCAGATGGCCCCGGGGGAGTGACCCGGGGTATGAATGACCGACAGGCTTACCTCTCCCACGGTTATCACGTCGCCTTCCTTTACGGTCTTGCCCGCAGGAGGAGAGGCTTTCGCTCCAAACATGTTCAGCATCTGCTGGGATTGGTGAGTAAGCGCATAGGCTTCTTTCTCATGAATCACGATCGTCGCGTTGGTCAAATCCTGCATACGCTTGTTACCCAGTATATGGTCCACATGGGAATGCGTGTTGACAATGTATTTTATCTTCAGGCCCTTTTTGTTCGCCTCCCGGAGAATCCGATCCTCATCACCCGCGGGGTCTATCACGAGCGCTTCCTTTGTCTTCTCGCATCCCACGAGGTAGGCGTACACTGCCATCCGTCCCACTTCCATTTGCTTTACTATTACGTGCGCTCCCATCTCAATTCAAGGTTACTATTTTTTAGTATAGTTATGCAACCCCAGAGCGGCATTGCAGTTGCAGCCGTCAGCAGTCAGCTTTCAGGGGATGGAGCGTGGCCCGTTCTCTCGACTGTTTCGGCCACGGTCTCATTCCTGGTGGCCCTGACTTTTCATTTCTGGGACTAGGCGATTACCGTGTGTAGTGAAATCCAAGCGAAATCTGAAAATGCAGTAGTACAGGAAGCTCTGGCTCTCCCCTTCCCCCTCACCCTCCTTTGAACATTATCAGCGGCAATCTTTGGAAATCGTTGCCCATGCGGAATTCACACCCTTTGCAGGGTGTATCAGGCGCGACGGCTTACATCGTCGAGGCCCCTGGGAAGCACTGACGGGAGAGATTCCCCTCGAGCATATCGCGGGAACGACCGGGAGCGCCATGAAGGGCGAAACGGCCCGAAGGGTCAAGGCAAACGCATTGGGGAATCCCGGCTTGGATTGGAGCGTGTGGCGCCCTTCCCTATCGGTCGAACGCGGACAACGCCGCCGGCACGGGCGGCGTCACGTCATAATAGGACTAATAGGACGTATTGGACCAATAGAAAATTCCTCCGGAATGACGGCAATGGGCTTGACACGGAATCCATCCGGTGGCGTCGGGAACGTAGCTCAATCAGCCCTGGACCCCGGCTTCCGCCCCCGGATTCAGCGACCCGCTACGCGGGTACGAACCTGAGAAGAAATCGTTTGGGGACCCTTTGCCGTCATACCGGCGAAAGCCGGTATCCAGTCTTTTCAGTAGGTTATAAAGGGCCTGGACCCCGGCGTCCGCCGGGGTGACGACAAAAAGACAATTATTTCACACGGTCTACCCCGCCGGGGCAGGCTTGGTGACGGAGAGAGGGCGGGCCTTAACTTCCGGCATCGATCATGGTGGTACTCGATGCCGGATCGGGTGGACGACGGCATGGAGGAATCGATGAGATTTGGATGTCCTGCGAGGATCGTTGAGCGGAGCCGTACTGTACGTAAGGCGTAGCCTCACGACCGGAGCAGGGCGCCAAAGATCGCGATTCCTCCAGGCCGTCGGCCGTCCCGACAGAAGAAGAACAGAAGAACAGGGCCTTGCGCCGCTTAGGCTACCTTGCCCGCCAGTTCGCTTATCGTTTTTGATCCGCTGCACCAAAGACCGACAAGCAGCTCCTCCCTGAGTCTCCCGACCTCACGGACCACTTTTTCCGCCGATTGCCCGGACCATTTCAGGAATGGGAGCGCCATCGACGTGAGGGTCGCGCCGAGGGCGAGGGCCTTGGCCATATCGATCCCCGTCCTGATGCCTCCCCCGCCGATAAGGTGCTGCCCCTCCCTCAGCCATGTGCGGCCGCGGATGATCGCATCTCTCGTACACGTGCCAAGGTCCTCATAGACCGCATAATCTTTGCCCTGGATGAGACCTTCGATCTTCGGCCAGCTCGTGCCGCCCAGACCCGCGACATCTATCCCCGCGATGCTTCTTGTCGCCGCCCAGCGAACGATAGATTCAGGCAGGCCGGCCCCGACCTCCTTGAGGAATACCGGATAAGGGAAATCGTCAATTATGGCTGCCAGCGCGTCAAGGGCGCCGCTGAAATCGCTCCGCCCATCGGACTGAAGGATCTCGTGCAGCGGGTTCACGTACAGGATGAGTCCATCCGCGCCGATAGATTCGACCGCCTCCATAAGGTAGTCCCTGCCCCTCCGCGCGTGGACCAGACCAAGATTGGCCAGCAGTGGAATGGTAGGCGCAAACTCCCTCACCAGATACGATTCGGCCCCCGCCCTTTTCTCCAGCATGGGCCGCTCCGACCCCACGGCCATGGCTATTCGGCAGTGCTCGGCGGCTGTTGCAAGGTTTCTGTTGATGCCGGCCGACCGGCGGCCGCCGCCCGTGATAGGGGCGATAAGGAGCGGGATCGAAAGTGTCCGGCCGAGGAATTGAACACTGGTGTCTATGTCGCTCTTTGCAAAATCCGGCACATCGAAGGTGAGGCTCAGGCTTTCAAGACCCGTGGGGAGATTCGACTCCACCTCGCGGGTAAGACATATTTCTATATGGATGTCCTTTATGGCGCTGTAGCCCACGGCGCCTGCCTCCACCCGCTACTCCCGCCCGTCGAGCCCGACCAGCCTTCGTCCGGCCCGATACACGTCTCGAAGAGCGCTCTCGTGCCCGCAGATCGCCCCCTTCTTATCTATGCCGAGATAGCTGACCGTTTCGTGTTTCCCCACGCTGATGGTCCTGAAAAAAGCCTTTGCCGTTGCCTCGCCGCACTGGAGGCCGATCTCCTTTTTCATCCCCCCCACAAGCAGAAGCAGTCCCTCTCTCCCGTTCTCACCCTCGGGGATAGGCTGCTTCAACACATATTTCTCACACCAGAAGGCCTGGCATCTGTCTATCATCGTCTTTGTCTGCGCTGAAAGACCGAAAAAGAAAATGGGAGAGGCAAGGATAAACCGGTCGGATGCGCGGATCGCGTCAGCTATCAACGCCATGTCGTCCGTCCGGACGCACCGCCCTGTCCCCTCGCAGCCTCCGCAGTCCTGACAGGGCCTGATGTTCATCTCGTTCAACGTGAACTTTGCCACATCAAAACCAGCGTCCGCGATGGGCCGAATTGTCTCGGCCAGGAGTATCTCGATGTTTCCCCCGGCCCTCGGCGAGCCGTTGAATGCGGCTACTTTCATGTGACCTCCGTTACCTCCATGACTCAACCTCCATTTTACCCGATAGAGAACCATTTTCTCAAGACTATAAGGTAAGCGCCCGCATTGATCCCTGCAAGGCAGGCTCCCGGTCGCACCCCTATTGCGCAATAGCCTTCAATATTGGTATGATGAACACGTTATCGATCCGGGCGGAGGTTTCCCCTTGTAACCTTTTCGCTCGCCCGTGCGACTTATGTAGCGACGACCGCATTATCGATCCGGGCAGAGGTTTTCCCGGTCTTTTTTACGTGAGATCTTGTCGAAGGGAGTGTATATGTACCGGAAAGTCAGGTCGGCCTGCTCCGAACCACAGCTTCAGCCGCATCACACGAGGCTGCGGACAGCCGAAGATGGAGTACAGGGGCCCCACCTTGCAAAAAGGAGGAACCAGGGGCGATATACCATGACCGGATGTCTCATGGCCGCTCTCCTTCTCTGCCCCCTCCTGCCGTCGGCGGTTTTGGGACAGGCTATTGCTCCGGGAGAAGTGCTCACCCTCCCGCACGCCATCGAGATCGCCCTCAAGAACCAGCCAACCGTCATGGCCGGCGCCTATACGGTAAAGGCCAATGAGGCCCTTATCGGCCAGGCACGATCGGTCTACTACCCGCAGGTGACCGCAACCCCTGTCTTCAGCAGGGTCTCTCCGCCTTCAACGACGAGCCACGGTCCCACGATTACCACTTCTACGGGAGCGAACACGGCCAGCGGCGGCGGCGTAGGCCCCTATGGTCTCTATACGGGCACCGCGAGCGCGAGCCAAATGATCTACGATTTCGGAAGAACGTCGAGTCAGGTGAAGATCAACACCCTGACCGCGCAGTCCTCCCGTCACACCCTGACGGCCACGGAGAATACCGTTGTCCTCAACGTGAAGCAAGCCTATTACAACGCCCTTCAAGCCAACCGCAACCTGGACACGGCCAAGGAGGCCGTCAAGCAACTCCAGGAGCACCTCAACGAGGCACGCGCTCTCTTCCAGGTCGGGAAAAACACAAAGTTCGATATAACCCAGGCCGAGGTGAACCTGAGCAATGCCCAGCTCACCCTGATACAGGCGGACAACCAGGTGAATCTTACCCGTTTGACCCTCAGCAGCGCCATGGCCGTTCCCGATGCGCCCGCGTATCGCCTCGAGGACTTGCTCCTCTACACGCAGTTCGACCTTTCCCTCGAAGAGGCGCTTAAAACCGCCTATGAACACAGGCCCGACCTGAAGTCACTGGTAAAACAGAGGCAAGCGGCGGAACAGTCCGTCACGCTGGCCCGGGAGGGATATCTCCCGCAGCTCAACGCCAATGCCAACTACTATTACACGGGCACGGATTTTCCTCTTCAAAAGGGCTGGAGCTACGGGATCAACCTCTCCATCCCCGTTTTCAACGGCTTTCTCACCCGCTACCAGGTGCAGCAGGCACAGGCAAATCTCGGCGTTGCCGAGCAGAACGAGCGCAACCTTCGCCTTACCATAATCACGCAGGTCCGGACGGACTACCTGACCCTCCGCACCGCAGCGCAAAGCATCACGACTGCCGCGGACGCGGTGAGGCAGGGGAAGGACAACGTGGAGCTCGCCACCGGCCAGTACCAGTATGGAGTGGGGATAGCCCTCAATGTAATAGACGCCATAGTGACCCTGGGCAACGCCGAGGTCGCCTACACGCTAGCCCTCGCGACCTACAAGAATGCCCAGGCGTCCATAGAGAACGACATAGGAATGAGATGATGAAAAAGGTACTGATCGCGTTGGGAATAGTGGTGCTCATCGGGATGGGCACAATCGTCTACGTGAGGGGCAGGGAGAACGGACCCAAATTCAAGACAATGCCGGTTGCCAGGGGTAATTTGAGGTCGACGGTGACGGCGACGGGCACCCTGAACGCCGTCACCACCGTCCTCGTCGGCACCCAGGTCTCGGGCATGATCAAAAAGCTCCACGCCGACTTCAACTCCCCGGTGAAAAAGGGGCAGATCGTCGCCGAGATAGACCCCGCGACCTTCGAGGCAGCGGTTGACAACGCGAGAGAGAACCTGGCCCAGCAATGGGCAACGGTCGAGAAGGACAAGGCAAACCTGGCCGACGCCACAAGGATCAGGGACCGGGACAGGAAGCTCTTTGCCAAAGGCTACATCGACGAGGCCGATTACACCGCCGCAGAAACAGTGCACGACGCTGATGAGGCACAGCTCGCGGCCGACACACATAACGCAAAGCAAATAGAAGCCGCCCTCCATACCGCGAAAATCAACCTCGACTACACAAAGATCCCCTGCCCCGTCGACGGCGTGGTAGTTTCGCGGAATGTCGACGTCGGCCAGACGGTGGCCTCGAGCTTCACCACGCCCACGCTCTTTACCATAGCCCAGGACCTGACGAAGATGCAGATCGACACCAATGTCGACGAAGCCGATATCGGCCGGGTGAAAGTCCCGCAGGATGTGGAATTCACCGTCGATGCCTATCCCGACCGCACCTTTCACGGAACGGTGAAGCAGATACGGATAGCCCCCATCGTCGTGCAGAACGTGGTAACCTATGACGTGGTCATCACGGTGGACAATACCGACCTGAAACTCTTGCCCGGCATGACCGCGAACGTCTCCATCGTCGTCGCGAGCAAGGAAGGGGTCCTCAAAGTGCCCAACGCCGCCCTCCGGTTCAAGCCCACCGAGAAGGACGGGGTCAACCTCCAGGCGGCGCCGGCCGAAAAGGTCGCCGGACGGCCGCCGGCACCATCCGCAGGAGTTGGAGAAGGCGCGGCGACTCCGGGCGGCAAGACGGTAGGCCGCCCAAGCGGTGCGAGAAGCTATAGCGTCTGGATAATGCAAAAAGGCGCGCCTCAACGGGTCCCGATTACCATAGGCATCAGCGACGGCACGTTCAGCGAGGTCACGTCAGGAGATGTGCGGGAGGGCCAGGAAGTGATCGTCGAATCCTCGTCCAGGCCCCTCAAGACCGGCGGCGCCGGCGGCAGCCAGTCTATCCCGAGGTTCATCAGGTAATGAAGCTGATCGAGGCCAGAGAAGTCTCAAAGATCTACCCCCTGGGCGAGATCGAGCTGAAGGCGCTCGACGAGGTCTCCGTCACCATCGAGGAAGGGGAGTTTCTCGCGATCATGGGACCTTCGGGGTCGGGCAAGTCCACCTTCATGAATATCGTCGGTTGTCTCGATGTCCCCACGGCGGGGCAGTATCTCCTCGAAAGTATCGATACAGGGGGGCTCGGGAGGGACGAGCTGGCCCATATCAGGAACCGGAAGATCGGCTTCGTCTTCCAGGGATTCAACCTGCTGTCCAGGACCTCAGCCCTCGAGAACGTGGAACTCCCCATGCTCTACGACGGGGTCCCGGCCAGGGAGAGAAAGGAGAAGGCCTTCACCGCGCTTAAGATCGTGGGGCTGGAGGGAAGGGGAAAACACCACCCCAACCAGTTATCGGGCGGACAGCAGCAGCGGGTTGCCATAGCCAGGGCCATCGTGAACCAGGCGCCTATAATCCTGGCCGACGAGCCCACGGGGAACCTCGATACCCACACGAGCAGGGAGATCATGGAGCTCTTCCAAAGGCTGAACGGAGAATCTGGCATCACGGTGATACTGGTGACCCACGAGGCCGACATAGCCGCGTACAGCAGGCGCACCATACGCTTCCTCGACGGCCGCCTCGTGAGCGACCGCCTGACTGCGGACGAGCGAAGGGGAAGCGAAACCGGGGTGGGCTCATGATCAGCATCCCCTGGACCGCCCGGATAGCACTCCGGGCCCTGAGGGTGAATAAGATGCGTTCGGCCCTCACCATGCTGGGCATCATCATCGGGGTGGGGGCGGTGATCGCCATGCTCGCGGTCGGCACGGGGGCAAGCCGCCAGCTCGCGGAGCAGATGGCGACCATGGGGAGCAACCTCCTCATCATCCTGCCGGGCAGCCAGACTTCGGGGGGAGTCAGGACGGGCTTCGGCAGCCAGACGACCCTTACCCTCGGGGATGCGGAGGCCATCCAGAAAGAGTGCCCGGCAGTACAGGATGTGGCGCCGATCCACAATGGAACCGCCCAGATTGTCTACGGGAATCTGAATTGGTCAACGAACGTTATGGGAACGACAGGGGGCATGAACGCCGTCAGGGACTGGCCCGTCGGCGCCGGTCGACCCATCACCGACGAGGACGTGAGAAGCTCGACGAAAGTCGCCCTCCTCGGCCAGACCGTGGTCGACAACCTTTTCGGCGGCATCGATCCGCTCGACCAGATCGTGAGGATCAAGAAGATCCCCTTCAGGGTGGTAGGAGTGATGGCGGTCAAGGGACAATCGGTCATGGGTCAGGATCAGGACGACACGGTCTTCGTGCCCGTGACCACGGCCCAGAAAAAGCTCTTTGGCACGGCCTTCGCGGGCATGATCAGGCAGATCATGGTGAAGGCGAAAAGCGCCCAGGACCTCGATCCGGCCGAAAAGCAGGTCACGGAGCTGGTCAGGCAGAGGCACCACATAGGCGCGAAAAAAGACGATGATTTTTCCTTGCGGAACCTGACCCAGATGATGCAGGCGGCGGAGCAGCAGACAAAGGTGATGACCCTCCTCCTCGGCGCGATCGCATCGGTCTCGCTCCTGGTGGGCGGCATAGGGATCATGAACATCATGCTTGTGTCAGTGACGGAGCGGACGCGGGAAATCGGCATAAGAATGGCGATCGGGGCCAAGACGTGGGATATCCGGCTCCAGTTCATCATGGAGGCGGTCATCCTCTCCCTCATCGGGGGCTTAATGGGTCTCGCGGCCGGCATCACCAGCTCAGAGGTGATCTCCGTGGTGGCCGGCTGGCCAACGGTTGTTTCGCCTTTTTCTGCCATGCTCGCCTTTGCCTTTTCAGGGATCGTGGGGATATTTTTCGGCTTCTACCCCGCCTACAAGGCGTCCCTGCTCAATCCAATCGACGCCCTTCGCTATGAATGACGTCCGGTCATCCGTCTTTTTGCGCGGATCGCCGCATTTTTAGGGCGCCGGGCGGGAACGCGGCCGTGTCGCTGTTGTCTTCTTTTATGAGACAATTCTTGCGTCGCAAGACATTGTCTCTTTTTTTGAGACACTTGTTGCGGCGCGGCAGCTTCTCTCGCAGGGTACTACAGCCGCGCAAAACACCTGCATGCCGCGTGAGAAGCCTCAACAAGGGTAAGAGCAGAGACTGGCATGCTTCTTGTACGATCTGAAACAGCGAACGAACAGTTCCGCAATTTTAAGATTACGCAAGGAGGTAATTCACATGCCCAGGGGAACGGTGAAGTGGTTTAATGATTCGAGAGGTTTTGGATTTATCAACGGAGAGGATGGCCAGGTCGTATTCGTGCACTATACCGCCATACAGGAGAACGGGTTCAAGTCGCTCACGGAAGGTCAGACGGTCAGCTTCGAAGTCATCGAAGGACCCAAGGGCATGCAGGCAGCCAACGTGGTTAAGCTCTAATAACGCATAAGCCTATTAAAACAGGCCCTCCATGGCGGGGGCCTGTTTTTTTATATACAACAAAACCATACCACTCCATCGAGCACTTGAGATATACTATCGCGAGGAGGCGGGTATGAGCCGTGACTACGACGATGATGAAAGACCCTCGTGGCGGGAGATAGACAAGAAGAGGGACAGGAGCAGTCACGTCGGCGGGGAGAAGCAGGAGCGGAAGGAACCGGCTGCGGATAGATGGAACACCGGGCGGCACAAGAAGGCCCTCGAAAAACTCTTCATGGGGGAGAAGGGTACTCTCGAGCATGAAAAGCTCTACAAGAAGATCCACACGTCCTACGGCGCTCCGGCCTTCCCGGAAAGCGTCAGGAACTACGTGGCAAAGTACGGGCCCCCCGACGATGTCTCCACCCTGCTGCTCACCCTCGACGCAAAGGACGTTCCTCTCATGCTCCTCATTATGGAGAAGCTGGCGCAGGTCTACACCAAGGCATCCAACAGGGAAAAGGAGGACATCCGGAGGAAGCTGTCGATCCTCTCTCTCACCGACAGGTCGCCGGACATAAAGGAAAGGGCCTCCGAGATTGCCGATACGATCAAATCATACCCCTGACGGGGCCGTTTGCCTTATCCGCTCCCTTTATTTATATTGACTCTAAATTTTGACCCGTGATAAAGTGCAAATCACGTACAGGTGAATTAAAAAAGACTTTCCACATGGGGGAATCTACGATGGAGACTGTCTACGTACATATCGGGGAAATGCTCGCGAGAAACGGAAGGATGTATCCCAACGACCTTGCCCTCGTCGAGCGTATACCGGCCAGCGGCAAGCGCTCGCAGATCACGTGGAAAGAATTTGACGATCGGGCCGACAAAGTCTCAAATGTCCTCTTCGAAAAGGGTATCAGGAAAGGGGATAAGGTCGTCCATTTTATGAACAACTCCATCGACTGGCTCGCTGCCTACTTCGGGATCGTGAGGACCGGGGCCTGGGTAGTGCCCCTCAACTTCCGTTTCACCGCCGAAGATGTGAAGTATTGCGCGGATGTGGCAGAGCCCAGGCTGATGGTCTTCGACCAGGAATTCGCGCCCCGTATCGATGCGGTGAAAGATCAGCTTTCTGTCAAGGACTATATCTGCCTGGGAAACGAACGTCCCGCCTACGCGGAGAGTTTTTCGGCCCTGGTCGACCAGGCGCCGGCGAGCCCCCTCCCGACCGCGATCACTTTCGACGACCCCTGCGGTCTCTATTTTACCTCAGGTACCACGGGACAGCCCAAGCCGATCCTCCTTACCCACAGGAATATGGTATCCGCCGCCATCTCGGAGAACGTGCACCACCACCAGACAAAAAAGGACAACTTTATCCTTATACCCCCGCTCTACCATACGGGGGCGAAGATGCATTGGTTCGGCAGTCTCATCGTGGGTGGGCCGGCGGTAATCCTGAAGGGTACCTCGCCCGAATGGGTGCTCGAAGCGGTGAGCGAGGAGGGAGGGACTGTAGTATTTCTCCTCGTGCCCTGGGCGCAGGATATATTAGTGAAGCTCGACAGCGGGGAACTGAAACTGAAGGATTATAAGCTCGACCAGTGGCGGCTCATGCACATAGGCGCCCAGCCTGTCCCGCCCAGCCTGATCATGCACTGGAAAAAATATTTCCCCGAAATGGAGTACGACACAACCTTCGGCCTCAGCGAATCGACGGGGCCGGGCTGCGTCCATCTGGGCATAGAGAACAGCCATAAAATCGGGGCAATAGGGAGACCGGGGTTCAACTGGGAAACCCGCGTCGTTGATGACCAGGGCAACGACGTGGCGCAAGGAGCACCCGGAGAGCTTATCGTGAGGGGTGACGGTGTCATGAGGGAGTACTACAAGAATCCTGAAGCCACCTCCAAGGCCCTGCGGGACGGCTGGCTCTATACCGGCGATATGGTCAGGGCCGACGAGGACAATTTTATCTGGATCGTGGATAGGAAGAAGGACGTGATCATCACGGGAGGAGAGAATGTCTTCCCCGTGGAAATAGAAGATTTCCTGCATACGCACCCGTTGGTAAGAGATGCGGCGGTCATCGGTCTCCCGGACGAACGACTGGGTGAGATCGTCGTCGCCGTCGTGGAAGCCGCGCCCGGCAAGGAGCTGACCGTCCAGGAAGTGCTCGCGTTCTGCGAGCCCCTCCCCCGGTACAAGAGGCCCAGGAAGATTTTTCTGGACCACGTGCCCCGGAATCCTACCGGCAAGATCGAAAAACCGAAGCTGAGAAAGCAGTACAGTGGAAAAGAAGAGGCGTTCAAGATCTGACGTCCTTGTTCGAGCAGAACGATTGACGAATACCGAGTTGCATTCAAAGGTAGAGTATTCTTCTCCGTTGGAACAGTCCATAAGGTACCGGTTCAAGGACCGCGAGCTGCTCGCCCAGGCGATCACGCACTCTTCTTTCTTCAACGACAAAAAGGGAATGGGGAAATCGGAGAACGAAAAGCTGGAGTTCCTGGGGGACGCCATCCTCAACACCGTCACCAGCATCCTCCTGTTCCGGAAATACGGGAAAAAAAACGAGGGTTTTCTGAGCAATGCCAGGTCTTGCCTGGTAAACAGGGTCATGCTGACGGAAGTGGCCCGCACCATCAAGCTGGACGAGCATATGTCCTACGGAAATGGGAAGGGATACCTCCCGCAGGATTCAAAGGTCCTCTCGAATATGCTGGAAGCCCTCATCGGGGCCGTCTACCTCGACGGCGGGTTCAGGGTGATTTTCCGTGTGATCGGGCGCCTGTTTCAGCCTTACTTCGATGAAGCGAAACTCCAGGAGAAAAATCCCAAGAACGCGCTTCAGGAGTATTCGCAGAAAAAATGGGGTATTCTCCCGAAATACCGGCTCACAAGGAAGACGAAAGAGGGCTTCAGCATTTACGTTTACGTGGGCAAAGAGATGAAGGCAAAGGGCGTAGGCAAGAATAAGCGGGAGGCCGAGCAGAAGGCCGCCAGTCTCCTGTTAGAACGGATTGCAGCTTCATGATCGTGCCGCTCTTTCTGCCCCACAACGGGTGCGGGCAGCGCTGCACCTATTGTAACCAGGACCATATTACCAATAGCGAAAAAGGGGGCAGGATAGAGGACCGCGTTGCCCGGCTGCTCGCCCCCCGGTCAGCCCCCGTCGAAGTAGCCCTGTACGGGGGAAACATGCTCGGACTCGACCGGACGCGGCTTGAGGGGCTCCTCCGCCTGTTCGAGCCCTACCGGGACAGGGTCGCCGGCTTGCGCATATCGACAAAGCCCGTAGTCCCCGGCATGGACGTCATAGGTCTCCTCAAAAAATACCGCGTGAGGACAATCGAGCTTGGCATACCGACCTTTAACGACGATATCCTTGCCGCGCTAAAAAGGGGGCATACCGCAGATGACCTCTTCAAAACCTATCGCATGTTGCGCGAGGAGGGGTTCGAGACGGGCCTCCAGGTGATGGTGGGCCTTCCCGGCGAGACACCGCGGGATATACGGGAGACCGCAAGGGCCGTCACCTCCCTCGCCCCGGCGTTCATCAGGATCTACCCCCTCCTCGTACTTCAGGATACAGAGCTTTACCGGGACTTCAAAAGCGGTCGTTTTTCGCCGGATACCATCGAAAGCGCCGTTGCAAAATCGGTCTTCATCTCCATCACCGCATGGAATCACCGGATCAGGACGATAAAGATGGGCCTCACGGAAAACGACGTGCTGAAGGAAAAGATCGCCGCCGGTCCCTTTCACCCCGCCTTCGGCTATCTCGTGAAATCGGAGGCCTTTTATCTCGCTCTCCTGCAAAACTGCGCCGCATCGGCCATCCGGGGCGCCATTCGCGTGGCTGTGCACCCCAGGGACGTGGCCCACCTCACCGGTCATAAGGGTTCCAACCTTGCGAGAGCCAACGCATCGGGTATCTTTCCGACATGGGAGGAGGACGGGACATTGGAAGAGGGCCATTTTGTCATCGAGTCGGGCGGCAAAAGGGTGCAGGGGAGCCTGGCCGACGCTCTTGCCATGATTCCCTTTTGAGACCCGACACGCCTTCGTAGACGATCTCCCCTTCCGCACACCTCCCGGCCACCGCCCGGAACAGCCGCTTCCCATCAAAGGGAAAAGGGCGCGTCAGCTTCAGGAAGAACCTTATCCTGTCGGCTGCGGCTATTCTTGCGGGCAGCGAGTTGTTGAGCTGTACGAGCATCCGCGCCAGGTCCCCCTCGACAGGCGCGAAAAAAGCGATATCCTCCACGTCGAGGAGCCTGAATCCATCGGCCAGCACAAAGACGTTGCAGCCTTTCAGGTCTTTCTGAACAACGCCCATCTTCAAAAGTCCCGCAAGGAACCGCGCGAACCCGTCGATGAAAGCCAGGCGCCGGGAAAGGTCCATGGCGTCGTAGCGTCTGTCGAGGAACCTGTCCAGCTCTTCCCCGTGCTGCCTGAGGTCTTCCATGGCAACATAGCCGTCTCTGAGCAGGGACGGCATCTCGACAAAAAAAGGACGCGGCACGATATCGACGGTTACGTATTCAAGGGCTGCCCAGGTCTCCCAGGCCCTTGCCAACCTGCGCCTCCCCGCGTAAATCTTCCTTATGTGGTCGCTCCACCGCTCAAGGCGCACCTTCCTGTCCTTCTTGATCAGCTCCCTGAACCGGCCGCAGGCCCCGCTCTCCCTACCCCTTACATAGACCCTGCGCCCCTTTGCGACCAATTTTGACGTGGTTGAAAAAGCTCTTTTCTTTTTACTGTCGATCCACTTCTTCCACTGCGCCCGCAAGGCTGCTTCGACGGCCTGCCTCAATCCGGACCCGCCGTAACGCTCAAAGAACCGCCGTCTGGCGTCCTCCGTCATCTCATTGTAGATCATCGTGAGGGCCTGGGTGAGGTTTGCCGCCTCATCCTTCAGACTGAAGCGGCCCTGTTTTACCTGCGCCTTATGGAGATCGATAAGATAGAGCATCTCACCCTTTACAAGGATGTTGTCGAGATGCAGGTCATTATGCCTGATGCCGCACACCGCAAGCTGCCTCAGGAAAAGCGCAAGGGCGTCGACCATCGGCTCTCGCTGCAAAGTCCCGTCAAAAACCGATTTGAAAGTCCGCCCCTCGATCAGTTCCTGGATGATGAAAGAGCCTCCCCTCCCTATCCCGTACCCCATCGGGACGGGGGTCGCAACGGAGGCCGATAAAATCCGCTTCCCCAGCGTATACTCCTTCTTGCCTCTGGGCATAACCCGGTTTCTTATGCAGCCCCCTACCCCCCGCTCCAGAAAAAATTTTACGAACACCTTCCCGTCGCCGCAGTTCGTGATCGCGTAGCTCCTGCGCGTCTCTTCCTCCTCGACAACGTCCTCCACCAATGCGTCAAGCCCTTCATGCTCGTCGAGGAACCAGGAAATGCCGTTTTTCCGCACCCTCTTCATGGCCTTAGGTTACCAAATCCGGCGCGCAAATTAAAGTGGCGCCGTCTGATGGCAGCAGTTCTCGGTGAACCCCGTTTGCGCCTGCGCACACGTTCAGTTCTCGGGAGTTCTCTGTCCGTCCGGGGGGATTCCCTGCCTTTATGTGTGGTTTCTGCGGTTTTGTAAGCTCATTATCGTGTGAAGAACGGCAAGAATGGCCACCGAGGGCGCACCCCTCCTTAGGGTTATTCCGATAATAGTGGCCATAAGGGCGCAAGAGGACGCCGTGCTTTTAGCTGATCTTTAACACTTGCACAGGGCTTCACCCTCCTAACCCCTTGTAATTGTTAGAGGGCTCTTGGCCACAAGTAGAAATTAGCCAATAGCGTGGTGCCAATATATAGGCACATTTACC
>JBEKHB010000077.1:0-15854 GCA_050012495.1 Syntrophorhabdales bacterium
CTCATGGCCGAAGGCTAGTCAAGATTATAGTGGCCTTGGGTCAACCCGACTGAAAGGAGGGGCCAAAAATGCGGCACCGCTCCGCCCTATGCTAATGAAATAATTAGAAAAATAGACTTGAACTAAGGGTTGCTGCCAATGTACTATCGTACGTGTTGTCAGCCAAGGTGCCGGGATGATTTATGGGGTCCGAGTATGAGAAAGGAGAAATGTAATGAAGAGCTTTGATCACATTGATGTCGGAACCGTCGATGAGGCCGTCAGATTGCTCGGTCAGTATAAGGGCAAGGCTAAGATCATCGCAGGGGGCACGGATCTGCTAGGAGCACTCAAACACCGGATTCTGCCATCCTGGCCGGACACCCTTATCAACATCAAGACAGTCGATGGACTAGCGTATATCAGAGAGGATGCCGAAGGCCTCAAGATAGGCGCCTTGACTAAACTTTCCGATATAACGGGCTCTCCCATGGTTCGTGCCAAATGGAGAATTCTCGCTGAGGCCGCCGATTCAGTCGCCGGCCCACAGATCCGCAATATGGCAAGCATAGGCGGAAATCTTTGCCAAGACGTCCGTTGCTGGTACTACCGGTATCCGCACGAGGTGGGGGAGCGGTTCCTCTGCTATTTAAAGGGCGGCAAAGGGTGTTACGCCCTGACCGGAGAGAACCAATGTCACTCTATATACGGGAGTTATAGAACCGCTCGTGCCTCCTGCTCTTCAGCGTGTCCGGGCGGCATGGATGCGCCGCTTTACGTCAGCCGGATCAGAGAGGGCGACCTTCTCGAAGCTGCCCGTATAGTGCTTCGTGTCAACCCTATGCCTTCGATAACGGGGAGGGTGTGCCCTCACTTCTGCGAGCAGGAGTGCAATCGGGCAAGCTTCGACGAACCTGTGTCATTGAGGGCGATGGAGCGCTTTGTCGGCGATTTTGTCCTCGAGAAAACGGATGACTTCTTCAAGCCGCCCGCGACTGAAACCGGCAAGAATGTGGCTATCGTTGGGGCCGGACCTGCCGGCCTGTCCGCAGCCTATTATCTCCGGATCTCAGGACACCGGGTAACGGTGTTTGATCGGGCGGAAAAGCCAGGCGGGATGCTCGCCCATGCCATACCGGCCTACAGGCTGCCGAGAGATATCGTAGATCGTGTGACAAACGCCATCAAGAATACAGGGGTGGAGATAAGGCTCGAGACCGGCATTGGCGCCGATATAACCCTTGATGCCCTCAAGACGGGCTTTGACAGCATGTTTTTCGCAACGGGAGCGTCGAACCAGCCGGCCATAGGGCTGGAAGGCGAGGAACTCACTAAGTCCGGGCTGAATTTTCTGACAGACATACACCGTGGAGCAGAAAAGGTTGCTGGGGCGAGAGTTGTCGTGATAGGCGGAGGTAATGTCGCGGTGGATGCCGCTATCAGCGCAATGCGTCTCGGCGCTCATCAGGTGACCCTGGCCTGTCTCGAGGCGCGGGAGGAAATGCCGGCGCTGGCGTGGGAGACAGAACAGGCTATCGAAGAAGGAGTCACGCTCATGCCTTCGTGGGGCCCTTACCGGGTTCTGTATTCTGACGGAAAGGTCTACGGACTAGAACTCGTTCAATGTACCTCTGTTTTCGATGCAGAGGGGAATTTCAACCCGACATTTTGCCATGAGGTGAAACAAAAGCTGGAAGTTGATCGGATCATAATGGCCGTCGGGCAGAGGGCGGACCTTTCTTTTGTGGACGGGCAATGGCCTTTGAAGGTTCACCGCGGCCTGATCGTGGTCGATCACGAAACCCAGGAGACAAATATGCCCGGTGTCTTTGCGGGCGGAGACGTAACGAGCGGCCCGGCCAGTGTCGTCCAAGCGATTGCAGCCGGGCGAAGGGCAGCGGTTGCGATAGACAAGTATTTGAGAGGCATACCTACCGGGCCGGATGATACGTGGCGCGGAATTGATGAATCCCTGGCGCGGTTTAGCGTCGGATGCGTGCAGAAGAGCGAAAGAGTCAAAACCTCCGTTCTCCCTATCAATAAAAGAGGTGTAGAGCTTGAGGACGCTCTGGGCCTCGATTCATGGCAGGTCGAGACAGAGGCAAATCGATGTTTCAATTGCGGCTGCGTGGCCGTAGATCCATCCGATATTGCAGTAGCGCTCACGGCATTAGGCGCGGAAATCGAGATTGCCGGAGCCGCAGGTACAAGAGTACTGGCGATCGAAGATTTCCTTGCATACAGGAGACAGGGCTTGAAATCGGACGAGCTTGTTACGGCGATCCGCGTCCCTTACCCTGCGGACACGGCGAGGACGGCCTTCCTCAAATTCAGGCCCCGGGGGGCTCTTGATTTTGCTACAGTCAGCGCAGCATTGATGGTCACGATGAATGGCGGCGTGTGTGAAGATGTGCGAATAGCGTTGGGCGGCGTTGCGCCCATAACTCTTAGGGCAACCGGGGCCGAGAAAATAATCAAGGGACGTGCCCTTGATGCGGCATTTGCAGAGGCGGCAGGCAGGGAGGCAGTCAATAAGGCTATACCGCTTGGTAAGAACGGATATAAGGTAAGAATCGTAAAGGCGTTGATAGAAGAAGCGTTGCTTGCAAATAGCGAGAAGGGGGTTACTCAATGAAGCAGCGAGATCTCAGAAGTGAGTACTCCGTGGTGGGCCGCGGCGTTCCTCGTGTGGACGGATGGGCGAAGGTTACGGGTGACGCTATCTATAGCGCCGACGTATACCTGAAGGGAATGTTGCGCGGCAAGATTCTGCGAAGCCCTCATCCTCATGCCCGGATAGTTCACATCGATACGAGCAGGGCTAGGCGTCTGACCGGCGTCAGGGCAGTGGTGACAGGCGCCGACACCCCAGGGGTGAAGTATGCGCAGCGTATGAAAACGAAGGTGCCGGACAAGGCGCCCCTTGCCATAGACAAAGTGCGGTACATTGGGGACGAGGTCGCAGCGGTGGCGGCAGATGATGTCGATGTAGCCGAAGAGGCTCTGGATCTTATCCGTGTGGACTACGACGTACTCCCGGCCGTATACGACCCGTTTGAGGCGATGAAGCCGGGCGCCCCGCAGATCCATGAGCATGCGCCAGGGAATATTGCGTGGTCCCGTTTGTTTCAATGGGGTCGGCTGGTCGACGAGCTGTTGGAGGAATGCGAGGTCGTTGTGGAAGACAGCTTCAAGACCCAAGGACAGGTCCATGCGTATATGGAGCCGAATTGTTCCGTGGCAACGTGGGATCAGAACGGCAATGTGACGGTATGGGCTACCACCCAGGGTCCACACACGCACAAAGAAGAGATAGTGATTGCGCTGGGTCTGCCGGAGAACAAGGTAAGAGTTATCACGCCAAATCTCGGCGGGGGTTTCGGGGGTAAGCGGCACGTGGTTGAGCCCAGTATCGCCGCGATACTCCTCTCGAAAATGTCGGGAAGGCCGGTGAAGATCGAGTACACGCGGGTGGAAGAATTTACAGCGGCCCGACACCGGCATCCGATGAACATCAAATTGAGAATAGGGGCTAAGAAGAATGGCCGCCTCATCTTCTTCGATGCACAGAATATCGTTGACAATGGTGCTTACAACGACAGCGGCCCGTCTATCACGTTGTATGCCGGCCATGCCCTTACAACGAACTACAGGGTTGAGGGCGTCCGCTATGATCCAAAACTGGTCTATACAAACACAGCCTACGGCGGGGCATACAGAGGATACGGCAACTTACAGATGCGCTTTGCCCTCGAAAGCATGTTGGACATACTTGCGGAGCGGCTCGAGATGGACTCCGCAGAACTCAGAATGATGAATGCCGTCGAGGAAAATGATGTGCTCGTCTGCAAGTCGAGGGTTACGAGCTGCGGACTCCGGGAGTGCATCGATGAGGTTGTCAGGTCGTCCAACTGGAGCGAGAAAAGAAAGAATTCCAGCGGGAAGCTCAGAGGCGTAGGTATTTCGTGTCACGAATATGTGTGCGGCGTCCGGTGGCATTACCCGCACGATTCCTCCTCGGCCCACGTCAGAATAGATGAGGACGGCTCAGTAAAGCTTTTCACGGGGACTGTAGATATCGGCCAGGGATCCGACACTACGCTCTGCCAGATTGTAGCCGAGGTACTCGGGGTTGATATGAGTCAAATTAATATATACAAGGCCGATACCGAGCTCACGCCGTTGGATTTAGGAACTTATGGGAGCAGAGTCACTTTCATAGCGGGCAACGCCACGAAAATAGCCGCTACCGAAGCACGGAATCAGCTGGCAGAGGTCATAGCGGAGGAACTCGATACGAGCCCGGAGAGCATTGAATTTCGAAATAATCGAGTTCAAAAGGCAGGCGCACCGGAAACAGGCTTCTCTTTCCGTGAAGCGGCGAAACTCGCGCTGAACAAGAAGGGGCTCACTATCATGGGCAGAGGATCGTACGATCCCCCCAGCGACATCGTCGACTTCGACAAAGGGGAGGGTAAGTTTAATGCTACCTATAGCTTCGGAGCACAGATTGCCGAGGTTGAGGTGGATCCCGTGACCGGAAGGGTCAACCTGGAAAAGATCTATTCTGCGGTTGACTGCGGTTTTGCCATCAACCCTCTCTCCCTTGAAGGGCAATGCCATGGGTCAATATCACACGCCCAGGGGATGGCGCTTTTCGAGCGACCCTTATTCCATGACGGCAAAGTGCTCACCCCGTCTTTTCTCGACTACCATATCCCGACGTCTATGGAGACGCCGGACGTCGACAATATATTCGTGGAAACGATCGACCCCGATGGTCCCTATGGCGCTAAAGGTGTCTGCGAAGGGTATCAAGTGCCAACGGCGCCGGCCATTATTAACGCGATTTACAATGCTACTGGGGTAAGGATCAAGGAACTCCCCGTGAACCCTGAAGAAGTACTCAGAGGTCTCGCAGAGCATCCCCGTGAAAGCAAAGGAGATAGAAATGACGAAACAACCGGTAACGCTGACTGTGAATGATCAGGAGTATCAGCTTCTTGTATCTCCCACCAAGACCCTCCTCGACGTGCTGAGAGACAAGCTGGGACTGACAGGAACCAAAAGAGGCTGCGATTCGGGGGAGTGCGGCAGCTGTACGGTCCTCGCCGACGGCATACCTATCCTCTCGTGCATGACGCTGGCGGTTGAGGCGGAGGGCAAGAACATACGGACCATTGAAGGGGTGGCCAAGGGAGGTGAATTTCATCGGCTGCAGAAGGCATTTGTGGAAAAGGGGGCGATTCAGTGCGGTTTTTGCACTCCAGGCATGATCCTTTCGGCTGTGGCCCTTCTCGAAAGCAACCCATCGCCCACACCGGAGGAGATCAAGAAAGGGATATCGGGTAATTTCTGTCGCTGTACGGGCTATGTCAAGATCATCGAGGCGATTGGGAGCGTGGCAAAGTAGAAAAGGAAATGGCGGAGCGGAGGATCCACAGAAGGAACGTCGAGGATTCGGAGGTTCCGGCGGCGTGCGTAGTCGGAGGATAGGACAGTCAAGGCGAAAGGAGGAGGAGTATGCTGCACGATGCCTATGACCTGAGTTTTTATGAGTTCGATGACGAGAACGATACGAAGAACTACGGTGTGCTTCTGTGCGATGTTGTTCACGGCAAACCGCCTTTGAAACCGCTTTACATTGGCCTGGGCTGGTACTGGTACTATCACGGCTTTCGCTACGGGACGGAGACGCTGTGCCTGCCGACGACGAAGGGATGGGATTCGCGGTTTATTAAGGGCTACCCGTATATTACCGCTATCCGGACGACGCCGAAGGAGGCGGCCGAGCGCGAGCCCCTATTCAGGGAAAGAATCAAACCGTTTATCGAGGACTTCGAGGCGGTCTGGGGCCCGCTGAAGATTGACCTGATCGACACATACAAGTCGGCAAAAGAATCGCGCGGCCTCAAAGAATGGAAGGATATCCAGAAACTGCGTAATGTAGAACTCCTGTCTTTCTTTCTCGATTTTGCTTATGTGATTAACCGGAAAGAGGCTGAGGCGCACATGATCATGATGATGCCGTCCTATTATATCAACGGCTTGTTTCAACAGATGTGGCAGGAGCTTTTCGGTGTTGAAGCCTCAATCGACCCTGAATTCGCGGCGTTGATGACCGGTTTTGAGAGCCAGGACAACAGGGTTGTCAGGGAGCTGTGGGGTTTAAACCACCAGGCGAAGGAGATGGGTCTGGAAGCAGCTTTTGGGGACCCCGACGGCGAGGAGATTATCAAGAACCTCGAGCAAAGCCAAACGGGTATGAAGTGGCTGAGCGCTTATCGCCAGTTTCTTGCTGACCACGGATGGCGATGCGAGCGGATGCATGCCTACGACACCCCTGCCTGGATCGAGAGACCGGGACTGGCGATGGGAAGGATAAAAATGCTCATGTCCAGCGATGGATACGGCGTCGACGCGGACCGCGAGCGAGTGATCAAGAAGAGGGAAAACGCAGAGGAAGAAGCCCTGGCACGGGTGCCCGACGGCAAGCGCAACACCTTCAACGCGCTGATGAAGGCCGCCCAGAAATCGGGCTACTGGAGTGAGGACCACACGTATTACTGCGATCTGTACGTTGGTGCGTTCGGTCGCTGGATCGTAACGGAGTTCGGACGCCGGTTTGCCGAGGCGGGATCCATCGATGATCCAGAAGATATACATTTCCTCCATCCCAATGAGATCAGGAAGGCGGCGATTCCGATGGGCAAAATCAGTCTGCGACCTTACGTGGAGCGCAGGAAGAAAGCCTTTGAGGAGAACCTGAAAACCGATCCGGCGCCCTTCTACGGTGACATCACACAGGCCCAGGCGATCTTGAGAAGCGATCCGACGTTGTCGGTGGCAACCCAGGTACCGATTGTCCGAGAGGAACTGAAGGCTGACCTGTATGGCGCCGCTGCAGCCCCGGGAATAGCTGAAGGGACAGCCCGTGTGATCATGAGCGCAGACCGTCTGGCCGAGATAGAACCCGGCGAGATCCTGGTGGCGCCGGGAACTTCTGCCGCATGGAGCGTCTGCTTCAACATCATCAAAGCGCTCGTTACCGACGGTGGAGGGGCCCTCTCCCATCCCGTCATCATGGCCCGCGAATACGGTATTCCTTGTGTGAGTGGGTGTCTGGAAGGGACCGGCAGGATTAAAACGGGGGACAGGATACGGGTGGACGGAAACCTGGGCGTAGTATATATCCTGAAGTGACGGATGTTGCGGAATACGATGTCGTTTTCACTGGCCGAAGTGTTGATCGCCTCCATACCGGTCGATCTGCATTGAACTCCAACAGCCCGGCGCAACACCGCCTCAAAAGGGGCGGTGAAAGCCACGGGTAAAGGAAAAAAAGGGGGAATCTATGAAGTACTACGTAAGACTCACTATCTTGTTGTCCCTGATTTGGGGCTTCATCGCAATCCAGCGGATCGTGATCGCCATCATTATGCCCGCGATCCAGGCGGATCTGAAGTTCAACTACACGGATGTAGGCATGGTCATCTCGATCACCGGGCTGGTATGGGCCTTCGGAACCGTCTTCTGGTCGGCCCTCGGTGACAAGCTGGGTCGCCGCCCGGTCATTGTAGTTACCACCATTCTCGCCGCCGTTTTCTCCTGGATCACCGGTATGGTGGCGAACCTCGGCCAGATGCTGGCCATCAGGGGGGCCCTCGGGTTTTTCGAGGGAGGTCCTTGGGGTCCGGCTGTAGCCACCGTGCAGGAAGAGGCGCCGGAGAAGGTGAGGGGGTTTACCCTCAGCTTCATCTCCGCAGCTTTCTTTCTCATCGGCGTGTTCTTTGGGCCTCTTTTGGCTGTCTACCTCCTCGGTAAGTTTGGCTCCTGGCGTCCGGTCTTCTACATCATTTCCATGCCCGCTGCCGTGCTCGGTGTCATCGCCATATTCGCCATGCACGAGCCGCCCTCGGTTGCGGAAGGCATCAAGGCGCGCAAGGCGGGCCAGAAAAGGATTGTCTATGATCAGGGGCACAAAGTGAGGATGGTCGATGTGCTCAAGTATAAGAATGTCATCGTCTCCTCGATCGTCAGCATCCCCGTTATGGCTTGGCTCTTCATCTATAGCGGTTTTTCCGCGCTTTTTCTCGTCAAGGTCCATGGTATGAATATAGGTCAGATCGGCGCGGCCATGGCAGCCTCAGGCATCGGCGGTTTCATCGGAGAATTTACCATGGGCGGCATATCGGATCATCTGGGACGCAGGATGACGATGATACTCACCGGTTTCCTGTGCGCCTGCTCGGGTATCAGCATCGCCATGATGCCTGTCGGGACAGGCCTCAGCGCCTTCTGCGTCCTTTTCTTCTTCTGGGGCCTATTCGGGGCCGGCCACTTCCCGCTCTATCTCGGCACGCTGCCCGCCGAGAGCGTCCCCAATGAGTATGCGGGAACGGCCATCAGCATCCCCACGGGTGTGGGCGAGATCCTCGGCGCTGCCGTGATGCCGACCATCGCCGGCATACTCGCCGACAAGTACGGTCTTTTTGCGCCCATATGGATGGCTGCCATCGCCGGCCTGGTCATCTGCGTCATCTCCCTCTGGTACGTGGAGACGGCGCCGAAGAAGGTCGCGAGGATGGTGAAGAAGCCGACGCGGGAAGATCACCTGTTGAGGCCATTCAGGGGTCGATCAACCGCGAGGATAGAGATGTAATATAGGTTCGCGAAGAGCGACACGGCCTCACGGTGGTAGCCTTGAGGACCGTCTGTCCAAACGTATAGAGCCATCTCTTTCTCTGGTCCCAAGCGAGGTTGATCCGTGAAGAATAGGGCTAGATCGAAAACGCCAGACACATCGGATAACAAGGGGGGATCCGCGACGTGGATCTCGTCAAGGCGTCCTCGGCGTATTGAAGAAAGACCTTGTGAAGATTTCAGAGAAAAAGCGCTTGAATTGGGCCTGTCTATGGCCAAAATCATTGCGGTGAGCTGGGCGGAGGTGGATGAGAGGGTCGGGCGCAAGAAGGCTCCCCCAATAGGCCGGACCTCGAATTCGTGCTCCGCCCTGCCCTTGGCCGGTCCGGCGCAGAGATCGGCATCTCTGCGCCGGACCGAAGGAGGATCATCGCCACGAAGTAATTGAGGGGGTTTATGGGAGGGGTATTGGTGACGAAATCTCTGGCGGGATCCCGATGTTAAGGTCAGGTCGTAGCAATCAACATGACAGATAACAGGAGGATGTGATGTCCGAGAAATGGATTTACTGGTTAGAAGAACTGGGCAGGGAACACTACCATGATCTGGTAGGCAAGAAGTGCGCTCACTTGGGTGAAATAGCAAAAATAGGCCTTCCCGTTCCTCGCGGCTTTGCTCTCTCTGTAAGCGCATACACCAACTTCATGGACGAGACCAGCGCGACGGAGGAAATCAGCGACATGATCCAGTCCTCGCAGGTCACGCCGGAGGACATCGATAGCCTAAACAGACTCATATCCTTTCTTTGAAAATACTGTCAACACCTCCTTTGTCTCCATGAGCTTTCATCGACCGCGTTTCTTTGTTGATCGATTTGCCATGTCCAAATGATCAAGAAAGCATAATGAGCAAGTCTTATTCCCACAAGATATAAACAACACCTCGGTTCCCGTCCACCCTTACCCTCTGGCCGGTTCTAATCTTTGCAGTAGCCTCCAAACAACCCGCAACACAGGGGATTCCGTATTCGCGGGCCATGATGACGGGATGGGAGAGGGCTCCTCCACCGTCCGTTATCAAACCTTTGATAACACTGAAAACTACGGTCCACGCGGCAGAAGTTCCCGGTGCGACTAGGATCTCCCCAGCTTTGACTTCGGATAGCTTATCTGCGGTCGTAATCACGCGCGCAACGCCCTCTACCAACCCGGGGGCTGCAGCGGCACCGTACAAATCAGCTTTCAACTCCTCTCGCACAATCGGGATCTGCGTGGCCACGGACAGCGTTGGATCGCTTCTCAGTACCCCCTGAGCCTGTGTGATGTCACCGTAGAAGGGAGCCGGGTCAATTTTCACGTTCTCCTCCCAGGCCTTCTTTCTCGGCTCTACGTAGGGGCGAAGGTTAGCTCTTCCCATCGGAATTGCCGCCTTCCTGATCTCGTTGGGATGGAGGAAATGTATATCTTCTGGATCATCGATGGATCCCGCCTCGGCGAACCGCCGCCCGAACTCCGTGACAATCCATCTTCCCAAGGCCCCGACGTAGAAATCGCAATAATAGGTGTGGTCTTCACTCCAGTAGCCGGCCTTGCGGGCTGGTTTCATGAGAACTCTGAAGACTTCTCTCTGCCCTTCCGGCACCCTGGTGAGAATTTCCTTTTCCGCTTTTTCCCTTTCTTTCGAGACCTGATCTCGATTGGTATCGAATGGGAAGACCTTTTCACTCATGTACATTCCTATTTGCCCTAAAGCAAGACTGGGCTTTTCAACCCAAGCGGGGGTATCATAGGCATGCATCCGCTCGCATCTCCATCCATGGTCCTGAAGGAAAGCGGTGTATTCGTTCAACCATTTCGCCCCGTTTTCACTGTTTTGCAGACCTTTGACCAAATCTTCACCTTCTTTAGACCTGAACTCCTGCTCCAGACCGAGGTCAGCCGCTCGCCTGCTTAAACGCCATAACTCCCTTGCTACCCAGATATCTTGGCTCTCAAAACCGGCCATCAGCTTGCTGAAGGTGGGGTCGATGGAGGCCTCTATACCAAAGAGTTCACGCCACATCTGTTGAAACAGTCCGCTAATATAATAAGAGGCCGTCATCATGATCATGTGAGTTTCGGCCTCCTTACGGTTAATGATATAGGCAAAATCCAGGAAGAAAGAAAGCAGATCGCTATTACTCAGTTTTCGTATGTCCTCCCATTTCTTTAGGCCTCTTGAATCCTTTGCTTTCTTGTACATTTCCAACAGTTCGGCCTTGAGCGGATTCCACACTCCGTCAAAGTCCTCGATAAAGGGCTTGATCTTCTCCCTGAAAAGCGGTTCTCTTTCCCTAGCCTCTGCCTCGGTCGTCTTGATGGTTGTAAAGTACGGGTACCCGTTTATGAATCTTGTTTCCCAACCGTGAGTGGTGGGCAAGTAGAGTGTTTCCGCACCCTTTCTGAAACCATGGTGATACCAGTACCAACCAATCCCGATATAGAGGGGCTTCATTGCAGGTTTCCCATGGACTACATCGCACAAAAACACGCCATAGTTCTCGGGGTCCTTCTCTTGATCAAATTCATAAAAAGTTAAATCATACGCTGGCAGCAACATTGTGGTCCCCCTTTTTGGAAGGCTGATGCCTTCCTTAGAATTGTTTTGAAGCATGGAGTTTACCGCCTGAAACGGGGTAATCTCTTCCTGCACAATTTTCTGAAGGCCTTTCCTGGATTAAATTGGGGGGTAGTAAACCCCGGCCTTCAGTAACGTAAACCTATAAAGGAAACTGCCAATAAGCGTTAGAGTCGCACTGATACCTAACAATGTTTCAGGTACAAGGGTAGTTAAGTTGGGGAAAAGGAAAATGATCAGCAGGTCAATGCCAATAGGTATGATCAGTCCTATTACAAATACACCCCAAATGAAAAGAGGAGAGAGGTTACCTCTTATTAGGAGGATCGCTCCCTGTTTAGCACCCATTCTGCAGAAAAACATGGTGACTAAGTAAATTCCGAGTAGAACGAGAGCTGCTATCAAAAGCCCTGTTGCAATCGGCGCAAAGATCATTACGTCTACACTAATCCAACCCAGTGCTTTTATGATAAATATGACATCTACCCCGCCTAAAAAAGCATAGATCGCAAACTGTATTGGCAGAAACAGCGTGTTCCAAATTGGTATAAACCGTGACGCTGATAGCAAGAAACCGGTATAAAGTACCACCAGAAATGCGAAAAGACCTGCCGTCGAACCTATAACGGATTTAAGAGCTGGGCCCACCCTGAAAGACAGGCCGGCGTCAGAGGAGAGTGCTACGTACAATATTCCAAAGGCAACAGCTCCGGTAAGAGAGATAGCGCCCCGACTAAGCCAGGATGTTCGCGGCTTGTAGAATACCCTCCAGAATCTCGCTCTTTTGCCCAAGTCGAGGAGAAGAAAAACGACGGATGAACACATACTGACTATACCCAGAACCATTCCTATCTTGATAAAAACGAACTCAGACAGTAGAAACAGTCCTCCCCCGAGTCCGCCGAAGAATACTGCCATCGCGATCGGCCATCCCCATTCCTTTTGAATTACGGGGTTCACTCTAATCTCTGGTAGTACTTTGTTATTAACCATCATTACACAAGATAATATACAGAGGGGTATGTCCCCAATTCAGGATAAAGCTGAAATCCACAATAATCTCTGATCAATTTCGACACCTTGCTATCAGGGTCATCGAGATCGCCAAAGTATCTCGCCTTAGCCATGCACCCTGCAACACAGGCTGGTTCAAGGCCTTCTTGCAGCCTTGATGAACAAAAGTCACATTTTTCTACCAATCCGGTGGGATGTTTGCGATAGCCAACCCTTTCGTAGGGGGTAAGCCCTTGCCCCGGGAAGTATTCGCTCTCTTTGTCATGGAAGCTCCGAGCCCTGTAGGGGCAAGCGATCACGCAGCTCTTGCACCCCATGCACTTCGTCTGATCAACAGTTACAATGCCGTCAGGTCTCTTGGTGGTCGCCCCCGTGGGGCATTTGCGTACACATTCCGGCTCCTTGCAATGCATACAAAGGAGCGGTATGTGAATCTTCTTAACGTCGGGGTAAGACCCGGACTCATAAAATAACACGCGCGACCATAGTATCCCGGGGGGAGTCGCGTTTTCCGACTTGCAGAATATCTGGCACCCATAGCAGCCGATGCACCGTTTCAGGTCGATCACCATGCCATATCTCATTTTCGGTCCTGCTAATCCTTTTTCGTCAACTTGACTTTGACGCACAGATCCAGGTTAAAAGTCACGGTGTCTATGTAATCCCAGTTGAGCGGAATCAGCCATTCCGGGTTAACCCCCTTTCCTTTCTGGCTGGCGATCGGTAAACCCTTGGACCAGTGTCCGCCGCCGCTGCAATAAGCCGTCACCTCGGGGTGAATTGCCTCCGATAATACAGCTCTTCCCTCCACTTTGTGTCCGGTCCCCGCCGACTGAAGAATCACCCAGTCCCCGTTCTTGATCCCCTTCTTCGTGGCGGTCTCGGTGTTTATGGCGATGTTATAGATGTACGGATCCATGATCGACAGTTCATCGAGCCAGGGGTTATTATACGTACTTGTGAAAGTGTGAACCGGCACCCTATAGTAAATGCCGTACAGGTCGTATTCCGGACGTTCTTCCTCGTATGATGCGCAGGGCTTCCAGTCCGGCAGCGGCTGAAAGTCCGATGTATCGAATCCGGGTATTCCGTGTTCTCTTTTCAGTTTCTCTGTTTGATCTCGAACCGCGAGGAAGTGTTCGAAGTAAATCGGCGTCCGGGCCTTCACGAAAGGCCTCCAATAGACCTCCTCCACCTTCTTGGGCCAGTGGATGAGGCCGTTCTCCTTGAACCACTTCAGCCCATGCCGGGAGCCGAAGTATCCCTTGAAGCCGTGGTCGACGATCTCCTCCCAGGCATACTTCTTTTCTGGGTCGAGCGTGTAGGGCTCCTTGAAGTTGAATTGTTTATTGATCGCCCGATACATGTCGCCCTGTATGCCCAGTCTTTCGGCCAGATCGAGAAAGACCTCGCTGGCGGGCCTTCGCTGAAACATAGGCTCGACTACGGGCTGCCTTATATGATATGCCCATTCATCGACCGGTGAAAACGAGCTCTGCCAATCAGGTCGAATATCGAGCCTCTCGAGGTAACAGGCGTCGGGTAAGACAATATCGGCAAACTCGGCCGACTCATCCAGGAAAAGACTAAATGATGCTATAAATATGCCCTTTTCATTTATAGTCTTTTCCCATATTTCCGGATCAAAGCTGCTCATCATGAAATTCCCGCCTGTCCTTAGCATGAATTCAGGCTGATAGGTTATCCCATATTTCTCGGGCTCCAACAGACCCCAAGCTGCTAGGGTAGCCCCTTGAGAGGTTGGAACAATATCCTTCAGGGCAACACCCTTAGGCATCATAGCCTCATTCAGTACAGGCCAGGGCTTGGGTGGACGCAGCCAGTAGCCTGCTTGCAGAAGTCCATCAGGACCTTCGCTTGGGCTGTAAGAAGGGTGTCCGGTCTCCGGATAGCCAAAGCTGCGGGCGCTCATCCCCAGACAACCTCCGGGAACGTTATTGGCGCCGACTATCTCTTGCAGGATATCAAGCGCCATACAGATCAGGGAAGAATGCTTATGACTCAGCGCCCCCTTGAAGTATCCCACTGCAACCGGTCTATAGGGTAGCTCCTGTCCATCGATCCGTATGGTGCTTCCTATCTTGGCCGCCTCTCCGAATTCCCTGGCCAACCGCTTTATTGTCTTTACGGGGACAGTTGTTATCTCTGAAGCCATCTCCGGTGAATATCGTTTCACGCGCTCTTTGAGAAGAGAAAAGGCCGGCATAGCCTCGGCCGCACCAACTGAATAACTTCCCTCTATGGCAGGATCCGTTAAGGTGGGGTCATCATGAGCCTTGGCCTTTCCGTCTGCAAGGTCCCAAATGAGTGGTTTACGAGTCTCTGTATCGCGCATATAGCGGCCGTCAGCCCCGACCAGATAAGGACCGTTTGTCCGGTGTTTAATACTCTCCACATCATATATTCCGTACTCATTAAGCAGCAGATTAACCAAGGCCAGGGCCAGGGCTGCGTCAGTGCCCGGTCTGAGGGGTATCCATTCATCGCTATTGATCCCGGGCATTCCCATCCACGGTTCAATAGCGACATGTTTCATTCCCCTTCTTCTTGCATCGGCCATTCTTTGTACCATGCCGGTAAGAGAGTAATATGCGCCAAAACCGGAGGGACAACCAAAATTGAGGTAATACTCGATAAAGTTGGTATCAGGCATCCTCGTCCAGGCGCCGTGCATCAGACCAGCTATCATGTGGGACGCACCGCCGCAATGGATTGGGGCCCCCATATTGAAATTGGGAGTCCCAAAGGCTTCACCAAAGCAATGATGCATGAAGAAAACGCTGGGCATCAGGAGAGGGGTTGTTCCGCCCAACAGCTTCCTTGGGTCATCAGCCCTTATCTTCCTGAGCTTCTCGGTTATTGTGTCCAGCGCTTCATTCCAGCTTATCTCCACCCACTTCGGGTCCACCCCTATCCCTTTCTGCGGATTCGTCCTTTTCAAGGGGACGTTTACCCGGTTGGGGTCGTAAAGCAACATGATGCCGGCCGCTCCCCTTGCACAGATTCCGCCCCGGCTGGTCGGACAATCCGGATTTCCCTCAATCTTCACCACTCGCCCATCCACACGGTGAACCCGTATTGCACAGTTATTGAAGCAGACATTACATGCAGTCTTGATCCACACGTCTTCCTTTGCTTTATCCTGGGACGTTATAGGTTTTCTCTTGTTTTGAGAGTCCATCAATCTCAAATGTCTCAATGGGTTTGTCATTATTCTTCCTCTGCATTACAACGGACAGCAGTTGAGTCAATCAAAGACCTTTTGACGAGCGCTTTCGTTCTCCTGATTTTGCTTGAACCCATTCTAAGGGTTACGGTACCGGCAGCAGCTAACTCAGCAGCTGTTTCTGCCGTCTCACCTCTTCATTACATTTCTCCTTTCTCATACTCGGACCCCATAAATCATCCCGGCACCTTGGCTGACAACACGTACGATAGTACATTGGCAGCAACCCTTAATTCAAGTCTATTTTTCTAATTATTTCATTAGCATAGGGCGGAGCGGTGCCGCATTTTTGGCCCCTCCTTTCAGTCGGGTTGACCCAAGGCCACTATAATCTTGACTAGCCTTCGGCCATGAG
>JBEKHB010000078.1:0-15828 GCA_050012495.1 Syntrophorhabdales bacterium
TTCCAACTTCTTCCCCGAGATAAAGGACGCCATGTGGACAAGCGCCCTTACGGACCTTCTCCCGAAGAAGCTCCACGGGCTGAACATAACGGCCTTCGAGAAGGGGAAGAAGGGGCTTTAGGTAATCTTTCTATTTGTCCTGTCGATCACCGTAGTACTGTAGTACTGCCGGAGGTGCGAGAACAATGGACGTGATGCGATTGGACAACGGGTTGAAGTGCATCCTGGAGAAAAGGGAGGGGTCGGGTGTCGTCGCAATGCAGGTCTGGGTAAAGGTGGGCAGCCGCAGCGAAGCCGACGGGATCGCCGGCATTACGCACTTTATCGAACATCTGATATTCAAGGGCACGGACGCAGGCGCCGGCTACGAGATCGCCCCGAAGATCGAAGCTATGGGCGGGAACATCAATGCGTTCACGTCTCACGAGACGACCGTCTACCACATTGTCATGCCCACCCACTCTTTTGAAACCGGTTTCCAGCTCCTGGCCGACTCGGTGCGCAGCCCGGCTTTTCCGCAGGATGAATTGGAAAAGGAGAAAAAGGTCATTATCGAGGAGATAAAGATGGGCGAGGACGACCCCCAGCGGAAGCTCTTCACCGAGCTTTTTCGGGTCAGCTACCCCGGCCATCCCTATGGCCGGCCTATTATAGGGTACCGGGAATCGGTCTCTGCGATAGGTCGCTCCGATATCCTGTCGTATTTTAAGGAGCACTACACACCTCCGAACATGGCTGTTGTGGTGGTAGGGGATTTCGACGAAGAGCGCGTGCGGGACCTGCTCGACCGGCACCTGACGTGGCAGGTGGAACAGTCCGGAGCAGGCAAGGCGGCACAGACAAGCGACAGCCGCCGTCGCAATGAAGACCCCGTGACAGTCGTCGAAAAAGAGGTCGCGGAGAGTTACCTCGCCCTTTCCTACCCTATCGGCCCTTTCCTGCACCACGACACGCCGGTCCTTGACGTCCTTGCGAGGGTCCTGACTGACGGGGACAGTTCGCGCTTGCAGGCAACTCTGAAGCATGAGAAGGGTTTGGTGACGGATACGGACTCCTATGTATTTACGCCGCGGGAAAACGGCCTTTTTGTGCTTCTCGCGACGTTCAAAGGACACGACTACGAAAGGGTCGCGACCGTCATCGAGGCCGAACTCGGGCACATCTCGCAGGAAGGCATTGCCCCGTGGGAAGTTGAAAAGGCGAAGAACCTCGTCAGGGCCTCATATATTTACGGGGCTGAATCGGTTCAGGGAAGGGCACGCCTGCTCGGAAACTTTGAGACCCTTGCGGATGACCCCGCCTATGCCGACAGGTACCTGCACGCAGTCGGCTCGGTCACTGCCCAGGATCTGTCGGGCGTCCTCGCCGCGTACCTCGTGCAAGAAAAGAGGCGCACGGTGGCCCTTCTGCCCAGGAAAACATCCAACCCCGTCACCTTTCAGCTCGACAACGGCTTGCAGTGCGTCTACAACAGGAACACGGCAAGCCCCAGCTTTTCTTTTATGATCGGTTTTGTGGGGGGTCTCAAGGAAGAGAAGCAGGGACAGAACGGGAGCTTCAACCTCCTCTCACGGATGCTGCTGCGGGGGACGAAAGACCTCGACGCGCAAGGTGTTGCGCGGAAAATCGACACCCTGGCGGGGAATATTAGCCCGGTGAGCGGGAGAAACGTGTTCGCTCTTTCCGGGCGGTTTCTCGCAAAAGATTTTGGCAAGGGACTCGGGCTCTTGAAAGACCTCGTCGTCTCCACCGCCATCAATGAAGACGAGCTGAAGAAGGTGAAAGAAGAGGTCCTTTCCGAGATGCGCAGGCGTGACGATGACGCCGTGCAGTATACTTTCATGGAAATGAACACATTACTCTACAAGGGTCACCCTTACGCGATGGATCAGATGGGATCGGCCCGCGACGTGGCGGATCTGACCCTCCAGGATATAGAGGAATTGTACAGGGATTACGTGGGCCCCCGGAAAGCGGTACTCGCCCTGTCCGGTGATCTTGAGTTGAAAGCGGTTGAAGAGTTGGTGCGGTCGCTTTTCTCCGGTTGGGAGGGCGGCGGGCGGGAGGTGAAACAAATGGCCTACACCCTGACATCGGCCAGAGGGCAGGTGCTGCAGCGCGAGATGCACCAGACCCACATGGTCTTTGCCTTCATCGGGCCGGGCTTGATCGATGTCGACCGGTATCCCGTGGAGGTGATTACTGCCGTACTCTCCGGCATGGGCGGAAGGATCCACAGAAAACTCAGAGAAGAGAATCCTTACGCATACGCCCTCACCTTTTTCAATCAAGAGGCCTACGAGGCGGGCGCCATCGGTATCTACATCGGCACCGACCGCACCTACGCGGAGGACGTGGAGCGGATCGCGAGGGCCGAGATCGAGGAGATACGAAAGGCGGGATTCACCGAAGAAGAGGTGGCCGACGCGAAACGCTACATGATAGGGAACCATTACATACGGATGCAGACAAACGGACCCATTGCCTCGAACATGTGTCTCGACACAATATACGGCCTGCAGCCCGGTTTTTTTAAGGTATGGCCTGAGAAGGTGGAGAAAGTTTCGAGGGATGAGGTCAATGCCGCCGCCAACAAGTACCTCCTCCCCGACCGGATGGTGAAGCTCCGGGTCGGGCCGTAGAAACACCTGCCCACTACAACATCATGCCATCTCATCCACTCGCAGTATCCCTATTTCATGATATATGCCAGCCCGCATGCCTTTCTGGCATATTTACCGGACGCATCTGTCACATATCGCAGCCCCTCTCCTAACCTCCTGCTTTCGTAAGGCCCTGACTTTGGCCCGGTTCTTGCTGTAGTAAAGCCAGCCTATATGGCGACAAAGCAATTAGTAACTCCCGGTTCTTAGGACCCCCCCAATCCCCCTTTTTTCCGGGAGCCTATGGTATCCGGCCCACAGTCTTTTCCCAGGATTTGTGGGCCGGTACTTTTTTACCATCGCAAAGGGCGAACCCACGGGCTTGCGATTTTTATCGTTCTTCTGCTTCCTCTCGTCACTCGTCCGTCGGCACTCCCCTTCTTTTTATAGCCTATACCGGGCATTCACCTCATAATTCGGCCGCCTTCATCAGCACGGCCGATATGGCAGTACCGACGATCAGCGAAAGGACAAACACTACGACATACAAAAGCATCCGGGCAATCTTTGCAACAGAGGATTTGACCATGACAGACTCCTGCTAAGGAGATTAAAGAGCACTCGTAGTGCGGCCGGGCAGCGAGGCTGTCTTCCCCTCGGAAGACCCGTTCGCTTTCCGTCCCGTCCTCGCGGGCGGTTTGGCTTTATGCAGGCAGATATAATGTTAAACACTGCATCACAGATTGTCAAGACTTATCACGATGCAGCCCGGGAAAAAGTATGTGGAAGTCTCCCCGAAAGCCGGCTACCTTAACCTCTCTCCGATCCGCCTCAAGGTCTCTGAAAAATCGAACCTTTCGAGACGTATCTCCACGAAGATGAGGGAATCCCTACGGGCCTCCGCCATAACGAGTGCGGATTCGAGATCCTCTTCCGTAGAGACGCGGATACCTCTGCCGGCGCCGAAGGTCTCGGGAAAAAGCGCGTAGTCCCACATCAGGAGGTCGTTGTACGCGTTGTCGCAGATCGCGCGCTCTATCTGGTAACCGTCATTGTTCAGCAGGAAGACGACCGGGTTCTGCCCGTAACGAACTATGCTCGAGAGCTCCTGGCCGGTCATCTGGAAAGCACCGTCTCCCACAAATACGACAGGCCGGCGCTGCGGAGCGGCAAACTTCGCGCCGAGAGCGGCCGGTATCCCGAAGCCCATGGAGGCATAGAAGGCCTGGCTCAGGTAGTCCGCACCCTGGGGGAGAGAGAGCTTGACGCTTTCGAAGGTAGCGCTCCCCGTGTCAGCCACCACGATGTGGTCGTCCTTGAGAAAGTAGTTGACTCTGCTCCAGAACCTGTCCGTGGTCAGCTTTGCGTCAGGCACGGCGACCCAAGGCGTCCTGAGGACCTCGACCGGATGCGCCGTGCCTGAGCCGTCGAACCCTCCCCTGGACAGGGACGACAGCAGGCCGTCAAGGAAGTTCTTGATGGGGATGTGCTCGTAGATGTGATGCCTCACCTTCACCCTTTCCGAGTTTGCTGTTATCATGCGGTTTGGGTCGAGACGGGCAGTGTAGCCGCCCAGGTCCAGATCGGTCATCCAGGCGCCGAGGCAAAGCAGGAGGTCTGAGTCTTCCACTATGGTTCGGGCTGTTTGGTTGGCCAGGGCTCCCATATAAGTGCCTGCGTAATTCGGGGTATGCTCGGGGATAACGCCTTTTCCCAAGGCTGTCGTTGCCACGGGGAAGCCGGTGCGGGCCACCAGGGCGAGGAGGGCCTCGCGGCCGCCCAGCCGGTCAACCTCCACGCCTGCCAGGATAACCGGATTGGAGGCACGCGTTATCGCCCCGAAGGTCTCGCCCAAAGCCTCTTCCAGCACGTCCTCATCGACGTGGAGAGACGTGTCGGGCTTCCACGGACCGGGCTCCCCGCATGCTTCCGTCACCATATCGGCCGGTATCTCGATGTAGACGGGACGAGAGTACCTGACGCATGCCGCCAGGATTTCGTCGATCTGCCAGCCCGCCTGGGTGGAGCTCGTCAGCACAACGGCGCCCTGGGTGATCCTTTCGAAAATATCGCGCTGCAGGTTCATATCGCCGATAGTATGGTGGAGAAGGTTGGGATGAAGCCTGTTCCTCAGGGTGGTCTTCGGCCCTCCGCTTATCACCACGAGGGGCACCCGCTCTGCATATGCACCTGCAACGGCATTATAGACGCTGAAACCCCCCACCCCGTACGTGAGGCAGACAGCTCCTATGCCGGATATGCGTCCATATCCGTCCGCCGCATATCCGGCGTTCAGCTCATTGCAGGTGTTGATCAACTCGATGCCGCTCTCTTCCAGGAAGTCGAAAAAGGTGAGGACATAGTCGCCCGGCACACCGAAAATGTGTCTCAGGCCGAGCTGCTCCAGCCGTCGAATAAGGTATGCGCCGACGGTCATATGCGGTCGATGAACCATAAAACCTCCTGTCATGGATTGAAGGCGACCGAAGGACCTTCCCGCCCTCAACAATTCCGGGCCGCGTCGATCACTCCCGCCTTTAATTCCTTTCACATAGTCTAAGTGCGGGCTGCGCAACTTTCAGGGATTTTCAACGGATCAGCGCAACATCTTTGAGGTGAAAACTGGATCAATTGAGGTATAATAGAATCCACAGGTCCCCTGTCCCCAACCTCATCCTCGACCTGGAGAGACGAAAAGCGGTGAAGAGCATTGACACGGCATAATCCGGGGCTGCGACGCATACGAACACGCCTGTTTCTTCTCCTTCCGGTCATTGCCGCTCTCCACTGCGCCGCCTTGTCGGTCCATGCCGCCGAAAGACTAACGATACTCCACATAAACGACTTTCACGGCAGGGTCTTTCCAATTACTGACAAGCCGGCCGACCGCATGAGGCCGATGGGCGGCGCCGCGTACCTGGCGGCAATGATAGAAGCGGAAAAGACCCGCAATCCCCGGGGCGTCATCCTCCTCTCCGCGGGGGATATGTTTCAGGGCACGCCCATTTCTCAAATGTTTCAGGGCCGGCCGGTGCTTGAGATGATGAACGGCCTCCACTTCGATGCCATGACTCTCGGAAACCATGAGTTCGACTGGGGTCGGACGGCGCTGGCCGGGATTATAAAGGGTGCCGCCTTCCCTGTGCTCTCAGCCAATATTGTCGACCGGACAGGCAACTACCTTTCCGGAGTGAGGCCCTACATACTTCTGGAAAGAAAAGGCGTCAAAATTGCGGTGATCGGGCTGACGACACCGGAGACGCCCTATGCCACGAAGGCAGAGAACGTGAGGGGCCTCACGTTTCTCGATCCGGCCAGGGTGCTGCCCGGACTGCTCACGGAGGTGAGGCGGAAGGGCGCCACACTCATCGTCCTCCTTACCCACCTCGGCCTCGATGAGGACACGCGATTGGCCGCTGCGGTCGAAGGCATCGACGTGATTGTGGGGGGACACAGCCATACGGTGGTAACCGACCCGGTGACCGTGGGACGAACGATCATCGTACAGGCAGGCTTCTACGGGCTCTACCTGGGTGTGCTCGAGCTGACGGTAGATGAAAAGACGGGCACGATCGAGGCCGCGACGAAAAAAGGGGAGCTGAAAGTCGTTTCGGCCGGGCCGAAGGACCCATTCGACGAGCGTATAGCGCGGACTGCCAACGGGTACCGTGAGAAAACCAGTGCCATATTCCGGCGGGTCGTGGGAGAAACGAGGGTTGCTCTCACGAGACACGCCGACGGGGAGTCGCTTCTTGGCGACGTGATCGCCGACGCCATGCGGGAGTCGGTCAATGCGGAGGTCGCGATCCAAAACAGCGGCGCCATCAGGGCCGACATACCGGCAGGCAGGATTACTATGGAGCAGGTCTCTACCGTACTCCCCTTTGACGACATGCTCGTCGCCATGGACCTGAGCGGCGCAGCCCTTCTTGGCCTGCTCGAGAAGAGCATCGGCCGGGATAAGGGCATGCTTCAGGTGTCGGGCCTGGAGGTCAGGTACGAGGTTGCCTCACCCGGCGAAAAAAGAGTCAAAGAGGTCCGCGTCGGCGGCGCGCCTCTCGATGCATCACGGATGTATCGAGTAGTCACGAACGACTTTCTCGCCGCCGGAGGCGACAGGCTCGACGGTTTCCAGAAAGGGCTCCACCTCACGTACGGAGGGGCAGTCCGGGATGCCTTCATTGCGTACCTGAAAGGACATTCCCCGCTTGCCCCCCGGACGGAGGAAAGGATCGTGATGAAGGGCAGATGAAAAAGCGCTTCTCAGTCTTTGTCAACGGGAAGCCTGTGACAGTGTTCCGGGGCATGTCGGTGAAGCATGCCCTTATCGCGTACAATTACCCGGTCTACAAAGCCTGCGCGGAGGGACGGGCCGTGGCAAGAGATGAACACGGCTTTGTCGTCGGCCTGGAAGGGGCGCTCCGTGAGGGGGCCGCACTCTCCATTGACATGGGCAAGGGGGATATATGATCCGTAAAGCCTTACTCTTCAGAATCTACGACGCGGCCAATATGCAGCGGTGGAATGACAAGATACGACCCGTGGAATTGCGGGAGCTGGACAAGCAGGCGCACAAGATGGTGATCGCCTACATGCTCGGCAAGTTCGAGGAGCAAAACCCTGCGTTCAACTGGATAGAGGTCATAGAAGGCGGCATAATCCAATTCCTGCAGCGGATCGTCCTCACCGACCTCAAGCCTCAGGTGTTCTACAAAATAAAGGAGGACAGGGACAGGTACGCGCGGCTCAATCAATGGGTCTATGAGCAGTTGAAGCCGGTCATTTCGTCCCTGGGCGCCGGGTTCGAGGAAAGGTACCGCTCCTACTTCGCGCATGTGGAGGAGGACGTCAACCGCAGGATTTTGGATGCCGCCCACTTTTACGCCACAAAGTGGGAGTTCGACATCATCGAGAGGGCCAACCCCCGCGGCTATGAGATAGAGGAGATAAGGCGCGACCTGGAAATGCGCCAGGAGAAGTACTACGACCTTAAAGGCATGCAGGAGCTGATGCTCTACTCCAGGCTCCGCAATTTCATCGACCTTTGCGGCCAGCTCAGGTTCCAGCTCCGTTGGAGCCACCTGCACCGCATCCCGAAGACATCGGTCCTCGGGCATATGCTGGTAGTCGCCCTCCTCTCCTACCTCTTTTCCCTGGAGATCGGCGCATGTCGGAAGAGATGCTACAACAACTACTTCACCGGGCTTTTCCACGATCTGCCAGAGGTCCTCACGCGAGACATCGTGCACCCCGTGAAGAAGTCCGTAAGCGGCCTCGACAGTCTGATAAAGGAGTACGAGAGGCAGCAGATGGAGGAGAAGGTGTACGGTCTCATACCGGGGCCCTGGCACGACGAGATAAGGCTCTTTACCGAGATCGAGTTCAAGAGCGTGGTCACCTGCGGCGGCGGTCGAGTGGAAAAGACGAGCAGTGAAATCAGCGAGCATTTCAATGAAGACGTCTACGATCCGAGGGACGGGGAGCTGATACGGGCGGCAGACCAGCTCGCGGCGTTTCTGGAGGCTTATCTGGCTCTGGCGAACGGCATGCGGGCCCCCGATTTCCAAAAGACGAAGACAAGCCTGAAGGAAGAATATCAGACAAAGGTGATCGCCGGCCTGCAGCTCGGACAGATTTACGCCGATTTCGACTAGCACTGTCCGGAGAGTGTTATTTCCGCCGAGGCTTTATAGTGGCGTATGAGAGGAAAACGTCCGTCTGCGTGCTTATACTGTGACGAAGGAGGTGGACCGTGTCGATGCCGGATGCGTTGCAGCGTGTAGCGGAGACCGTATGGGAGCTGCCCGCGTCGTACAAAGAAGGGATGCGGGTGCCTGCCAGGATTTACGGGACGGAGAAGCTGGTGAGGCAAATGGACGATGCGGTCTACGACCAGGTAACCAATGTCGCCACCCTGCCGGGCATCGTCAACTACGCGCTCTGTATGCCGGACGGGCACTTCGGATACGGGTTCCCTATCGGAGGCGTGGCCGCAATGGACATCGAAGAAGGCGGGGTAATCTCTCCGGGGGGCATAGGCTTCGATATCAACTGCGGCATGCGGCTCATAAAGACAAACCTCACCTATGACGAGGTGCAGCCACGGCTCAAGGAGCTGGTGGATAAGCTTTTTGCCGCGGTGCCCGCGGGCGTGGGAAGCACCGGCTTCCTGAAACTATCGAGGCAGGAATTCCGTACCGTGCTGGAGCAGGGCGCCCGGTGGTGCGTGCGGAACGGTTATGGGTGGAACGAGGACCTGGAGCTGACGGAAGATTCCGGCTGCACACCCGGGGCCGACGCGTCGAAGGCAAGTGAAAGGGCCATAGACCGCGGCTTCAATCAGATCGGCACCCTGGGCAGCGGCAACCACTACCTCGAGATACAGGTTGTCCGTGAGGAGAATATCTGCGACAAGGAACTCGCTCAGGGCTTCGGGCTCGCGCCGGGACAGGTCGTGGTCATGCTCCATTGCGGCAGCAGGGGCTTCGGCCACCAGGTGGCAACCGACTATCTCCAGCTCTTCCTGAAGGTAATGGAGAGCAGCTACCATATCCGCGTCCCGGACCGGGAGCTTGCCTGCGCCCCCTTCGGCTCGCCTGAGGGGCGCGACTATTTTGCGGCCATGAAATGCGCCCTCAACATGTCCTTCGCGAACCGCCAGATGATCCTCCATCGCGTGAGGGAAGTCTTCTCCCGGGTCTACGGGCAGTCCGCGGAAAAGCTCGGTATCCGCATGGTATACGACATCTCGCATAATACGGCCAAGCTTGAGAGGCACACGGTAAACGGGAAGGAGCGGTCCCTCCTCGTCCACAGAAAGGGGGCGACCAGGGCCTTCGGGCCCGGAATGGCGGAGATACCCGCGCAGTATCAAAAAATCGGCCAGCCGGTCATCATCGGGGGGAGCATGGAAACGGGCTCGTATCTGCTCGTGGGCGCCGAAGGCGGCAGAGAGACATTTTTCAGCACGCCTCATGGAAGCGGCCGCACGATGAGCCGCACGAGGGCACGCAAAGAGTGGCGGGGAAGAGAGTTGCAGGCTGAAATGGAAAAGCGGGGCATTTACGTGCGCACCGCTTCCTGGTCCGGGCTCGCTGAAGAAGCCGGAGGGGCATACAAGAATATTGACGAGATAGTCGAGGCAGCAGAGCTGGCCGGGATCGCGAAGAGGGTAGTTCGGTTCATTCCTCTGGGCAACATTAAAGGATAGGCGGGCAGTACTAAGGTTTCGAAAGGCTGGGGAATCCGATGGACTATCACTACCTTGACGATTTTGCGACAGCGGATATCGCCTTCGAGGCGACCGGCGAGAGCGTGGAACAGGCGTTTGTCGCGGCAGCGGAGGCGACCATGAACGTGATGGTCGAAGACTTGCGCTCAATTGAGGCGCGTGTTGAAAAACGCATCGAGCTGAAAAACCGCGACCTCGACATGCTCCTCTTCGATCTCCTCCAGGAGCTGGTCTATTACAAGGACGCGGAGCAACTTCTCCTGCGCGTCAAGGAGATCGCGATCACCGAACGCGACGGAACGTATCTGCTCCACGCCTGCGCCGCGGGTGAAAAACTGGATCCCGAGCGCCACGAGCAGCGGGTAGACGTAAAAGCGGTGACCCTGCATCAGTTCAGGCTGCAAAAAACCGACGGCATCTGGAAAGCACTCGTGATCCTCGATATTTGACAAAGTGGGCTCCTTTCGAGACTTGACGTCACGGTCCTTTACTACTATCCTATTGTACGACTGCGCTTTGAGGAGGAGACACGATGACGAAAAAGTCGAAGATACTCGTTATTGACGACGAAGGTGATTTTTGCGAATTCGTCAAATGGAGCCTCGAGAAAACAGGAAGGTTCGAAGTAATTGTCTCGACCGACGGTCCTTCAGGGATTGCCCGGGCAGAAACCGAAAAACCGGAGTTGATTCTCCTCGATATAAGGATGCCCCGGATGAACGGGGCTGAGGTCGCAGACCACCTGCTTCATCGCGAGGATACGAGGGACATCCCCATCGCGTTCATTACGGGTCTCCTCAACAAAAACGACGTGCAGAAAAGAAGCGGGTATATACACGGCTTCCCTTTCATCATAAAGCCCATCACAAAAAAGGAGCTGGTCGAGCAGGTCGATTCGGTGTTTGAGATCATCACGACACAGAAGAACTTTATCGCATCCCTCGACGCATAGACCGGCCCGCGCGCTTTTGCCGCCTCAAAGCGCCGATCCGCCAATCGATACCGCACTTTGAGAAAATGACCTCTCATATCGGCGCATGGAGGGTATCCGAGCCAAAGGGCATACCTTAGATCGGGAAGGGGTACTTGCCGTTCAGGCATGCCGTGCAGAAATCCGTCCCGCTCAGTTTCCTCAGCTCGTCCGTCCCGAGATATTCAAACGTATCGACACGAAGCAGGTTCTTCAAGTCCGCGTCAGTCCGGTTCGCCCCCAATAATTCCCCCGGCTTGGCCATGGCCATCCCCATAAAACAGGGAAAGCGGGGAGGAGGCGCGGTGAGACGCAGATGAATTTTCCGTGCTCCCGCCTCGCGCAATTTGGGGATCAACACCAGCGCAGTCGATCCTCTGACCAGGATCGTATCGATCAGGAGGATTTCTTTCCCTTTCACCATCTCCCGGTTAATCTGAAACTTCATCTCGGCCCTTTCCAGCCTGTCCTTTTCTTTTGAGATGATGAAAATCCTGCCGATTTCACCTACCGTGTTCAAGGCCTCCTTGTAGGGGATTCCGGTAACGCCGTGAAAACCCAGGGCGCCGGGAATGGCTGCCCTCGGAATGGGAACGATCATATCGGCCTTTTGACTTTCGCCTTTCCCCAGCCTTGCCCCGACTTCCTCCCTAAATTCGTAAATATTTCGTGAAAACACGTGGCTGGCCGGAGAAGCGAAATCAAGGCACTCCAGGATACAGGGCCGGGGGTGAGGCTCGGCGAAGGAGATAGTCTTTGCCTCCTCTCCCTCAATTACCACGATTTGTCCCGGCTCAACATCGGCTATCCATTCGAACCTGTCCCGGAAGGCACAGGTTTCGGAGGCTACCGCCCACTCGTAGTCTCCGTCCTCACCCCTTCGTCCAAGCGAAAGGGGTCGAAACCCGAACGGGTCCCGGGCGGCAATCAGTCTTCCCTTATGGAGAATTATCAGGCTGAAGGCCGCCTCCCGGCCAAGGAGACTCAGGGCCTGCGTTGCCTTTTCCAGCAGGTCCGAGCCTTTGGCCCGGACGATCATTTGCAGGATAACCTCCGTGTCGGTCTCCGTTTGAAAAAGACCGTCGATTTTCTCCATCAACTGCCTGTACCTTGGGAGGTGGCCGTTGTGGACGACGGCGATCTTCTCTTTCCTGGAACTCCCGATTATGGGCTGTGAATTCCGCTCACTTGCTTCTCCGGCCGTAGGATAACGGACGTGCCCTACGGCGACTGAGCCATAGTGCAGCCGGCTGGACGCGGAATGCTGAAAAATGGACCCTAAGCTCCTCACCTCTGAGAAAGAGCCGTCTTTCAGCCCCGAGACAATTCCCCAACTCTCCTGCCCTCTGTGAGAAAGGTGCTCCAACCCCGTCCTCACTTCAACGAATGCATTTCCTTTGCCGATAAATCCAAAGATTCCACTCATGTCGTCTCCTCTTCCCCGGGCTCATGTGGAATGAGCGTAAGACCCGCGCACGGAATGCAAGACTTGTGCAAAACATGCGGTATTCCCCTCACACACCACATAGTATCGCATTAATCCGCCCGTCAGACAAGACCGCCGGGAAAGACAATGTTGAATTCTGAATGTTGAATGTTGAATACAGGGCATGGCCTCTCCATGATTGCGAATTGGGCGTTGCCGTCCGGCCGGGCAGGCGCCCGGGTACCCACCCGACCGGCAGGGAGGGAAGGGTGCACAAACAAGCGCAAAAACGGTCGCTTCTTGGCACTTTTTACTGCGTTTTACCCTCCTTTTACCCTTTTCAGCACGGATTGTTCACTAACCGTCTCAGCACCCCTTTCCTGATTCCCTTCTCTCGCAAGCCTTTCAGGAGGGGGGTGCACGATTCTGCACGATTCTGCACGGTTTAGGGGGAGGGGGGTAGGGTAAAGAGAATGTTGAATTATGAATTATAAATGTTGAATAAACGGCCGCGACCCTGGGACGCAGTCGGCAGCAATCGGGCGACCGGAAGCGGGGTATCACGGCCGGACGCGAAAACGCCCGGCCGGGTAGCACCGGCATCGGATGCGGCTGTCGAGGTTCAATTGTCAAAGAGCAACGCCGGTTTACGGGAAACCAACTGAAACGGGCCGGGCCATGATCTCTTCATGCCTCTCAACGGACTGCCCGGTCTCATAAGATTTTCCCTGTTTTCCGCTCTCCTGTCAAAGTGACAAGGAGGCGTGACAACCAGAAGTGACAAGGAGACGTGACAACCAGAAGTGACAAGGAGACGTGACAACCAGAAGTGACAAAACGCAGTTTCTGCGGTTTTTCGAAAAAAACATGACGGTAGGCGACGGGGAGCTGTCGAGCACTTCTTCCTGTAGTCCACAGTTTCGTTTTCAAGTGGTAATAGTGGGTAGACAGAATCAGAGGCGAGGCCGGAGTATAATGGCGGGGAGGACAAACGTTATTGAATAATTGAAGGATGTCCGTCCCATTCATGTTAGGCATGACAAGAATCTGCCCGGATTGTCGAACATTGGCAAGAGTGCTATAATGAAGCTCTGAGGGATAACGAGTGCTTCTGTTTGAATGGGACCCGAACAAGGCGAAAGAGAATCTTGAAACGCACGGTGTTTCTTTTGACGAAGCAAGCACGGCTGTCGAGATACCTTATCACTGGCTATTTACGATCCACCGCATTCTGAGCAAGAAGACAGATTCGTGTTAATCGGAAGTTCTCATAGAATCCGTCTTCTGGTAATTGTTCATACGGAAAGAGGCGACAACATCAGGCTGATCAGTGCAAGAAAGGCATCCAAAAAGGAAAGGAAACAATATGAAGAGAATGCAAAAAGATCCAAACATGCTTGAAGAATATGATTTCAGCAAGGGCGTTCGGGGGAAGTACGCAAAACGATATGAGGAGGGAACGAACGTTGTGGTCATCGAGCCGGACGTTGCGAAAGTTTTCCCTGACCACGACTCCGTAAATCAGGCTTTGAGATCGCTCGCGGAAATCATTAGAAGACAAAAAAAAACTTGCATAACCGGGGGGGATGCACCCAATCGGCCGGAAAGCGGCCTGTGGGTGATCCCCATCGTGAGCCGCATATGAAAACAGCGAGGGACGAATGATAATCCTGGGAGAGTGTTAAGGATAACCGCGTGGCCGCCGTCAATATATTTGCATGCCCAGTGAAAGAGGTGAATGTCCCGGTCGTCCTCTCCAGGCGGGAGCCTCTGGCAGGTCTTTCTGGAAGAGGGTTTCTCTTTAGGTACCCATGAATACAGGCTTTCCAACGAAAAGCCTCAATAGTTGTTGTAATCTTGCGGTATTTTTCTGACAATGAAGGATAAGGAGACAGCAGTCGGAAAGGCTTACACGCTGGTCCGCTGAATGAGAATGTACAGAATGAAGCAACGTCCCTACCGTCCCATTCTGGCCCTCGCCATTGTAACCATAAAGAGGTCAGCACGCGCTCCCTGCATTATATTCATTTTACCTCGTACCTTATTTTAGGTCGATAGTACGATCACACTGCACAGAGAGGAGAAAGAATATGATCTACCTCAAAATGTTCGCACTTTGCCTTCTCTGCAGCGCGCTGCTGCTCATCTCAGCGCCCGGCCGCACTGCCGAGCTCACCCCGCTGTCCATCTCCATGGAGGGTTACCCCTATCCCTATCCTGTGAGCTTCCTCCCCCTCGCCATCGAGGGGCAGGACCTACGGATGGCCTATATGGACGTGGCGCCGGCGGGGCGGCCCAATGGGAGAAGTGTCGTGCTTCTGCACGGGAAGAACTTTTTCGGAGCCTACTGGAAGCAGACCATCGACGTGCTGTCAAAAAACGGTTATAGGGTTGTGGTCCCCGACCAGCTCGGCTTCGGCAAGTCGGCCAGACCTGACATCCATTACAGCTTCCACCTCTTTGCCGCCAACACGAAAAAGCTCCTTGACACGCTTGGCATCAAGCAAGCGGCGGTCGTGGGGCACTCCATGGGAGGGATGGTCGCCACCAGGTTTGCGCTCCTCTACCCTGACATGGTCAGCGCGCTGGTACTTGAAAACCCCATCGGGCTGGAAGATTACCGTGAACTGGTTCCCTACATCTCCCTTGAGGAGGCCTACCAGAGCGAATTGAAGGCCACTGAGGAGGGGATCAGGAACTATATCAGGGGCTACTTCGTTACCTGGAAGCCGGAGTACGACGAATACGCCAACGTCGCCATACGCATGCGGAAGAGCGGCGAGTATCCCCGGCAGGCACTCTCGTCGGCCCTGACCTATCAGATGATCTACGAACAGCCCGTCTGCCATGAGTACCCGAACATCAAGGCCAGGACGCTCCTCGTCATCGGCCAGTCCGACCGGACCGTCGTCGGCAAGGCGCGCATGAAGAAGGAGCTTGTGCCGCTGGCGGGGAACTATCCGGAGCTGGGGAGGAAAACCGCTAAACTGATCCCGCGGGCTACGCTGGTGGAGATCCAGAACGCGGGTCATATCCCGCGCTTCGAGTTTCCCGGCCGTTACCATGAGGAGCTGCTCCGCTTCCTGGAGGAATAGCTGGCTGGTGACTCCTGCGATCCGGCCATGATACCCTTAAGGAACGCTCTACCTGGTGCCGCCATTTCTTTAAGCTTTTGGTCACCTCTGATGCCGTAAGGCCATCCTTCGCGAGTGACCGCGTCGAAGGAGAAATCGCGTATAGCTTCCTGTTATCCACATTTTTGCTTTTCTTGTTGCACAATTCGCTTCCACACGGTAATAGTGGAGGAGACGCAGATGGGGCGTGAGGGTGCCTTAAGTCAAGGATAAAGATTTGACCCCATGGCCCCGACACTTTTTAATATGGAGGTAACCGATCTTGACTCTTACATGGAAAGTTCACTTTGTACCAACGTTATATATTCTCATGACCCCAAGCCACACCCCAAATGGTAGCAGAGAAAATCTTTTTATATCAGACTACCAAAAAAGAAACCTCCTGTTAAGATATATAGTTGGTGGGCCAACACCAAATACCTTAACGAGGAGGTCTCAATGGATAAGAACGATGATAGCAGACT
>JBEKHB010000079.1:0-15686 GCA_050012495.1 Syntrophorhabdales bacterium
TTTTTGCGTTCGTCTGGAGCTATTCGGCCCGGTTAAGACATCCTTTTTTCAAAGAACGACGTTTTGTCTATGCTTTTAACAAATCAATCGTTTCAGAAAAGGGGTTTGCTTCTCAGGAATCTAATGCAATGGACGTCCCTCTATGTGCCCCATCGAGGACCAGATCTTTTACCAGTACGCGAAGATCACCGCGAAGAGCGCCTTTGCGGCCGGCGATGGCAAAGAGGCCAAAGCCAGGCACTACGGTTTCATAAAGCAGACATTCAGGGACCTGAGAAGCGGCGCGAAGAGCTGGTCGGAGATCACCCGCGAAGACTGGCAATTCGTCCAGTCGGAAGAAAAGTGCATTTATTGCGGGGCATCCCGTTTTCTTTATCATTTTTTCTCCAGATATGTTTAGATATGAATAAGGTTCATTCATGCATAATGTCGCTCACAGCGGTCAGGCTTCCCTATTTGACGGGCTACCAGTCCGAAATAACGGAAGCGCGAATAAGATAAATTCCAGTGATCAGCCTGTCCACGGCTGGTATCGCTTCGTTCTCTCCTTTCCGCCGCACCTAGTCCGGCAGTACGTTGAACGATTTGGTCTGTCTAAGGACTCGGTCATCCTTGACCCCTTTTGCGGTACCGGGACGACAATCGTTGAAGCCAAGAAACTCGGCATAAACGGCATAGGAGTTGAGGCTAACCCTGTCGCCCATCTCGCCAGCTCCGTCAAAACTGATTGGGGTGTCGATCCCGACGCCCTTCGCGTCTGCTGTGCAGCAATAGGCAAGAGCGCCATGGCCGAGTTGAGCACCCAGGGCATTTCCGATTCTCCGGGATCGAGCAAGAATGCGTTCGATACCGTCGGCCTCCGCACCCTGCCCCCCGAGACAGCCGGTCTCCTCCTCACAGATTCCATCAGCCCGCTGCCGTTGCACAAGTGTTTAGTATTGCTTGATCACATAAATCGGTTCTCGGATCAGCAGTTCTTCCGTCACGCATTGTTGGCCTTTGCCAAAACAGCGGTTCTTCACGCGAGCAACCTGGAGTTTGGCCCCGAAGTGGGGGTCGCCAGGACGAAGAAGGCCGATGCCTGCGTTGTGCCAAACTGGCTGTCCGAGATTCACTCATTTGCCAGGGATATAAAGAATCTGCAGCAGTTCAAGAACACCCCTTCTCGCGTTTATCTTGCAGACGCACGCCAGTTGAACGAATTGCTGCCTCCAAGCTCCATTGATGCTGTCTTCACTTCGCCCCCCTACCCTAACGAAAAGGATTATACACGCACCACGCGCCTTGAGAGTGTTTTGCTCGGACACGTTACAACCAAAAGCGAGCTTCGCTCCCTTAAGAAAGGCCTCATACGCTCTAATACTCGAACCGTCTACAAAGGCGATGATGATGACCTCTGGATTTCCCATAACCGGGAAATTGAGGAACTCGCGGGTCGAATCGAAAGCCGCCGTATAGCTTTAGGGAAAACGTCAGGGTTTGAGAGACAGTATTCGAGGGTAACAAAGCTCTACTTCGGCGGCATGGCCCGCCACTTATCCGATCTGCGCCGAGCACTGAAGCCGGGGGCCATGCTGGGATACGTGGTAGGCGATCAGGCTTCCTACTTCAGAATAACGATACAGACCGGCAGGCTCTTGGCCGACATCGCCCAATCACTCGGTTATGAGTTGATTTCCATAGACCTATTCAGAACGAGACTGGCTACCGCTACCAAGACACAGATGAGGGAGGAAGTTGTAGTCCTTCGGTGGCCGGGATAGGGGCTAAAAGATGGCGGAGAACGAGCCAAAGCGGCGCAACAGGTATACACAGATAATAGAAAACATTTTCCTCAATCGTCACAAGCCGGGCCAGACGGAAGTGCCGTTTACCAGAAACGACATTATCAAAGCGGCATCGGAACTTAATATCGAACTTCCCAAGAATATAGGCGACCTTGTCTACAGCTATCGCTATCGTTCTCGATTTCCGAAAAGTATTACTGAATGCGCTCCACCTGATCATTCATGGATAATCCGCCCGCACGGTCCCGCAAGGTACCTCTTTGCACTTACCAAAATGCCAAGAATAATTCCGAGCGAGATATTGAGCGAAACGAAAATCCCCGAAGCTACGCCCGGAATTATCGCAAAGTACGCGCTCAGTGATGAACAGGCCCTTTTGGCCAAGCTGCGGTATAACCGCCTCATCGATATCTTCACCGGCGTCACCTGTTATTCTCTTCAGTCCCACCTGAGGACCTTCGTTCCCGGTATGGGTCAGGTCGAGACGGACGAGATCTATATTGGAATAGATCGGCGTGGAGCCCACTATGTTTTTCCTGTTCAGGCAAAGGGCGGCACTAACGACCAGATCGGCATCGTCCAGATCGAGCAAGACCTTGCCCTGTGCAAGGCGAAGTTCCCGGCCCTCATTTGCAGGCCCATAGCCGCCCAGTTCATGGCCGATGACCTCATAGCCCTTTTTTTGTTCGAAGAGACCGACAAAGGGCTGACTCTAGACTATGAAAAACACTATCGACTTGTCCCGCCCGACAAGATGACGGCCAAAGACCTGGAGAAGTATCGGAAACCAGAGGCGTAGTTTACCAAGGGTGCCTAAAGTTAGTTATTTATTTATGGTCGTCCCTAGGTTCCCTAGGTTCCAAGCTCAATATGTGCCGATATTTCGGCGTGCGGCCTATGTTCATTGCGCGTATGATGCCCAAGAGCTACATCTTTGAAGTATACCGCTCGCGAGGGTTTTCACTGATTTTGCGTAACCAGCATTATCCGCTGATGGCAGACGATTTGGCAAAGCGAGTACGCCAACGCCTGGATTTGCCAGTGCTTTGTATCAGGGAATTGCCCGACCTGACCTTGCAGCGTTTTGAGGAATGGCACGAAAACCACCTTAAAAATGGGGTTCCTCTATGACCGGTGTCTGTTGTTGCGTGAATTCTAAGATGGAATTCACATGGCTCATGTGCTAAGTGACTGATACGAAACGGCTTTTGTGTTCCCCCTATGAATACGATATTACTGGGCAGCGGCTTCTCCCCCGCGAGGGGAGTCCGCTTTGGGGGGGGGCGGGCCGGACGGTACTGCCTCCGAGCAGAGTTGGTTATTTAGTTACGGCCGTCCCTCTACGCCCCCAATTACTGACGGTGTCGGAAAATTGAAGGACATCCCTAAGAAGCCCAATTCAAGACCTATTCCGGGCGCTGAAGGACGAAAGTTATAATGCAATGGACGTCCCTCTATGTGCCCTCTATGTGCCATTAAAAACGAGGTTCCTCTATAACCGGTGTCTGTTGTTGCGTGAATTCTAACATGGAATTCACATGCCTCGTGTGCTAAGTGACTTATACTAAACAGCTTTTGTGTTCCCCCTATGAATACGATATTACTATCCAACGGGTTCTCCCCCGCGAGGGGAGGCCCCTTTGCGGGGGGCTGGCCGGACGCTACTGCCTTCGAGCAGAGTTGGTTATTTAGTTATGGCCGTCTACGCCCCCTATGAGAGGGAAAAACATGAAGAACAAGAGAAAAAAGGAAATTGATGAGTTGCGCCCGGAATACGATTTCGACTATTCAAAAGCAGTTCGGGGGAAGTACTACCGACAGTTGCTTGAGGAAGGGTCCAACGTGGCCGTTCTTGAGCCGGACATAGCAAAAGCGTTTCACGATTCCGCTGCCGTGAATGAGGCGTTGAGATCACTCCTGGAACTGACTCGCTCTACGAAACGTCTCACAAGGCGGTCAACAGGACGGGCGAAGAAACTGCCAGCCGGAACATGAGACTAGAAGCCGACCTGGACGGGGACGGGGCGATCACGGTGCTGGATATCGATTTTGTGATGGGGTGAAGGCGGACGGACAAGTGGCTGTCCTGAGATTTTATTTACTTTCTTAAAATGTCCCTTACGCTCCCCGATGGGGTTTAACTTTACCGTGATTATATAATATCAAGAGCACCTTCGGTTGTGTTAACATATGTCAACGGATAGAACACCATGAACCGAGACGAGATCATAGCTTTTTTACGCGATTTCAAGGTTCGCTGCGGAGATCAATACGGCATTATTTCTCTCGGAGTGTTCGGTTCAGTAGCTCGCGGAGATATCCGTGAGGACAGCGATATTGATATTTACGTCACCACGAAGACCCCTGACCCTTTCGCTCTAGTCCATATCAGGGACGATATACAGCGGAGGCTTAACCGTCATGTCGATATTGTCCGACTCCGGGAGAGAATGAACCCGTTTCTCAAGAGACGAATTGAGAAAGAAGGCGTGTATGTTTGACCGTGACCTTATCCGCTCCATCCTGCTCCAGGTCGATGAAGCGATTGGCAAAATTAAGGCACGGACCGGACACATTCATACCTCCGACTATTTTGCCGGCACTCCCGAAGGCATGGAGAAACTTGACGCCGTCGCCATGCTTTTCATCGCCATCGGAGAAAGTCTTAAAAACGTCGACAAGATTACGGGCGGGACTCTTCTTACAAAGCATCCGGAGATCGACTGGACGGGGGTTAAGGGATTCCGGGACATTATTGCTCATCACTATTTCGACATTGACGCCGAACAGGTCTTTTGGATCTTGAAGCACAACCTCGAACCACTCTCCAGAACGATCAAGACAATGATCGAAGAATTGGCTGAATAGCAGTCGGCTTCCGGAACACTCGCCAAAGGCGACCTGGGCGGGGACGGGGAGATAACGGTGCCGGATATCGACTTTCTGATAGGCTGAGGGCGGACGGACAAGTGGCTGTCCTGAGATTTTATTTACTTTCTTAAGAATGTCCCCGACGCCCGGGGCCTAAGAAACCGCTGAGTCGGAAAGTCGGCCTGTTGATTCAGAATTTCCTTGATTTTCTGTCGTTTTATAATCTACAATAGTTTTCATATGCTGACCTCGATAATGCTATCCGCCAACCATTCCAGAGTATAACGAATCTGCAGGGGGGGTCGACAAGGTGACGGCCATCCGGGAAATGTCGGAAAAAGAGACTTTGATTGCGAAAATAAATAATTCTTGTTGGTGGCACGTTCCACCTGGCGATAGCGATGCTTACAAAAAACGTGGCTACTTTTTTGCTTCTACTTTTGCTCAGGCTGAATTTTATGGCCGCCCAGATGATCAGCCCGAACGGGTGAACATCGGAAATCCGGTTTATGGATTTTCAGAAATGGAAATATTAGAGAAGCTATTTACGAGCGAACGAATCGCAAACTTCGTTTTGAAGGATATGGAAAATAGTACGCGCGCCAGCATGTATAAGAAGAGGATAGCTCTTGACCGGAAAATGTATGTACGAGCAAAACAACTTGGTTATGACGCTATTGTCCTGATGACATCCCAGGGAAGGAAAGATTTACAAAGAGAGAGGAAGCCTCGGTCGATGGAACTAAACCTATTACTTTGGTAAAACAAGGCAGTGGTGGTATCATCCTCTCTGGATGTCAGCATACGATGGCCGCTCGGTTCATGGCCGACAACATCAACCTAAATAGCCCTTTTCTCCTTCGCAAAAACCGACGAGGGGGGTATATCTGCTCGACGAAAGGCATTATCGACTCGTCCCTCCCGACCAGATGATGCTCGAAGATTGAGGGCTGCTGACAATTCCTTATTTTCCTGTTGCCATTTCTATTGCTGCATCGTATGATCTCAGCATGTCTAACTGGGTTGCCGGAATATAGGAATGTTCGAGAAGATAAGGAAGAAAGGGTTCCAGATTCGGGCGCTTCATCATGCGGAGGCGATTTTGAAGCATGATATGCCCGATGCGGCGGAGGAAATCGAAGCCGTTTTGCTCGATGTTTCCGTCCCCATCGAGGAACTGGTACGGGGCGGGGGCGGAGAGGGCCTGGTCACACAGAGAATACGAAGGTCTTTTTCCGGGAACCACAAGTGGAAAAAGCACGTCTTCGAGATAAAGAAGATCGTAGACGGAGAGCAAAAGGAATCCGTCTCTCGCGAGATCGATCACGTAAAGGTGTTTCCCGGTGGGACGATTGCCCTGGAGATCGAATGGAACAACAAGGACCCTTTCTACGACAGGGACCTTGAGAACTTTAAACGTCTTCATGCCGAAGGGGCAATATCGATTGGGGGTCTCATCACAAGGGGCAAATCCTTGCAGGACGCGCTGCAGGATTACCTGGAAGAATTTGCGGTAAAACACGATATCGACTCCGTCGAAAAACTGCTTCCCTACTATACTCCGACCCCGCGCCAGGCCGGGCTGTACGAAAAAGCGGCCAAGATCAAAGGGTCTTTCGCAAAGGGGTGGGCATACGTCTTTTTTAAAGACAAGTACGGCCAATCGACAACGCACTGGCGTAAGCTGGAGGACCGGATGAATCGCGGCGTAGGGAATCCCTGTCCCTTACTCCTCATTGGTTTGCCGAAAGAAGTGATTAGCCTGTAAGGAGCGTTCGTCATGTCGACCACCGTCAATATAACTCAAATCAACGCCACGGAGGATTTGCTCTCTAAGGCAACCGGACCATACTCCACGATTCTGGCCGACCCACCATGGCAATTTCAGAACCGGACGGGAAAAGTAGCCCCGGAGCATCGCCGCCTCCTCAGGTATCCCACTATGGACGTCGAGGAGATAAAGCACCTGCCGGTGGGGAGACTCGCTGCCGCAACATCTCACCTGTACCTCTGGGTCCCAAACGCCCTGCTGCAGGAGGGCCTTGAGGTTATGCGAAGATGGGGTTTTACCTACAAGACGAACATTGTATGGTCTAAGATTCGCAAGGACGGCGGGCCGGACGGGAGGGGCGTCGGATTCTATTTCCGGAACGTGACGGAGCTTGTCCTGTTCGGTATTCGCGGCTCCATGAGGACACTTCAGCCCGGCAGGACCCAGGTTAATTTCATCTCAACCAGAAAGCGCGAACATTCAAGAAAACCTGACGAGATCTACAGCCTCATCGAAAGATGCTCGCCCGGTCCGTATCTGGAGTTGTTCGCCCGGTTCTCGCGTCAAGGATGGGATCAGTGGGGAAATGAAGACGTTGAACACAATTCCTTTCAAGGCGTCGCAAAACGCAACGGCCATGTCGGTATAGAGCAATTGCGCCTTCTTGAAAGCTTGAAGGGTTATCTAGCGAAACCGGAGAGATAAGAGAAGCACACCGAGCAGAGGAGTACGACATGGCGTATTGCCGAATTATTATGCCTGTTTTGAATCGGCATTTTCTGCCTTTTGAAGAACCTGTCTGGAATCTTGCAGACAAAGTGTCATGCAGGACTATTCCTGATATCGATTATGGGGCAGTTTGGAGGTATCTTGACGACAAGGAAGATGTGCAATATCGACCGTGGTTTGACCCTAAAACCAAATGTATATACTTTCATCAATCTCCGGTATCAGGCGAATTGAACAAGATCGCAGATTACGCACGAGAGCAAGCTATTCTCGTGCAAGCTCTGTTCAATCTCTTTTCTGATAAGGATCCCATTGTCATGTCATTTGCCGTGATCATTGATGTCGTCGAAGAAGACGAACAATCGGATAACGCGTTGCCGCTGAACGTGGCCGCAATCATCGACTTAGAGCCTGTCGCCAACATACAGCACTTCAAACGATACCAGTTCAAATTGAAACCTACGGCAACCCAAGAGAGACTCAACCAGTTTTACAGAGTGGTCTGCGATGTCGCTAAGAAGTTTCCTGAGGTATATGTCACCCTTAGCAGATTCAATACTGCCCTGACGAGGACCGCAGAAAGCGACCGGCTCATTGATATTACGATAAGCCTTGAGTCTCTTATCAGGGAGAAAAATGAGCTTAATTTCAAGTTTGCAACTTACCTCTCATTCATCATCGGGAAGACCCCCCAAGAGAGACTGGATACGTTTCAATTGCTGCATGGGTTGTACAGTGCGCGCAGCGGAATAGTTCATGGCACACCAGAGGGCAAAGATTCAAGGAAGGGTCTAAGACAGGTCAGTGAGAATTGGGACCGAATAATTTGGTCGGCCAAAGCAGCCCTTATTTACTACGTATTCTACCTGTATTCCGAAATAACAGATGAAGTCAAAGGTTCATGGAAAGACCACCTGAAGAGACTCATGTTGGGAAATGACAGCAGACTCTTTGACTAGAATGAAATAGGAGGCTACCAAATTGAATACAGCATCAAAACCTGACCAGCTCAAGATTCCTGTTATACGTGGACAAGTATTAGGAATAACCGTGCTCAGGGGATATGCAAGGTTGTGTGACATAGCATCGGTGTCTAAGCCAGACATATACGACCAGAAGAAGAACCCTACAGGCACTCAACGTGATCTCAACCCAAAACACGCTAAAGCTGCCTACGAATATGTGAAAAACCGTGAAATGGCTTTTTGGCCAGAGGTTTTCTTGTGTGTCAGGGACCGTAAAGCAGTGCAGTACGTGCCAACCGAGGAAAACCCCGATTTTGGGACGCTGGTAATCAATCTGGACATGCTCCGAGATTCCGCTAAGCTCATCATTTCAAGAGTGGATGGTAATCATAGACTGCATTATGGCGACGGATCACAAGAAGGATTTCAGCCTATCGAACGACCAGTCTCTTTTTGCGTGGCATATAATTTGACGCTTGAACAGGAAATTATTCTATTCAGAGACATAAATGACAACCAGCGCCGAATGAACACCAGTCATCTGGACAATATAGAGGCCAGACTCACATCGGAAGAGAGGCAAAGGCGAGAACATCCTGAACTTTACATAGCTCAGAAACTAGGCCGCGACGACGGAGGCCCTCTTAGCGGTCGTGTTTACGAAGGTGGCAAGAAGAACATCGGACAGATTGTTCCCTTGCGCACGCTCAGAACGGGAATCCAGTATATGCTATCTCGCCCTACAAAACTCACTGCATTAGGAGATGCGGACGCGCAATACAAAGTGATTAGAAACTACTTTGAGGCAGTTAAGAAATGGCAGCCTCAGGCGTGGGATGAACCAATGCGATACTTGGTTCTTAGAGGGTCTGGCCTATGGGGCATTTGCTTCATAGGAGCTGATGTAATAGATCGCGTATTGAAGCAAGGCAAATTCAGTGCAGAAGATATGGTAGAAATACTAAAATCCGGTAAAAACTGGGACTGGTCGAACAAGGGCGATTTTCAAGGCTACGGTGGTCGAGGGGGTGCTACCAAAATCTGCGACCAAGTTACGAAAGAATTCGTTGACGCGTCAGGCGTTTCGCTTCGGGACCTCCATAGGGCAATTATGAACGAATAAACAATGAGGCCAACGAGAGGTCACATTCCAGGCACCACTCAACAATTCAGCAATTCTAGAAAATGAGGTTGTTTTGCCATAAAGACAGCACCACATTCATCTATTGATTGTGCCTCTTATTCTGATTGCACTTCAGCGTCTTAAGTACCTCTTTCCACAGTTGAATCTTAGAGAAAGACCAGTATTTACGGTTGGATTTGAGAAGTCTCACCCCTTCTTCAGCGTATGCCCTATTGTCTACGGAGCTTGTATACTGCCCGGCAGGAATGTTTTTTACCAATCCTGCTGTACAAAGCCCAAGAAAAGCATCTTTAGGGCACGCTTTTTCCTGAACAGAAGTTTTACTCGTGAGCTGCTTAATTGCCTTCTCCCACTCGGCCTCCGGATTCTGGCCTTGCCGAAAGCTTTGCGCTACCATTAATGCAGCTGTGCCATAGAGATTCATGGTTATTTAACCTCGTGGTGTCGTTGTGGCGTACCGTCAGTCATATTGGAAAGGGACCAACGGCGCCGTGTTTAGAACCGATTTGAACAGCGCGAGCGCCCCGCAATTCCCGCTAGGCAGGACCTCCACCCTAGCCACGGTCTGGAGGTAGAGCAAACAGGTCCGGTACCGGCCGGAGGAAATTTAGATGATAGCATCACCCCCGTCCAGCGTGGTTGCTTATTGCGAGAGGTGAGTACGCGGGGGCGCCCGGCAAACCTACTGGAAACGTGTAACACAGAGGGGCCGCCGACCGGAGCATATAAAACGGTGGGCCGGGAACCCAACTTCCGAACTTGTTAGAGTTGGGTGGCAAATGAGGATCGGCGGCGCCGAAGAGACAGGCGCATGGCGCGAAATTAACCCGGCCGGTCCCGATATCCGCGGCAACCCGCTCATACGGCGACCATGAGCGCGTCGAACTTCTCCTCGGGCACGGGAAGGTTGTCTTCTTCGAGTGCAGCGACGTACCCTTTGATTGCCTCTTTGATGTTATTGATCGCCTGTTCCTTGCTCCTTCCCTGGCTAATGCAACCGGGCAAGCTTGGACATTCGGCTATCCAGTATTCATCCTCTCCACGATAAACAACCACCTGCCTCATTTTGCCACCTCCACCACGTGCCTCAATTATAGCGGATATTTCCGGCCCCTTCGACGGCTTCTACATTCACTGTGCGATCTCTGAATGTGCCGTGAACGGTGGGAGAAAGGCTACAGAGAGACGCTATGAAGAAAACTGGATTCCGGCTTTCGCCGGAATGACGAAGGATGCTCACCCCAGATGCTCCCGACAGGAACAGTACTGAACACCAAGGGAAATCCTGACCAAATTGGTCTCGTCTCAACGGGTCCCATGGCGCTCTCCCGGCCGGAGGGAATTTTGATGCAAGGCGCCGTGATCGAGGGGTCGCACACCGGAGGCGTACTGTACGTACGTTGAGGATGTTGCGCGGCCCCGAAGAGACATCGGCCGGGTACCCAGCCTCCGCAGCAAAGGGCTGGGTGGCAAGGCGCGAAATTAACCCGGCCGGGCGGTCGCCACCGTCGCCAAAGGCAAGAACAACGTCGTCGGGGTCGCTGTCTCAACAAAGCCATGGTGTCGATAAAAGCCCGCGGCTCTTTCGTCCTTGGCATCGACTACCAGTGCATAGGCCGCAATCTCGGAGCGCACCACACGCATGAGCGCATCGGCCAGCAGCGCGGCACCGAGTCCCTGCCCCTTGAACGTCTGGTCTACGGCAAGACGTCCCATCCGCACTGCAGGAACGGAGGGGTAACGCGGCAATTTCCTGGTGAGTTCCGCCGGCAAGTCGCCAACAAATACGCTTGTCGAGGCCAAAGTGTAATAACCCACAATGCAGCCTTCGTTCGAGAGCGCAACAAAACAGGCCGTTACCTTGCGCTTGATGTCCTGCATAACTCGTTCCCTGAAGTATCCATCCAGAGGCCCGGAGCCGCTATTGAACTTGCGGCGATCGTGAGCGTGGTCGAGGGGAACCACTCGAAACAACTTGCCGCTCATTCAGCGCTCATTAGTTCCCGATGACGGGCAAAGGCGCGCTCCAGGGCGGGCGTAGCCTTCGGCGGAGCGAGCAGCGCTTGAGCAAACTGTTCCTGGTCGGCCAGCGACAGCCTGAGAACCTCCCTCTGCCGGATGGCGTTTTCGGCCGCTTCCTGAACGGCAGTGATGACGAAGTCGGTTATGGTACGGTTTTGCAATGCAGCAGCGCGCTTGAGAGTAGCGTGCAGCTCCTTGCTGATACGCGCCTCAAGACGCACGGTCGACGTAGGACTTGAACGCATGACGCACCTCCTCACAACAGTATACGGCAATTAGCCGTACATATCAAGCAAGTCTGCTTCACACGGATATCCGAGGCAGCCCGCTCATACGGCGACGAGGAGCGCGTCGAACTTCTCGTCCGGGACTGGAAGGTTGTCTTCCTCGATCGCAGCAACGTACCCTTTGATCGCCTCTTTGATGTTATCGATCACCTCTTCCCTGCTCTTTCCCTGGCTCACGCAACCGGGCAAGCTGGGACATTCGGCTATCCAGTATTCATCCTCTCCACGATAAACAACCACCTGCCTCATTTTGCCACCTTCACCACGTGCTTCAATTATAGCAGATCCTGCTGATCGTCAAAATTGATGGTGGTGTCTCCTTACCGTACAATAATTGAAGGGACATATGAAGTCAACAAGTGCCATCTGTCACCGGAGCTATGTGGTAACAGCGGTCTCGAATGACTATGATGTGCAATAGAGGGTGAGGCTGCCTCTCTTTCCCGGAGGGCGCCATGAAGCGGAGATGGGTGACGGCGAGCGATCTGATGCAGGACGGCTACGTTTATGCCCTCACGGCCCCGGCCGGCAGAGACTTCGATCCCAGCTTCAAACCTGACCTGATGCCCGGCCAGATGCTCAGGCTCGGCATCTTTGGCGGCAAGTATATGACTGACTGCATGGATGAGTTCCCTGTGGAATGGTTTGACGGCACCCGGCTCTGTCACGAGCGACATAACCCTGCGTTGAACTGCTTCGGCGTCAATGCCTCGCTGCCCCTGTCCGTGTGGCGGAAAAAAGGATGGATTCACCATGACGACCCGCGGGGCTGGTTTCAATGGTACTGCAGATACTATGTGGGAAGGAGATGCCCGGACGATGAGCGTCAGATCGGGAGATGGCGGGCCATAAGACGCCATGTCGCCCAGATCCGGAGGAATTGCCCGGAGAAAGACCTGGACTGCCGGCGAAGACAGCGCCAGGCCGTCCTGCACTGGGCATATGACGGCAGAAACATCTGATCTGCGAGGAGAAGACATGAAAATCCTGATAACCGGTGGGACAGGCTTCGTCGGCACGTATCTGAGCGGGCGCTTCGCGGAAGCGGGACACTCGGTGACCATCCTGGTACGGCCTGGCGAAAAAGCGAAAAGCAACACGCCCGGTGTCTCCTTCCTCGAAGGCGACCCGACCAAGAGCGGCTTGTGGCAGAACGCAATCCCCGAGCATGACGCGGTCGTTAACCTTGCAGGAGCTTCGATCTTTACCCGCTGGACAGACGAGCAGAAGAGGGCCATACTGGAAAGCCGGATCAGCACCACCCGCCATCTGGTTGAGGGCATGAACGCGGAAGGAAAGGCTGCGCTCTTCAGTACCTCTGCTGTAGGCTACTACGGGTTCCATGAAGACGAAGAGCTCACGGAAGAATCTCCTCCGGGAAGCGACTTCCTGGCGGAAATCTCGAAGGCGTGGGAGGCAGAGGCCCTCAAGGCCCGGGAGAAGGGGGCGAGAGTGGTGATAACCCGTTTCGGGATCGTCCTGGGCGGCGCAGGGGGTGCCCTCGGCCAGATGATCCCCCTTTTCAGGAAGTTCGTCGGAGGGCCTATCGGAAGCGGCCGGCAGTGGTTCTCCTGGGTTCATTTCAGGGATTTGTGTGAGGCCTTTATCTTCCTACTCGACCATCAGGAGATATCGGGTCCGGTCAACCTCACCTCCCCGATGCCGGTGAGGAATATCGATCTGGCGAGAGCGCTCGGTAAGACTCTTCATCGGCCCTCGTTTCTGCCGGCGCCAGCATTCATGGTCAAGCTTGTTCTGGGAGAATTCGGCTCCGTCATACTGAAGGGGCAAAGGGTGCTGCCGCGCCGGCTCCTCGACGCCGGTTTCGTCTTTCAATATCCGGAGATCGACAACGCTTTGGCGAGCATAGTGCATCCCGGCGGAGAAGCGCAGAAAATGTGAAGACCGGAAGAGACATGAACAATCGACGCGAGGGATCGAATCAGGAGAAAGTGCAGGATCTTGCGCTAATGCTTGCGCCCTTCGACGACCTCCGGTTCGCCGTTCTCGCCACCTCTGATGATAAGGGGAGGCCGTATGCCTCTCTCATCGCTTTTGCCTTCGCTCCGGACCACCAAACGGTCATCTTCGGCACCCCGAGAGCCACGCGCAAATACAGGAACATAAGGGACCAGCGATACGTTTCCATCCTCATTGACAACCGCTCCCAGACCCCGGAGGATCTGAGGCGCGCGGAGGCGGTCACGCTCGTCGGTACGGCAAGACCCGTAACAACGGGAGAATACATCAAGGTTTTCACAGACAAACACCCTCAGTTGGCCGGTTTTATCGACGAGCCCGGAACGGCGCTCATAGCCGTGACTATAGAACAGGCGGTTTACGTGACCCGGTTCCAGACTGTAACCACCTGGGTAAGACAGGTTTGACCTGCGTCAAGGCGCAAAAACTTTCAATCTCAAATCCTTGATCGACCTGAAGTGCTTCGCATTAGAAGTGGCGAGAATGAGATTGTTCTCGGTGGCCGTCGCCGCGACTATGGCATCGCCGGTCGCCCCGGAGGTCGCTCATTTCTTCGAGCACCGTGGTAGAGCTTTTCGCTTTCATGCCAAAGAAAGGGTGATCCGCAATCTTCTGTTTTCGGCTTTCCGATGCGGGAACAATCTTTCCCTTTACCTTTCCGTGATAAATTATCGTGACGGTCTCTTTCCTTTCCAGAGCTTCGAGCACGTCTTTCATTCTGTAACGCAGATCAACCACTGATGCTTCCATGGCTTAGATTCCTTCAAAACGTATAGTATTGTGCATTATCACGAAGGAGCAATCAAGCACGCGGCAGCCCGCTCATACGGCGACCATGAGCGCGTCGAACTTCTCCTTCGGGACTGGAAGGTTGTCTTCTTCGAGCGCGGCGACGTACCCTTCGATCGCCTCTTTGATGTTATTGATCGCCTCTTCCTTGCTCTTTCCCTGGCTCACGCAACCGGGCAAGCTTGGACATTCGGCTATCCAGTATTCATCCTCTCCACGATAAACAACCATCTGCCTCATTTTGCCACCTCCGCCACCTATCCCAATTATAGCAGATTGCCCGCCCCTTCTACAGCTTCTTCGCTCTTCCCGGCCGGAGGAAATTTCGATACATAACGTGGGCATCGGCAGCAACGGGCCGGGCGGCAAACCTGGATTCCGGCTTTCGCCGGAATGACGGAAGGAAGACAAATGCCACCCTCACCCTACCCTCTTCCCTCAAGGGGGAGGAGAGAGAAGGCATCGCTTGGCGCGCTCTTCCCGGCCGGAGGAAATTTCGATGGATTTCCCCGAAATCGAGGGGTCGCCGCCCGGAGGCGTACTACCTGTACGTCGAGGACGCGCGGGCCAGAGATACAGGGGAAAGGCGCGAAATTAACCCGGCCGCCCCCTGGTTAAGTTAAATAAAAAGGCCAGGAGGTCTTCCTCCTGGCCTTTTTATTTAACTTACTCCCGGCAACGACCTACTTTCCCACAGAGTCACCCCTGCAGTATCATCGGCGCAGGAGGGCTTAACTACCGTGTTCGGGATGGGAACGGGTGTGACCCCTCCGCCGTGGTCACCGGGAAAGTTTAAAGACGATTTTGGATTCTCGATGTTGGATTTTGGATTAACAACATAAGAACCAAGAGCGCCTTATCTGTCAAAGATCTTTATGCTTCTCAATTCAAAATCAAAAATTATTTTGACAACCGAAATGAAGTAATGAAATATGATCAAGCCCCTCGACCTATTAGTATTAGTAGGCTCAATGCATCGCTGCACTTACACCACTAACCTATCAACCAGGTAGTCTACCTGGGATCTTAGCCCGGTATTACTACCGGACGGGATAACTAATCTTGAGGCGGGCTTCCCACTTAGATGCCTTCAGTGGTTATCCCTTCCGAACATAGCTACCCGGCACTGCCACTGGCGTGACAACCGGTACACCAGAGGTCCGTCCATCCCGGTCCTCTCGTACTAGGGACAGCCCCTCGCAATTATCCTGCGCCCACAGCAGATAGGGACCGAACTGTCTCACGACGTTCTAAACCCAGCTCACGTACCGCTTTAATTGGCGAACAGCCAAACCCTTGGGACCTACTTCAGCCCCAGGATGCGATGAGCCGACATCGAGG
>JBEKHB010000080.1:0-15132 GCA_050012495.1 Syntrophorhabdales bacterium
AAGAAGGAGACAACCGCAAAAACGAGCGCGAGAAACAGGGCGCCCCATCGGGGCTTTCCGAGGAAACGGCTCTCTTCGAGGAGGTTGACAAAGGCGATTGTCTCCAGGCCGAAGAGGGCGAAGCCGATATAACCCGGCGCCGGCATCTCAAAGACCTTGCCCTTCTCGAAGAAGGGGACCGTGTAGACCCACTTCGTGATGGACCAGTGGTTCCAGAACTCCCATAAAAAGCCGCAGATCATACCCGCCAGGGCGGCTGCGAGGAGATGCCTCAAAACACCCTGCTCGATATCGCGCATGAAGGAGCGATAGCCTTTCCGGTAGTTGTATCCATCGATGATAAAGATAAGGAAGACCCACGAGAGGCCGAAAAGATAACGGGGGAACGCCAGGGAAAGGACGAGGCACAAAAGGCCGAGAGGGATTGCGTAGACGCCGTACGCACCCTTCGATGCCCGACGGATCCTCACCTCCGGAAGGAGGCGCAAGAGTTGCTCTTTGGTCAGCAGAATCCCCGGAATCACCGTGCCGAAGGCGAGAAAATAGCTGCTGAAACGGAAGGCCGCCGGGCGAGAGGGCATATTGATGTAGAACCAGTTCTGCATGCGCAGGTTGAAAAACTCGAACATGCACCAGAAGGCGACGGAGATGGTCACGAGGGAAAAAAGACGCCTGTTGAGCACGAAATGGCGACCGGTCTCCAGGGCAAGGATGACGTCAAGGAAGATGATGTAGGACCACCAGGCCATTATGTAAAATTGATACATAAAAGGCTCGGTCCTCTGAAACAAGGTGTAATACGCGAACAATTGCAGAAGAACGGCGAAGACGAGCGACGAAAGGGTGAGCTTTTTCACCTCATCAGGTGTTGTTGTTTGACGCCGTGCGCTGCTCCTGGTCCGTGTCGGTCTTGTCCATCGCCGGACGAGACCCCTTTACTCTGACGGCCCCGACGAAGGTCCTGGCAAAATAGGCATCGCTGAGACGGTCGACCTTGACGCCCCTCCCGAACAGAGAGGACGCGTGGATAAAGCAGTTATCCCCGATATAAATGCCCACGTGGGTGGGATAGCGGGCGAACGGTTTTGTCTTGAAGAAGACGAGGTCGCCGGTGACAAGGTCGTCTTTGCTCACCCTGGGGCCCGCGCAAAACTGCTCCCTTGCGCTCCGCGGCAACCGGACCTCGAAAATCTCGTACATCTTTTTGACGAAGGCCGAGCAGTCAAGGCCCCTGACGCTGTTGCCGCCGAACCGGTACGGAGCGCCGGCAAAGCTCTTGGCGACCTTCACCAGGATGCCGCATTCATCCTCGCTCTTCCACGGCCGCAGCGGCCGGTCGTTCAGCGCGACGGGCGCGTCTTTCCCGTCTTCCTCCGTCTTCGGTATAAATACGGTGGTTCCGGGCTTCAAGCGCTTTCCCTTGACCCCATTCAGGTCGGTAAACTCATCCCTTTCAAACTGGAAGAGCCGGGCGAGCTTCTCCACGGTGTCTCCCCGCTTCACCCTGTATTCTAGATACTCGCTATCCTCCTCTTCTTCCCGGGCGGTGACCTCGTCGATAGCGGCAGCATGGACCGCCCCTTCCCGAGTGGCGGCCTCCCCGAGTTTCGCGGTCTTCACCCTCTTTGTCCTGCCTGATTGCCGGTCCGCCCTATTCACCAGGGCGCGCTTCGCTGCCCTCACGCCCGCCAATTTATTCGTGGAGGCATGGTGCTTGTGAGACTTCCGGACCGTCTGGACGGCCAACGCTGCCTGCTTCGCGGAAGTTCGGGCCGGGCAGCACAGCGCGAGCAGAAAAAGAGACGAGCACACACAGACCATCCACGCGGCTTTCCCCATTATCTCCCCTATGTTGGTTTTTTAACAGAATAGGCGAAATCATGTCAAGCAATTTTTCTTCGAAGAAACGGCGAGTCAGGCCAACTTATCAACTTTATAGGAGATATTTTTTTTACGATTTTCTTATTTTTTCTATTGACATTCTCGCGTTATCTTGCGATACCTATAGCTGTTCTTTACGACTACGAAACAAGGAGGTTTTAGACGATGGCTGCGAAAGTTGATGAGGAGACCTGCTCGGCCTGCGGCGGCTGCGCCGAAGTGTGTCCGGTGGACGCGATCAGCGTCGATGATGTGGCAAAGGTCGATGCCGAGCTGTGCACCGACTGCGGGGCGTGCGTGGAAGAGTGCCCGCTGGAAGCTATTACCGTCGAAGAATAATGCGAATCTGAAAAATAGATGAGGGGATGGGTGCACCTATCCCCTCATCTTAGCTTCTCTCTTTAGTCTGGCGTCATACCAAGTCGCCTTCTTCGCCCCATCTTTGTCGGCGCATCAAAGCCGCCTCGATGGACCTTTGAATGCAACCCGGTATCAAATCCCTCCGGCCACGACCTCCGAGATATCGAGCGCCTTCATCGACGCTGATTTTTCCTTATCCTTAATGGCATCCTCCATCATGATGAGACAGTAAGGGCATGCGGTGATCACGGTGTTTGCCTCCACACCAATGGCCTCATCCATCCGCAGGTGGCATATCCTCCCGTGGTGTTCTTCCATCCATATCCTGCCGCCGCCGCCGCCGCAGCAGAACCCTTCGTCCCTATTCCTGGGCAGCTCGACGAACCGGCCGTTCTTCACCTTGTCAACGATCTCGCGGGGCGGGTCGAAGACCCTGTTGACCCGTCCGAGATAGCAGGGGTCATGATAGGTCGTCACCCCGTCGAGGGTCGGGTTCAAGGAGATCTTTCCGTCCCTGGCGAGTTCGCTGATGAATTGCGTGTGGTGGTACACTTCGAAGTCACCCCCGAGCTGCGGATAGTCGTTCTTCAATGTATTGTAGCAATGGGGGCAGGCGGTCACGATCTTCTTGACGCCGAGCTCCTTTAAGAATTCCACGTTCCCCTGGGCAAGCTCCTGGTACTGATATTCGTTCCCCGTCCTGCGAAGCGGATCGCCGCAGCATTTCTCGTCGGGGCCGAGCACCCCGAAGGAGACGCCGGCCTTTTGCAGAATCGTGGAGACGGATTTCGCCACCTTTCTATTCCGGTCATCGAGGGAGGCGACGCAGCCGACCCAGTAGAGGACGTCAACCTGCTCTTCGGTCGCCTTCTTCACGTCGAGCCCTGCGGTCCATTCGAGCCTCTGGCTCTTGCCCATGCCATAGGGGTCGGACCTGTTTTGCAGGTTTTTGTAGAGGAGCTTCAGCTCCGGGGACACCCTGCTCAGGGTCATCGTCAGATACCTGCGCATCTCGATGGTCTTGTCGAATGTGGGGATCGAGACCGGGCAGTTGACCTGGCAGGAGAGGCAGGCGGTGCACGACCAGAGCGCTTCTTCCTGGATCACGTTGTCGAGCAGGCCCTCTTCGTTCTTGACGCCTTGTGCGGCGCGCAGCCATTCCCCCTTGAGGTCCTGGATCAGTTTTTTGGGCGACAAGGGTTTTTGGCTCAGGTGTGCGGGGCACCTGTCCTGGCACCTGCCGCAGCGCGTGCATGCGTCGAGGTCGAAGATCTGTCTCCAGGTGAAGCCGTCTATCTGGTTGATGCCGAACTCCTCGGCAGTCTCGAAATCGGCGATCGGCGTCAGCGCGCCGCGGGGTGCGTCCTCAACGCCCCTGAATAGCATATTGAGGGACGACGTGACGATGTGGAGAAGTCTGCCCGAGTAGACCACATAGGCGATCAGGCCGAAGGAGAGGAACATGTGCACGTAATAGATGACCGCGTGGATGGTGCGGACCCCCTCTTTCGAGGCGCCGAGAAAGAGGGAAGAAGTGACCCACCCCACGAAGCTGACGACTTCATACGGGGGTCTGTCGAAGGCTATGCGGGCCCCTTCAACGAGAAAGCCGGTGACGAGCACGACGAGTATCCAGAGGAGCGCGATCAGGTCGTCCCTCTGGTTGTCCAGCCGCTCCGGCCGCGTCACGTATCTCCTGAACAGGGCCATGACCACGCCGACAATGGTGGCCAGTCCGGCAAGATCGAGGATAAACGAGAAAATCAGATAGAAATCGCCGTGCAGGTAAGTGATGCCGAAGAGGGGCCTGAAGAAGTCGTCTTCAAAGGCGACGAGGCCCGTCCCTATGGCGAGAAGGAGGAACCCCCAAAAGATGAACAGGTGCATCATGCCCGGATAGGCTTCGCGGCGCCGCAGGATGGTCTTATGAAAAACCGCGCTCTTTATATAATAGGCTATCCTCTCCCACAACCGCTGGGTAAAGGCAAAAGGCACGGGCTTCCCTAACCTCCACATCCCGTAGCGCATTTTCAGGCCATAGACCAGCAAGACAAATGACATCACCATAAGCACATAGGCGATCCAGCGAGCGGTCTGACCTACGTTCCAGAAGATCTCTCTCCCGACAGGCTCCATAGTTCCTCCCTCCTCATTCTTTGAGTTCCATAATCTTATGTGAATAAAAGAACAAAAGCAATAACAAATCGGAGGGGAAGCAGGAAGGGATTTGTTTCCGTTGACAACAAAGGCCGAATCCCTATAAGATGTTGCTCAGGATGACGCAGCCGCCATGAAAGCTTTCTTCACCGACATGTTTCTCGACCTTTACGATAACTTCGCGGAGGTGTTCTTCAACATCCTCCTCATGATCGTGGTAATGATCGTGGGCTTGATCGTGAGCTGGGTCGTGCGGAAGCTCGTCGAGAAATTATTGATTCTCTTCCGTTTCGATAAATGGGCAGCGGGCGCAGGCATCATCACCTTTCTCGAAAGGGGCGGCGTCAAGGCGCAGCCTTCCACGATCATAAGCCGCATCGTTTTCTGGATATTCATCATTACCGTCTTTTCCTTCGGGCTCAATCTGGTCGGCATTTCTCAGTTCACCGAATACGCCTCACGGATCACGAGCGCGCTCCCCTACATCGTCATCTCCATGATCATCGTCATCGTGGGCATCATATTCAGCACGTTCATAGGCAGGGTAATCTATATGGCGTGCCAGAACGCGAACATCAAATACGGGGAGATCATCTCCAAGAGCGTCCACATCCTGCTGGTCGTGATCACCTTCGGCATAGTCTTCGAATATTTGGGCCTGGGGAGCACCATAATCAGCATCAGCTTTCTCATCATTTTAGGGGGTATTATCATGACCCTCTCTCTTGCCCTGGGCATTGGGCTCAGCACCGTCATCACGGACTTTATCAAGGAGAAGCTCGAGGAGAGCAAGAGCAGAAAGAAATAGGGACGAGGGAAGAAAAGGCGTTTGCGTCCGAGGCATTGCGGTCGTCCTAGAAGAGGAACCGCCTGAACCAGTTGACCGACAGGGTAATAGCCCGCTCCCTATGGCCGGGAACGGAGAAGATATGGTCCGCCCCCTTGATCAGATCGAATTTCTTCGGCCTTTTCGCATGCTCATAGATGGCCTTTCCCTCGCGGCTGGGGACCACCTCGTCGGCCTCCCCGTGGATAACAAGGACGCAGGGAACCCTTTTTGCCTCGACCAGAAGATCGTACCGCGCAAAATCCGCGTAGAGGGTGTCCCTGAACTCTATCTCGGAGAGCGACCTGTCATCTTTCTTCTCGAGCAGGTAAGGCGTGGCCCAAAGGCATAGGCACCGGACGCGCCTGTCCCGGGACGCCTTCACGAGGGAGGTGGAGCCTCCAAAGCTGCTTCCGAGGAGGCCGACTTTCCCCGCATCGAGAGATGGATGGCCGAAGACCCACTCGGCTACTGCATCCAGGTTTGCGACCCTCGCGGTGAGGGTCGTCTCCTCGATGCTCCCGTCGCTTTCCCCGCAGCCCTGGTAATCGAACCTGCAGCTCGCCATGCCCGCGGCCTGGAATGCCGCGGAGAGGGCGACATACTTGGAGCTGTCTTTTGAGCTTATCAGGCCGTGCGAAAGGATCACGCAGGGGAATTTCCCGCTTCTGTCCGGCACGGTGAGGATGCCCCTGATCCGGTAGGGACCGGACCGGATCTCACACTGCTCCGTCATTGCTGAGTTCCTTCAGTTGTTTCATTTCGTTCATTTCTTTCAGTTTCTCCAACTCCTTCATTTCCTCCAGTCGCCGGGTAAAGATCTCCTCAAGGGGGATAAGGTTTATCACGTCTTCCTTGTTATACTCAAGGAGCAGCTTCAACGCCCCCAACTGTCCTTTCTTCACATATTTTTCCCACAGGAGTATGGCTTTATAGCCGTCTATCCCCGCGGTCTTCCTCTTTATGCCGTACATCTTCTCCAGCTCTTTCAGACCGCCGCGCAGGCCCAGGTTTTTCTTCACCTTGAAGAGGTCAAGGGAGGAGCAGGCCCCTTTCAGGTCGAGATTGAAATACTTGTCCAGCGTGGGCAGATCGAAAAGATCTCCGTTAAAGGTGACGATCGTCTTCGCCCGGCCGAGCACCTGCTCCAGGTTGTCGGCGGTCACGTCGTCGCCGTAAAACTGGACGAAGCCGCCGGGCTCGCAGAAAATACCGATCACGCACACATTCCCTTGTCTATCCGTTTCAATATCGAGATACGCCTTCATCCGTAAGTACGACTCCTTTCCGGGGCTCCGTTCCAATGGTCTATTTCAGGTCTTCACCGTTACTATACCTATAATGCCGAGAGAGAAGAAGAGCATGTTGGAGAGCCAGGCGGCGAAGAGGGGCGGAAAGGCTTCCTTGTAGCCGAGGGAGAGCGCGATCGAATCGAACCCCCAGTAAGAGAACCCGACACAAATGCCTGAAAAGATCCCCTTTGACACATTCTTCGTCTTGGAATACCGCAAGCCCACCGAGAAGCCCGCGAGCACCATAATGATGTTGATGAAGGGGAAGGCGACCTTGTTGTCCAGGTCTACCATATATCTCCTCACGTCATGCCCGTTTCGCTTGAGCTTGGTGATGTACCTCTCAAGCTCCCTGTAGCTCATCTCTTCGGGGTTCTTGTCCACGATCTTGAACAGGGAAGGGGGCTCGGCGATAAGGCCCGCCATTGTCTTGTACACTGTCCTCGACTCTATCCCGTCGTTTTTGAAAGTCCTTTCCACCACATCGGTGAATATCCACTGGCCCTTTTTGTCGTCCCCCTTCCAGACGCCCGTTTTCGCGTCATATCGTTTCTGGATGGAGTAGGTGTCCGACAGCTCGAGCACGGTAAGTCCCCTGATCTCGTCTTTTTTGACATCGTAGAAGTCTATGTTGCATATCTGGTTCCCCCGCTTGAACCATATCTTGTCGTTCTTGAAAACCACGTAGGTCTGGTCTTCCTTGATCCTGACCCTGAGCACGTACTCCGCAGAGGAAGAGGTGTACGGTATGACCCACTCCGAAAGCGCGAAGGAGAGGACCATGAGGACCAGGGAGAGGCCAAGGAGAGGCTTCATCAGCGAAAACGTGCTGATCCCCGCCGTCCTTATGATGATCACCTCGTTCCCCCTTATCATCATGACAATGAGCACCAGTATGGAGATAAGGAACGCCAGGGGAAGGAGCAGGTTGAAGTTGTTGGGGATGTTGAGTGCGACATACCCCATGCCCATGCCGAACTTTGAGAACGTCCGGGTAAAAATATCCAGGTGGTCAAAAAAGTCGATCATCGTAAAAATAATGATCCCCGCAAGCTCGCAGATGAGCAGCAGTCTTATCGTGGTGCCGATCAGGTACTTATTCAGTCTGCGCATGCGGCTCCCATAGGCGTCTGAGTCTGTCAAGCACCCTCCCCCTGTCCTCGTTGTTCAACCGGGTCACGAGGTAGAAGCCGGCGAGGGAGAATATGATGTTCGGGGCAAAGCAGACAAGAAGCGGCGACGTTTCATACACTTTCCCGATGTTTTCCATGATCGCGGACAAAATATAGTAGCAGATGAAGATGAGCAGGCTGTAGACTACCCCCGAGAACTTGCCTTCCGTTTTCCTCTTGATGCCCAGGGGGAGCGTGAGCAGCGCGAAGGCGAAGATAGAAAAGGGGACGCTGAATTTCTTGTATATCTCAACGGAGAACTCGTACCTGCTCTCGCCTTTCGAGGCCGAGAAGGCCTTCCGCAGCTCATTGATGTCCATTTCATAGGGCCTTTTTCTAAACTCCCTGTTGGGGAGGACGCTCGCGAGGTTGAGGGAGAACGTGTAGTCTTTGAAGGAGAGACTCCTGTACGCGTCGGCCTGTTTTTCCCATCTCTGGAGACTGCCGTTCTTCAGCTTGAACGAGAGGTCGAGGGTGCCGGTATCGACGTTGACGGCCCCCGTCTGGGCCGTCACGGTCTGGCGGGCCGCCTCGTCTCTGTCATCGGAGATGACAACGCCGGAGAGCACCCTGTTGCGGGTGTCCACCTTATCGATATAGATGACTACCCCGGGGATGCTATCGTTGAATATCCCCTCTTTGTCCTCGATGGAGATGCCTTTCTTCGCGATATCCGCAAGGGTGGTGCGGAAGGCGTCGCTGCTCTTGCTGAGGAGGAGGCTGTTGTTCAAAAACCCTGCGAAGAAGACAGCGACCCCGAGCATGGAGATGGGCACGAAAAGATACATCAGGTTGACGCCGCTTGCTTTTAACGCGAGTATCTCGTTCTCGCTCGAAAGCCTCCCCAGCACCACCACGGTGGAGAGGAGGAACGCCATCGGAAGGGTGAACGTGAGGAAGGGGGGGCAGGAATAGGCGATCAGCAATACGATATCCTTGAAATCGACGCCCCTGTTGATCACGAGGTCCGCCATTTTTCCGAGGCGGCTCATGACCAGGATGAACGTGAATACGGCGAGGGAAAGGAAGAAGAGCAGGACAAGCTCTTTGAGCAGGTAGAAATAGAACTTTCTGCGGAAGAATCGTACCCTCTTCATCTCATAATCTACACCTGTTGTGCCGCGATAGTCAATTTTGGCAGTGATGGAGGCAGTCCTCCCGGTGACGAATCGATTCATATCGGGTAGGCAGAGAAGTGCGTTACGCGACCATCTTCTTGTCGAGCAGGCGATACTGTATCGCCTCTGCCACATGGCTTTCGTCGATATCCGCATTCCCGTCAAGATCGGCTATCGTCCTCGACACTTTGAGTATCCTGTGGTAGGCCCGCGCAGAGAGCCCGAACTTCTCGACAGCCCGCTCCAGCAGCTCCTTCGCCGTGGTATTTACGGCGCAATGCTTCTTCACCATCCGCACCGTCATCTGCCCGTTTGCATGGACCGGCCTGCCCCTGAACCTCTCCTTCTGCGGGGTTCGCGCGGCCATCACCCGCTCCCTGATCGCTTCCGAGGACTCCTCTTCCATGTCGAGGGAAAGCTCCCTTATGGTCAATGCCGGAATGGCGACCTGAATGTCGATCCGGTCGAGCAGCGGCCCTGACAGCTTTGTTCTGTAGCGGTGTATCTGTGGGCCCGAACAGATGCACGCCCTCCTTGGGTCCCCATAGTACCCGCAAGGGCAGGGGTTCATGGCAGCGATCAGCATGAAACTCGCCGGAAAGGTGACCGCCTGGGAGACGCGCGAGATGACGACGTTCCCGCTTTCGAGCGGTTGGCGCAGGGAATCGAGGATGTTTCTCTTGAACTCGGGGAATTCATCGAGAAAGAGCACGCCGTTATGGGCGAGGCTTACCTCCCCGGGACGGGGCTGAGAGCCTCCCCCGATGAGACCCGCATCGGAAATGGTATGGTGAGGGGCGCGAAAGGGCTTTTCGGAGATGAGGTACTTCTCCTGGCTCAGAAGTCCGGCTATGCTGTGAATTTTAGTCGTCTCTATCGCCTCCTCATAGCTTAAGGGAGGCAGGATAGTGGGTATCCTCCGGGCGAGCATGGTCTTTCCCGAGCCGGGCGGACCGACCATGAGCACGTTGTGGCCCCCTGCAGCGGCAATCTCGATCGCCCGTTTTGCGTGCGCCTGTCCTCTGACATCCGAGAAGTTGAGCCTGTCCTCCACCTCCGGCCTCGTCTCGATGCCCGCCGTGCCGGTAAAAGACTCAAGCCCTGAATCACCCCGAAGGTAGTGGACGATATCGAGCAGGTGGGAGGCGCCATAAATCTTTATGCCCTTTACTACCGCAGCCTCGCGCCCATTCTCCAGGGGGACGATCATGCAGGCGAAGCGTTCCTTTGCGGCGAGGACCGCCATGGGGAGCACACCTCTGGTCCCCTTGATCCTTCCGTCGAGTGAAAGCTCCCCGGTGACGAGGTGGTTCTCGATCGCGCCTTGCGTGATGATGCCCATGGCCGCAAGCAGTCCGAGGGCCACGGGCAGGTCGAAAGAAGAGCCTTCCTTCTTCACGTCGGCAGGCGCGAGATTTATGGTAATCCTGTCATTGGGGAACTCGAAGCCTGCGTTTTTTATCGCGGCCCTTACCCTCTCCCGGCTCTCCTTTACGGACGGCTCGGGAAGACCGACGATACTGAACGACGGCAGACCGTGGGATATATCGACCTCCACCTCGACCCTGATGCCGTCTATCCCGTTAAGACCCGACGTAAACACCTTCGATACCATGGAGACCCCTTCTCGTTTTCGCGCCTTTTTCGACCTATGCGCGGATCGTGTGCGCTAGGCGCTTTTCTCATCCTCAGGGGACGGCCCGCACGCCGAGGCGCCCCCGGCCGGTGTGCCGCTGCAAGAGGCGATGTTTGACGCGCCTTCCGCCTTTGCCTGCTCGATCATCCGCGCTATTTGCCTCGTTTCCTGATCTCTCCCCATATCGCAGACGAGCACACCTTGTCGGGACGCCACAATGATCAGGTTCGATACGCCGAGTACGCCTACCGGCACACCCTCCCCGTAGATCATACAGCCTGTCGTGTCCACGCAGACGGGGTTTCCCCTGAGGTAATTTCCTGTTTCATCCAACTCCATCACCCTTTGAAGCGAGCCCCACGTGCCCACGTCGTCCCACGCAAAATCGGCCTTCACCATCAACACGTTATCGGCCTTCTCCATCAACCCGTAGTCAATGGATATCTTGTGAAAACCCTTGAAGCCCTCCGCCACCTCTTGGGAACGACCCGCTGCCACGGCCCCTTCTATCGCCCGAAGCCCCTTGTAAAGCTCCGGCATGTGCCGCTCGATACCCACAAGCACCACGGCGGTGCGCCACACGAAGATGCCGCTGTTCCAGAAGTAGTTGCCGTCGGCCAGATAATGGGCAGCCTTTACCTCATCCGGTTTTTCGACAAAACGACGTACCCGGAAGCATGAGCCCGTTTGCGCGATACCGGTCCTATCCCCCGCACATATGTAACCGTAGCCTACCTCCGGCCTTGTCGGCGTAATGCCTATGGTGACAAGGTGGTCTCCCTGCCTTGCGCACCCGGCCGCTACAGAGGCGGTTGCGACAAAGGCGTCCGTGTCGGGGATATACTGGTCTGCGGGAAGGACAACCATGACCGCTTCAGGGTCCAGGCGGTGCAGAAGGAGGGCGGCGAAGCCTATGCAAGGTCCCGTATCTCTCCCCTCGGGCTCGACGATGAACTGGCCCTCCGAAAGCTCGGGGAGCTGTCGGCGCGCCACGTCGACATGCTCCGCGCCGAGCACCACAAATATCCGCTCCTTCGGCACGAGGGCTGCAACGCGCTGAACGGTCATCTGTATCATGGTTTTATCGCCGATAAGCTTGATGAAGGGCTTCGGGGTCCCGGCAGTACTGAGCGGCCAGAAGCGTTCTCCTTTGCCGCCGGCCATGATGACGCAATAGGTATGCTCCATGAAGACTCCCCTTTTTGCGCGTGACGAGAAGCTTACTCACCCACACGCGAGCCCGAGCTCATCCAGGATACGGGGCAATATCGTCGACGCGCTCCCTTCGAGAAAAACATTTGTGATAGATGAGGTAAACGGTGTGGGCGACACATTGATCTCCACTATCGCTGCGCCCCTTTTGCTCGCTAGGATTGGTACGTCGGCGGCGGGGTAGACCACGCCCGATGTCCCTATAATAATCATTACCTTACATGCGGCCGCCTCCAGGACGGCCCTGGAGCTTGCCGACGGCGGTATCTGCTCGCCAAAAAAGACGACGTCCGGCTTCAATGCCTCACGGCACCGTGGGCATACGGGATAAGGCAGCACACCCATCGATTCCTCGGTAAAAGCGCTCGTGTAGGAGCAGTTGAGGCAGACGAGACGCCGGTGGCTTCCGTGATATTCGATGACATTCACGTTTCCCGCTATTTGGTGCAGCCCGTCGACGTTCTGGGTGATGACCGCGTTGAGCAGGCCGACCTTTTCAAGGATACCCAGCGCCTTGTGCGCAGGCGAGGGCTCGGCCCGAAGGATCACATCGCCCATCTCTCTCAGCATGAACCAAACCTTATCCGGGGACCTTAAAAATGCGCGTATTTCCGCATATTCCATGGGATCATATTTTTCCCAGAGACCCTGCCCTCCACGAAACGCAGGGATGCCGCTCTCGACGGAAATACCCGCGCCCGTGAAGGCGACGCCATTTCCATGCTCCCTGATGAGCCGCGCGACTTCCCGGCAGCGTGTTTCCATTGTATCTCTCCTGTTATAACGAAGCCTTTTAGGGAATACCGCCTAGGGCTTGCGATCCCGCAGGCGTTCCTTTGATCCCCTGGCCATATCTTTGAAGGCAGGCAGTTTTCCGAAACCGTCCGCCTTTCTCACCGCCCTCTTGATCGCTTCGGCGACCACAAATTCACCGAGCAGACCCACACGGTTCACGTCCCCCTTTACCTGTCCGAGAGAGACGGCGAACACCAGGTCACCGTCAAAAGTCGTATGGACAGGGGCTATGGTCTTTATGAGGCCGCCCTGGGCCATCTGGGCGACTTTCGTCATTTCTCTCTTATTAAATTGGACATTTGTTGCCACTATGGCAAGCGTAGTGTTATCTATGCCGAATTGCTTCCGTACCTGGCCCTGTTTCACGCAATCGACGGTGCGTCCGAAGGCGAGGCTCTCTGCCGTTGTCCGCAGCCCGGCAATAAACTTTCCCGTCACATTGTCGACTACATCGCCGAAGGCATTGACAACCACCAGGGCGGCTACCGCAGCGCCGTCGGGCATGGAGACGGCCGCAGTCCCGAGTCCGCCCTTCATGGCCCTGGCCGCGGCGAAAAGTTTCCCTACTGTTGCGCCGACACCCGCACCAACGCTCCCCTCATCAACTTCGATGCCCGCGTTCAGGCACGCCTCGTACCCCATGTCCGGTGTCGGCCTTGCCCGGCAATCTCCGAAGCCGAGGTCGAATATCACCGCAGTGGGGACAATGGGGATTCGTGCCACACCTGCGTCGAAGCCGATGCCCTTCTCTTCCAGATACCTCATGACCCCGCTTGTCGCATCGAGGCCGAAGGCGCTTCCTCCCGAGAGCAGAATCGCATGGACCTTATCGACCACGTGGGCGACGCTCAGGGCGTCAATCTGCCTGGTCCCGGAAGCGCTGCCCCTTATGTCGATCCCAGCCGTGGCAGCCCTGTCGAACAGGACGACCGTGCACCCCGTATAGCCCTGGTAATCGGAGCAGTGGCCGACCCGAATACCTTCTATATCGGTTATGGCATTCAGCATATGCCCCTACAAGCCAACAAAAGCGCCCCGGCCGAAAAAAGACGCCCTCACTCCGCCGGTGAGCGCAATCTCCGCGATTTCTCGTCTATCTCCCGGCGCATCCGCTCCTTCATATCTTCGAGCTTCACCCGGATCTCGTCATACTTTATGGAGAGTATCTCGCACGCGAGGATGCAGGCATTGCGGGAGGCGTCAATACCCACCGTCGCCACAGGCACGCCTTTCGGCATCTGGACTATCGAGAGGAGGGCGTCCATGCCGAGAAGGGCGCCGCCTTTCAAGGGGATACCGATAACGGGAAGGGTCGTGTGGGCGGCAATGACGCCGGGAAGATGGGCGGCCAAAGCCGCCCCTGCGATGAGCACCTCTATGCCTTTTTCGCGGGCGCTTCTGGCAAGGGCTGCCGTTTTTTCGGGATGGCGATGAGCGGAAGCTATATCGAGCATGAATTTCACGCCTATTTCCTTCAAAAAATCGAGGCCGTCCTGCATGAGCGGCATGTCGCTCTCACTTCCAAGAAGAATCAGGACCGGTGCTTTCTCCACGCTCCTCTCCTTTCTTCTCTTGTATAGCACGGCTCTCGCATCGGGCGCAACAATTTAACCCACTTTTGGCGCTATTGACGCAGAAAAGATTACGGATTATATTATTGATCGAGTTTCAGCGCGGAGGTCGTAGATGCCCATATATGAATATGAATGTCTTGATTGCGGCAAGAAGTTTGAGATATTTCAGAAAATGTCGGAAGGGCCGTTGAAGGAGTGCAACGTCTGCAAGGGCCGCCTCAACAGGCTTATTTCCCTCTGCTCTTTTCAGTTAAAGGGGACCGGCTGGTACGTGACCGATTATAAGTCACCCGCCTCTTCGGCCAAGGGCAACGGCGCAAAACAAGCGGATAAGCACGAGGAGAAAGGGGAAGAGAAGGCGCAGACGAGGCCTGAAACCAGGTCCGAGACCGCAAAGAGCGAGATTACCGGAGGAGCGGCATGAAATCAGGAGACAGGGTGAAATTCTCTTTCGCGAAGAAAGAGATGGAGGGCACCATTGATAGAGTATTCGAGAAAACCGTCTATATAAGAACGGATATGCCCCATCAGAAGGGCAAAATTGTCAAAAGAAGAGTCAAAGACATAAAGGCGTGAGCTAAAATAAATTTTTAAAGAATTTACTTGACAACCATCTACAAATGTATTACTTTGTAGAGAGTTGAAAAAGCTAAACCATCGGCGACGGTGGGACAGAAAGCTAGCGGGTCTCAGGTCTACTCCTCGCGAACCTTCGGAGAGACAGCCGGGCTGCCAAGGACATTACTTTCATTTTCGAAAGTGAAGGGGGTGAGAAAGGTCAACGGTAGTTCATGTTCTGGTAGTCAATTTTGAATAGCACAAGGAGGATGCATGAAAAAGATCGGTTTGTTTGCAGTTGGTTTTATTTTGGCAATCGGCTTGCTGGCCGGCGCGCCGGGCACGGCGAAGGCGCTGCCGATCGGGACCGACATGCAGTTAGCAGGATTTTCTTCCGTGGCCTTGGTGGGTCCGATCGCCACAGGGACGGTAACCATTACCGAGACCAACCCTCTTGGTGGGTCGCCATGGAGCGTGGTAGTATCAAATGCAGGAGGACCAGTCGCTGTGGCTACCGTGGCAAATGGGAGTATAGTTTTGAACAATACCAC
>JBEKHB010000081.1:0-14921 GCA_050012495.1 Syntrophorhabdales bacterium
TGTCGGGCTATCCCGAGTTACGTAGAGAAGACATTCAGGCAGCGCTGTTTTACGCCACGGCTTCACTCGATCACATGGAAATAAGAGCAGCAGGTGGCTGAGATTCATAGAATATATCTTGATCAGATGTTCCGTCTCAATGTTGCCGAAGAATTGCGCAACCAAGGCTATGACGTGGTACGTGCTTCGGAAACTGGACATACCCGCGCAGACGACCGACAGATATTGGAAAAGAGTATTAGCGAAGACCGAGTGCTTGTCACCCGAGGCAGGTCGAAGTGTTGGCGGTCAGAGAGGACACGAACTGGATCGTTATTACAGTGATAACGAAGTTCTTCTGACGGCAGGAGGTAGGGAATGAAAATAAGCCATGATCCGAGACACAACGTTGCTTACATAAGACTGCAGGAAAAAACTGCCCAGGTATTCACTCTTAAGATCAGTGATGAATTGAATGTGGACGTGGGTCCCGATGGATCCGTCCATGGCATTGAATTGCTTAATGCAAATGAACAGCTTTACAAAGAGGATCAGGGGAAACTCTTCTTAGTAAACGAAGCGACAGGCGAAGAAGAAGAGATTAGTTTGATCGGAAACGGATAGGGTGAGGATACTCAGCACGCCCTACCGCAGCGAAGCTGCTGCGGTTTGACCGGATATGCCGCTCTATCCCATAGCCGGTCAAGGTATAACCATCCGCATTTATCACGGCCCTTATCCGCCCTTATCTGTGATGAAACCTCTAGAAGTTGCCCCTTATTTTTTTTAGGAAAACCCGAAAGATGCGTCTTGTCACTTCTGGTTGTCATCCCTCCTTGTCCCTCCTGGTTGTCGCCCCTCCTTGTCACTTTGACACGAGAGCAGGAAACAGAGATAATCTTATGAGACCGGGCAATGATTTTAAGAGGCATGGAGAGATGGCATAGCCCCCCCCCTAAAACCGTAAACTTTCGTATACTTTCGTACACCCCCCTTCTGAAATGCCTTGCAAGAGAAGGGAATCCTAAAGAGGGACGCTGAGCCGGTTACCGGAAAATGCACGCTAAAGAAGGCAAAAAGAAGGTAAAACTCAGTAAAAAATGCCAAAAACAACCGTTTTTGGGCTATTTCGTGCACAAGGTGGGCGCATGAGGCCCTACCGCAGCGAAGCTGCTGTGGGTTGACCGGATATGCTGCTCTATCCCATAGCCGGTCAAGGTATAACCATCCGCATTTATCATGACCTTTATCCGACCTTATCTGTGATGAAAAACGCTCTACTCAACCGTCTTCCCAGCGGAGCGATCTTCCTAGTGAAACGATCTTCCCTCTCCCCTCGGCCTCTCATGAGGCAGACCATAATGAACCGCCCTTTGCTCCGCCGCTGGGTCTGGCTCGTTTTGATTGCCCTGGTGGAGCTGACGTGGCTTGCCATACGGATCGAGGCGCCTAGCGTGGGGCTCCTTTCTTATGCGAAAGGGGTTCCTTCCATTTTCATCACTTCCCTGGCGGTGGTGCTTATCCTGGGGTGGGCGGGTTCACACGGCAAAGTGCGCAACCTCCCGATCTTCCAGGATGCCTCCCCCACATCCTGGCCTTTGGTGCTGTGTCACATAGGTACCTTCGCCGCCTTCTCCTGGTTGACCATCTGTGTATTTGAGGACGGTGTAACCTCATCGGCTTTTGCTGCGCTGTGGATTCTCGCCTGGGCAGCTATGGGTTTTGCGACGGGTGTGTTTTGGTTGCTCGCCGCACTGCCGGCGCGCGTATGGGTTCGGCTGGCTCGGAACAACTTGTCCCTCGTATGGGTCGGCGCCTCAATCATAGCGGCATCCCTGGCATGGGGGTTCTTTGCGAGCAGGGCCTGGAAACCGCTCAGCGGCCCGACTTTCCTGTTAGTGCAGTGGCTGCTCCGGGCTTTCGGGCAGGACGTAGTCAGCGAACCGGCCAACCTTGTACTCGGCACGAAGCAGTTCAGCGTGGGCGTCTACCCTGCCTGCGCGGGCTACGAAGGCGTCGGCCTGATGGTCTTGTTTGCGGGCGCCTACCTGTGGCTTTTCCGGCACAGCTTACGATTTCCCCGGGCTTATCTTCTTCTCCCCAGCGCCGTCATCGCCATCTGGCTGGTAAATGCGGTAAGGCTGGCCGTGCTCGTCCTGTTCGGCGCCTACGTTTCGCCGGAGATCGCGATGGGGGGGTTTCACTCCCAAGCTGGCTGGCTTGGCTTTATCGGGGTCGCATTAGCCATGGTGGCGGTGGCGCAGCGCATGTCCTTCTTTGCCGCGACCGAAGCCGGGCCTGCGGACAGGTCAGGGGAAACCAATCCGACAACCGCCTACCTGGCGCCGCTGATGGCCTTGCTGGCGGTCACCATGATAACGGGGGCTCTGTCCGGCGGATTCGACTGGCTCTACCCCGTACGCGTGCTGGGAACGGCGGCGGCTATCTGGCTTTTCTGGCGGCGGTCGATGACCTTGCCCACTCTGGCGCAGAGCTGGTCATGGAGGGCTGTCGCGATCGGCGTGGCGGTCTTCATCATCTGGATTGGGCTGGAAAGGGTGACAGCCAGACCGGAGGCGAGGTCCTCCATTGCCGGGGCGCTGGGAGGGATGCCGGCCGGCCTGGCAGCGGCGTGGCTATTCTTTCGGGTGGTGGGTTCGGTGGTGACCGTGCCCATAGCCGAGGAGCTCGCGTTCCGCGGCTACCTGCTCCGGCGGCTCATCTCGGCCGACTTCGATCGACTCACTTTAGTCCGGTTCACCTGGCTTTCGTTTCTCCTTTCCTCGGTACTCTTCGGGGCCCTGCACGGACGCTGGCTGGCCGGAACCGTGGCGGGGATGTGCTACGCCTTAGCGATGTACCGGCGCGGCAAGGTCGCCGATGCAGTCATTGCTCACGCCGTCACGAACGCGCTGATCGCCGCGGATGTGCTGATTCTGGGGAACTGGGGACTGTGGTGACCACTCAACGACTCAACACCTTACTACTCACTAACTTTTTTTCTTGACAACGGGGGACTGTATAACGTAATATAGCTTAATAGGACATGTTATCTCACTTTTTTTCTTGACAATGGGGAATGCGTAGCTTATTATTACTTATTATACATTGTTTTTTCACAGCAAGGAGGGCGAAATGAGCAGGTTCCTCGGAATCATTGCGACAGCGTATTGTCTCCTTCTTTTTGGTCTTGTCGTACAGGCGGCGGGGACGCCGGTCCCGGGAGTTCCGGAGATCGACCCGGGCATGGCCTCGGGCGCGATCGGGCTTCTCGTCTGTGGGCTGCTGACACTGACGGCGAAGCGGAAAAGAAAGAAGGATGACCGTTGACGCGAGGGTAGTATAATAGTTGAGTGGTTGAGTTGTTCATCGGCCACATAGATTTTACCACTCAACCACTCAACGTGCTCTAAAACGGTAGTGTCCCGACAGCGAGCACCGATCAGGCCTTTTACGGTTTCGACGGCACCTCCGACGTTGCGAACTTCGGCAATTTGACCGGTCTGGCCCTCACAACAGATTTCGAAACTCTTGAAGCAGATCTCTTTAATACGGCCGGCCCAACGCCTTACGCTCGCTTTTACATCATTAGTGGTAGTACCTGCTTTGTCTCGACGGACGCCGTTAGCTGGGATCCGAATAATGACACGAGCTGGACGACCTATCAGGTTGCTGTAAATGCGACCAACTTCATGCTCTGGCCCATTGACTCCGGGTCTCTCACGTTCGCGCAGGTGATTGCGGACCCTGACCAAATCGGTATTGTTTTTACGGGAAGCACTCCAAACATTACGGCACCAGGTTATACAGGGCTCGGAATCAATGGTACTACCACTACGACAATCGAACTGGATAATTTCGGTACCACTGCTGTTCCGGAGCCGGGAATCTTGCTCCTCCTTGCCCCAGGGCTTTTCGGCGCGGGCTTATTCAGGAAAAGAAAGATCGCCTAGAAATCGCACCTGTTTCAAACACTCCGTGCAAAAAAGCGCCTGTCGGGCCTTCCGACAGGCGCTTTTTTTTGCGAGCCTCAACACGTTGTCCTGAGCGATACTGGTTGGATTGTGAGCTGAGTGGTCAGATACGGGGAAGGTTGAGCATCCGGAAGCCGAGTTGTTATCCGGTTTAGCCGGCCATTGCGTAACTATATTGCTCTCGACGTGACAAGAAACCGGGAAAGGAGTATAATCAGTTCAGGAATGTCATGACATTCAGCGAACTTACAAGGCTGCTGGAGGAAAACGGTTTTAAACTTGTTAAAGAGAAGGGTTCTATAAGATATTATGGAAAGACGGGGTGGGATAAGCTGATTCGGATTGACTACCATGGTTCAAAAGAGATTCCAACAGGCACGTGCAGTGCGATATTGAAAGCAGCCGGATTGAAGAAGTAAGGTTTGAGGGGGTTGATGTGATAGAGCTAAAATATTCTTTGGTGATTGAAGCAACTAAAGAGCCCGATTACTTCGGGTTTTATTCACCTGATCTGGAAGGATTCTCAGGTGTAGGTCATTCCATAGAGGATTGCTTATACAGGGCGAAATGGGGCATGATTGAACATGCAAACTTGCTTAAAGAACAGGGTCTGCCTGTACCACCCATAAATATCAATCCCAAGATAGTTATTCAAAACGAACAACAATCGAAAGCTGCTTAGCGTTAATGCTTCCATTGGCCTCAAGAAACACGTCGCGTAGGAGCATGTCGGGGAATGGGGGACCGGGCAGTGATTTTGACAGGCGTGGAGAGATGGCATAGCCCGGCCCGCACCGGAGTGTACTGCTTGTGAACTGAGTGGTCGGATATGGCCGGGGAAGGGTAGAGGGGCATAGCCTGATTAGGTGCTCGCTGCGCTATCGGGGTTATGACGACTCGTGGTCCCGTGGAATCCGCTCGAATTGCGGCTCGAGAGTGGGAATCTCCTTCTTAATGGTGTCCCACAGGGAGTGAGAATATATCCTCAGTCTGCCTATCGTCCCGCCTTTACGGTACCCCCGCTCTATCCTCACCAGGCAGAAAAAAATTCCCTTATAGGAAGATTTTTCCGCTTGGTGAGGAAGATTCCCGCAAGGGCCGCCCACCTTTAACCGGCCTTATACGGCAATATTGACGTTAGTGCCGACAGCTTGGACGAGGGTGCTGCTGCCGGAGGTCCCGGTCGTACTCTGGGCGCTGCTATTTCCCAGGTCCTGCATGAGCGTGGCAAAGGCGCTCTGGGCGCTTGTGATGTTACCGGATTGCAGGGCACTGCCAACCGCCGCCAGGTCGGTGCTTACGCCCGTACTTGCTGTCTGTGAGCCGCTGCCGTGATGGTGATGGTGGTGATGGCCATAAGCCTGCTGAGTGCCCTGGGCGGCCTCGGTTTGCAGCGCATTCTGCAAGTCCTGCGTCAGCGTGGCAAAGGCGTTCTGGGCGTCTGAGATGCTACCGGACTGCAGGGCACTGCCAACCGCCGCCAGGTCGGTGCTGATCTGGCTGGTTCCCCCCGTCTGCTGTCCCCCTTCAGTCTGCTGCGCAGCCTGCAGGTCCTGCGTTAATGCCGCATACGCCTGTTGGGCCGTCGCGAGGCTACCCGAGGACAGGTCCGTCTGAAGGGTTAAGAAGTCCTTTCTTATCTGTTGGAACTGGTTTTGGTAAGCATTGGTGCTCGAAGAAATACTGGAAATAGAAGACATGATGGAACCTCCTTTCGGTGGAATGCAAACCCTTTTTGCAAACGACGTGCCGCTATGTTCCCTTATGTACGAGCACAAAGACCATGCTTTACAGCCGCACTGTCCCCTGTTCTGCCATGTGTTGTCGGAAGCGCCCCTGAAAAATAAGGAAGCCTTCGTGTCCAAGAAACCATACTTGCCTTGATTGCCGGAATGGGGTTATTCTTAGCATTGGGATGACGAAGAAGGTGCCTGAGTATAAAGATCATCTGGTAGGTGTGGACATCGTTACCATTCCAGCGGGAGAAGGTTACCGGACCTGCGAAGAGATCATGCAGGAAAGGCAAAAAGCAAATTAATTGTTGCCTTTCAGGCCCTTATGGTCGGACGTGATCCTGCGACCCTAAGGGCCTGAAAGGCGCGACTTATTTCTTGGTTCCTTCCGCTCCGGCCCCACGCATCTTGGCCAGGTCGATGAAGGGGACGGCTCCTCCGGAGACTTGAGGTAGTGCGCCATTCCATTTCTCGACACCCTTGTACTGTACAAGGATCTGGCTGAGCGATCTTGACAGGGCCTCATTGGCTTTGGCCTGTCCCTGCGCCACCACGAGAATCGATTCAGCCTCTCCTTTTGCCGTGGCAACCTTTTGCTCAGCTTCAACCGAGCGTTGCGCCAACACCTGTTTCTGCGTTTCCACCTGCTGCTGGGCCACTTGCTTTGCCTCGATGGCCCCTTCATATTCAGGAGAGAACCGGATGCTCGCAAAGTAGATGTCATCGACTATTATGTGGTACCTCGACAGGTTATCCCCCAGTTTTGTCATTGCCCGTTTCCGGATCTCTTCCCTTTTAGGAAGAATATCCCCGATCGGGTACGTCGGCACAACCTCCTTGACGAAGTCGTTGAAGGCCGGGTCGATCACCTTGTCCGCAAAATCGAGCCCCACCTTCTGGTAGAGGTCATTGACATAAGACGGATCGATATGGAAATTCATCATTCCCGTCATTTTCACCATCTGGTATTCTCGTGAAGAGGCATCGATTTCTTTGAATGGATGGGGTTGCACCTTGACGTCGACCTTGATGACGCTTTCGGCAATGGGCACCTTGAAATTGAGCCCCTCCCCCATGATTCGCTTCTCCACACTCCCCCAGAAGAGGATAACACCCCTGTGGCCGGCGGGGACGATGACAAAGGTGCCCCAACCAACGATAATGATGAGGAGGAGCAGAACGAGCAGTCCAAGATTGCGCGGCTTCGGGAATCTTAATTCGCTTACGTCCATGGTTCTTTCCGGCATTTTCACCCTCCTTTCGGGTGTTTCACTATAATAGAACGACAAGCATTTCCGGCCCATGCTCCCCTGTACAAATCTCCGGGCAAAAAAATCGCCCCGGAGGCCCTGAATGAGGGAGCCCTATCGAACGCCCATTTCATATGCAACTCCGGAAGTGAGATACACATCGATTCATCGTCTCCTCCCCCTCTGTGATCAGAAGGCCCAGAAGGACCATCTTTTTCGATTATAGCGTGGCTGCTCTGGATGTCAGCCAAAAAAGGGGGCGCCACCAACCCGCGTTCATGTCGCCGGCCTGGCCTTCGTCGTCTGCGTGACATTAAAGACCGCAAACACTCCGAGGATCACGAGCCCTGCCCCCAGCATGGTCCGTACCGTGATCGGTTCTCCCAACAGCAGCCAGCCAAGAAAAAGAGCCAGCAGTGGATTGACGTAGGCATAGGTCATGGCGATGCTGATAGGCAGCAGACGAAGGGTGATGACGTATGAAGTGAAGGCTATGACGGAGCCAAAGATCACCAGGTATCCCCAGGCGATCCACGCTGAAAGGCCGGGGTGGGCCATTGGTTCCCCGATCATCAATGAGGCTATGAGAAAACCGAAAGCCGCCATCAGGTGTTGATAGCCGGACATGACCTGCGGAGCGAGGTTGACGGGCCGCCGCACCTGGAACACAGAGCCCAGGGCCCAACAAAGGGGCCCTAGTATCAAGGCCAATACCGCCCAAAAGTCGGTTGTGCCTTTCGTGCCGAGAGAGGACACGCTGAGTATGGCAACGCCGGCAAAACCAACAACCAGAGAAGCGATCAGCGGAATGGACGGCCGTTGCCTGTATAAGAGCAGCTCGACGATGGTCGCCCAGATAGGCGCTGACGAGGCCATCAGGCACGCGAGCCCGGAAGCGGCGTATTGTTCTGCCCAGAGTATTAGGCCGTTCCCTCCCAACCACAATAGATTTCCGGCAATGGCCAGCGAAAGCCACTCCGAACGGGTCGGCTTCATTCGCAGTCCCTGAACACGGGCTATCACCAGGAGGATCAGGGCAGCGACAGGCATGCGCAGCATGCCAAAGAAAAAAGGGGGAAAACTGTTCGCGGAGCTGACTCCGATCCGCATGGCCAGATAGGTGGTGCTCCACACCACGTAAACCAGACATAAATGAAGTATACCTCTCCGTGACAGCCCTTCGTCCACAGAATCTCTCATGCAAAAAGGCCCATCCAACTGCCATTGTCGACCAAAGAAATGTCCGGCAACAGGAAATCCAAATCACCTCCGCGAGTGGCAGCCGCAAGGCTCTCTGCCGTTGACCACGCCGCAAAACGCGAAAGAGGGGTCTGTCATGAGCAGCAGCTTCCGGGGGCGCCGCACGACCCTGGCGATCCACAGCACCCACCCGCAGGCTCCGGTGGAGAGAAAGACGGAGAGCCGCCCGAAACATTGTGGGCAGACATCAATTTCACCAGGTCTTCACTTCCGCATGCCCTGCATGCAAGGCCATCCTGGGTGCCAAGAACGAGAAATTCGCTTACCTCACCACATTTTCCGCATCGGTACTCAAAAATAGGCATGATATTCTCCTTCTCTCTTTACGATCCGTGGTGGCCGCAGCCCCCAAGCGCGTGGCCGCCACACGCGTGCTGCAGTGAAAGCAGCGGGAGCTTGCCGTTTTTCAGAAGATCCATGTTCTGAGCTACTGTCTCGGCCTCGGCGCCGTACACCTTGATGCCCCTGGCATTCAAACCCGAGATGGCGCCCGCGCCTATACCTCCCACGACAACCGCGTCGACCGCATGAGACCCGATGGCCTGGATCGGGTTACACGCACCGTGGACATGGCCCAGGTCCTTGTTGCCCACCGTCGTCGCATTGCCCGCATTCGTATCGACCATAACGAATGCGGGGGCAGAGCCGAAATGTCCGAATACTGTGCTGTTGATGCCTTCGTCTTTCTCTACCGGGAAACAGACTTTCATTCGATGTCCTCCTTGTGAATCGCGTGTGTCTCTATCTTCAGGGCTTTGCCCCGGATCAGGGCCTCAGCCACCTTTCGCCTGGCCTCGTTGACGATGCGGCCGAAGGTAGCCCTCGATACTCCCATCTCCAGGGCAGCCTGCTCATGATATTTTCCCTCATAGTCGCACAGCCTGAGCGCCTCCACCTCGTCGAGACTCAGGCAAACTTCCTCCAATTCCATGAGGGGGATGCCCCGTGGCTTGAAGTATGAGGCATCAGGATGGCAATGTATGCATCGGTGCTTCTTGGGCCTTGACATGGTGTTATTATAAGCATATGTTCGTAATAGCGTCAAGTGCTGTCGTGAACAAACAAGCGCAAAAACGGTCTTTGTTGGCGTTTTTTACTGCATTTTACCCTCCTTTTACCCTCTTCGGCACGCATTTTGTCGCCAACCGTCCCAGCATCCCCTTTCTGATTCCCTTCTCTCGCAAGCCTTTCCGAAGGGGTGTGCACGATTCTGCACGAAAGTGCACGGTTTAGGGGAGGGGTAGGGGGGGGAAGAGAATTATAAATTATAAATTGTGAATTTTGAATGAACGATCACGACCGGCGAAGAGGGGGAAGGCATCGCGGAACGCGAATCGCGAAACGCGAAAGTAGGGTAAGATGGAAAAGAATATGGAGGCATCGCGGATCTCGGAACGCGAAACGCGAAACGGTGAAGAGTCCTTGCCGGACCGTCGGCGATGGTAATTGCGGGCGAACGTCTGAAGGCGTAACCGGACAAGGGAATAGGACCCTTCCCGGGCAGGAGTCGAGGCTCAGTTGTCAAAGAGCGGCGCGGCCTCTGGGACCTGTGAGGCCGGCTGGAACGGGCTCACGCCGTGTCATCTCTCCAGGCATCTCAAAATGACTGTCCGGTCTCATAAGATTATCTCTGTTTCCTGCTCTCCTGTCAAAGTGACATGGAGGGGCGACAACCAGGAGTGACAAGGAAAGATGACAACCACGAGTGACAAACGCATTCTCTGCGGTTTTCTTGAAAAAAAAAGAGACGACCCACGCCCAACGGGTGCGGGCGCGACCCAGCAAGCGGAAGCCTCAGGCAGTTTTTCCTGTGAGGCTAGATTTTGCCCGGCCGAGGCGATAGCAAGTGTTACAATCGGTAATGATTGCAGGAACGGGGAGTATGAACTGCTGGAGAAAGGGCAAGCGTTCCACGTTCCAGGACGACCGCCGACCCCTGTGATGCCACAACATTGTCCCCCTTCACCTATGCCCCTTTTGCGGTCTTTCCCGGTGCGTATTCGGCGAGCATCTTTCTCAGCTCCTCCCCCTGCACAATCTCTTTTTCGGCAAGGAGATGGGCCAGATCATCCAGGACCTTCCTGCGTTCCGAAAGGATGTTCCTCACTCTTTCCTGGGCCTGTTCCATCACCCGGGAGATCTCTTCGTCAATCTGGGTCGCCTTCGTTTCGCTATAGGTTTTGCCGGAAGCATAATTTTCCGGGAGGAACATGGGCTGGCGGGGGCGCTCGTAGGTCACCGGTCCCAGGAGATCGCTCATGCCGTATTCAGCGACCATGGACCGGGCAATGTCTGTTGCCCGCTGCAAGTCGTTCTGGGCGCCTGTGGATATGTCCCCGAAGACCAATTCCTCCGCCACCCTACCACCTAAAAGAACGGCCAGCCGGTCGAGCAGCTCAAGGCGCGTCATCAGGTAGCGATCCTCCGTAGGCCGCTGCTGCGTGTAGCCGAGAGCCGCAACTCCCCGGGGAATGATGGAGATCTTGTTGACCGGGTCGGCATACTTCACCGATTCAGCCACAATCGCATGACCCGACTCGTGAAAAGCCACAATCTCTTTCTCCTGAGCGTTCATGGCCCGGTTCTTTTTCTCCAGGCCGCCGACCACCCTGTCAACCGCCTCATCGAATTCAGCCGAGTCGACCGTCTCTTTATTATTCCTGGCAGCAAGCAGCGCAGCCTCATTGACGAGGTTGGCGAGGTCAGCCCCCACAAAGCCCGGGGTGAGGGCCGCGATCTTGCGGAGGTCAACATCCGGGCCTAAAAGCACATGCCGTGAGTGGATTTTCAGAATCGCTTCACGCCCGTTTATATCAGGGCGGTCGACCACGACCTGCCGGTCAAACCGCCCCGGGCGCAGCAGGGCCGGATCGAGGATTTCCGGCCGATTGGTCGCGGCCATGATGATCACCCCTTTATTCGATTCGAACCCGTCCATCTCCACCAGGAGCTGGTTGAGCGTCTGCTCCCGTTCGTCATTGCCGCCAAAGACATTGATGCCCCTGGCCTTCCCCAAGGCGTCCAGCTCGTCGATGAAAATGATGCAGGGGGCCTGACCCGCTGCCTGGGAAAAGAGATCGCGCACGCGGGATGCCCCCACGCCGACGAACATCTCTACGAACTCAGACCCGCTGATACTGAAGAAAGGCACCTTTGCCTCCCCGGCCACAGCTTTTGCCAGGAGGGTCTTGCCCGTCCCCGGCGCGCCCACAAGAAGAACGCCCTTGGGGATCCGACCGCCCAGCTTCTGAAATTTCCCCGGATTCTTCAAAAACTCGACTACCTCCTGGAGCTCTTGCTTGGCCTCATCGATGCCCGCGACATCGGCGAAGGTGATCTTCGTCTCGTTCTCTGCGAAGAGCTTGGCTTTGCTCTTGGCGAACGACATCACCCCCATCCCCGGTCCCATCTTCTTCATCGCGTACCGCCAGATCAGGAGCATGATGCCGATAGGGAGGACCCACGAGAGGATGCCGCTTAAGAATTTGCTCTCATAGAGTCCCGAATAAGCGATCTTATGGTCATCCAGGTCTTTGACCAGGCCGGGATCATCCACCCGAATGGTAACGAACTGCCGGCCCGGTTTTTTATCTTTTTCTTTCAGTGTTCCCGTGATGTTCTCCGGACCGACGGTCAATTTATCCACGTTGCCCTGGGCCAGCTCTTGCTTGAACCGACTGTAGGGAATCGTCTCAATTTTCCGGGAAAGAAAGTATTGCTGCAAGTACATGATCAGGAGCATCATGATCAGGAAATACCAGATGCTGAAATGTGTCTTGGGAGGCAGGCCGTCTTTCTTCTTCTGGGGATTCTGGGGGGCGAAGAATGAGCGAAGCTGATCTATCACATTATTTTTAAGTTCTCTTTTGTCGTCGGACACTCTATTCCCCTCCCTTATGGGTTGTCAAAGCTATCCCGAAAAGATGGTGCTCTCCCCACTAGAATCATATCTCTTACCTCAAGATCAGCCATTGACAGGATGCCTTTCGGGTCCAGCCAGGCGGTGTGCCTCGGCCTGAAATGCTCTCTATCACATATCCCGCCTTTCCATAGAACTCCCCCATTTGAGGAGTATTTTATACGAAATATATTCATTGCCTCTTCAGGAAGCAAGCAACCCGTGATCCGTATCTCGGCAGGCGCATCCTTTCCTCACGTGACCTTCGGTGATTCGGACACGGTCAAGGTCGGGCAGTGCGTGGTAGCGATCGGCGCGCCTCGCACCCTCGAAAAGACGGTCACCCAGGGCATCATCAGCGCCAAACATCGAACAAGCATCACCGATCCGAATAGGCACCAGGATTTTATGCAGGCGGATGCCCCCATCAATCCGGGCAACAGCGGGGGTCCTCTTTTGAACCTTCATGATCAGGTAATCGGTGTGAATGCCGCAATAGCGAGCGAGTGGCCGCACAGCGCTCTGGGCTACAGGCCACCGGCTCCGGAGACGGTCATGCCGAACAACGGATATTTGATAGGGTACTAACTCTGGAAGTGGTACAATGAGTGGGGGCAGGCGATGCGTGGCCTTGAGAGGTCAAGATGATATACGAATATCAAATTAATGGATTGATGGCACTCCCAAAACTGCAAATAGTCGCTTGGAAGGCAGCGGACCCGACGAGGCAACCGGCTACCGGGATAGCAAGGCAAACTTGATGAAGCTTCTGAGAGCCGGTTTTACCAACATTTCAGCAGAAGAGCCGAGTTACGTGGAGAGGGGGCACGATTACCATCGAAACACGGACTAACCCCAAGAAAGATCCCTATTCGCTAAACAAATTCGTCCCTCTATTGCACTGGATCTCCCACTACCGTTTAGGCTGGCTGCGAAATGATCTCATTGCGGGATTCACCGTGTGGGCGTTAATGGTGCCTGCCGCCCTGGCTTATGCCGGTATCGCCGGCGTCCATCCCGTGATCGGGCTGTATACCGTGCCACTGGCGCTCATCGGTTACGCGGTGTTCGGCACGTCCCGGTCGCTGGTCGTTGGACCTGATTCTGCCACAGCCCTGTTATCAGCGCACACCGTGGGCCTTCTGGTGGCACAAAGTTCCCCCGATTATCAGGCATTAACCTCGGCACTGGCTTTGCTCGTCGGAGTATTTTTTCTGGGTTTCGGCATCTTACGAATGGGCTGGCTGGCCAACTTCATCGCGCAACCGGTAATGAATGGTTTTATTCAAGGTCTGGCCCTGGTCACCATAATGACCCAGTTGCCCAAGATGTGCGGCGTGAAAAGTGTCAGCGGCGATTTTTTTCAGCGGCTCTGGGCCCTCTCTCCGGAGTTGCCGAATACCCATTTTTTGACCCTGGTGGTGGGATTGGCCAGCCTCCTTGTGTTGTTAACCCTGACGCACTTTCTGCCAAAATTTCCCGCAGCCTTAACGACCGTTATGGGTGCCATTCTGGCGGTCACCGTTTTTAACCTGCACCAGCGGGGGGTGGCCATTGTGGGTGTCATTTCTACAAATTTCCCACCCATCGGTCTTCCGCGCCTACCTCCCTCGCACCTCTCCACCCTCATCCAGGGGGCCCTGGCCATCGTGCTGGTCAACTACTCAGAATCACTGGGAGCGGCTAAAGCCGCCGCCCTGGTAACGGGTGGGGAAATCGATCCCAATCAGGAATTGGTGGGTCTCGGCGTGGCCAACCTTGGCTCAAGCCTCGGTTCCGGCTTCGTCGTGGCCGGCAGCCTGTCACAATCCGCCGTGAGCATGGGTGCGGGCGGCAAGACCCAAATGGCGGGACTGTTCCATGCCATCTTTATAGCCCTCACTTTGCTGGTCCTGATGCCGCTTTTTAAGAATATGCCTGATGCCGTCCTGGGCGCCATCGTGGTCGGGGCCATGATCCGGATGCTGGATCTCGGGTATTTCCAGCGACTGGGTGCTATCAGCAAGCTGGAATTAAGCTTTGCCCTGGCGGCTTTCCTCGGGGTGCTCACACTCGGCGTTCTTCCGGGTGTGGCGATGGGGGTCGTGTTGTCCCTGCTGGCCTTGATCTATCAGGCCAGCCATCCTTCCACCGCGGTGCTCGGCAAAACGCCGGGGCAGGATGTCTACCGCAACATTCGGCGGCGCCCCGAGGCCAAGACGATTCCCGGCCTGCTGATCTTCCGGCTTGACGGCGACCTGTTTTTTCCGAACGCCACCTATTGCGCCGAGCAGGTCAAACACGCCGTCCGCGAAGCGACGAAGCCGGTGCAGGAAGTGTTGATGGATTATGAGACCATCAATTTTGTGGATACCACGGCGGCTGATATGATAGTAAAGCTCCAGGCCGAATTGGCAGGAGTTGGTATCACCCTTTGCCTGGCCCGGGTGCGGGATTCGGTACGGGAGATGTTGCGGCGGATGGGTGTGGAAACAGCCATCGGTGCAGATCATATTTATGATTCCGTCACCCAAGGAGTGCAAGCGTTTTCTCGGCGCTATCGGATGCGCGCGCCGGCCGGCCGTCCCGAGTTCATGTGATCTTGTGCGAGGGTAGAGGCGAGAAGTCTCTTTGCTGTGCGGGAACCGGGAGTGCCGCAGAAGGCGCCGCGCGGCCGATGGCGAAGGGCTTCCTATTTGGATTGCGATCTCGAAAAGTTCACTTTGGATTCCTGAGAAGTAAACCCCTTTTCTGAAACGGTCGATTTGTTAAAAGCATAGACAAAATGTCCTTATTTGAAAAAAGGACGTCTTAATCGGACCGGACAGTTCCAGACGAACGCAAATAG
>JBEKHB010000082.1:0-14887 GCA_050012495.1 Syntrophorhabdales bacterium
CTCATCCTTCGACGCATAGATGCCTGCGAGCAGCATGAGGCTGTGACGGTTTTTCGGCTCGCCCTGGACCGATTCCTTCAGGAGCGTCTCGGCGTGGTCCAACTCCCCTTTCTTCACGTACAAGAGAGCCATCTCGTTCTTTATCTGCTCAGAGCCGGGATCACGCGAAAGCGCTGACTTGTAGTATTGAAGCGCTTCATCATACCTGCCGGCCTGGCTGCTCCTGTAGCCCTCCAGGAAATAGAAGAACGCGGAACCGGACCCTTTGGCGGCAAGAGCCGGAGAATACGTGAGGAACACCACAAAAACCACCGTGAGGATGTGTTTCATATAGTACGTATGACACCCCTTTCTTGAAAATGGCATAGTCAAACCAGGGCAGCTATCGTATCAGCCTGCCGAACCTTTCCCAACGCACATAGCGGAAGAAGTCGTCAGCCTGGCTGTTCCACGAGAAGTAGATGATGAGAGCGCGTCCGACGAGGTCTTCCTGCTTCACGAATCCCCAGAACCTGCCGTCGAGGCTCCGGTCCCTGTTGTCACCCATAACGAAATAAGCACGCGGGGGGACCCTGATAGGTCCGAAGTTATCACGCTGGGAGAAAACCCCCTGGACAATGCTGTCTTCCGCGAAGTGCGCATGGGGGTCATCCATCTTCTGACCATTGAGATAGATTACCTTATCCCTTATCTCGATCACGTCTCCCTCTGTCCCGATCACCCTTTTAATAAAGTCCTTGCTCCTGTCGACAGGATAACGGAAGACAACCACGTCGCCTCTTGAAGGATTGCCAAGGTTAAGGATAACGATATCCGTAAAGGGTACCTTCATGACATAGTTGAGCCTGTTGACGAGAAGATGGTCGCCCACCAGAAGCGTCGGCTCCATGGAACTCGAGGGGATTTTGAATGCCTGTACGATAAAGCTGCGGACAAAGAAGGCGATGAGCGCCGCGATGAGAAGTGATTCTACATACTCCTGTGTTTTGCTTTTTTGTTTCATCTATTCTCCCGAACAATTCTGCCCGCCTGTGCCGGGCGCATGTATCTATAATAACCTAAAATGAACAATTTTTCACGCCCCTGTCCGGGCGTGCCGCCGGTGCCGCAATGTTGGAGCAAAAGAGCGGGGTCTCTCATCTTCCGCTCTAAAGCCCTTCTGTCCTCTCCATCCTCTCCGGGGCAGAGACGCCCACTATGTGCAGACCTTCCCGGATCACGTTTTGCAGCACCGCAAGCAGTGCCAGCCTTGCCATGGTAAGTTCGATCTCGTTCCCCAATACCCTGACTTTGTTGTAGTAGCCGTGGAACTTGCCGACGAGGTCGATCAGGTAAAACGTGATGCGGTGCGGCTCGAAGCTTCGCGCACTCCCCTCCAGGACGTCGAAGAAATTGAGAATTTCCTTTATGAGTCCCATCTCTTCCGGCAGCACCAGTCGACCCACATCCGCATGCCGGATTGCGGCCAGGTCTATGCCCTCACCTTGCGCCATTCTGAATATCGATTCGATGCGGGCGTGGGCGTACTGCACGTAATAGACGGGGTTTTCGTTGGAGGTCTTTTTTGCGAGGTCGAGATCGAACTCAAGGTGGGCGTCGCTCTTCCTCATAAGAAAGAAGAACCTTGCCGCATCCGTCCCCACCTCATCCAGGACCTCTCTCAACGTAGTGAATTGTCCCGACCTGGTCGACATCCCTACCGGTTTCCCCTCTTTGAGGAGGGTCACAAACTGGATGAGAAGCACTTTGAGGGCGTCCCTATCTCTGCCCAGCGCCTCAATAGATGCCTTGAGCCGGTCGATATACCCGTGGTGGTCGGCCCCCCAGATATCGACGAGAGTATGAAAACCGCGCTCGAATTTTTCCCGGTGGTAGGCGATGTCGGACGCAAAATACGTTTTTTCGCCACCCGACTTAATGATCACCCGGTCCTTTTCGTCGCCAAGGGGGGATGTCCTGAACCAAAGCGCCCCATCCTGCTCATAGAGCCAGCCCCGCTCCCGGAGCGCCTGTATGGTCTCATCCACGAGTCCCCTTTCAAAAAGGGTGGTCTCGCGGTAAAAAGAGTCAAAGAAGACCCCAAACGCCTCAAGGTCTTTCCTTATGCCGGCGAGCACCAGGTCGGCGGCAAACCGGGCCATGAAGGCGACGGCAGAACCAACTTCTGCGGGCGCCTCAACCTTTTCGGCCAGGAGCATCCTTGCGATGTCCCTCACGTAGTCACCCTGATAGAGGTTCGACGGGTAGTCGACACTTTCCCCCTGAAGCTCCTTCCATCTGAGGTAGACGGACTGTCCCAATGTCTCAATCTGCCTGCCCGCGTCGTTCACGTAATACTCGCGCACCACCTGATAGCCTGATTTTTCGAGTACATGCGCAAGCACGTCGCCCACGGCCGCACCCCTTCCATGACCTATGTGAAGAGGCCCGGTGGGATTTGCGCTGACAAACTCGATTATTACCCTTTTCTGCCCGCCGACGTTGGGAAAGAACGGGTCCAGGCCCGTCCGAGAGATTTCTGCCAGCTCCGACCTGAATGCGGCATCGCGCACGCGAAAATTGATAAAACCCCTGGCGGCTATGGTTACTTCACTGCAAAGGGCGTCTGCGCGCATGTTCCTGACAAGAAACCGGGCGATCTCTTCGGGACTCTTCCCGGCCTTCCGGGCAAGCAGGAAAGCCAGGGCGGCGGCATAATCGCCGTGTTCCCTTTCTCTGGGTGTCTCCACAAGCGGATCAATCTCCAGGTCGCCGGGAAGGAGACCTTCGTCCTTGCAGCGCTCCAGCGACTCTTTGAGCATCTCCGCGATCCGTTTCCTTATCATAATACAGCCATATCCATTATCTTACAGGCTTTTTCCGTGTTCTTCTCCAAGTCGACCGAACACGCACACTGTACGCCGGCTATCTTCATTTTACTTGTTGTTTGTTGCGATGATGATGGACCAGGGGTCGAGTCTGTTTTTTTTCAGCACCTGGCTGATCTGAAGGTTGCAATGGTTGGAAAGGAGGTCCAGGGAGATATCCGACCTCCAGCCCCATTTCTCACACAAGGGGGAAAAGACCTTTTCGATTTTTGAAAGGAAGGCGTTCTTGCTGCAGAAGTGGTTGAGGATCACGATGTTGCCGCCGGCTTTCGTCACCCGCTTCATCTCGGCAACCATCTTTTCAGGGTTAGGGACCACCGTTACCACAAAGGCGGCGACGGCGTGATCAAAGCTGTTATCTTCGAACGTCATGTGCTCCGCGTCCATTTCGATCAGCTCTACGTGGTCAAGCTTATGCCTCTCCTTTTTTTCCCGGGCCTTTTCAAGCATCTTTCTCGTGACGTCGATGCCCACGACCTTACAGCCGCCGGGATACAGGGGGAGGGACATTCCCGTACCGATGCCTACCTCGATAACCAGGTCGCCTTTGCTGATTCTGGATTTATTGATGCCCAGTTTTATTCTCGGGAAAAAAAAATGAGAAAAAATCCTGTCGTAGACAGAGGAATACCGCGTGTAGATGGTCTTGACCTCTTCCTGGTTCATCGCCTCACAATAACAGATAAGACGAGACGAGTCAAGGGAAAATCAAATCTCCCGCTCAAAAAACGCTTGTCCTTCCGCTCTTGTTCTTCTGCAAACCTCTACCGGCGGTCTTATCCTTAAGAAAATGCAGGCATACTTTGACCTTTTCTACCGGGGGGGGCGTCATGAAAGATGGGGAGACAACTCAGGCAAAACAACTGGCGGGTCTTGTTGCGTACCAGAAAGACACCATAGTGAGCAGGGAGATAATCGGCAAGGAGGCGGGCACCATTACCATTTTTGCCTTTGACAGGGGACAGGGTCTCAGCGAGCACACCGCCCCCTTCGATGCCTTTGTCTATGTGCCGGAGGGCCGCGCCGAGATTACCATCGCAGGTACCCCACATCTCCTGGGGCAAGGCGACATGATCATCATGCCGGCCCATGTTCCCCACGCAGTAAAAGCCGTGGAACCGTTCAAGATGCTCCTTGTCATGATCCGCTCATAGCACCAATGCGGGGCCCCTGCCGTCGGGCCCCCGCCGAAAGCCACACGAAACCCCGCGATTGCAAAAAGTGCTTGACATCTATAAAACAATTGTTTTAATCTTATGTTTGAAACATATGTTAGAGACCCAGCCACAGGATCACCCTTCGGATGTCCGCTCGGACGCACAGCGGCGTATAATCGAGGCGGCGGGGCAAATCTTCGCCGATTCAGGCTATAAGCACACGACTATCCGGGCTATATGCAGGCGGGCGGGCGTCAACGTTGCCGCGGTCAATTATTACTTTGGCGGGAAGAAACATCTCTATCTGGCGGTCCTTAAGACCTTGCGGGCTAAGGTCTGGGGGGAGCAGCTCTCGGACTTCAGCGGCTACGCGGCGCTGCCACCCGACGAGCGCCTTTATGCGTTCATCCGAACCCTCCTTTCCCGCATACTCGACGAGGGGGAAGGCACGGTTTTTGCGAAGCTTATGGCCCAGGAGCTGATCCAACCCGCGGATGCCTTCGATCAGATCATAGAGGAGATCATAAACCCGACTTTCGCGTTCCTTTCCGCGACTGTCCTGCAGCTCTTCAAAAAGCCGATGTCGAAAGAAAAGGCGGGGCTCTGCTGCCTCAGCATCGTCGGCCAGGTCTTCTACTTCTATATGAGCAAACACGTGATACGCAAGCTTTTCGACAGGGAGCATTTCGGGGACCGGGAACTCGATGCGGTTGCCAACCACATTGTCCGGTTCTCCCTTTATGCAATCGACCGGATGGCAGCGCAAAACGAAGGAGACGTCGAATGAGGAACGGGCTCTTCCCGCTACTGTGCGCCGTATGTCTCGGGCTCCTGTTCTCCCCCTCTCTCAGCCGGGCTCAGCACACGACTTTCGATCTTGAATCGGCCCTGCGGTTCGCCCTGAAGCACAACCCAAGCTTGCGCATTTCGGAAAGGGACGTGGCGACCGAGAAATACGGGATCGATGCGGCAAAGTCCGAGAGGATGCCAAAGGTCGATTTCGGTTCGGGCGCCACCCGGTACCGGTATCCCACACCGCTCACGCCCCTCGTTCTGCCCTCTGCCCTCACGCTGGCTGCGCTGCAATCGCTGGAAGTGCCCGATTTCGAAAGGACCATCTACGATGCAGGCGCTTCGTTCAGGCTCCCCCTTTACAGAGGGGGACGGATCACGGCGAACATCCGCGTCGCCGAGATGAGAAAGGCCCTCGCCCAGGACAACTACCGGGTGTCGGAGCAGGACTTGATCTACAACGTGACGAGCGTCTACCATAAGATACTACAGCTTCAGAAGCTTCTCGCGGCAAGCAAAGCCTCGGTGACACAGCTCGAAAGCCATTACCGCGACGTGGAGTCTTTTCTGAAGGCGGGCACAGCCCCCCGCCTTGACCTCCTGAAAACGGAGGTGGACCTCGCCCATGCAAAGGACAACCTCCTTGTAGTCAGGAACAATCTGGATAGCGCCTTCGAGCTCCTCAAGAACCTCATGGGCATGGAGGACGCGGGCACAACGATTGCCGTTGTTGAGCCGGAACTCTCCGCCGCAACGTGTCCGTCGGAAGAAGAAAGCATGAACATTGCCCTTGCCAAAAGACCCGATTATCGAGGGGTTGCAAAAAAGAAGGCCATTACGGAAGGCCGGATAAGGATCGCCCAGGGGAGATGGTTTCCCGATGTCTACGGGTCCGGCCAATATATAAAAAGGGCGGGAGAGGAAACCTCCTTTCACGAAGACTGGTTTTTCGGGTTGAGACTGAGCATCCCTGTCTTTGACGGGGGGCTCATCCGCTCAGAAGTGGAGAAGGAGCAGACGGAGCTTGAAAAGGTGAGGCAGGAGGAGCGCCTGGTAAGACTGAACATATCCCGGGAGGTAAAGGATGCCAGGCTGAGCGTCGTAAACACGTCCGACAGGATAAAGGTCGCGGAAAAGGCGATAGAAAGCGCCCGGGAGACAGTCCGGGTCGAGCACCTCAAGTTCGGCGCAGGATCGGGCACGACCACCGAGGTGATCGACGCACAAACGGCGTTGCTGAGGGCCGAAAGCGACTACTATCAGGCACTCTACGATAGGGAGATCGCACTCGCGTCGCTGAGAAAAGCTATGGGGGAGTATCCGCCGAACATTGAGCGCAACGAAAATGAGCGGGGAGGCTCCGCCAGCTTTGCTGGTGGAGGGGGCGCTGAGCCCCAGTAATTGCAAGGCTATGGGGGAGTACCCGGCCGGGATAGGGGGACCTTAGATGAAAAAAAGTGTGGCAATTGCGGTCATCGCCCTTGCGGCAACTGCGGCGGTCTTCTTGTCGGCGAGGTATTTCGGGAAAAGGGGAGAAGAGCATGTGCTCCTTCTGTCCGGCAATATGGAGGTCACGGAGACGAATACGGGCTTCAAGCCGGCCGGAAGGGTAATCGACCTGCTCGTGGATGAGGGGCAATCGGTGCGGAAGGGAGACCTGCTCGCGAGGCTCGATGACGCGGAAGCTGCGAGCGTCGTGGCCCAGCAAAGGGCGGCTCTTCAGGAAGCCGGGGCCCGTCTCGCCGAGCTTGAGGCAGGGTCGAGGCCCCAGGAGATCGAACAGGCAAAGGCAGACGTGCAAACTCAGGAGGCGGAACTGGTCCGGATCAAGAAAGACTACGAGCGTGCAGAAATGCTTTACCATAACGGGGCCATACCGTCGGCCCAGTTCGATGCGGCAAAAAGCGCCTTCGAGAGCCGGGCTGCCCAGCTCTGCCGCGCCGCAGAACAGCTCAGCCTCACAAAAGAAGGTCCGCGCAAGGAGAGTATTGAGGCGGCCGCCTACCGGGTCCGTCAAGCCCGGGCGCAGCTCAGGGTCGTGGAGGAGAAGCTCAACGATACACTTATCTACGCGCCGTTTTCCGGGGTCATCCTGAGAAAGAACGTAGAACTCGGTGAAACCGTCGCACAGGGCGTCCCTGTCTACACCATAGGCGATCTGGCGAATCCATGGATAAAAGTCTATGTGAAGGAAGACAAGCTGGGTCTCGTCAAGCTAGGACAGAAGGCGCAGGTAACCACCGACACGTACCGCGGCAAGGTGTATAACGGGTGGGTAAGCTTCATCTCGTCGGAGGCGGAGTTCACACCAAAAAACGTGCAAACTCAGGAGGAGCGGGTAAAGCTGGTGTTCGGGGTGAAGGTGCTGGTGGAGAACGTGAATAACGAGCTGAAGCCGAGCATGCCCGCGGATGTGAGGATCCTCCTTAAGTGACGCACGAAAAGAGACCGGAAGAGGGGATGGACGATAGGGCGATAAAGGCCTCGGGCCTGATAAAGGCGTTCGGCGACAACGTGGCGGTAGATCATCTCGACCTTAATGTCGCATCAGGGGAGCTTTTCGGACTTGTCGGACCGGACGGCGCGGGAAAGACCACCATAATGCGGCTCTTTTCCGGCCTGCTGCTGCCTACCGGCGGAGAGGTACGGGTGGCCGGCCATTCGATTGTCCATGACCCTGAGGCGATCAAGGAAAAGATCGGCTATATGCCCCAGAGGTTCGGCCTCTACGAAGACCTGACCGTGATGGAAAACGTGCTCTTCTACGCGGACCTCTACAGAGTGCCGAAAAAGGAGAGACCTCCGAGGATTGAGAGGCTCCTGGCTTTCAGCAACCTCACCCTTTTCCGGGACCGGCTCGCGGGCAATCTGTCGGGAGGCATGAAACAAAAGCTGGGTCTCGCCTGCGCGCTCATCCACACGCCCAAGGTCCTCCTCCTCGATGAGCCCACGGGCGGCGTTGATCCCGTGTCGCGCAGGGACCTGTGGCGGATACTCTATGACCTTTTGCGTGAGGGGGTGACGATTTTCGTCTCCACGGCCTACCTGGACGAGGCCGAGCGGTGCTCGAAGATCGGTCTCATCCACAAGGGAAAGCTCCTGATTACGGGTGAGCCGCGGGAGGTGAGGAATATGCTCCATTTTCCCATGATCGAGGTACTCACTCCTGTCGGGCGGCAGGCGCGAGTTGTTGCGGCCGGCGTTCCCGGCGTCCGGAGCGTGACCGCCTACGGGGACAGGCTTCACGTGGGTCTCGACGCGGCCGACGCGGCCGACGCGGTCGTGGCGGCCATGGCCTCCCGCGGCGTCGAGATCACGGGGAAACGACCGATTTTGCCCTCCCTCGAAGACGCTTTTATCGCCCTCGTGACAGGACCGGAAAGCAACGCTGAGACGGGGAAGGACCGCTGATGCAGAAACCTGAGCCGGCCGTGGACGTACACGAGCTCAGCCGCACCTTCGGCAGTTTCACTGCGGTCGATAAGATCAGTCTCCAGGTGGCAAAGGGAGAGATCTTCGGTTTTCTCGGACCCAACGGGGCAGGGAAATCGACAACCATAAGGATGCTCTGCGGCCTGCTCATGCCGACCGGCGGGGGTGGGACGGTAGGCGGGTACGACATCCGCACCGAGCCGGAAGCCGTAAAAAACATCATCGGCTATATGTCGCAAAAATTCTCTCTCTACGATGATCTCACCGTGGAAGAAAACATCAACTTTTTCGGCGGGGTTTACAGGGTCCCTAAAGAAAAGAAAGATAGCCGCAAGGCCTGGGTGCTGGCAATGGCCGGGATCGAGGACAAGAAGGGTCTCCTCACGGGAACGCTCCCCACGGGCTTCAAACAACGTCTCGCCCTTGGCTGCGCGCTCCTCCACGAGCCTCCCGTCCTGTTCCTGGACGAGCCTACGTCCGGCGTCGACCCCCTGTCGAGGCGCGGCTTCTGGAATCTGATACGGGAGATGGCGGAATCGGGCACGACCATCTTTGTCACGACCCACCACATGGAGGAAGCCGACTACTGCGACAGACTCGCCCTGATCTACAAGGGACAGATCATCGCGGAAGGGGCGCCCATGGAGCTGCGGCGCAACTACATGAAACGGGACATTCTGGAGATAGAGACGGAGAGGACTGTCGAGGCCCTTGAAGTCCTTCTCAAGAACGGCATAGACAGCGCCATCTTCGGCAGCGCCCTCCACGCCACCGTGGAAGATGCAGGCATATCCGCCCCCCGCATAAGGCACATGCTGGAATCGTCAGGGATCGCGGTAGAGCGAATAGACAAGGTAGTGCCGTCCCTCGAAGACGTATTCGTGACCCTGATCGAGGCCTCGTGAGATGAGCCCCCTGCGCATCAAGGCGATAGCGCACAAGGAGTGGATCCAGGTGCGCCGCGATCACCTGAGCCTGGCCATGGCGTTCCTCTTGCCGGTCATACTCCTGCTTATCTATGCCTATGCAATCACCTTCGACGTGAATAATATACTTATGGCCGTCTACGACCAGGACAAGAGCAGCCTGAGCAGGGAGCTTGTGGCACAGTTCACCGAGTCGGGTTACTTTACCACGGTGGCCTATCCCGACTCGTACACGCAAATAGACAGATACCTGGATTCCGACAGTGCCAGGGTCGCCCTTGTCATCCCTTTCGATTTTTCAAAAAATATAAGAACGGGAAGGCGCTCCTCAGTGGAGGTCCTTCTCGATGGGAGCAATTCCAACACTGCGACAATCGCCCTGGGGTACATCACCGGCATTGCCGGGCAGTTTAGCCGAAGACAGGCCTCAAGCCCCATTCCTCCCGTCATCGACCTGCGCAACAGGGTCTGGTACAATCCGGAGCTGAAATCGAGAAACTTCGTCATTCCTGGACTTATCGCCCTCATTATGTCCGTCATCGTCTCCGTTCTCACCTCTCTCACCATTGCCAGGGAATGGGACAGGGGCACCATGGAGCAGCTCATATCAACTCCGGTGAAGCCGGCAGAGCTGGTCATCGGCAAGCTGATCCCCTATTTTCTCATCGGTTTCGCCGACACAGCCCTTTGCGTGTTGATCAGCGCCTTTCTCCTGGGAGTGCCTTTGCGGGGCAGTATCTTCCTGCTTTTTGCGGCCTCGGCCATCTTCCTCACGGGAGGGCTCAGCTTCGGTGTATTGATTTCCGCGGCCACGAGAAACCAGCTCTTCGCGAGCATGCTGGGGATGCTCACCTCCTTTCTCCCCTCGTTCCTGCTCTCCGGTTTCGTCTTCAGCATTGCCAACATGCCCGCACCACTCCGGGTTGTCACGTACGCGGTCCCGGCCCGGTATTTTGTTTCCATCCTCAAGGGTATATTTCTGAAAGGCATAGGCATGCGCTTTCTCGCCCTCGAAATGGCGCTCCTCTCCCTCTATGGGGCCGTCGTGTTTATCCTCGCGTGTAGAAAGCTTAAGAAAAGGATCGAATAGCGACATGTTCGAGCGGATAAAGTATCTGGCGATCAAGGAATTCATTCAGACATTCAGGGACCGGAGAAGGCGCATCCTCCTCATCATCTCTCCCCTCATCCAGCTCTTCCTTTTCGGTTACGTGGCCACCCTGGACGTGGACAACGTGTCCACGGCGCTTTTGGACCTGGACAGGTCGCAGGAGAGCCGGGAGCTCGTCCGGAGGCTGGAAGCGTCGGGCTATTTCACTATCACGAGCCTGCCCGCCTCTCAAAGGGAGATAGGATATCTCCTCGATAAGGGAGAGGTGCTCGTGGCAATCCGGATCAACAGGGGGTTCTCGAAAGACATAAAGAGGCATGCCGCCCCTGCGGGGCTTCAGGTGCTCGTGGACGGCACCGACTCCAATTCCGCCCTGATCGCCATGAGTCATGTCGCCATGATTGTCGAGCGGTTTTCACAGGACCTGGCACTGCCGGCGACAGTCAGCGCCGCGCAGACCGATTTTCGCACAAGGGTCTGGTACAACCCGGACCTGAGAAGCCGCAACTTCCTGCTGCCCGGCGTTATCGCGCTGATCACGCTGCTTACCTGCCTTATGACGACCTCCATGGCGGTCGTGCGGGAGCGGGAGGTCGGCACCATCGAGCAGCTCATGGTGACCCCCATCCGCCCCCTGGAGCTGGTGGTTGCAAAAATGAGCCCGTCCGCCGCGATCGGCTTCGGGCAGATGATCCTCGTCACCGCCGTTGGTGTGCTCTGGTTTCATGTGCCCATTAAGGGCTCCTTGCCCTTCCTCTTCCTCTGCACCGGCGTCTACCTGCTCTCGATCCTCGGCATAGGTCTCTTCATATCAACCATATCAAAGACCCAGCAGCAGGCCATGATGGCCTCCTTTTTCTTCTTTCAGCCCACCGTGCTTCTCTCCGGTTTCGCCACGCCCATAGAGAACATGCCCCTGGGCTTCCAGTACATCACGTATTTCTCCCCCTTACGCTATTTCCTTGTGATCGTCCGGGGCATATTCTTGAAAGGCGTGGGCATGGACGTGCTCTGGCCGCAGGTCCTCGCCCTCCTCCTCCTGGGAATAGCAATCTTCGCGGTCAGCGCAATGCGGTTCAAGAAAAGACTCGCGTAAGACCCTGGTGGGAGCCAGGGTTAAGATAAGCTTGACAGGAAATGACCCTCAGCATATTTTATTGTAGATAGACTTGCGACACTATATACCGGAGGGACAAGTGGCTGGAAAACGAAGGGTAGGAATACTGACGGGCGGCGGCGATGTCCCGGGCCTCAACGTCGCCATTAAAGCGGTGGTCTCACAGGCGGACAGCCACGATATCCGCATAATAGGAATCCTGAGGGGGTGGTTGGGCCTGTTGAGCGTCAATCCCGACGATCCCTCGACGATATCCCGGTCCACGATGGACCTGACCGTGGAGAACGTGCGCACCATCGACCGGACGGGCGGCACCATCCTCCATACGTCACGAACGAACCCGAGCAATGTGCCTCCCGACCAGGTCCCCGCGTTTATCAGGCAGGAAGACAGGAAGCAGACGAGCAAAGGGACGGTCGATTGTACACGCCACATCCTTAGGGTGCTCGACGCCCTCAAAATGGAAGCGATCATACCAATCGGGGGCGACGACACGCTCAGTTTTGCCTGCCGCATGCATCAAGAGGGGTTCCAGGTGGTGGCAATCCCCAAGACCATGGACAACGATGTCTTCGGGACGGATTTCTGCATCGGGTTTTCCACTGCGGTGACGCGCTCGGTGGATGCCATACACGCCCTCCGCACGACGGCCGGTTCCCATGAGCGCATAGGGGTCGTGGAGCTTTTCGGGAGGAATTCCGGAGAGACATCGCTCTTTGCCGCATACCTTGCCGACGTGGATCGGGCGGTCATATCGGAAGTCCCTTTCGATATCGAGCTGCTTGCACGATTCCTGTCGGAGGACCGGCGGCACAACCCCTCCAATTATGCCATTCTCACCATTTCAGAAGGCGCCTACTTTAAGGGAGGCACCATTCTGGAAAGCGGAGAAGCGGATGCCTACGGCCACAAGAAATTGGGAGGGATCGGCTCGATAGTCGCGGATGAGCTCAAGAAGCGGACCGGCATCAATGTGATCTATCAACAGCTCGCTTATATCATGCGATCCGGCGCCCCCGATTCCCTCGACCGCATGGTTGCGGTCTCTTACGGGAATCTGGCCCTCAGCCAGGTCGCCCTCGGCTATACCGGTCGTATGGTCGCCCTCCAGCAAGGGGTTTACACGACCGTCCCCGTAGAACTGGTGACGGCGGCAAAAAAACATGTCGATGTGACGGCCCTTTACGACTCCGAAAACTACCGGCCGAAGGTGCGAAGCATGCTGGGCAAGCCCATATTCCTCTACTGACGCCGGCCTCACTTTCTTTCCTTCCGCTCCTTCTTGGTCCGGCTGACCGAAGCCTTCATCGACTTCACCTCCCGGCAGTAGTCGCACATGCCCTCGCTGTCGAGGAAGTCGGAAAAAACCTTTTTCCCGCACCTCAAGCACAACCTGTACCACGGCTTCACGGCGGTTCCTGCGTTCTGCATCTGTTTTCCCGCGTTCCTGTGAATTTGAATTGAACCGATCCATTCTATCCCCCCACGTGGTCCCGGTCAAGACAATTTTTGCAAACGCCTCTCATCATCGCTTCTCAGGACCGGCAGGTTGCGGGAATCTATTCCCAGGGCCGGCCTCTCGCATCCGAGCCATCCGGTAAGGGCAGGGCATCGCCGGTTGACAAAAGTTTCGACCGCCTTTACCATAGAAGAGGGGCCCCTGGGGCCCGTCTTTTAGGAGGTCGAAAGATGAAATTGACTATTATCCAGCCGTCCCATTACCGGTCAAAGTCGGAGCGGTCGCCTTGCAAGATAAGAAAGCGGCGGTTGATCGGCCTTACCCTTCCCTACCTCGCGGCCCTGACCCCTCCCGGATGGGAGGTCACGTTGATCGACGAGCAGCTCACCGATGTTGATTTCAACGCCCCTGTCGACCTCGTTGCCGTGACGACCTGGACAATCAACTCTCTTCGGGCCTACGAGATCGCGGGTGCATTCAGACGACGAGGAGTGCCTGTCATCATGGGCGGCCCCCATACCTACTTCTATCCTGATGAATGCGCGGCATACTGCGACGCGGTCGGCATCGGCGAGGGGGAAGCGATAGTACCCTTAATGCTCGATGACTTCACCAATGGACGCCTCAGAAAGTTCTATCATGCGCCTCTTCTTCAGGATATGAGTAACCTGCCGATGCCCCGTTACGCGCTGCTCGATCTTTCAAAGTATGGGTTGATCAAGACCTATTCGGTGCAGGCTTCACGGGGATGCCCTTTTGAGTGCAACTTCTGCTCCGAGCGCTTTTACCTCGGCCATCGTTATCGCTACCGGCCCGTTCAGGATGTGATTGCGGAAATCAGGAACAGCCGGGCACGCTATATCTTTTTTGCCGACAGCAATTTCGCCGGGCGGCCGTCTCATACGGCGGAGCTTATGGAAGCCCTCATACCCCTGAAAATTCACTGGTCGGCCTTATGGCCCGCCTACCTGTGCAACGACCGGAAGCTGATGGACCTCGCGGCAAAAAGCGGTCTCCTCCATCTGAACCTCGGCATGGAGAGTATAGATAAGCAGACGCTGGCGGGATTGAAAAAGATCAACAATAAGGTCACACACTACGAGGAGATCCTCGAGAACCTCCGAAAAAGAGATATAAGCTATTCCCTGAATTTCATTTTCGGGTGGGATACGGAAAAAGAGGACATTTTTGCATCCACCCTGGCCTTTCTCCGGAACGAGAGGGTGCCGGCGGCGTACTTCAACATACTCACCCCCCATAAAGGCACCCCCCTCTACGACCGCATGCTGGCGGAAAACAGGATCATCGATATCGATGATATAGGGAGGTGGCCCGGCATTTATTGCCACATCAAACCGAGTTACTGCACGGCAGCGAAGCTTGAGATGCGCGTCAAAGAGATGTATCACGAATTCTACAGCTATTCATCGATGTTAGCCCGTCTGCCTCTGCCTGTCACGCAGACCCGCATAGCATCGTGGATAGTCAACCTGGAGCAGAGGAAAGTTTCCCGGGAGGGCGACAAGGCGGAAAGCTTCGATCGCTACTAGACCGGTTTTTAGGCCACTGCCGGGACGGCAGGGCACATCCGGAAAAATACCGGTAGTACATTTATGTAAGATTTCTGAGGGCAATCCCACTTTTTAGTAGCCTTCCGTGGACACCGAGGCCCGCCCGCTTCCTTTAACCTTCACCTAACGGGAATCTCCGACAGGCACAATTGGCTGCAATTGTGCCCTTTTTTTCTTGCAGACAACGTGGTCTCACCTCACCACCGGGTGCGTGGCACGGTTGTTGAAAGCAGGTGAGAGGGCATGGGTTATTATTCGCGAAAGGAAGAAGAGAAAAGGAAACGAGGAGGTATTCATATGAGAAGTCCGGTAGTTGTTCTGGTTGGTTTTATTATCCTTTCTTTGTGCTGCTTTGCCGCTTATGCCGACGACCAGGGGCAGCCGGCGCAGGGGCAGACCGTAAGCCCGGCCCCTGCCGCCCCAAAGACGGTCGGGAGCATGACCGTTGACGAGCT
>JBEKHB010000083.1:0-14702 GCA_050012495.1 Syntrophorhabdales bacterium
TCCTCGAAGAGAGCCGTTTCCTCGGAAAGCCCCGATGGGGCGCCCTGTTTCTCGCGCTCGTTTTTGCGGTTGTCTCCTTCTTCCTGATAGAGCGGTACACCGTATTCTCCCACGCTGCCCCAATCGAGCGCCTCTCATTCCTTACGGAAGAAACCCGATCCGCTCTCGAGCGCAAAGGTGTGAAGACGAGCTATGCCATCGACCCCCGGCTACTCGATGCGCGTGAGAGGCAAAGCCTCGCGCTCATGCACCTTAAGGGCCTCGGCGTCGTGCACCTGGAACAGCTCCAACGACATGGCGTCGATACCGTCGGGGACCTGGCAAAGCTCGACGAGCGGCAACTCTCGGCTATCATCGGGGAAAGGCAGATGAGGCGGGTGCGCGTCTACCTGCGGGCGGCGAGGGCCGCATCTGCGCCTTCGCCGCATCGATAGTCTGTTTTTCTTTCTCGTGGTGGCCCGCTTCCGAACCTTCCGTGTTCAGCCCTGAGACAGGCTCGACGAGATGCCGAGACCAGGACAATTCTGCGTAGATCACTGTTGACTATTTATAAACATATGATACACACAGTTAATATTTTCTTGACAACTATATCAAGTGGTGCGAAAATATTTTACTGGTAGTGAAATAAGGGAGTTTTCTCCAGCAATGAATCGCTGAGAGCAGAGAAAGTGTCACAGGAAAAAGAAGGTCTCGCGAAAAGGATTGGAAACAACTTGAAGGAACTTCGCACGACCGTAGGTCTAAGTCCGAAAAGGTTGGCGGAGGAAACGGACTTATCACCTGCTTTTTTCTCCCGGCTCGAAAAAGGAAACGTTATGCCCTCAATAGCTACTCTCCAGATCATCGCCGATGCCCTGAAGGTTGATATCGAATCTTTTTTCCGAAGAGATGTAGAAAAGGGATACGTGATTAATCGCGTCGAAAAGCGACGCTTTATTCGTCCCAAAGGAAAAACCTACACCGTCGCGCTTCTCGCGGAGAATATGGAGAATCCGTTTATGGAACCGTTTCTCGTTTGTCTTCCCCATAAGGCCGAGGAGGGCGAGACGGAGTTTACGATACATGAAGGGCAAGAGTTCTGTTACGTGGTCAAAGGCAACGTGGAGGTTACCTTGGGGGAGCAAAAATTTACGCTGAAAAGTGGCGACGCAGCCTACTGGAATGGTGTTATTCCTCATAAAGCCACTAGCCCCGACATGGAGCAGGCTGTTACTCTGAATGTGCACTTGATACCGGGAAAACGGCGACGAGTGAGGTCACGGGAGGGAGAGATAAAGGAGTAGTAAACAAGAAAAAGAAGGGGCACGTATCGAGTCAATTGATGCCGATGAACAGGGTTGAGAGAAATAGCCGACTCTTCGTAGGACGTGAGGACCGTAGAGGAGCAAATCCATGCGGGGATTTTAAGGTATAGAGGCGAGATCCAGAAACAGCAAAATTAGGGAGAAAGGACTATGGACTTAGGGTTGAAAGGAAAAAATGTGATTGTGGTGGGAGGAAGCTCCAACCTTGGGCGGACTTGCTGTCTATCTCTTGCAAGAGAAGGAGCAAACACTGTAGTCGTTGCGAGAAATATCGAAGATTGCCAAAAAGTTGCGGATCAATGTAATGCTTTGAAAGGCGGCGGTACGGCAATAGCAATATCTGCGGACGCGACCAAGCTTGACCAGTGTGAGGCATTGATCAAGAATACGGTGGATCGGTTGGGGAGAATAGATTCGCTGGTCATAAGCATGGGATGGAACAGATTAGCCTACTTCCTGGATCTGGGACCGGAGGATTGGGAAAGGATCATAGCCACGAATTACTGGTCCACTCTCACCCTTTTAAAAGCGGTCCTGCCGATAATGATCGAGCAAAAGAGTGGAAATGTAGTCGCAATGAGCAGTGTTATCGGACGGAAGGGAGATCCCCATGAGCCTGTTTACGGAGGTCTCAAAGCTGCTCAAATCAACCTTATGCATTCGCTTGCTATGCAGTATTCCAAGATCGGTCTCAGGTTTAATTGCGTTGCCCCGGCGTTGACTATGCCGGATGGCCCGGATGCCCTTGGCGGAGATAGCGTCTGGAAAGGCGGCGGATTCGATGCTGAGGCTCAACAGATTCTTATCAAAGACTTCTTGTCTAGGACTCCGATGGGCACGATAGCCAAACCGATCGATGTAGCCAATGCTGTGCTCTACTTTGTTTCGGATGTTATGTCAGGCCATGTGACAGGAAATGTTATCGGGACCGATGGCGGCATCTTCCTGGGTCATTAATAACTAGTAGAATTTCTGTCTTAGCTTAGATTTTGAGCCGACTTCAGGCATCGCGTCTTTAAAAAAGCGCGATGCAGCCAAGATGGGAGGTTATCGTGGTGCAGTCGTCGAATTTTACTAATAGGACAGTTTATGACATAAGTATATTACTCGGAAAAGAACAGATTGATGCGCCTTTTCCGGGAGTCAGCCCCTTCTCGAGGAACGAAGTTTTCAGTATGGAAAACAATGATCCCTGCCTTCTTTCGAATTTGACACTCAACTGTCATGCCGGCACACATATTGACGTGTCTTCGCATTTCATCCTTGGGGAAAAACGCATTGACGATTATCCCATTCAGAAATTCATTCTGCCTGCAATTGTCATAGACATTGCTGATGAAGAATCAATCAAACCGGCTGAGTTGAGTGAGGTGGACATTAATGAGGGTGATGCACTTTTGTTCAAAACGAGTAATTCCAGGACAGGCATAGCCAGAAGTGGCGTACCCTCGGACAAGTGGGTGTATATGAGTCCCGAGGCTGCTGATTTCTGCATCGAAAAGAAGATAAGCCTGATCGGAATAGATTATGTGGCGCCGGAGAAGCCAGGTGCAACGATTGAGGCCGCTATCATCCATCAAAAACTGCTCGCTCACCACATAATGATAATGGAGAGCATTGCTCTCGACGACGTTTTTCCGGGGAAGTACACGCTGTTCTGCCTCCCGCTGAAGATTAAGGGAGCCGAGGCATCTCCTGTCCGCGCTATTTTGATAGCTTAGGCACTTGTCCTTTGAAAGGGGAAGGAGCGATGAGGAAATATTCTCTGGTGACAAATACCGGTAAAGTGTTTTTTCGCATTCCCAAGGGATGGCAGGTTTTAAAGAATGCAGAACTGGCTCCCGAACCGGTTACCAAGACCATCGACGACATGGTGAGCGAGGCCATAGACCGCCCTGTCGGTACCCGTCCTTTGCGCGATATCATCAGGTCTGACTCCAAGATTGTCATTGTTGTCGATGACATCGCACGGCCCACCCCGAAGAAGGCGCTACTGACCTTTTTGATATCTCGCCTTCGCGAATGGGGAGTCAGTAAAGACCGGGTTGATATACTTTTAGCGACAGGAACCCATCGCCCCATGACTACCGATGAAATAAGGGGAACCTTTGGTCAGGATCTCGTGCGCGAGGTTCGCTTTACGAACCATGATTGCCGATCTCCCGAGCTCATATCAGTGGGAAGGTTGAAGTCTGCAGGGGAAGTGAAGATCAATCCACTGGTTGTTCAGGCAGATGTTCGTATCGGGATCGGGTCTCTGGTGCCGCATCCATTCAATGGCTTCGGTGGTGGCGCAAAGATTATCTTCCCCGGAGTTGCAAACTATGAGGCTATTCGCAATCATCACTGTGCCCTGATGATCGCGGCAGGCGCATCACTTGCACAAGTGGAGCACAACCCCTTTTTGGAAGAAATTTGCCAGGCTGGTCGGCTGGCAAAATTGGACTTCGTCATTAACGCCCTCTACAATGCAAATGAAGAGGTCAAAGAAGTTATCGCAGGTGATTTTGGTGAGGTCCATGCGGCAGGCGCGAGGATGACCCTGTCTGAACTGGGCGTTCGTTTCGAGAGACCTGCGGACGTGACTATCACGTCTGCTTTCCCGTATTCTGAAGGCCCTCAACTCATGAAACCTCTTGGACCGGCAACGACAGTCACACGAGAGGGAGGGGTTGTGATACTTTACGCGGCCAGCATCGAAGGGGGACGATTTGCTGAGCCGTTTCTTGGTGCATTCGACATCGCATTCGCCAAATCGCAAGGCAATCCGAAACAGCTAGTTCAGGATTCCTGTCGACTGGGCATCCCGATTATCGAAGGCGCCGCCATGGATTTCAATGGAGCGCTGAACATCACGCTGCTCTACCTTAGCAAGGTCAGAGTAATTCTGGTCTCTCAAGATGCCAATGCAGAACAGGCAAAACGGTTGGGGTTCGGTTACGAGATGCGCCTGGAAGATGCCATACTCACGGTTTCGAAAAATGTTCCAAATGCCACGGTGAATATATTGCCGTCGGGCGGGCTGGTCATACCGGTCATCCCGTGAACAGCGGTTACGGCGTCCGGAGTCTTGAGGTGAACGAACGTCGTGGGAGGAAATGATGAGCATCGGAAAAGTGACCCCGTTAAAGTTGAGGGAAATGAAGGAGAATGGAGAGAAGATAACTCTAATGGTTGTTTATGAGTATCCGCTTGCAAGGATTCTAGACGAAAGCGGCGTCGACATGTTTCTTGTCGGCGACTCCGTTGGGACGGTGATAAATGCGAAGCGAGACGACATCTACGTCACGCTTGATGAAATCATCTATCATACGCAAGGAGTCTCGAAGGCAGCCGACAGAGCAATGGTGGTTGCAGACATGCCTTTCATGTCGTACCACGTCAGCATAGAAGAAGCCAAAAGGAACTCCGGCAGACTCATACAAGAAGGAGGAGCCGACGCGGTTAAACTGGAAGGCGGAGCAGAGATTGCCGACACCGTAAGCGCCATTGTCCGGGCGGGAATTCCGGTCATGGGCCATATAGGCCTCATTAATCAGGCACGTAAGCTCACCGGGGCTCGTAAGGTGAGGGGCCGGACCGAGGAGGACAGACGGAGATTGATAGAGGATGCCAAGGCACTGGAGGAAGCCGGAGTCTTCTGTTTGGGGCTGGAACTTATGACTAAACAGGCAGCACGTGAGATTACCCAGACAGTGACAGTCCCCACTAACGGAATAGGGGCGGGACCACACTGCGATGGTCAGGCATTAAACCTTTATGATGTAATTGGCTTGACGGCACATTTTGAGGCCAAGTTTGTGAAGAGATATGTGGACGTGAGGACTATCATCGGCGACGCAGTGAAGCGGTTTGTTCAGGAAGTAGGGAATGGGAGTTTTCCTGACGATGAACATAGCTATGGTGATTGAGAAGTGCTTCTGCACACGGTATCCTTTACCCGGCATTGAGGGCACTCACGGACTCTCCATCGGTCTCTTGCCGGCTGCCTCAAGGAAATCAGCGATCCCACGACCGCTTTTTCCGTATCCAATCATATCACCGATGATACGGTTATCTCCTTGTGTGATATTTTATTTCTTGACAATTTGCAGTAATCTTGGATATAGAGTTATTAACAGTCTCATAATTATTTTGACCTCAGTTTCTCGAATCCCTCCCCGCTCCCTTTCCTATTGCGGGCAATCTTCTCTGGCACGGAGGGGCGAAGGGGAGATGGTGCAGATACAATTGTGAGACCGTTAATAAGTATCCTGATACAAAGAAGTGTGGGCTCGGGTAGAAAAGTGCAGTTGTTGTCAATGACAGACGAGAGGTTGAGATTCATCGTCATAGCCTGGACAGATTGCCGGTAACGGCCCAGAGTCAAGGCTAGTGGAGATGAAAACAAACAAAGGGAGGTCCCGGTATGAAGAAGAGAGTATTTGTAGTCACAATGGTAGCGGCGACCCTTTCACTTCTGCTGTTTTTGTCACAATCTGGAGCGGCAGATAAACCCCCCGTAAAGATAGGATACATTGCGAGCATCACGGGTCCTGTGGCAGTGAAGGTTGCGGACATGACGAGGGGCGTTCAATTGGCAGTGGCGGAGATTAACAGGAAGGGAGGTATCCTCGGGGGAAGAAAGGTCGAGCTGTTGATGTATGACGCCAAGAGCACACCGGAAGAAGCTGTGACGGCGGCGAGGAAGGCAATTTCTGCCGACAAAGTGAGTGCGATAGTCGGCTTTGACGAAGCGTCACTTGCGCTTGCTGCAAAGCCGATAATAATGAAAGCCAAGATTCCGATGATGAACATGATGGCCATGCACACCGACCTAGTGAGGAAACCGGGGGAAATAGGTTTCTTTAGCTCTGCGCCTCCGGCAACTCAGCCGACGACCGCTCAAATCAAATTTGACGAAAACATCTTGAAAATCAAATCGGCAGTAATTATTGGCCCCGATGTCGCCTTTTTCTGGGGAAACGTCAATACAATTAAGAAGAGTTGGGATAGGCCCGGATCTCCGGTCAAGATACTCGATGTCGTGGCATTTCCCATGGGTTCGCCTGACATAACAGCGGCGATCTTGAAGGCAGCGGCGCCGAAGCCTGACCTCATCTGGTCGTGGGCCTGGAGTATTACCGATAACATTCAGGTTTACAAGCAGCTGAGCGAGGTTGGCTACAAAGGCGTCATACAGCAGTGCATGGGCATGCTTATCAAGCCGGTCCTTGAAGGGGCAGGCAAAGCTGCGGAGGGGGCGTACGGCCTAGTAAACTGGGGCCCCGAGCTTAATTACCCTGAAAGTGAGGCATTTAAAAAGGCTATCGTGAAAGAATTTGGGGCGACAGCGGGAATGTCGGATGTCACTGAAATGGGTTACACCGGGGCCATGGCGCTCATGCTCGCCATGAATAAAGCCGGAAGCGCCACGGATTTGGCGGCGATTGCGAAGGCATGTGAGAATCTTAACTGGGTATCTCCGCGGGGCTACAAGTGGGAGGTAGACAAAGACGGCACTGGCATATACAGGGAAATGACGGTTGTTCAGGCGAAGAACGGGAATCCGGTTCCATTGGTGAAAATCCCGAAATAGTGGACGAGAGGAGTGAAGGGATTGAGACATTTCGTTGACGTGTGAGGCTACTCGATAGACAGAGCAAATGGGAGGAACGGACATGGCAATTCGCTTCATGGACCCAGCAGCAGTAGACGGTGTTCGGGACTACGTGAATAACGACCCCGAGTTTAAACTGGCATCAAAGTATGTCGTCGCCGACATACTTTTGGGAGCCGGAGATTTCAAGTGTATTGTGAAGGTACGGGAGGGCGCAATATCCGAAATATTCTTGAATCCAACCTTTATGGATGCATGGGGTTTCTACATCAAAGGCTCCGAAGACGCGTGGAGCAAGTTTCTCCAGCCCGTTCCGCCTCCTTGGCATCAAGGCCTCTTTGGGGCGATGATTCGCCAGATTCTCGAGGTAGGGGGGAACCTTGAAATGGCCTTTAGCTATTTCTGGGCCGTGACTCGGATGCTTGATCTCTTCAGGCAAGCGCAAAACAGGTAGAGGAGGCCGATCAATGACGAGAACAGAATCTGTTACCGGAAAATACATTTACCTTACTGTTCAAGGCGTGGAATATCGAGTGTACTTCGAAGAAAACGGAGAGGGCATTCCCCTTGTTTGTCAGCACACGGCCGGGTCAGACGGTCGTCAATGGCGTCATCTCCTTAACGATAGTGAAGTGACGTCTCTGTACCGGGTCATAGTCTTCGACCTTCCTTATCATGGCAAGAGTCTGCCCCCCGAGTCGGTCGAGTGGTGGAAGGAAGAATACCAGTTGCACAAGGGCTTTCTTCTCGATTTCCACGTTGAGTTCAGTAGGGCTCTGGGGCTCGAAAGGCCGGTTTATATAGGTTGTTCCATGGGCGGGCATCTCGCGCCCGATCTGGCACTCGAACGACCCGATGCCTATAGGGCAGTGATCGGGGTCGAAGGAACAGCGCACTCGGGACATTCTACTGAAATATGGTGGTACCATCCAAAGGTTAGCAACGACTTTAGATTCCATGCCATGATGTCCATGATGGCGCCCACGAGCCCTGAAAAGTATCGCCGGGAAACAAGCTGGGAATATAGCCAAAGTGCCCCTTTTGTGTTCAAGGGAGACCTGTATTATTACTTTGCAGAACACGACGTCACTAAAACGGCCAAAGATATCGATACATCGCGCATCCCAGTATATGTGATGTCAGGCGAATATGATCCAGCCGCATCGCCGGTTGAGGGGCGAGCCCTGTCGGATGCGATCAAAGGATCGAAATTCACCGAACTGAAAGGGCTCGGCCATTTTGGCATGTGCGAGAACTACCCGCTTTTCAAACAGTATTTGATGCCCGTTTTAAGGGAAATAGCAGACAAGGGTTAAGGTGACCTCTCTTATCCAAGCCGGCCCAATCGTTCCCGAACGAGAGGGCCGGCGAGGCTGCGCAACGGTGTCTGCCGAAGGCACGTCCGGCGAGAGAAGGTCGCGGCGGAGCAACGGTAATGCCACGGGAAGAACCTGATTTGCGGTAACGGGATGATCTGAGAGGATTACAGGTTGTCTCACGCGTATGGCGGGAGCATCCAGCGCCTGTTTTCAGCCACTCTGAGGGTGAGAAATCGGTGGCAGCACGAAATTGTACGGAAGGGAAAGGTCGATAGCATGGATCTCGGAATACTTATCTATCAGGTCTTCTACGGCCTCACAACAGGCATCGCTTACGTTGTATTTGCCCTTGGTCTGACCCTCATGCTCGGCGTTATGGGTATATTAAACGTTGCCCATGGTGAAATTTATATGATATCGGCCATGCTGTACTGCTCCCTCATATATTACCTGGGTTTAAACTACTTTCTGTCGGCCATACTCGCCATCGCATTTGTATGCGCATTAGGGATTGTCTGTAGCAAAATCGCGGTCGAGCCATTGCTGAAAAGCCAGAACCCATTGTTGGCCATAATCCTGTCAACTTTAGCGATTAGCATGATGCTTATGAATGGCAGCGTACTTCTGTGGGGTGCGACGACGGTCCCCGCGCAACTGCCCCTGCAAGGGGAGCTTCATGTGGGTGGCCTGCTGATTCCTAAGGCGAGGGTCGGGCTTTCCGGTTTCGGCGCGGCTGCCGTCTGTCTACTTTACTTGTTCCTCGAGAAAACGGTGATGGGCAAGGTCGTCCGTGCTACGTCCCAAAACAGGCTTGCTGCGAGTCTTATGGGTATAAACCTGCGAAGAGTGTATACCTTTTCCTTTGCAATTGCTTCGGTTCTTGCGGGCTTGGCCGGCATCCTCATCGCCCCGATCTGGGTTTCGAACCCATTCATGGGCCAGAGTATGATTCTCAAGGGCTTCATCGTCGTCATAGTGGGAGGCTTGGGCAATATTAGAGGGGCCATCTTGATTGGATTGCTGCTTGGTTTGGCAGAGGCATTTACCGGCCACTTTGTGTCTGTCTACTACCGGGAAACCATGGGGTATGTCCTCATGATACTGATTCTCATTGTGAAGCCAAAAGGACTGTTTGCGAGATAGGAGGATTGTGGGTGCGGTATAAGTACGTCATATTCGTCCTGCTGCTGGCCTTGGCCGTTGTTGCTCCCGTTGTGGTAGACAACGAGTATTTCACCCACGTGCTCGTGCTCACGTACATCTTCGCAATTTTTGCGCTGAGCTATGATCTGGTCATAGGGGGTATGGGGCAGATCTCGTTAGGGCAGCAGGCGTTTTTGGGGGTCGGGGCCTACGTGAGTGCCATACTCTCTTCGAAGCTGGGTGTTCCTGTTTGGCTTTGCCTGTTTGCCGCCGTGTTCGCCGCCGGGGCTGTGGGTCTGTTCATAGGGTGCGTATCGCTAAGAATAAGAGGTGCATACCTTGCAATAGTCACGCTAGGATTCGCAATGATTCTCTGGATGATAGCGATGGGATGGCGTGCAGTTACGAATGGGCAGATGGGAATACGGGAGATTCCGCCTTTGGTGATCGGTCTTCCTTTTCTACCCAGGATAGAATTCGATTCTCCTGGGAAATACTACTACCTCGCATTGGTCTTTCTGCTCTTCACCATTTATTTCATATCGAGATTGATGAAAAGTCGGCTCGGCATGGCCATTACCGCGCTCCGTGAAAACGAGGATCGTTCGGCCATACTGGGCATTGGCGCTTTTGTTCATTTTCTCTCTGCATTCACGATATCCGCTGCCTTGGCCGGCTTTGCGGGGTTTGCATACGTCCACTACATCGCCTTCGTGGACCCCAAGATACTGAGCCAGTACTACATGATAACAGGCCTTATTATGGTCATTGTCGGAGGTACGACCACCATAGGAGGCCCCATTGTGGGTGCTCTTATTTTCTTTTTTCTTCCGGAGTGGCTTCGTATCGCCCAGGAAGCTCGGCTGATTTTGTTTGGAGCAATGCTCCTTATTTTCAATACCCTGATGCCACAGGGCATTTATCCGGCATCACTCGCACTTCGGCGCTTCGTCCTAGAAAGGGGATGGCGCAGGCAGCAGTGAGGTATCCGGCGGGCGAAGGTGTATATGGTGGAGAAAGCGCTTCGCGAAGACGAGAGCATGCTTGAATTGAAAGGAGTGACTATCGATTTCGGAGGGCTCAGAGCCCTTGATGGGGTAGATCTCAATATCTGCCAGGGTGAGATATTCGGTATCATTGGACCGAATGGATCTGGTAAGAGCACGTTGTTCAACATCGCGACCGGTTTTTTAGTTCCAAGGTCCGGTCAGGTCGCATACAGGGGAAGATCGATCACCGGTTGGAAGCCGCACCGGATCGCAGCCCTGGGCATAGGAAGGGTATTCCAGAGTAACAGTCTTTTTCCTAATTTTAGCGTGAAGGAAAATCTGATAAGAAGCGGCTTCATGAGATTGACGACCGGTTTTCTCGGGTCATTCTTCAACACGAGACGTTTTAGGAGTGAGAACCGGGAGTTGGAAGAGAAAGCCGTTGAGCTGTCGAGGTTCGTGGGGCTCGAAGAAAGGGTCGATACCCTCGCAAAAAATCTGCCGTACGGAGAGCAGAGAAGACTGGAAATAGCAATTGCTCTGGGACCAGATCCTGATCTACTGTTCCTGGACGAACCGGTTACCGGGATGAATCCGACAGAGACTGCTAGTGTCATGGAGCTGATCCGGTCGATTCAAAAAGGGGGAAGAACTATAGTCATCGTTGAGCATAACATGAGGGTTATCATGGGAATTTGCAGTCGCATCGCCGTCATCAGCTTCGGCACGAAGATAGCCGAAGGAAATCCGGAGGAAATAGCTCACAACGATAAGGTCATCTCAGTCTACCTGGGAACGAGAAAAATCGATGCTGCGTATTAAGGATGCGGAGATATACTACGGGCGTGCTAAGGCGCTCAAAGGGGTCTCGCTAGAAGTTCATGAAGGTGAGTTTGTCACGCTCCTTGGAGCAAACGGGGCGGGTAAAACAACATTGCTGCTGGCTATATCCGGACTGAAGAAAATGGTCAGCGGTACCGTAGAGTTTCTGGGAACAAGGATCGACAATCTGCGCCCGGACCAGATTGTGAGTCTCGGGATTGCTCATGTGCCGCAAGGTCGACAGTTGTTTCCCGATATGACGGTATCCGAGAATCTGGAACTCGGCGCGTACAAGATAAAGGATCGTAGAGAGAAGAAAAACGAATTGGACAGGGTTCTCGGCTATTTCAAGATGTTGGCCGGTCGAAAAAATGCTAAAGCCAACACACTGAGCGGGGGCATGCAACAGATGCTAGCCGTCGCACGAGGACTAATGCTGAGACCAAAACTGCTCCTGCTGGATGAGCCTTCGCTCGGTTTGGCTCCGGTGGTCGTTGAAGAATTGGCAAGATTATTCAGCGACCTGAATAACAGTGGGATGGCGATACTTCTCGTGGAGCAGAACGCAATGCTCGCCCTGGAGATAGCGGACAGGGCTTATGTCCTGGAAAACGGAAGCATAACTGCGAGCGACCGTGCGGATGAACTCATGCAGAGCGAGCTGATCCGAAAGGCTTATCTGGGGCTATGAGGGAACGCGGATACTTCAGTCACCCCTTTCCAATGGTCACCTGCTAAGACTTACAGTGGCCGCCCTTTCGGGTCCAGTTGGATTGTGTCCTTCCGGTGAGCCTGCGTCGCTTACAAACCGGAGATAAAAGATGGGATTTGGGAGGTATCTACGGAGGCAATGCGGCAATAGCGTCCTCGTAGTTCCAGGGCAGCCACTCTTGGGTGTTTTTGAACACCTCATGGGAGTGCTGAAGTCGGGCGCCGGGCCGCGTCTTGACATTTCGTACCCGGTATGTTGGAATTAACCCATGCCCAGAAAAAAGATGAAACAAGAGATACGAAAGCCCGACTTTTTCCAGACTACGTTCCGCCTCGTGCTGGAATGGAGCAAGGGACACAGGACGGCTTGCATCGGCGCCGCCGTCGCCCTCGTCCTCGTCGTGCTCGCCGTCTGGGGCTACGCTGCCTATAGGACGGGAGAGAACGAGAAGGCGCAGTACGCGCTCTTCGAAGGCATGAACAGCTTCCGCGCCTACACGGTCGATCCGAAAAGCGACGGCCTCTCGAAGGCGGAAGGGAGTTTCGAAAAGGTGGCCGGTGAAAGCTCAGGGGGCTTGAGGGATATCGCAAGACTCTACCTTGCCAAGATCGCGGCCATAAAAGGCATGAAAGAGCAGGCCGGGCGCCTCTATGCAGAGATCAACAAAAAGCCTGCAAATGACGTGATAAAAAAGCTCTCCGAGATAGGCTTGCAGGAGTCCGGCAAAAAGGAGTAGCGAGAATTGGCGCGATCATTTTTGGAAGGCAGGATCAAAGGGGCGAGGGCGAGGGGATGTCCTTGTCATGGCCCTTCATAAAGGTGACAGTGAAGGTAGTGCCGCCAGATTCATCGCAGTCAGCGGCCGTCTTGCAGTAGGGGCAATCGGAAATGTCGCCGGGGCAGACGTCCCGGTCGCCCGGCAGGTGGCGGCAGCGCGTGCTTTTCATCGAAAGGGCGAAGCCGAAGCGTTCCCCGTAGACCTTCATCCTGAGGAGATCGAGCCCTTTGCCGCCTGCGCCAAATTCATACGGCAGCAGTGACGCGTAGAGCTCGGTGTCTTTTGTGTGGAAGAGACCGTCAAAAATGTACTGCTGATTCTCCTCTGAGATACCGACCCCGGAATCAGTCACGTGCACCAGGACCTGCTCGCCCCTCTCTTCCAGCGATATCGTTACGCAGCCGCCGTCCGGGGTGTTTTCGATGCCGTTTCGCACGAGACCGTCGATGACATCCCTGAGGATTGCGGGGTCCATCAATATGTAGATGCCGTACAGACCTTCGACCCGCACGTCGATGTGCCGGTGGGCCGCGAGGTGTCTGGCCCTTTCTCCCGCCTGCACCAGAAAAATATAGAGCTCAACGGGCTGAAAGGCGCCCGTGCCGCGGGGCATGCGGCTGACCACCCATTCCTTCAGGCCTTGCACGCACGCGTCGATCTCAGGCGAAACCTCCCCCAGGTCCGCCAACCGTTCTTTAAGGCGGTCGAGCTCGTCCGGCAGACTCACCGCTTCCAGCTCACGCGACGTCATCAGGATTTCGTCCGTATCCCTCTCCATATGAAAAAGCCGCTCCAGGTTCCGCTCGATGGCCTTAAGCATCTCTTTGTAGGTATCCTCGCCGACCGCCTGCTCCAGCCTGCGGCGGAGCACCCGCACATTCCCCTGAATCACCGCGAGCGGCGTCTTGAGCTCGTGCGATATATGGTCCACGGCTTTTGTCTTTGCCCGGTTGAGCTGCTCCAATTGCCGGTGCGACTGGAGGAAGACCTCCTCGGCCCGCTTCCGCTCAGTCACATCCCTTAAGAAAATAAGTACCTCGGGACGGTCCCGGTAGGTGACTTCCGTTGCGGAGACCTCGATATAGATCGTGCCCCCCGAGCGGGTGAGCCCTTTGAACTCGTACCTCGGCGGGACGGGCTGCCCCTTCTCCCGCCGGGCGTTCATCTCCATTACCCTTTCCCGGTCATCGGGGTGCACGATCAGGGTGATCGCCTTATTGACGATCTGGTCCGGGCTGTCATAGCCGAACATCTTTACGAACCTGGAGTTGACGTACACGTGTCTGCCCCCGAGAACGATGGCGATTCCGTCGTTGGAATGCTCGATTACCGTCCGGTACCGCTCTTCGCTCTCGGCGAGCGCATGCTCCGCCTCCTTGCGCTCGGTGATATCCACCATGGTGCCTTCATAAAAGAGGATCCTGCCATTGCCGTCCCTGAACACCCGGACGTTCATGGACACCCAGTGCTCGCTTCCGTCCTTGCGCCGCATCCGGGCTTCGAAGCCGGACACCGCGTTGTGTGCCAACAGGCGCCGGATCATCTCCTTGTGGCGCGCCGGGTCGCTGAAGAGATCGTTGCGGATCGACCCCACCGCCTCCATCAGCTCCGCAGGGGAGCTGTAGCCGTGAAGACGGGCAAGCGCGGGATTGGCGCTCATGAACCGGCCGTCCGTGCCCGCCTGGTATATGCCTTCCATGGCGTTGTCGAAGATGTGCCGGTATTTCTCTTCCGCCTCTTGCAGCGCCTTCTCTATCTGCTTATCTCTTTCCATCATATGAGCGAACGCTTTGCGCGCACCCGTACGAACGTGTGAAAAAATTGTCTTTTTGTCGTCACCAAGCCTGCCCCGGAATGCCTGTATCCGGGGGCGGACGCCAGGGTCCAGGCCCTTTGTAACGTACTGAAACAACTGGATTCCGGCTCCGGCAACCCCTGGATTCCGGCTTCCGCCGGAATGACGACAAAGAGATGGCTGCCGGGCCTGCCCCGGAAGGCTTGAATCCGGGGCCGGAATGACGGCAAAGGGTCCC
>JBEKHB010000084.1:0-14208 GCA_050012495.1 Syntrophorhabdales bacterium
GAAGGGCGATCTGCTGAAACGGATCGAGGTCGCCGGGGACATGACCTTTCCGTCCGCCGTCGCCTGGCTGGAAGGGGAGACCGGCATCGCTTCACCGGGACATCGCAAAAGGGGGATATATAAGGGGGATATATAGTGATAAGGGCCGGGGCGAGAAAAACGATCCTGGGGCATCCTGGAAGGCCGTTTCAGCCGTTTCCGGGAAGGCCACGGGGTCTTTATCCGATTCTGCCACATAAGCCACCTGGGAAACTACGCCGAACGAATTATAAACTGTGGAGGTCCTATGAGATTTCTTAGGAGATTACTTAGAGGTGTTGCGCTCCGGGTGCTGGCGATCAGGCGGTTTGTGGAACAGCGAAATACCTCACGCGCTCAACGTGACGCTGCAATTACCGAGCGTGACGCTGCAATGAGAAGAAAGCTAAACAAAAAAAGAGAGAAAAGAAATTGAGCGAAGAACTTCAGGGCTGCATGGGCCGAGGGCTTCCGGGGACTACGAGACGCCGCTGGACGATCTACGGTCTGTCCGGTCATGGACGCTGACAAGGCTGGCGCTGAAGGGTCCCTGGTCATCGCTGATCTTTTCCTGAAGGCCGGACGATGGAAGGACGGAGTGAGTAAAGGACCGGGCAAATGGCAAAGACTGATTCTGTCGGAACTGGCGATCCGGGACCGCTTCAACCTTCTTGAACTGCTGGGGCCGACATTCACAAAGGCGCAATACAACGCGCTTCATTGGGCCATGCTGGAATGGGGAACCTTCAGTGCTCCCATGAGCAAACCTCGTACGATCCCATAACCACATTTTGTTGTCTTCATGTTCTCTCCTTTTTTCAAAAAACATCCTAAAAACGCTCTCTAAGGGCTGACTCTCATGAATCCCCCTTTTTCTCCCAGCTTTTTAACCTATGCACAGATTACTACTCAAAAACGAGTTGTTCAACTAAAAATGGAAAATTCAAGACCTCAGGAAGCAAGCCAAGATCTTCATGGACTCAAGCCTCATCGATGCCGATGCCTCAAATAACTCAGTCGTGGATACCCACGCCCTCAAACGGCACCGTGAAGTGATCACCACGGTGAAGGTGACCTGTTAGCAGCCACGAGAATACCCTCATAGATAGCCTCCCTCACCCCGGAGGAAGGTCCTTGCCCTGAGTTTTCCTTCCTGGCTTTGAGCTTTAGCTGTTAGCGCGCCCCTCAACAAGCGCCTCCGCACACCAGGCTGATATTTCATTGAGAACCATCGTTATGCCGTGCTCGTCCGGCCGGAGCCTGCCCCGGCTCGACGGCCGGCGACCAGCGGGACGGCGTTTTTTGATTGCAATGTCATGTCCGCTGAGGCAAGATATCCTATAGGACGGCGTCGACCACTCCTGTTTGGATTCAGCAGGAACTAACGTCCACCACGCTCCAGGGAGGCTCTATAGGTAGCAGGAAACCATCCGGTACAACAGACGGTTGCTATGACAAGCGGGGGAAAGCAGCCTTCATTCAGGGTGGACACTTTCCATACAGGCGAAGTCTATCAACTGGCTGGATTTGAGAGTCAGGTCATGGCTGGATGCGAGGGCGGTTGGCTGGCCGCCTACACCCCCGGTGTTGTCGATGACGGGCATGAAATGGGTACTCTCATCGAGGGACACGCGAAGAATACGGGCGCCACGGTAACAACTGTGGTGGCCGACAGTAAGTACGGCACAAAAGAAAACCTTCTCCTCTGTTACGACAAGGATATACAAGCCCACGTGCCCACCATGAAGGCGATCACGAGCACCACGAGTTCCCGGGAAGGGATCGATCTTCCCGGAAGAACGGTTTGTCTATCATAAGGAGACAGACACCTACACGTGCCCCGCCGGAAAGGTACTGAAGAAAAGGTCGGTCCACGAAGACAAACAGAACATCGAGTACGCGGCAGCAAAGAAAGACTGCGGTGCTTGTTCCCTACGGTGCGCATGTACCAGAAGCAAGGGATTTCGAACGGTTCAACGGAGGTGGGCCTGCCATCGAATACTCAAAATTCAAAATGCAGCTACGTGAGGGCAAAGGGCACAAAATAGAACTCGGTACTCAAGACAGAAAGCAACGCGCCTTATGCTCTGGATAACCTCAACGCCAGGTTTGATCACATTCATGCCGCAAGCCTCCAGCTCGCTATTTTCGTTGCGATGCCATACCGGCAGGCGTCGACCTCATCGTCGTTCGCCTTTATTGGCTCTTCGAGGCCCCTCTTCGCTTTGTTCGGATCCCACACATACGCGGGTATACGCTCCAACAGGTTAGTACAACGCCTGTGAACACGCAGCCTCTTCAGGCTCATCATGCTTGAGACGGTTCTGATCCCATCCGCGACGGCATTCTCGGCATCGATGTTCCATATCCCACGCTGCACGAGTTCTGCCTTGAACGACGCACACTCAGGCGGCACGACGACCAGGGGATTATGCGCCGGCCCCATAAACCTTTCCAGGTCGTCGGCATATTGCCGGTCGGTCTTTTGCACGCCTTGGGCCACCGAATCCCAAATCCATTCCCGATCAACATATACGTTTGTGCCGTCATCGATCATGTCGAGATACACCTGTCGGTGCACCGTCCCATAGTCCATCGACACCCAGCGGTCTGCGCAGCCTCTTGGTAACCGCAGGCCCTCTATCCTCGGGAAGCTCTCGTCGTCGTAAACCAGATCGTCGGACCAGGCGTCCTTATAAATGCCGCCCTCGGCGATCACCCACAAACCCTTCACGAAGCGCAGATGATAGACGCCTTTATAGGCCCTGTTGAGGAAGTTCTTGTAGTTCTTCGTGAGGTGCGGGTTGTCTTCAAGGTCGAAGTGAATAGAGATCAAATCTCCTGCGTCCCTCAGCTCCTGATTATCTATCCAGTTTGTCTTGAGCCAGTGGAATGGGCTGTCGGGGTTTGTGCTGCCGTAGAAGCGTGCGCCGGGCGGCGAGAGCCGGTTCATCAGCATGACGAAGAAACTTTCCGGCTGCTTTGTCAGCTCATCCCCCACGCACGCGCCCACGGTAGCACCCCGGATATACTTTTCTGAAGTCTCGTCATTCGCTCCGACCACCTTCCACCAGCAGCCGAGCATCTCAAGCTCGCCGGAACTGCGGTTGTAATGGTAGGCGTTGGTACCGATCACCTCAAAGAGATCGTTCAGGACATTGACATAAACGCTTTCCTTCGATACGCCGGTTATAAGGCGCACGCCGGCGACATCATACTGGCAGAGCTGGATGATCTTGGCCATGAGCGCCCAGGTCTTCGAGGACCGGACAGCGCCCTCAAGGATATTGATTCGGGCATCTTTATCGATAGGGCGGAAAGCGAAATTGTAGGCTTTTTCTCCGAAAGGGAGTATTTTCCTACTCGTCGCTACCGTTGTAGCTCTGCCCCCTCGGAATAGGCCCATGGCGGACGACATCGACAAGCTCCTTTAGATGATCTATCCGTTCAAACTGCTGATGCTCGTAACGCTCGACATAGCCTCTACTTTTGCCCTGGCACCGGAGATGAAACTTCACCGCGTCGTAGTTGCCGGCCTTGACTTGCTCAAGATGCTTGGACTCGGCAAGGTCTAGATACCGACAACGGATGTCCCACATTATATCCTGTAGGGCCTGGGACCCGGCGATACGTCTGAAGAGGTTCCGGGGCGTGCAGTCCAGATCACGGGCAGCCTGCGAGATGAATCCCCCGGTCAGTTCAAGGGCCCGGGCTATCTGTTTGAGGGTGAGTCGTTTTTTTCTTACTCCCATGGGCTTCTACCTATGACGCTTTATGACGTTTGAAGCGTCCGGGTCGGCGCTGCCCCGCCCCTGTCCTCTTGGAAGAGGCTATCGCCTGCTTCGGACGCCTCATACCCACACATGACAACCATGACATAATCCCCCAAAATGGTTTGACATTTCCACCACAAGGGAGTAGTCTTTTATCAGCTATCTGGTCGGATGGCTTTTTGAACAACTCTGATGCTAGTCAGAGCCGTTCGGGAAAAACTTAGCACCTCTGGGAGAGGCTCTTAAAAGAGTTTACACTAGAGGGCTATTCAATTGCAAGGGTTTTCTGCATTAACCACCCTCCATAAAAGAACCGCGGCGATTAAGCTAACTTTCGCGCTCACTGTGATTGAAGTATGCCCTTCGTAGGCTCGATCAACGCGAAGCTGCGTGCCTTCTTTTACACTCACGCGGGGCTTCTCTCCGGCCGCCGTTGCTTCATCGGCTGCTCCGGCAACTTCACCATCGAGCAGATCATCACCCGGGTCGCGCCCACGGCAGAGCTCCACAGCAACGACGTCTCGCTCTACTCCGGCGTGATCGGCGCCGCCCTCACACAAACTCCCTTTCCGCTTCGCTGCATCATCCCCGAAATGGAGTGGATCAACGAGTATCTCGAAGAGGGCCCCGTCCCCGGCCCCCGCGACGTTTCCACCGTCATCCTGTATCTGGAGATGCTGAAGTACGAGAAACAGAAAAACGACTACACGAAGGGCATGTGGCGCAGCTACGTCAAAAACTGGCCGGAGTTGCATAAAAAGACGCTCAAGAAAGTGGAGACCGCGCTGTCCTCTACAAAACTTGCCTCCTATACCGACATGGACGTCCACGACTACTACCCGTGCGAGGCAGACGGCATTGCGATAGGCTTTCTCCCCACCTACGAAGGCGGCTACGAACGTATGTTCAAGCGCCTCGAGGAGTCTTTCTCCTGGCCCCATCCGACCTACCAGATGCTCACGGAGGAGCGCAGGGAAGAGACCATCAAGCGCATGATCCAGACAGATTACGTACTTTACGATGACCGCCCTCGCGATCTCCCCTGCGTCGCCCGGGTAGACCTCTTCGGCCATCGCACCGTCTACGTCTACAGCAGCCTCTCCCTGCATCCCGGCGTTTTCCGGAAGACCATCAACGAGAAGGTCCTGCCCTACGAGATACTTGACCTCGAGGAGCAGATACCTCCGGACGCCCCTATCACCGTCAGGGAAGTCCCTCAGCCCGTCATCAACCACTACCGCAACATGTACCTGAGCAAACACGTCCAGCCAGGATCAGGCGGCCCGTGTTACTTCGCCCTTGCCGGCCATAAGGTCTTCGGATTCCTGATTTTTAACGCTTATTCGCAACTCGGTAAGAAAGGCGAGATATACATGCTCTCCGACTTCGTCGTCCCGAGCACCACGTACAGCAGACTCGCGAAGCTCCTGCTCATGGTGACCCAGTGCCAGGACATGAAGGTGCTTCTCGAAGAGCGCCTTCTCGCAAGGCGCCATACGATTTTTACTACCGCCTTTACCAACAAGCCCGTCAGCATGAAGTACCGCGGCGTCTACGAGTTGGCCAAGCGGGGCAAGGGATTTCTGAATTACCGAACCGAATTCACCAGCACCACCTTTCAGGAGGTCATCGCGTTATGGATGAAAAAATACAAGCAACAGTAAAGGTCCTCAGCGACCGGCTTCGCGAGACGAACGCCACGCCTTACACGCTCGACGTCGCGGACCCTTCCGCCATAAAGCTCCTCGACAAGAACGCCCGGTACATGAGCCACGAGATGTTCGAAAACCTGGTGTCAAACATCAAGCGCGACGGCGGATTGTCGTCCCTCCCTTTATGCTACCGGGAGCCCGATGGGAGCCTCCTGGTGCTCTCCGGCAACCACCGCGTACAGGCCAGCGGCTCAAGCCGGTATGCAGCAGATACTCATCATGGTGATCGACCGGGAGCTCACCAGGGAGGAGCAGGTAGCGATCCAGCTCTCCCACAACGCGATCGACGGCAAGGATGACCCGCTCATGCTCAGGCAATTATGGGACGAGATAAAGCAGATCGACCTGAAGCTCTATGCGGGCCTGGACAGCGAGATCATCAAGGAGCTGGAGAAGATCCAGTTCGTCTCGATCTCCGAGGCCCGGCTCGAATACAAGGAAATGAAGCTGTTGTTCTTGCCCGAGCAATCCGAGGCGCTGAGATCCATGCTGACCGAGATTGACCAGGTATTTTCGGCAGATGAACATTACCTCCTGTCCCGGGCCCACTATGAAGCGATTTTTAACCTGCTCCTCGACGTGAAGGACAAATGCAACATCGTCAACAGCCCCACGGCCTTCATGAAGATCGTCGAGCTGGCAAAAACCGCTTTGCCGCCCCAAAATACCCCCGATCCCGCTTCCCACCCGTCAAATTCCATGCCAAAAAATCCGTCCCCCAAGGAGAAATAGCCAATAATATCATCTACTTAGACCGTCGCGTAGGTGATCGCGTAAGCCTCTTCCCCGACATGAGCCATATACTAACACCTTGAACTTTTTTAAACTCGATTAGGTAGAAAAAATATCTCCCTACTCCCACAACGATTAGCAGAGACGATACCCAGAAATAGCACTATACTAAACTTTTTATTTAATACGGAGTTCTTTTTTAAAAACCGCCTTTTCCGCTCTGGGAGGTACTGAAAAATAATTTCATCGCGCCTGAGCCTCGCTACGCCTCTGAAAATATTTTTATTTTTTTTTCGAGGGAGAAAATAATTTTATACCCGCCACGTCCCGTAGGTGATCGCGTACGCCACGAACGACCATTGTTCGCATTTTCATACGCTTGTTAACATAACTATGCGTAATTATTGGTGTTTTACTTGACACTACTCGCATAAAACACTATACTATATATATGGATACTATCAAAAAACAGGAAACCCAGCAGGACCAAGCCCTGAGGATCAGCCTCCACGCCCGGACCTCGAATCCTGTTAACCGTGTCGGCAGGCACGTTGAAGCCGGGACCTCTGACAGCCCGGATAGATTCACCCTCTCCACCGCGTCCCAGACCTTTCGTAGAATGAGCCAAGTAACAGCAGGCTGAACGAAGCTGGTCCGGATGCGGGCAAGGAGAAACCAAGTGGTTGCTATAGAGCAGTACATCGAGCCGGGAATCGACCCCCCATTAAGATGAGCGAAGGGATGCCCAAGAGCGGTCCTGGAGCCCACGTCAAACCCTCTCAACGCAGACCCGTAGGAACTCCAAACGAGTTCAAACACCCCACGCCGGACGAACGAGCCGCACTAGCGCAAGCCAAGGCTGGCATCCACTTGGTTAAATAAGCCCTGAGCGGGCCGCTATCCTCATACTGAAGCGGCAATAAAACTCAGGCAGTGGTCGCCGGATAGTGTCCGGCCTGAAGATGGCCGCTACCAAGGCCGAAACCAAAAAAAAGGAGAGTGTCATGGCAAGAGAGAGCGTAGTTTTGAACGACGTTTGCGGAGATGGCTTACCGACCATGGAAGAGATTTGCGCGGACAGGCATTGGCCAGTTCCCATGGACGAGGACGATCTTATAGAGTTCGTCCTCCTGTGCCTCAACGAAGGCATCGCGTGTAACGTCGAGAACGAGCCGTTCTGGCTCGAAATTGTCGACTCCTTCAGCGAAGCGGCGTGAGGCGGTGAGTGATGACCCGGTCCGATTTTCTCAATCTGGTGCGTGCGGCTACAACTGAGAAGGGCGACTTGAGCGAGTCCGCTCCCCTCGACGGCATCGCTCTCCACCATGAGGCCGGATGGTATCCAAGGCCGGCGCCCTGGCCTTCATCAAGTGGCAAGCTCTCTGCTTCGACGGCTCCTGGGACACTGAAGAGCTGGAAGCGTGTGTGCTCTACTTCCGGCGCGTCGATCTGTTGTAGGGCGCGGGGGCGGCATCCCCCGCACACAGGAAAGGGGCCCAGCCTAAAAGGTCGCGAGGGTCCGCTGGAGCCGCAGACGCGGCTCAATCTTTTTTAAGGAGGCCTGTCATGACAGAGCAGACGTGGGTAATCGGCAGCATCAAGAAGAACGGTTCAAGCGAGATCAGGGTAGCCGTCGACCAGTACAAGGGCAAGACCTACGTGGACGTGAGGACCTACTACCTGGACGATCACGACCAGATGGCGCCGACCAAGAAGGGTGTGGCCATCCATTCCTTCAGAGCGCCCGGAACAAGATGGCTGAGGTGATGACATGAGCAGAAGGACGATCTGTACCGAATGCGGCTGGAACAATGGCGTCAGGATCAGGAAAAACCGGTTTGGCTGCCGTGAATCCTCGCGCGAATGCCTCTGCTTCGGCTGCCTTCCGACCTGGCAGCCCATCAAGAAGTGCAAGGCGTTTAAGGAGCCTCACCATGACTAAAAAAGAGCATCGAGCCAGGATGGATGCAATTCATGAGCAGAACCGCCAGATAGTCGCCTCCGGGAAGTGCCCCGATTGCGGCGCCCGCTTAAGACGCAACAATTCCCTCACAGGCTGGTGGCAGTGCGGGCGCTTTGGACTCGACCGGTACCGGGAACCCGAGTACCGCGGGCAGCCGGACTGCAATTTCCAGTGCTTCACCGAGTAACCGCCCTGACGATGGGGAGGGTGGCGCCCTCCCCGAAACCTATAAGGTCGGCGGAAGCCAAATAAACCTAGGAGGTCCATTATGGCAAAGGTCACCGCGTTAAAGCAGAAGCAGGAAGAGAAACAGGGATTCAGCATCGACGACGTTCTCTCCACGGCAACAAAGCCGAAAGAAGCGAAGTCGTCCTCCAAAACGCCGGTCCTCACGGTCGGCAAGGACGTGATGGAGAAGGTCGCCCGGCTCCGCGAGATCAGGGAGGAGCTCGACAGCCTCGAGTCCGAGTGGGATCTGCTCTCCGCAGAGACCGTCGATCTGGTCGAGCCCCTACGGGCGGACATTATCAGGCGGCAGGGCTACACCTCATCGGTGAAGGTCCCCGACACGAACGGTCTCTCCGCGACGATCAGCTGGAGCGCGAAGTATTCGGCCGTCGATCTCTCGAACGCGCCCGCCATCGAGGCAGTCATCGGGGACCGGTCGAATCAGTTCTTTACGAAGGAGATGAAGATCACCGTCAAGGACGTTACCGAGGACGCCCTGCGCGATCTCATCCAGTCGGTCGGCCCGGAGCGATTCGCGCAGTTCTTCAGCGTGGAAAGGTGGCTCTCACCGACAAAGCGGTACACCGAGGAGTTCTATACGGCCTTCAACGAGAAGGAGCGCGCGGCCCTGGCACCCATCGTCAGGCAGTACAAGCCGAGCGTCAAGGTGAAGTGATGAAATACTACTTCCCCTGCAAGCCGAATCGCCTGAGCCCCGGAAGCGACCTTTTCAGGCGGCTCGACAATGACCCCAATTGGATCGCCGAGGTCAAGAAGAACGGATGGCGCTGTCTTACGGAGGGCGGCGCCCTCACCCTCTGGACCCGGCATCATACCACCATCAATGATCCTTTGCCCGAGCTGCGCGGGCTGCTCACCGAGATCCTCCCCAACGGCTGCATCATCGACGGGGAGCTTTTGCAGAACCGGACGAAGCAGATCAAGGGCGTCTACTATGTGTTCGACATCCTGGTCGTAAACGGCAAGCTGATCACCGGCCTTCCGCTCTGGAACAGGAGACAGATTCTCGAAGCGATCTTTGAGCCGGCCATGCTGAAGATCGCAGACAGGGGCGGCAACGTCCACCCCGTCGAGATCGCTCATCAATACCAGCTCGGCAAAGTGAAACTCTATTATGACTCCATCGCGGGCGAGGAGAACGAGGGGATCGTCCTCAAGCAAGTGAACAGCACCTACAACGCATCCGAGAGCCGCTGCCTTCAGAATCCGTATTGGCTCAAGGTGGAACGCATTGAAAACCACATCTATACGAGGAGGTAAGCCCATGCAACTGATGACCAAAGTAATTGAAAAGGCGGCGCGGAAGCAGTACCCCAAAGGCTCGGACCTGGAAAACCAGAAGATTGTGGCCAAGTTCTTCGACTCTACCGGCTCCTGGACCTGGTACCTGATGAACCAGGACCCCGAGGACCCCGACTACCTGTGGGGGATCGTCAAGGGCTTCGAGGTGGAGATCGGCAGCTTCTCACTCTCCGAGCTTCAGAAGACGAAAGTACGGTTTGGCTTAGGAATCGAGCGCGATCTTCATTTCCGTCCCATGCCCGCCAAGGAAGTATGGGAGAAACTGCACGCCGGAAAGCACATATAGCCTATTCGCCCCGGCCGCGGGCGTTATCGCGGCCCCCTGACCGACTGCTCCAATGGGTTACAAAGGAGCGGAATAAAAACCAAAAGGAGATCGTCATGAAAAAAGAAGCAGGCAAGAAGAGACTCATCCTGAAGTTCGCGGAAGGTTTAGGCAGCTACGTAGGAGAGGCGAACTGGACAGAAGCGTACGCGCTCCGCAAGGCACAGCATGACCTCGGCATCGACATGAACGCCTGGGAGTTCGGAGAACGCACCGTGACAGCCAAGAGCATCACGGTCAAGGTGGTCAGGAAGGTGGTTGAGGTTCCTATACAACCCGAGCCGCCCGCCGTTGACGAGACCGAGACATCCCCGACCGTCGAACGCTACTATTTCAACGAATCTGTCGGCCAGTTCGAGGACACCGAGATCGTGATGGAAAGCCGGATGGAAGAGATCGCTCGCGAAGAGCCCGCCAGCGAGGCTTACGAAGCATCCTTCCCGCCCGGCTTCACGGCACAGGAGCTGTTGACCGGCGTCACGGTCGCCGGGGGCCCCAAGGCAGAGGACACCTTTACGCCCGTCCTCGTCACGCTTCCTCTCAAGGAGACGGTCGCAGCCCTGAAGATCGCGGTCGACATCGCAAGCGGCAAGAACATCATGCCTATCCTGCGGAACATCAGAATCGAGGCGATAGGCGACAAGGCCGCCATTCAGGTGACCGACCTCGAAAAGGCCTGGTCGGGCACAATCCCTTCGGAGGGAGGACCCATTGTCTCCTGTGTCCCCGCACTCGTGCTTCTGAAGGAAATACAGGCATTGCCGGCCGGTACGGAGAAGGTCGAGCTGCTCTTCAGAGGCAGCACTGCCAGCCACAGCACTGTGAGCGTCAACGGTCGCTGCGATATCGTCACGCAGGACCCGGAAGAATATCCCGAGATCAAGCCGGCGGCCGGCGCATGGCCGGAGTGCAGGAACTTCCTGGATGGCCTGAAGCGCGTCATGCCGGCCGTGTCGGTCGACCAGACCCGCTACGCGCTGACCGGCGTTTATCTGGACTTCAAGGAATCGAAGATCGTCGGGACCGACGGGTTCAGGATGCACGTCGAGGACATCACGCCGGCCGACGCCTCCATGCCGCCCGCCATTATTCCGCTCGACTCCTGCAAAGTGATCGCGAAGCACGGGACGGTCAATGCGATCGGCTGGCTGGACGAGAAGCATATTGCCTGTCCCATGGGCTGCGGCGTCTTCTCGACCCAGGTGATCGAGGGCACCTATCCCGATTGGAAGAACGTGATGCCGAGGCCCGAGAACATCGTCACGTTCCGTCGCGATGAGTTTCTTAATCTCTTCGCCGGCGCCAGCATCATCGAGAAGGAGCGCCTGACGTTGACTGTCAACGGCGAGCTGGTGATCGAGAGCGAGGGCCACGAGGGAACCTACAAGTGGCATATCCCGTGCGGCGCAGTGATGAAGAAAGAGGGCATGACGCTCCACTTCAATGGGCGCTTCCTATTCGACGCCATCCGGTCGTTCCCGCTTGAAGAAGTCGTGCTGAAGGCGCCCGACACCTACGGGGCGTGCCTGCTGAATGGGAAGGCCGTAGTTATGCCGATCAGGGTATAATAGGGGGGTGCAGCATGGCCGAAGATTTGAATCACACGCCTTTCCCCTGGAACGTGGAGACCACCGATGAATACGGACGTTACTTCATCATGGAGGCCGCCAAGGAACAGAATGGGTGGGTAAACAAAGGCTACGACATCGGGGATGAAGAGGGTGAGCGCAGGAATAAGGTCGCCGAGGCCCGCGACGAAGGCAACCGCAAGCTGGTACAGGCCATCCCCGATCTTCTTTCCGTCCTTCATGACTGCCGGGATGCTCTCAGGGAATACCTGCAATCCGTGGAGAGCGGGAAGGACGACGATGCCGAGAGTGCTTATCAGCACGCAGACGCGATTCTTACCGAGTTAGGGAATGAAGCGTGAGCCGGAAAGTCCGGCTCGACAATCCCCGGGGAGGAGGCTTCGGGTCAAACCAAGTCTCCTCTCTCCGCTCCGCGCTGGCGGTCGCCGCCGGCCTATCGGCTCATCAACAGGACAAATCAAGGAGGCATGACGTGAACGAAATGTACACCATCGGCTATCAGCGAATGACCGTAGAGCGGCTTGTCGCCATCATGGACGAGAAGAAAATCTCCCTGCTCATCGACGTCCGGAGCAAGCCTTTCTCGCGGAACCCACAGTTCAACCGGAACAACCTCGTCCGTGTCCTCGGCGACCGCTATCTCTGGAAGGGCAATATCCTGGGCGGGCTCAACGGGCCTGCCTCAGAGGAGGGGATCGCTTTTCTCGTTACCATTAGGCAGACGGAGACCGTGCTCATGATGTGCATGGAGACAGGTCCTAGGTCCTGCCATCGTTTCTACGACATCGCAACACGGCTTCATCAGGGACACGGCATCGACGCTATTCACCTCGTCGACCTGGGCGACAAGGTATCGGAAAATCGGACAAGCTCCTTACTCACCGGAGGCTCCCATGCTGACGACCATACCCCTTAACCTCATCTACGCAAACCCGAATCAGCCCCGCAAAGCTTTCGACCCCGAGAAGCTCCAGGAGCTCGCCGGGTCCATCAAGGAATACGGCGTGCAGAATCCCATTCTGGTTACGCCCAGGGGCGACACATATATGATCATCGCGGGGGAGAGGCGCTTCCGTGCCTCCATCCTGGCGGGCCTTAAGGAAGTACCTGTCACCATAAAGGACGTTGACGACAGCATGGTCGAAGAGCTGGCACTCCTCGAGAACGTCCAGCGCGAAGACCTCACCATCATAGAGGAGGCCCGAGCATACCGGGCTCTTCTCGACCGCGGCATGAGCAAGGAGGAGCTGGCCTCAAAGCTCGGCAAGATGCCCTGGCGGATCGACGAGCGGACGAGCCTTTTGAATCTCACGCCCGAGCACCAGAAGCTGGTGGAGACCGGCAAGATCGGCAACTCTGAGGCGTTCGAAATGAGCCGGCTGCCTCCCTCCAAGCAGGGGGTCGTTCTTCGACGGATCATGTCCGGAGAACTTTCCTCATATAACAAGCTCCGCTCCTTCGTAGACGGGCTCATCCTCTGCGAAAAGCAGGAAGCGATCTTCTCGCTTCAGGAGGTAAGCACGGACGAGAAGCGGGCCATAGACCACTTTGAAAGCCTCATGCGGAACATTCAAGCCTTTGTCGCGGAAGTAGACAACGCTGAGGCAGTAAAAAAGGCAGCCTTTCATTCGTCTGTCCGCGCAGAGCAACTCGACCTTGTTATCAGGCATCTGATGAGGCTACGGAAGCTCGTCCTGGCAGGATCGGGGATCAAAGACGCCATAGAGGCAGCATGATAGGCAGGGCGGGTCCGAGAGCCCGCCCCCTTTTTGCCGAGCCGGCGCTGATGCAGAACTCGTGGCTTTTTAGTCCTTTTGGGACACCGGGCAAGCAGTGTTTTCTGACGACACATGTTCGTGAATGGTATACTAAGGAAGCGGTGGGCCGACAAGTCTTGCTCTGGCGCCCAACCTGATTTGTGGGAGAGACGACCTCGCTGGGGTAGTTCGTAAGAGTCAGGACACGGAAATGGATAAAGGGATCGAAAGCATGGTGTTCCAAAGAAAGAAGGATCTCATACACCGGGATCCGCTTTATCACGAGTTGTGCAGGACTTGGCAAGCGGGAGAAGGGAAGATTACGGATATAGTGTCGAAACTGTGGTCAGAGGTACAAAACAAATGGCATGTCTTGTTGAAGTGCGGCTCCGTGACCGATAACTTCGGTTTTGTCGCTCCAAGCGAAACACGCGAGACGATATGGGCGGGGGTTCCTCCTGACAGGTGCAGAACATTTCCTGGAACACTACTATATAGGACACATCTCGACGGATTCGAGTACATTCTACCTGCGGGCACACTTGCACTCGGTTGGCTTCCTTACCCGAATTCCTTTGGTGAGGCGCCGCAATATGGGGATATCAACAAATTTGCGATAGAGAGTGAGAAGAAAGGAGACAGGTGGCTTCCTATCATGATTAATGTTTCCCGGCTGAACAAGGCCGACGCAAAAAGGATAAAAAAACAGCTATGGTCCTTGATAGAAGGCAATTTAGAGAAGGGAATGACCAAAAAACCACCGGAGGAAGACGAGGCTTGCTCCTTTC
>JBEKHB010000085.1:0-14156 GCA_050012495.1 Syntrophorhabdales bacterium
ATTCGTTCATAGTTCCACCGGTGCCCGTTCCAATTATGGTCTCTGTAGTATCCTCTCCAACCCGGGTCTACATCGAAATAAAAACTTGGAACATTGTTATAATAACCCCAGCCCTGGTTATAATAATGTGAGCGATACCAGCGACCTTCCCATAGGCGCCACCACCAGCCGTTCCAGAAGAACAAGTCTGCATTTATATCAGGAGCAGCATAAACATCGTTCGTATCAGGCATTGCTATCACATCCGGAGGCGCGTTAAATACCAAGGGTGGCGGCAGAGGGATGTTAACGTTAATAGCTACCTGCGCCATCGTTGGAACAGAAACGGCAATTACGAACGCCAAAAGCATTGTTCCCAAAAGTAATCTTTTCATTTTGTTGCCTCCTTCATGCTGTTCTCGCATGTCTCCCGCAGACAGATGTCCAGGGAATTGCCTCAAGGCGCTCCACCTCGATTCCTTTTCCACAGACCTCACAGGAGCCGTATTCCCCGAGTTCGATCCTCGCCAGCGCCCTGTTTATGGCCTGGATCTCTTTCTGCGCTGTTTCGTCCAGTATTGCCAGAACATCGGCAATAGCCCCTTTCTGCGCTGTTTCTTCAGATTCGATATCGTGCTCTGACAAGATAAGCCGTGCTTCATCGCTGAGCCTATGGGCCTCGAAGACTTCATCACGTTTTTTGATCAACCGCTCGCGAATCTTCCCCATCTGTTCCGATTTACTCATAGGATATCCTTCGACTCAAAGTGCCTCATGAGCAAGTATCATCACCGGCCTCCATCATTGCAATGGCAATTGAGCCCCGACCCACGCCCTTTCGGGCCATAGGCGGGGTGGCAAGCGAAAAGCGGCCGGTCCGCTAACCACTCCCGGCGGTGTGCTCACGCAGCCCAGTTTACCAGCCGCAGTTCTGCAATTCTGCTGAAATGGCTAACATTATTCGTAACCAGCGTAAAGTTGTGGGTCAAGGCGCATGCTGCGAGGACCAGATCGAAGTCATCGAGGGGAGTGCCCCGTTTTTCGAGACCGGTTTTGAGCTCCCCGAATGTCTGGGCCGCTGCCCCGCTGATCGGGATTACCTCGAAAGCGGCTTCGATGGCCCGTATCCTGGCGAGGTTTACCGTAACCAGGCGTGATTTATAGGCCCCGTAGTAAAGCTCCATAAGGCTTACAACGGAAACCCCCATGGGATCGCCGATGTGCTCCTCCAGGCGCCTCTTGACCGACGGGTCGCCTTTGAGGCCGTAAATGATCGTATCCGTATCGAGAAGAAACACTACACGCCTCGGCGCAGTTTGCGGGAATTCTTGCGGCCCGACCTTATCTCATGGGCTATCACTTCGGCCGATCTCTCGTCCTCCCATGAGCCTGAAAGACTGAGGAGCACGTGGGCGGGCGTCTCAGCAGCCGAGAGAGTGCCTCCTTTTGCCAGATAGTCCTTTACGAGAAAGAGTATCTCCTGACTGACGGAACGGTTCTCCAGGGCGGCAAGGCGTTTGATCTGTGCGTAGAGTTCATCGTCGATATTCTTGATTTGCAGGTTCGCCATAGTCCCCTCCTTTCATGAAAAAGTATACTATTTTCATGCAAAGAGTTAAAGTGAAACAGGAGGGGGGTCCGGGGTCAAATCTTTATTCTTGAGTTAAAGCATCGGGACAGGGGGGACCGGAACGCTCTTCAAATGTCGCCTCACTCTTCTTGCTGCACGAATCTTCCGGACCTTTTCGGTAAATAAAAATGCATGGGCCGGTCCCTAATTATAAGTTTTTCTAAACGTGGGCGGCCTTATCAAGGATCTCTTCGGCCCATTGATTCAGGCTTTTCCCAGCAGTTTTTGCGGTAGCAAGAGCTCTGGCATGGACCTCAGGAGAAACACGGAGCATCAGCTTACCTGAAGCTGCCTTTAATGGCCTGCGACCTGCGGCCGCGCAATCTGCTGTGTAGTGATCGATGGCAGCCTGAAAATCGGCCCGGAGTTCTTGTACGGTTTCCCCATGGAACGTGATGCTATCCGCGATTCCTATGATCTTCCCGGTAAAAATATCATCCCTTGGGTCAAATTCGATCCGGGCCGTGTACCCCTTATAGGTCATTACGTCTTTCATGGTGTCACCTCCAATTCCTTAAACCACTCGCGCAGTTCTTCGACTTGATACTTTTTCGCTTCCTTGCCCGGGTGGGGTCGATGAAGGTACTGTCGGCTTCCCTTCAATTCAAAGACGACACGTGAGCCTGCGCCTTCACGAACATCACCGCCGAGAGCAATTATCAGGGCCTCAATATCGGAGAATATAATACCTCCTCGCATAGGAACCGCAAAAATTGCTTCAAGAATGCGGCGATGTTTTGCCTTCATGTCCAATGATAGCACAATATGCCATCACATGCAAGCAATTTATGATAGCTCATGTCTCGATATTCCCAAGAACTCTTCCCTGTTGATCGCGGGCACCTTTACTCCTTTCACTTCCGAACATGACGCTTCTTCTTGCTACCTGGCTCCCTAGGCGGGGAACCCGGCTCGATATTGCCTTGCCGGGTCGCCCCTTGCCGGGTCGCGCCCGCCTGTGGCCCGAAGGCATGGGTCGTGTCATTTTTTCAGAAAGGATGCCTTTTGTCACTTCTGGTTGTCATCCCTCCTTGTCACTCCTGGTTGTCGCGTCTCCTTGTCACTTTGACAGGAGAGCGGGCAGTCATTGTGAGAGGCCCCGAACAGATGCCATAGCCCGGCCTGCTTGAGCCGGTTTCGAGAGATCCCGGCGCCGCTCTTTGACAATTGAGCCGCAATGGGCCGTTCGGGCGGCCGCATGCGCTGGACCCCACTATGTTCGGCAGGGGCGAGGCGATTTTTGATGCATGTACCACCCCCGTCCCAGGTGGTTCCTTCTTGCGCAAGGTGGGGTGCGCGGGGGTACCCGGCAAACCAACTTGGATCTCGTAACATGGAGGGACCGCAACACCGGAGCATAGACGCTGGGGTACTGATTTCTATTGACACGGACGAGACGAGCGAGTAAACTTTGCTTTCCACGTTGGACGGCAGCACAATATAACACGGATCGGGGTTCTTATGGCAAGAGTTTGTGACATATGCGGGAAGGGGAAACAAATAGGGTATAGTGTGAGCCACGCGCACAACCGGACAAAGAAAGAATGGCTCCCCAACCTGCAGAGTATCAGGGTTGTGAAGGACGGCAGCACGAGACGGATGAGTGTCTGCACGAAGTGCATCAAAAAGGGACGTATTCAAAAGCCACTTTAGAAGACTACGTGCTCCTTAACCTCTCCACCGACTTTATCCCTTTCAGTTTCAATATGGATTTCGTGATTTTCTGTACTTGAGGGGCGTTCAGGATCTCTATCTCAAAAACGCTTGTTGCCGACCTGTCCGGGTGCGTCGTGACCTGGGCGTTGATGATGTTTGCCTTGCTTGAAGAAATAATTGAAGTGATATCCGACAGGAGTCCTTTCTTGTCTTCCGCCGAGACCCTGAGCCGGACCGAGTAGGTGTATCCCTTGTCCAACTCCCATGAAACCTCGATCTTTCGCTGATCGTCATAGGCGTGTACGTTCGGGCAGTCTTCCAGATGGACGGTAAGTCCTCTCCCCCTGGTGATGAAGCCCATGATGCTATCTCCCGGTATCGGATTGCAGCACTTTGCAAACTTGACTACCAGCCCGTCGATACCCTTGATCTTAATCGCGTCGTCCTTGCTTTTCCTGATAGAGCCGAGCATCTTCTGCAGCCTGCCCACCTTTGGGGTCTCGGGAATCACCTTGCCCAAAACCTGGAGGGGCGTGTAGAGACCGTAGCCTACCGCGGCAAGCAGGTCATCGATGGTGTCGAAGGAGAATTCCTTTGCAAGCGTCTGGACCTCCCCTGTCTTGAGCATTTTCGATAGGCTGAAATCGTGTTTGGTCAGCTCTTTTTCCAGGAGGGAGCGGCCGAGATCTATGCTCCGTTCTCTCTGCTCCTCCTTTATCCACTGGCGGATTTTGGTCTTCGCCTTTGACGTGACGACGAACTTGAGCCAATCCTTGCTCGGCTTATGGGCAGGGTTTGTCAGGATCGCGACCTTATCCCCGCTTTTCAGAAAAGTTCTGAGGGGCACAAGCTTTCCATTTACCTTCGCCCCGACACACCTATGACCCAGGGTCGAATGCACCGCGTAGGCAAAGTCGACAGGCGTTGCGCCTTTCGGAAGCTCTTTTACATCCCCTCGCGGGGTAAAGACGTAGATCTCATCGGGGAAAAGGTCGATCTTGAAGCTTTCCAGGAATTCCTTGTTGTCCTTTACCTCTTCATGCCGCTCGATGATCCTGCGCAGCCAGGCGAACATCTTGTCCTCTTTTGCATCGAAGACCTTCCCTTCTTTATACTTCCAATGTGCTGCAATCCCCTCCTCTGCCAACCTGTGCATCTCGTGCGTCCTGATCTGTATCTCGATTTTTTCGCCGTGGGGTCCTATTACCGCAGTATGCAGCGACTGGTACATATTCGCCTTGGGCAGGGCGATATAGTCCTTGAACTTGCCGGGGATGGGCTTAAAAAGGTCATGTATGTAGCCCAGCCCCTCGTAGCATTCCTTCACCGTGCCCACGAGCACCCTAAAGGCGGTGATGTCGTACATCTGGTCGATGTTGAGGTTTTCCTGCACCGTTTTTCTGTAAGTGCTGTAGAGCCTTTTGGCCCTGCCCGATACCTCGCACTTCAGGGAAAGCTGTTCGAGCCGCTTCTGGAGGAGTTCTTTCACCTCGGCCGTATAGGCATCTCGCTCCCTTTTCTTGCGCGCGATAGCGTCGCTTATAAGGCGATACTCTACCGGTTTAAGGTACTTGAACGAGAGGTCTTCAAGCTCCCCCTTTAGCCATTCGATACCCAGGCGGTGCGCCAGGGGGGCGTAGATGTCAAGCGTTTCTCTGGCTATTTCGACCTGCTTGTCCGCCGAAAGGAATGTAAGGGTCTGCATGTTGTGATAACGGTCGGCCAACTTTATGAGAATGACCCTGATATCCTTGCTCGTGGCCAGAATCATTTTCCTGAGACTTTCCGCGCGGTTGTCCTCCGATCCGGACATCTTGATCTGACTTATCTTTGTGACGCCGTCGACCAGCCCGGCGACCTCTTGCCCGAAATACTGTTCCAATTCTTCCTTGACCAGATAGGAATCTTCCAGCGTGTCGTGGAGAAGCCCCGAGGCCACGCTCTGGACATCGAGGTTCATCTTGCTCAGAATATGAGCTACTTCGAGGGGATGGATCAGGTAGGGCTCGCCCGAGAGCCTCACCGTGCCCTTGTGCGCCTTCGCGGACAGGACGTACGCACGCTCCAGCATGTCTACGTCCGCCTGGGGATTATACCGCAGCATTTCCTCTACTATATCGTTAAACCGGACCATCCCTCACCGTTCACTCATAGTATACTATAAAAGAAAGCCGCGGATAAGACGAAGACGCGCGAGAAGGGGGCCGGGGCAAAGCATTTCGCGACATAGCGGTCGGCGCATGGAGAGTCTCCTTGCGAATTACCGGCCTCGATCTTACATTAAGAAAAAGTCGCCGATCGCGCGTCATCTGCGGAAGGAGGATGATATGGCAGAGGTCAAATGGATCAGGGATATGGAAGCCGCTCTCTCCCATGCAAAATCGGAAGGAAAGCCTATACTGCTCGATTTCTTTAATCCAAACTGAATAGGCTGCAAGCAGATGGGTGCGGTTACGTACCCGGACAGCCGCGTCGCAGAGTTCATCAATAACCGCATGATACCGGTTCAGATGTTGTATGACGCCCAGCCTTACGCATCGGACTACAACGTCAAATGGACGCCGACTATTATCACACTCGACCAAAACGGAAAGGAACATCATCGGATTGTTGGCTTCCTGCCGCCCGATGAGTTTATTCCCGGATTGCTGCTCGGAATAGCCAAGGTGAATTTTGATCGGGATGAGCTGGACGAAGCCATAGCCGATCTTGAAAAAATCGTCAATAACTATCCGAAAAGCGCGGCAACGCCTGAGGCTATATATCTCCGGGGTGTCACTCAGTATAAGAACACGCACAGCCCGGAACCCCTTAAGGAGGCATTCGAGCAACTGAGGCGTGAATACCCGGCAAGTGAGTGGGCGAAGAGGGCCACACCCTACAGCCTTCTCTAAGAAGGCCGGCGAGAATAGACGAAGCCGGCAGTCCTTAAAAGACTGCCGGCTTCGTCTATTCTCGCCCTGTCCCGACCCCGCTTCTTTCGCTGCAATCCGCCGCCTTATGCAGCTCCTCGTAGACCGTTCTTGCGGCGATTATCGGGAGTCAACTCTTTGTTTCATGTTCATGCGGGTTTGTCTTTCCTCAAGCTCGCAACCTCACCTCTTCAGGGAGGCGAACCGGCTCTTTACATTGGCCCCCGGAGCTTGTATAACTAGGGCGAGCAGGAGTTATCCCGATGAACAGCCTCGAGCTTGCCATAATTGATGTGGAAACATCAGGAATCAGCGCCGTTTATGACCGCATCATAGAGGTGGCGGTCCTTCGGATACGCGAAGGGGAGCTGACCGAGCAGTCTTCGACGCTCGTCAACCCGGAAAGGGCTATCCCCCGTTACATAGAACGCCTGACCGGCATCACGAACGAAGACCTCCATGGCGCGCCGGTTTTCAGGGAGATCAAGGATGATCTCCTGAGGCTGCTTGAAGGCTCGATCCTTGTCGCACATAATGCACGCTTCGATTACGGATTCATCCGGAAGGAGTTTGAGCGCGAACATATCGCCTTCTCCGCAAAATGCCTTTGCACGGTGCGCCTCTCCAGGAGACTCTTCCCCGGTTATCGCAGGCACAATCTGGACAGTATTATCACGCGGTTCGACCTCGATTGCGCGAATCGCCACCGCGCAATCGGCGACGCCCGGGTGTTGTGGGACTTTCTCCGGATTATCAGGACAGGGACAGACGCAGGAAGGCTGAACGAGGCGCTCGCGACGCTCCTCGGGACGCCGGCCCTTCCCGCCCCTCTCGACGACTCGATTGGCCGCGGGTAAGACGCGCGAGACGGACCGGCCGAAAAAAGCCGGACTGCCTGCGGGAAGACCCGGCTTTCACCCATCCTTTTAGAAGTTGACTAATTGCCGCCTTTCACTATAATAGAAGTATCAAGATATCGGACATGCCGGAAAGGAGATACATATGCTGATACGATGGTATGGACATGCGGCATTCAGGATCACGACGGCTCCAGGTGTGACCATTATTATCGATCCGTATGAGTCGGGCGGCTTTGGAGGCGCCATCTCGTATGCACCCATCACGGACCCGGCCGACATCGTGCTCATCAGTCACGACCATGCCGATCACAATTGCACGGCCACGATCGAGGGCGCCTATAGCGAGGTGCGCAAGGAAGGTGTCTACGATATCCGGGGCGTCAGGATAAGGGCCATACCGACCTTTCACGACTCGTCTCAAGGGAGCGAAAGGGGCCGGAACCTGATATTCGTTATAGAGGCGGACGGATTAAAGGTGGTCCATCTCGGCGACCTCGGCCACCTGCTCGACCAGGATATGGTCACCCAGATAGGAAAGACGGACGTGCTCATGCTTCCTGTGGGAGGGTTCTTCACCATCGACGCGGAAGCAGCGACACGGGTCATGAACAGGATGAGACCTTCCATCGCCATCCCTATGCACTTCAAGACAGAAAAGGTCGAGTTCCCCATCGCGGGGACGGATGAATTCACGAGAGGCAAGGAGCGCGTCAGGACAATCGACGGCCACCAAATTGAGGTAGCAAAGGAAAGCCTGCCGGGAGAGCCGGAGATTATCGTGCTCAGGTATGCGAATTAGCATGGCCGAGAGACTACGGAAGCTATTCGACGAAACGGATATCCGGGAAGCAGTGAAAAGGCTCGCACGGGCCATCGTGAGAGACTTCGATGAAGAGGAGATTCTCTTTGTGCCGATCCTGAAGGGTTCCTTCATGTTCGCCTCCGACCTGGTGCGGGAGATAGAAGGCCCGGTTATCATAGACTTCATCAGGGCCGCTTCCTACGGTAGCGGCACTGCCACGTGCAGAGAGGTGACCCTGACCAAGGACCTGGAAATGGATATTATGGGCAAGAACGTGATCATTGTTGAGGACGTGATCGACTCGGGGCTTACCCTCCGCGCAATCCGCGATATGCTCCTCGGGAGGAATCCGCGGTCCCTCAAGATCTGCGCGCTCGTGGACAAGAGGGCGCGGAGGGAGGTCGAGATCGAAGGTGATTACGTGGGTTTCACCATCGACGATGGCTTCATCGTGGGATACGGCCTCGATTATGCGGAGCGATACCGGAACCTCCCCGCAATCTTCGTGAAGGAAGAAGGGTAGGGGGGAGGAAAGGAATGAGAGAGAGGACAGCTCATGACCGGTTGAGAAGGGTCATGACAGGGAAAGGGATCCCCTATGCCGCGGCAACGGTCATCCTATGCCTTTCTGCTACCGGAGGCTATGGGTTTAGCTCGGGCCAGCTCGATCAGGTCAGGACAACCAACAGGTGCGAGGCGTGCGACCTTTCCGGCGCTGACCTTACCAAGGCCATCATGAATGACGCCCGGCTCACAGGGGCCAGGATGACGGGGGCCAGGATGACAGGCGTGGACCTGTCCTCCGCGAACCTTTCCGGCGCCGACCTCTCCCACGCCGACCTGTCACATGCCGACCTCGTGGGCGCCGATTTCTCGAAGGCGAACATGTCCGATGCCAATCTGGCCGGGAGCAGGCTCTCATGGACCAAGCTCACGGATGCCGACCTCTCCCGCGCGAACCTTACAGGGGCGAACCTGGCGAGTGCGGAGCTTGCGGGTGCAAAGTTGTCCGGCGCCACCTGGGTCGACGGGAAAATATGCAAGGAAGGCTCTGTAGGAGGGTGCAAGAGTGAGCCTGGCGAGCCCGCACAAAAGACGAAGCCCGGCCGGGGCTCACGCGGATCCCTTCAAAGTCCGCTCGCCCCTCCTGCCGGAGAGTGAAATCGGCAGCCCTTTTCCGGCTCCGGTCTACCGCATGACTTAAGAGATGGCCCGGTTCATCCGAGTATAAAGATATGGAGCGGACGAGGGGTGCCCCTTGATCCTTCCGGTCCGGGGGTTGTCGCCGGCTAAGGGAGAGCCCGGGCAAGCCGGCCGTTCGCTCTTTTTCGCGCAATGAGTGAGGATGTGATGGAGCTGCCTTTAGGCGAACTTCTTGTCAAAATGGGCCGAGTCAGCAGGGAACAACTCGCTGAGGCCCTTGAGATCCAGAAGGAGCAAGGGGAAAAGCTTGGACAGATACTCATCAAAATGGGTCTCATGTCCGAAGAGGAAATCCTGAAGGCCCTTTCCATGAAGCTTGCGATCCCCCTGGTCGATCTTGCCACGACCGAGATAAGCGAGAGCGTCATCAAGATGGTCCCTCTGACCATGGTGCGGCGCTTCCATATGATCCCCATAAGCAAGACGGGCAACTGTCTTTCCCTCGCCACAGCCGACCCCACCCGCCTTTCCGAAACAAAGGCGATCAAGCTGCTGACCGGATGCGAGATACAGCCGTTCCTTACGAGCCAGTCGCAGATTGAGGAAGCCATAAGCCGGTACTACGAGGCGCCCCATACCGTAGACATGAATAAGTTTATGTCAGATTTCGACCTGGGGATCGAAGCGTCTTTGGAGGTCGTCCAGGAGGAAGAGAAAGACGATGTGGCGACACTCGAAGCCGATTCAAGACAGCCGCCTGTAGTGAGGATAGTGAATCACTGCTTCATCGAAGCCATAAGGGCCGGTGCGAGCGATATCCATATCGAGCCGTACGAAGACGTATTGCGTGTGCGCTTTCGGATCGACGGCGTGCTTTTTGAAACCCTGAAAGTTCCTGTCAGGTTCAGGGACGGCGTCATATCGAGGGTGAAGGTCATCTCGAAGATGGATATTGCCGAAAAACGGGTCCCTCAGGACGGGAGGATAAAGCTCCAGGTGAAGGTGGATGGTCGCATGCGGAACATTGACGTGCGCGTCTCTACCACGCCGACGCTCTTCGGCGAAAAGGTCGTGATGCGGCTCCTCGATAAGGAAGGTCTGATGCTCGATATGAGCCTTCTCGGCTTTGAGCAGGAAAGTCTGAAGATATTTGAAGAGGCTATTTTCAGGCCTTGGGGCATGGTGCTGCTGACGGGGCCCACCGGATCAGGAAAAACGAATACGCTCTACAGCGCGATCAGCCGCCTCAACACCCCGGTTTCCAACATCATGACGGTCGAAGACCCGGTTGAATTCAATATCTACGGGATCAACCAGGTGCAGGTCCATGAATCCATCGATCTCACCTTCGCCTCAGTCCTCCGCTCATTTTTGAGGCAGGATCCCAATATAATTCTCGTGGGGGAGATCCGCGATAACGAGACGGCGGCGATTGCCGTGAAAGCCTCACTCACCGGTCACCTCGTGCTGTCGACGCTGCACACGAATGACGCGGCCTCCGCCATCAGCAGGCTTGTCGACATGAACATAGACCCGTACCTCGTCGCCACCTCGGTGATCCTCATCGCGGCCCAACGCCTCGTCAGGAGGATCTGCACTCACTGCAAAGAAGAGGTGGAGATCCCCCCCAAGGGGCTTCTGAACCTCGGCTTCACGCCGGAAGAGGCTGAGACCACGAAGATCTATGCAGGGAGGGGCTGCGGCAGATGCAATAACACGGGATACAAGGGCCGTATCGGGCTCTACGAGGTAATGCCTATTTCTCCCTCCATGAGAGACCTCATGTTCGCCAACGCCCCCATTGCGGATCTCAGAAAGAAAAGCATCGAGGACGGCATGATCAGCCTGCGGCGGAGCGGGCTCGAAAAGATAAAGAACGGGATCACTACGATAGAAGAGGTATTCAGGGAGACGTTCTGAGCAAGCCTTCCCGAAGGGGGTTAACGAACGTGCGCACGAACCCTCTTATCCGAAGGGCGTTCCATTTTCGCCGCTTTTTCGTCATACCTCGTCCTGATATTTTTAGGAGCGAGTCTGCTCGCTATGCCGGCCATCGGCTGAATGTACTTCATAGTTCCAGAGCCTTTGAAAACGCCGCTATTTGGAGGCAGAAAGGCGATCAGCATCATCACCGCAACGGAAACGATAAGACAACCCTTCGCCCCGCCCAGTATCCCTCCGCCAATCCTGTTCAAAATCCCCAGGCCGGCACCGCCTAGGAGTTTTCCTGCTATCCATCCGATTATCGAAGCGGCTATGATGCAGGCGATGAAGATGGCAAGGAAGCTGATAACGTAACCCGTGGCCGGACGAAAGCCTGTCAGAAACTTCGCTGTCAGGGTCCCGTAGAACTTCATGGCTATCACATAACCTGCTGCGACGCCGCCAAGCCCAACCACCTGCCTCACCAGACCCTTCCATAAACCAAGGAGCGTCACCACCCCGACCACAGTCAGAACGATAGTATCAAACATACCCCTCTCTTTCTGCGCGTCTCTTCATCCAAGTCTACAACGGATGACAGACCTTTTCACCCCCTTTGTCGGCAACCTGCCCTGTTACGTTCTCCGATTGCTGCGTTCTTTATCAAAATTGAACAGGGCCGTCTCTCCACCATGAGGCCGGCGGGAAAACAGTAGCAATCTCCCCCCCATCGGCATTAGAATTGAGTAGGAGCGAAGTCATATGTCACACCGGTTGCTGAAAAGGGTGCTGGATCAGATCGACTACGTCAACAAGACGACCCTGAAGAAAGTTATCTGGCTCGCCATCGAGATTGCGCGGGAAGGCAGGGAAGGACGAAAAGTGGGGACCCTCTTCGTGATCTCGGATTCCGAGAACGTGCTGAAGCATTCGAGGCCGTTGATACTCGACCCCCTTTTCGGCCATCCGGATGACAGAAAACATATCGACGATCCGAACGTGCGGGAAACTATAAAGGAGCTTGCCCTCCTCGACGGAGGGTTCGTGGTCTCCGACGACGGCATCTGCCTTTCCGCGTGCCGTTACATCGAAGCCTCAGTCGAAAATATGAAGCTCCCCCTGGGACTCGGGAGCCGGCATGTGGCAGCCGCATCCATGACGAAAAGAACGCGGTCCGTCGCGGTAGTCGTATCGGAAAGCGCCATTGTGCGGGTCTCCTCTCGTGGCGAAATCATTTCCCGGATCATCCCGGAAATCTGGCTGTTGAGCCGGCACAACCGCCGTATGAAAGGGGCCTACACGGAAGAAGCAGATGCGAGCGTGACCGTGGTAAAAGAGGCGGATGAGCCGGCCTGAGCAGGACACGCTCCTTTCTGCCCTCCCCCCGGAGACCAGGCAGGCCCTCGTCGTCACTGCCCGCAGCCGGGGTCCCGTCTGGTCTGCCCGTGTGGTTGTCATGGAAAAGCATGGGGAAACCTGGCGGCGGGTCCTCGGGCCTCTTCGTGCGGTCGCCGGCCGGAACGGGTTTGCGTTGCCGGGTGAAAAGAGGGAGGGGGACGGGAGGACCCCATCCGGGATATTTGCCGTCGAGCACGCCTTCGGTGACGCGAGGCGAGTCCCGACGGCACTCGCGTACCGGCAGATCACGGATGACGACGTATGGGTGGACGACCCTCTGTCGGCGGACTACAACAGGTGGACGAAGAAGGGAGAGACCAGGGCCCTCTCCTTTGAGGAGATGAAGCGTCCCGACACTCTTTACCAGTATGGGATCGTGATCGGCTACAACAGAAACCCTGTGGTGAAGGGCCTTGGAAGCGCTATTTTCCTGCACGTGTGGCAGGGATGCGACGCACCCACCTCAGGATGCGTGGCCCTTGCCGAAAAAGACGTCGTCGCCATCCTCGCACGGCTCGACTCCTCTTTGGCGCCCCTTGTCCTTGTGGGGAAGCCTCGATAGTGACAAAAAGCACGTGTAGCCGTAACAATTCTTGCTGTAAAAAATTTGAATAGTAGAAAACACAGGTTTTGCAACGGTTCCACGATTCTTGATAAGCGAGAGAAATATTGACAGCGGCAATAATGGCGTAAAACCTATGGTTTTGCCGTATCGCGCCTAGCTTCTTATCATCTCGGGCTTTTTTCTCCAAGGGGAATTGCAGTATAAGTCACCGTAATATAAGACTACTTAGTGTGTGGCATCGCTGTTGCATGTATTGAGATATGTTTCACAAAATCCAGAGAAAGGAGTAAATACCATGGAAAAACAAGTATTGTTGATAGATGATGAGGCGTCGCTTCGAAGAAGCGTTTCGCTGGGACTTATGCAGAAGGGTTATCAGACCGAGCCGTGCGAGAACGGCATGAGGGCACTCCAGACGCTGGAAACTTTCAAGAAGAAAAACATACCCCTCGGCTGCGCCATTGTGGACATCAGACTGCCCGATATAGACGGGATTAAGCTCCTTAAGACGATCAAGGCGAATTACCCCCAACTCCCTGTCATCATTATCACCGGCTACGGCAGCGAGACGATAGCCGAGGAAGCCAGGACAGCGGATGCCTATCTGGAGAAACCCTTCACCGTGGAGGATCTTGCAAGGGTGCTGGACCAGATGAAAGCGCCGGGAGCAGTTCCTGTGGAGGCGCCCCCCAGGGAGGTGACGGCGGCGCAGGAATCGGTGAGCGCCTATGCATTGGTGTCACTCGACAATTCCGCCAACCTCCTGAGCACGTACCGCAAGCTCTACTATCACGAAAACGTCCTCTACTGCGACGCCATCAGAGGCGATTACGACCTGGTGCTCCTGCTTCAGGCCGCCACACTCGACGAGATCAACGAAGTGGTGGACATGCAGATCAGGACCATGCCGGGCGTGGCGGAGGTATCCATGCTGACGGTGGACGCGCCGATGTTCGGCGAGAACGTGATCAATATCATGGGCTCCGTGGACAAGGCGCTCGGCAGGGACAACGGCGACGATATGGTCGCCTCGAACCAGACAGCGAGGACGAGGGTCTCTTCCTACGTCATGCTGGAGGTCGAAAAAGAAAAGATGGAAGGGATTTATCCCTCTCTCCACTTCAACGACCAGGTGGTCAACTGCGACTGCACGGACGGCAGGTTCAATATCGTCCTGCTGATGAAGGGAACGAGCTACAGCGAAATCGAGAATACCATCCGGAACAGGTTCAAGACGATGGAAGGTGTGCTCAGGATCAAGGAGTATCCGATAATCACCCTGTTCGAG
>JBEKHB010000086.1:0-14097 GCA_050012495.1 Syntrophorhabdales bacterium
AGACCCCGGCGCATGACTCGGGGCCGATGTGGCCCGCTATGCCTTCACCGTATGACTCTTTCATTCACGACACCTCGCCGGTTTTCATCGGCGCTCTCGGGACGTTGGTACAAAGTGAACTTATTCTCTCGGAAGCATTTAGGGGACGTTGGTACAAAGTGAACTTATTCTCTCGGAAGCATTTAGGGGACGTTGGTTCAAAGTGAACTTATTCTCTTGACGCCTTCAATTCCTTCAAGCTATGATGCACTATGCCCCGGCATGTGCAGACGAGCCTAAGTCTACGTGGTTGGCGTAATTGGGTAAGGAACGGCGTTTAACCGTCCCTCCTCACACCGCCATGCATGCGGGTCCGCACGTGGCGGTGTGCACTTTCTCACCGTAATGTTGAACAGGACCCTATTTACCCGTTTCTAGTGTTAGCAGGTGCTATACGTAAGGTCTTTTTCCCGGCCGGAGGAAATTTCGATGATAGTACCACCCTCTGACAGGTGGCTGCCACTTACGAAGGGTGGTTGCTCGGGGGTGCCGGCAAGCCAACCTGGATCTTGTAGCACGGATGGGTCGCCGCCCGCACCGCCCGGAGGCGTACATAGGCTGGGCACCCGGCCTCCATATTGCCCTGGCTGGGTGGCAAACGTCGAGGACGCGCGGCCCCGAGATACAGGTGCATGGCGCGAAATTAACCCGGCCGTCCTAGTCCAGTGTAAGTCTAAAGGACCGGCCGCCTCGCCTGCCCCCGCCTCGCCTTAAAATCGTACAATCCCACCTCTTTCAGCTTGGCGATGCCGACAAAAAACGTATCCCTGTTAATGCCGAGCCGTTCCATGATGACCTTCGGTTCCGGCAGCCCGGCGCTCGCCCCCCCTTCGCCGTCACACTTCGTCAAGTACAGGTAGAGGCGGTATTCGGCAGCGGTCAGCTTCGCATCGATCAGGAAGTCAGCCATGGCCCGCAATGTTTCGGAAGCGTTCTCGATCCCTTCCTGCTTTATCTCCTCGGGCATATGCTCCACGCCGATCGTCTTTTCCTCGGCCATGATGTACGCGCGCTCGAGCACGGAATCGAGCTGTCTCACGTTTCCCGGCCACGAATAATCGAGCATGACCTGGAGCGCCTCTTTCGAAACAGCTTTTATCTGACCATGCGTTTCGTTCAGCTTCCTGAGGAAATGCTCGACGAGGACGGGGATATCGGTCTTTTTGTCTCTGAGAGGAGGGATAGTAAAGGCGATCACATTCAAGCGGTAATACAGGTCTTCCCGGAACGTTCCCCGGGCTATCTCCGCTTCCAGCTTCTTATTCGTGGCCGCGATGATGCGCACATCCAGCTTTAAGGTCTCCTTGCCTCCGACCCGCCGTATCTCTTTTTCCTGGATCGCCCTCAGTATCTTCGCCTGCGTGGCGAGGGTGAGATCTCCGATCTCGTCCAGGAAAAGGCTGCTGCCGTTTGCCTGCTCAAAAAGACCTGTGTGGCGGGTGAGGGCGCCGGTGAACGCGCCCTTCTCGTAGCCGAAAAGCTCACTTTCGAGGAGAGTTTCCGGAATCGCGGCGCAGTTTATGGCAAAAAAGGGGTGATTCTTTCGCGGACTGTTGTAATGGATGCTCTTTGCGAAGAGCTCTTTTCCCGTACCGCTTTCCCCGTAAATGAGCACGGTGGAGCTGGTGGGCGCCACTTTTCTCACGATAGCAAAGAGGGCGTGCATGCTGCCGTGATCGCCGATAATATTGTCGAGGTGAAACTTGTCAAAAAGCTGGTCCTTGAGCATCAGGTTGTCCTTGAGCAGCTTCACCTGATTGATCGCGTTATTCATGACCAGCAGGAGCTGGTCCTTTTCCAGAGGCTTTTCTAGGTAGTGGAATGCGCCCAGCTTCGTCGCCTCTATAGCCGAGGGGATAGAGCCATAGGCGGTCATCACGATCACGTGACAGGGACGGTTCTGTGACTTTACCTCTTTCAGTATCTCGGTGCCTTCAATATCGGGCAGCCGAAGGTCTGTCAATACTACCTCGAAGGCGCCGTTCTTGGCGAGCTCAAGCGCCTTTTTCCCTGTCCCCGCATCCTCCACGTAAAAACCGTCTTTCGCGAGGATCGTCGTGATAATGCCCCTTTGGTTCGCGTCGTCCTCGACCACGAGGACAGTTCCCTTATGAGACTGCATTGGTCGGCACCTTTATTGTGATCACTGTCTGCTCTTCTGCGATGCTCTCGGCCGAGATCGTGCCTGCGTGCTCTTCAACCAACCGTTTTGTTATGGTGAGCCCAAGGCCGATGCCCAGCTTCTTGGTTGAGTAGTATGGCTCGAATATCTTGTCGATGTTCTCTCCCTCCACACCCTTACCGTTGTCGGCAACCGAAATGGACGTCCCGCCTTCGCCGGTCGCAAAGGTTACGACAATATTCCCTTTGTCCTCGATCGCCTGGGCGGAGTTGAGGATAAGGTTGATCAGACACATCCGCATGTACTCCCTGTCGCAATAAATCTGCATATCTCCCTCAGGCCGCACGCAGGTAATCTCTATGCCTTCCCTTACCTTGCCGGCCACCATGTACAAGGCATCCTGCATAAGGGCTTCAGCGGTTACCCATCCCTTGTTCAGGATGATCGGCTTTCCCACGAAAAGAAAATTGTGTATCAGCTCGTTGACGCGATAGAGCTCTTTCTTAAGGTTATCGAGGAGGTTGTTGATATCGTCGCTTTCCGATATCCCCTCTTCCGCGAGCCTTTCTTTTATGTGACCGATGGAAAGGGAAAGGAAGTTGAGGGGATTGCGTATCTCATGGGCAATACCCGAGGCGAGCTGGCCGATCATCGAAAGCTGCTCCGTCTTTTTTAATTTTTCTTCGAGGTCTTTCCTTTCGGCCAGCTTCTCGACCATCTCGTTAAAACTGTTCACCAGCACCCCTATCTCGTCCCTTCTCTCGGTTTTCGGTATCCTGACGAGCTTTCCCTCGGCGATCCTCCTGCTTGCGTTCGCAATCTTCTTAATGGGGTCGGTATACTGGTCGGCAAGGATCAACGACGCGACGATGCCTATGCCGAACGCGAAAAGGGTGCCCAGGATCCTTTTGAAGTGATTCCTTCTCTGCAGGAACTTGTAATCATCAAGGATCATGCTGATGTGGATGTAGCCGAGATTCTGGCCCTTGATGGAGACAGGCATGACCACGTTGTAGAGGCGCTGCCCCTCTTTTCCACTCTCTTCTCCGAGTTTGGCTGTAATGATGAGATTTTTTTTCCGCCCGGCCTTATCCTGCCCCGCTATCTTCTTCGGGTTTTCCGTAGTACCTATCTTCTTCGGGTTCGAGCTCGCTATCACCTGGGCGTCGTCACTGATGATCGATATTTCTTTTACACCTTTCCGGTTGAGCATATCCACATAGCTCTTGAGCCGCTGGGTGCTGTCACCCCTGTACGTCAGCTCCTCCACGCTTATCTGGATCGCCTTCGTAATGTCATCGAGGTCGTCCGTCACCTTATCGATGATCAGCTCTTCGCTCCTTGCCGAGATGATGGAGAGAGAGCTTATGGATATGAGAAGGATGAAAAGGAGGATCAAGAGAAGCTGCGTTCTGAGGGAGAAACCCCGGAAGACGGACTTGATTTTCGTCAGGCGTTTAATGGCGTAGAAAATCTTTGTTCCAACCATGCTATTCTCTCAAGTATACTATCTCTCGGGATCAACCGGTAGAGTTCTTTCAGGGGTGGGCCGCTCTTCCTGCCGCTGATCGCTATACGGAGAAGCATGAACAGCTCCCGCTTCGAAAGGGTGCTCCCCTTCTCCAGTTCTTTGAAGAGACTCTCGAAATCGTTGTGGTCCCCTTCGGCTATCCTTCGGAGGAGCTCCGGTATCTGCGATACGTTCTTCAAGGACGAAAGGAAGCTTACCCCCTCCTCCTCGACGTCGGCACTATCGAATATGGCCAGCATCGAGCGCATCTCCCGAAGCGTCCTGGCGTTTTCCCGCAAAATTGCCACCTTTTCACGATCCGTTGCCGGCAAGCCCATCCGTTCTGCGAGAAGGCCTGGCTCCATGGCCTTTATATGCCCTTTGTTCAGCCACAACAGCTTCTCGAGATCGAACAGCGCGTCGGACGATGAAAAAGACCCGAGGGAAAATGTCTCTATCAGGCTTTCACGGCCCATAAGCTCGCTGTCCGTCTTCCGGCCTATAATGGCCAGGTAGTTCACCATGGCCTCCGGAAGGATACCCATAGCCCTGAACTCCGCCACTGTCGTGGCGCCGTGCCTCTTGCTCAATGGTTTCCTGTCGCTGCCGGTGAGCAGCGAGTGGTGGGCATATGTGGGCGGCTCCTTCCCGAAGGCAAGAAAGAGCATAATCTGCTTCGGCGTGTTCGAGAGATGATCGCCCCCCCTGACGACGTGGGTGACATCCATCAAAAGATCGTCCACCGCGGCGGCGAAGTTGTAAGAGGCCACCCGGTCCGTTCTCATGATGATAAAATCGTCCACATGGTCGGCAGGAAATTCCACCTCTCCGTGGATCATGTCCCTGAAGGCGATCTTCCTCTCAAGTGATTTGAACCTGAGCACAAAAGGCCGGCCCTGCGCCTCAAGCCCTCTTATGGCCTCTGCGGTCAGGTTCCGGCAGGTCTGCCCGTACCTCGGCGGTATCTTCAGGCGTTGCGCATCGGCGCGGGCCTTTTCCAACTCCTCTTTTGAGCAGAAGCACTTGTAGGCAAGACCTTTATCAAGAAGCATCCGGCTATGAGCCCGGTAAATATCAAGCCTCTCCGACTGCCGGTACGGCCCCTCATCGGGCGTCGCACCAAGCCAGCCCAGATCGTCCCCGATGGCGTCTTCAAAGAGCGTCTCCGACCGCTCCAGGTCGGTATCCTCTATTCTCAGAATAAAGCGACCCCTGTTGCGCCGGGCAAAGAGATAGTTAAGGACAGCCGTCCTTCCATTGCCCACGTGCAGGTTTCCAGTGGGACTGGGTGCAAACCGTACCCTTACCATGTGGCGCCCCCAATTACCGCGCCCCTATTCCAGAAGGCAGACCGCGAAAGACTCAATCCCCTCTTTCCTCCCGGTAAAGCCCATACCCTCGGTCGTCTTGCCCTTGATGCTTATCCTCGCGACGTCTACCGCCATAATGCGGGCAATATTCGCCCTCATCTCCACGCTGTACTGTTGGATCCTGGGCGCCTCAGCCACGATGACCGCGTCCACGTTGACGATCTCGTAACCCCTCACCCTCGCAAGCTCGACAGAGCGGGCGAGGATCCTCGCGCTTTCTATACCTTCTATGCCCTTATCCGTATTCGGGAAATGGACGCCTATATCGTCCGCACCGGCCGCGCCCAATATCGCGTCGCTGATCGCATGGAGCAGTACATCTCCATCCGAGTGGCCGAGCAGGCCCAGCGGATGCTCGATGCGCAGCCCGCCAAGGAACAAGGGCCTGCCTGCGACAAATGGATGCGCGTCGTAGCCAAGGCCGATCCTCATGGATTTCCTTTGAGCTGTGCGAGGATGCCTCTCGCAATAAGCAGATCTTCAGGGGTCGTTATCTTGATGTTGTAGGGGGAGCCTTCAACCACCTTGACCTTCTTGCCGAGATACTCCATGAAGGTGGAGTCGTCGTAGCCGCAGAGCTTCTTCGCCATGCCTTCCCTGTAGGCCTTCGCGATCAGGTCATACTTGAAAGTCTGGGGCGTCTGGATGTGCCAGAGGGCATCCCTTTCCAGGGTTTTCAGGACAAACCCTTCTTTCGAGATCACCTTGATCGTATCCCTTGCGGGAATTGCGGGGACAACGGCGTCGAACATTTCCATCAGAAATATCGATTTTTCCACAAAGGCAGGCGATACAAACGGACGGGCGGCATCATGAATGATGACCACGTCGCAGGACTCGTCTATTGCCTCGAGCCCGTTCCGCACGGAATCCTGTCTGAGCCGGCCGCCGATGACAAGCTTCATGATCTTGCTGAAGTGGTACGTCTCGAGGATCTCCTCCTGTATGAGGGGCAGATCCCGGTGGTTTACCACCAGGTAGATGCCGTCGACAGGTTTGCATTCCTGGAAGACCTGCAGTGTGTGCACAAGGATGGGTTTGTTGTCGAGGAGAAGGAACTGTTTGCTGGTGGAAGAACCCATGCGCTTACCCGCACCGCCGGCAAGGACTATCGCCAAAGTTCTCATACTACCTCACATGCTCTTCGTAGGTGTAGTCTTCGGGAAAATAGAGTCCTTTCTCCGCCTGCTCCTTGAGCTTGCCAAAAATCATCCGACCGGAAGTCGTTTGCAGAAGGCTGGTCACCACTACATCTACCGTTTTCCCTATCAGCTTTTTTGAATCGTCGACAACCACCATCGTACCGTCGTCCAGATATCCTATGCCCTGCCCATACTCCTTGCCTTCCTTGACGATCCTGATGTTGAGCTGCTCTCCCGGAAGGATCGCCGGCTTCAACGCAGCGGCCAGCTCGTTCATATTGAGCACGCTGATCCCCTGGAGTTCGGCGACCTTATTGAGGTTATAATCGTTTGTCACTATTTTTCCCTGCAGGCTTTTTGCAAGGGCTATCAGCTTTGAGTCCACGTCTTTCTGCTTGGGAAAATCGACATCGACAATCTTGACCTTGATCTGAGTCTGCTTCTGCAGCCTGTGCAGCATTTCGAGACCGCGCCTGCCCCTTGTCTTCCTCACCGGGTCCTGAAGGTCCGCGATGTGTTGGATTTCGTAAAGGACAAACTGGGGAATGATGAAGGTGCCTTCCATGAAGCCCGCTTCGCACACATCCGCGATCCTGCCGTCGATGATCACGCTCGTATCGAGGATCTTGCTGCCCTCACTCGCTTCCATCGTCCCGAAGAGAGGCACCTTTGACAAATCGAGGGTCTGGCTCTTTTTCTCACCGATGCGGAAGCCCAGATATCCCATGACGAAGTAGAGCAGAATATAGATCGGCAGGGTGATGGGAACATCCTTTGCGTGGGTCAGCAGAAGCCTTGAGATGAACAGGTTCGTGACAAACAAGCCTATGGTAATGCCCAACAGCGTTCCGATGATGATCTTGAGGGGTATTTCCTTCAGCTTCTCTTCGAGCTTGCTGACAAGATAGCCGAACACCAGGCCTAAGACTGCCCCGATCAGGTCGTAAAGCGGATTCGGAGAAATCTCTTTTACGATAAAATAGCCGGTAACGGCTGTTACCGTTACCAGAACAAGCTGCGCTATGATGGTCAACGAATTTACCCTTTTGGACGGGTGAATATACTCTCTATGTCGGTAACTATCTCTTCCTCGTCTTTGCTCAACGCAATGGATAGTTCCTTTTTTATCAGGTTCCGTGCAGTTTCAAACATCTTCCTTTCGCCAAAAGAGAGCTCTTTCCACATCCTGAGGTTGTAAAGCTCCCTCAGCACCATCGCGATCTCAAAGATGGAGCCGCTTTTGATCCGCTCCATGTACTCCTTGTACCGCCTGTTCCAGGGAGATGTATCGTGGATAAAGCTCTTGTCTTTCAGGATCTCGTAGACCTTCAAGACCTGCTCGGAATCAATGACATAGCGGAGGCCCGCATGCTGTGCGCTGTCCACAGGTATCATAATCGTCATATCGGAATCAAGAATGCGCATGATGTAAAACGACTGTTTCGTTCCAGAGATCACTTTGTCTTCTATGGACTCTATTCTTCCTACCCCGTGACCAGGATACACCGCCACTTCTCCGATTTTTAGCATTTGACCTCCAATCGATGACTCGTCCCGTAGTGCTCCTTATTATACCAGCTTGCACAAACAAATTCAATGACCAGGTCATCACGCTTCTGTTGGTTCCTGTCCACCCGAGTCTTCCGCACACGGTGAGGACACATCCGGAAAAGGGGGATCGCATGCTTTTTAACCGGTTCAGGGGAACTATTGCGCCAACATCAGGCGCTGAAAATATAGATTGATGAATAGATGAATATTCTTTATAATCACTAAAACCCCGGAAAAAACGGGACACCCAATGGTCAAAACACGATTTGCACCAAGTCCGACCGGGAACCTCCACATCGGGGGCGCCCGCACCGCCCTCTTCAACTGGCTTTTCGCCCGCCATCATGGCGGCATGTTCATATTGAGAATCGAGGATACGGACCGGGAGCGGTCAAAGGAGGAGTACACAAAAGACATCCTCGACGGCCTCGCCTGGCTCGGCATCACCTGCGACGGTCCTCTCTATTTTCAGAGCACGAGGACAGACCTTTACAAAGAGAACGCCTACCGCCTTCTTGACGAAGGATACGCGTACAAATGTTACTGCACTCCCGAGGATCTGGAGGGAAAGAGGGCAAGGGCCCTGGCGGAAGGGCGTAAACCGTCCTACGACCGGACGTGCAGGGAGTGCGGAGAGGAGTACCCGGGCAGGTCCTACGTGGTCCGCTTCAAAACCCCTCTTTCCGGCACCATCACCTTCGACGATATGGTGAGGGGAAAGATCTCATTCCAGGCCGAAGAGCTGGACGATCTTATCATTTTCCGTAATGACGGTACGCCCACGTACAATTTCACGGTCGTCGTCGATGACGCCCTTATGGGTGTCACCCATGTCATCCGGGGAGACGACCATATCAATAACACGCCCCGCCAGATCCTCATGTACCGGGCCCTTGGCTTCGATGTGCCGCGGTTCGGCCATGTGCCCTTGATCCATGGCAAGGACAGGGCCAGGTTGAGCAAGAGACACGGGGCCGCTTCCCTTCTCGAATACCGTGAGGAAGGCTTTCTTGCGGAGGCGCTCATGAATTATCTTGCCAGGCTTGGATGGGCGCATGGCGACGAGGAGATTTTTTCAAGCGCCGACCTCATCGCGAAGTTTGACATTTCACACGTGGGGAAATCGCCCGCGATTTTTGATATGGAGAAGCTCCTGTGGCTCAACAGCCACTATATCAAGACAATATCCCCCGGCGAGGTCGCCGAAAGGCTCGTCCCTTTTATAGAACTGATGGGGTGCGGGGCGCCGGACACGGCAAGGCTGCTGAAAATTGTCCTCATCTTAAGGGAGCGCGCAAAAACTCTTAAAGAAATGGCACAGATGGCGGAATTTTTCTTTAAGGAAGATGTCGGGTACGAGACCAGGGCCAGGGATAAGTACCTGACTCCGGCCGCCAAGCCTATTCTGGAACGCTTCCTTCAGGAACTTTTGGGCCTCCCGGGTCTGGACGAGGCAGCGCAGAGGGCCGTTGTCGAGGGCATCGCCAAAGACCTCGGCAAGAAGCTCGCCGATGTGGTGCAGCCTGTCAGGGTAGCCCTCTCAGGCAGGGACGTAACCCCCGGGATATTTGAAGTCATCGAGATCCTCGGAAGAGAGACTGTGGAAAAGAGGGTCAAGAGGGCCATCTCCTCGATCACATGAAGCTGACCACACTCGATCTTCTGGGCTTCAAATCCTTCTTCAACCGAACCACCTTCCGGTTTAATGAAGGCATTACCTGTATCGTAGGCCCGAACGGCTGCGGCAAGAGCAATATCGTCGATGCCATCACCTGGGTGCTGGGGGAAAGGGGCACGAAATCCCTGCGCGTCAAGGAGATGGGCGATGTCATCTTCCACGGCAGCAGCGCCAAGAAACAGGTGAACATGGCGGAAGTCACCATGGGACTCATGAACGAGGAGAAGGAGTACGCCATAAAGAGGCGTATTTATCGGGACGGGACCAACGAGTACTCTATCAACGGGGAGGCAGTGCGCCTCAAGGACGTGCAGGATTTTCTCCTCGGCACCGGCGTCGGTCCCCATTCCTACGCCATCGTCGAACAGGGTAATATAGAGTATTTTGCGCAGATGAAGCCCCACGAGCGCAGGATCGCCGTCGAGGAGACGAGCGGCATCACAAGGTTCGAAGAGAAGAAAAGAGACGCGTACTTCCGCATGGAAGAAGTCAAGGCAAATCTGGAACGGGTCGAGGACATCCACAGGGAGGTCATAAAAAACTACGAGCGAGCCCAGGAGGAATCGGCCAGGCTGCAGATCTACCACGGCCTGAAGGAAAGGTTGAAGGAGTTCGACATCGCCCTGCTGAGAGACGGCTACGGCAAGCTTCAGAAAAGGGCCTCAAAGCTGAAAGAGAGAGAAGAGGACCTCGTCCGGGAATTGGAAGCCAAGAAAGCAGACGAGCAGGGTATCAAAGATACGATGCGGTCAAAAGAAGAGGAGATCAGCCTGATCGACTCGGTCGCCAGGCAGGTGGAGCTCGATATCAGGAGCAAAGAAAAAGATATGGAGAGCAGACTCCTGGAGCTCAACTACATCGAGGAGGAAAAAAAACGGCTTCAGAGGACGGCCGTGGACCTGCGAAAAGAGAGTGACGCCCTCGACGGAAAGATCAGGCTCTACAGCGCCGAAATCGAGAACCTGAACAGGTCGGCGCAAGCGGAAGCGGCTGCTTTTGCCGGGGCCGAGGAACAGGGTAGAAGCCTGGAGGCACAGAGGGAAGCACAGAGGTCGGAACGGGAAATGCTGGAAAACGCAGTTGAGGAGCAGAGGAACCACCTCTTTGGTGCGATGACGCGGCTCACCGAGATAAAGAACAGCATCACGGAAAAGGAAAGGATGCGGAAAGAGCGCCGGATCCGACAGGAGAGAAGGCTCGAGGAAGAAAAGGTGCTTTCAGAGAAACTCCGCTTCCTCGAAGAAAAAGTATCATCTTTACGGCTGCGCAGGGAACAGGAGCTCGACGAATCCGCCCGCATGGAGGCGGAAGAAAAAGACCTCACCGAGCGCTGCGAGAGAGTTTCGAGGGAAATCGGACAGCTACGGAGCGCCACAGAGGGATTGAAGGGCGTAAAAAAAGGGAAAGAGGAGATCGTCCGGCAGATGAAGAGCTACGGCGAGGGTCGCAAGACGCCGCCGAACCCCTATAAGCAACTGATTACGATGCTCAAATCGTCCAAGGAAACCGAACACGTCATGGAGAACTTTTTCCCGAGGGAAATGGAGTACCATGTGCTGACAGAGCAAGACCCGTACAACCTCTCCATCATCGCCAGGGAATATGGCGGCAACTTTGTCTTCTTTTCAAAAAAAGGCATGTTCGAACTCCACGGAGAAGAGGCGGAGGTGAAGCTCACCCCTGTAGAAAACCTGCCCGAGGCATTCCAAAGGATACATGGCGGCGAGGAAGGTCTGTTCCTGTCAGGCAATATCCTCGTCGATTCAAGGGGCTTTATCCGCAAGAGACAGGACAGAGGCGCATTGTCGATCAGGGAATTCCGGGAAAAGATGAAGCTCGAATCGGAGCTCGCCGAGATCGAGGACCAACTGAAGATAAAGGCATCGAAGCTGGGCGAGCTGCTCCTCGCCCAACAAGCGCTCGAAAAGAGCCTGCAGGCTGCGAGGGAAAAAAAGAGCGCAAAAGCACACGGCCTGATCGCTGCGGAGCGGGAGATCATTCAGAACGAGGCGGAGATCAGGTCGATGCAGGAAAGACTCAGAGAAAAGACGTCCGGGTTCGAGGCGCCGGCCGGGGAGGACGATGCCTCGGTTTCGGTTGACGAAGCAAGGGAAAAGAAAAGATGGGAGGACGAGAAAGGCACGATTGAGAGCGTCCTGGCCGACCTGAAAAAAGGGCTTGAACAGGCGAAGGAGAGTTACAGCCGCACTGACGCGGCATTCCACCAGACATCCATCGCCATTGAAAGGGTGGGAAACCAGCTCAAAAAAAACGAGGAGGAGAACACCCGAAAGAACGCGGCGGTCGAAGCCCTCGGCGAGGAGAAGCACGCAAAGCAGCACAGGGCGGCAGAGGTGGATGAGGAGTTCCAAAATGCGTCGGGCAAGGCGCAAGAACTGGAAAAGAGCCATGGAATACTCCAGGAAGAGTGCGAGAGGAGAGTCGCTCGCTATGAAGAAATGAAGAGGCAGCTCGGAGACGCGCATGCGGAAAGGGCAGCGCTTCAGGAAGAACTCCAGACCCTCACCGAGGAGAACGATAAAATCAGGGCGAGGAAGGAAAGTGTCGAGCGGGAGAGGCTCGTGCTCCAGGAAAAGAGGGAGGCCATAGGGAAAAAGCTACGCGAGGAGTACGGCGTGGAAACGCTGGAGGAGGCGCCGGCGCCGGTTATCAAGGATGAGACCGAGCGGGAAAGTATCCTCGAAGAGCTTGCGGCCATAGGCGACGTAAATTTCAGGGCCGAAAAGGAGTGCGCTGAGCTGAAAGAAAGGCACGAGTTCCTTGAAAAACAGCAGGCTGATCTCACCCAGGCAATGGAATCCCTCAAAAAAACCATCACCAAGATAGATTCCGTCTCGCGGGAGCTGTTCCTCGAAACCTTTGAACGGGTGAATGAATCGTTCAGAGCTTTCACCCACACGCTTTTCAAGGGGGGGCAGGGCATGCTGATGCTCAATTCCGAGACAAACGGCATAGACCTCCACGTGCAGCCGCCGGGAAAAAAGGTGATACGCATGGAGCTGCTTTCGGGAGGTGAAAAAGCCCTCATATCGCTCTCTTTTCTTCTTTCTCTCATGAACACAAAGGCATCTCCCTTCACGTTGATGGACGAAATAGATGCACCCCTTGACGACGCCAACCTCGTCTCACTCCTTGAAATCGTGAAAACGATCAGCAGAAAAACGCAGGTCATCCTCATCACTCATAACAGGCTCACTATGGAATCCTCCAACACGATTTACGGCGTTACCATGGAGGATGCGGGGGTGTCGAAGACGATCTCCATAAGGCTGTAATGGTGACCGGCCGGCCGCGGAAACGACCTTGCTCACTTCACCTACAAAGAGCGCCTTGTCGCCCCTCCCCATTTGGGCGAAGATTGAGCACTCAAAGGAGGGCACAGATTTCCCTGACGTCCGCTATGACATAGTCAGCCTTCGCTGCGTCAAGGTTTTCTCTGGTCTCGCTTCCGGTCAATACGCCGATAGTTCTCATATCAGTCACTTTTCCAGTTTGTATGTCGCTCGCCTCATCGCCCACGTATGCTGCGTCGGAGGCGCACACATCAAGTAACGCGAGAACATGTTTCATGTGAGCGGGGTGGGGCTTTACATATCTCTCTCCATCACGTGTTACTACCGCATCCACATAGTCATCAACGTCTGGAAAGGTGAGCCTCAAGGCTGCTCGACAACTCCGTGAAAGAATCCCAAGTTTCATGCCCCGATGACGCAACTCCGTGAGAACCCCCCTTGTGTAAGGAAACACGCCCTTGCCTTTCGAGCCTGCAAGTTCCAGCTCCGACAATGCCTGAAAGGCTTCCTGCCGGAATCTCTCGGCAGAAGATCCACAATGCTTTTCTATTGCATAGACTGTCTCCACCACGTAAACTTGCTCCATTTGTCTGGCCACGTTGGGATCGATGTACTTCTGCGCGATCTTTATGATGTTGTCTTTTGCCTGCTGTTTATCGAGCGTCAATTTGGCGAGGGTTCCGTCGAAGTCAAAAATAATAGCTGATATCATGGCTCAGTTCTCTGATCTGTCCGTAGTTTGAGGACGGTCGGGACATCGCTTCATTCTGTACATTATCATCCCCGCCCTGTCGGCCTTTCCGCTGCTATCCCTTGTCCTTCATTATTAGAAAAATGCCGCAAGATTGCAACAACTATTTTCCAGCAGAAAGACAGTATTCACGGGTATCGACCTTAGTCTCGTGGCATGCGAGGAAAATCTAGGATTTCAGGAAGAAACCGCCCGACAGGTCCCTGGTTCCCGGGCATCCGCGGCTGCTCGTGGGTCGTCTCGTTTTTCGAGAAAACCGGAACAGGTGCTCTGTGCGGGGAGGGGCACGTCTGTCAACTATTCAATACCGCGCGTCCTCTGTACCTGCATGGCCGGGATTGTCCTCCCCCCGAAAGAGACTTGGGCACCCACAGGGACGCTCTTGAAATGTGATTCCTGAGAAGTAACTCCCGAAATAACTATTGCATTAAATGGGATACAATGGTAGATTATTGTATGTATAAACGAACATCTCCCCAACAAAAGCTCTTCGGCGTAGAAACTCAATTGTCTCCCTCTTTGCGCGGCCGTCTTGAGTCTTCATGGGCTCGCCTGTTTAGACTCGAAGTTCTTCCAATCCTGCTGAAGAACGAAGATCGATATGCGATGCTTTACGGCAA
>JBEKHB010000087.1:0-13694 GCA_050012495.1 Syntrophorhabdales bacterium
GTGGCATGGTTGAGATCGTGTGACACTCGCGGGACGAAAGGGCGAGCAAACCGGGAAAACAAACCTCAACCTAAACCGGCGCGCCAATCCTCGACCCTACGTACTTTCGTGCACACCCCTTCGGAAAGGCTTGCAAGAGAAGGGAATCCAAAAGAGGGGTGCTGAGGCGGTTAGTGACAAATGGACGCAAAAGAGGGGAAAAAAGGGTAAAAAGCAGTAAAAAATGGCAAAAAGGTCCGTTTTTGTGCTTGTTTGTGCACCCTTCCCTCCCTACCGGTCGGGTGGGCACCCGGGCGCCCTCACCCGCCTCTTACCGATTATCGCCGAGACCGGCCGTTTACCGCTTCCCCCAAGGGCTGAGGACCGCAGCCTCAAAACAGCCCCTGAATAATGTTGCGTCTGCCCGCCACTGTCAAGAAAAACGTTCCGGGTGCGGAAATAGAAGAAGCATCACGGGGAAGGAGTCCGGCATACGACGGAGCTATATGGCCCGGAGGCAGGGGAAGCTGTCTTCCGGCACATAATAACGGACCTGAAAGAGGAAGGATGGACAGAAAACGACAGGTTTTCACCCTTTCTCCTCAGGAAGAATTTGATGTGATATAACCACTGGTTATTACTGAATTACTGAAGGATGTCCCCGCGTCCCCCCATCAAAGGCTTCGTTCCAGGTTGATGGTTTTGGAGGGGCTAAATTGGTTCGCGCTAAAGAAATGCATCAGTGTGGAATCATTCCCGTCGACCAGGGTGTTTACTTTTTGGACGCCGAGTGTTCTCAAATGATCCATAAATTCATTAATCAACTGCTCACCGATACCCTTATGCTGGCAATCCTGATCAACGACGATGGTATCCAGGGTCGCTTTTTCCCGGGAAATGCCATATTCTCCTATATAGAGTTCCCCCATCACAAACCCTACCACCGTTCCATCTTCTTCCTCTGCCACAAGCGACGTGGGCAAATAATCCGGAGATTGCACAAACGTTTCAAACTTCAGTCTATAGTACTCCGCCCGGGAAGCCTTGACTATTTTCTCATCAACCCGAACCACAGCGTTAAAATCGTCAACCTTCATGAGTCTGATTTTAATAGTATTCTTGTTCATTAGGCTCCTTTCTCTTCAAGGTCATATTTTGAGGTCCCATAAGGCAAGCCGGATAGATATCTCTGCATGGTATGCTGTCTCTCAAATATTCATTCCCGCACTTTCCGGTCGCCGATTTTACGTTGGCCCCGGGGTCAAGACTCGCAGGTCAAGGCAACCCCCCAGGACCCCTAGGAGAGAAAAGCGTGGATCGAGCGTGCCGCTTTCCTGCCCGCTCCCATTGCGAGAATAACAGTTGCGGCCCCTGTGACTATATCACCCCCCGCCCATATACGATCCCGGGTGGTCTTTCCCGTCCCGGCGTCGGCCACGAGCGTCCCCCGCCTGGTCACCTGAAGTCCCGACGTGGTTGAAGGGATTAACGGGTTGGGACTATTCCCGATAGCGCACACCACCGCATCCACGGGCGTGCGGAAGTTTGAATCCTTTACCTCCACCGGCGCCCTTCTTCCCGAGGCATCAGGCTCGCCCAATTCCATGCGCAGGCATTCCATTTCCCTCACCCAGCCGTTCTCGTCACCCATATAACGCACGGGCAAGGTGAGGGTCTTGAAGATCACGCCTTCTTCCTCCGCGTTCTCACTCTCTTCCAATCGTGCCGGCAGTTCCGCATGGGACCTCCGGTACACGATGTATACCTCTTCGGCGCCCATCCGGAGGGCGGTCCTTGCCGAATCCATGGCTACGTTGCCCCCGCCCACCACGGCAACCCTGGCATGTTTTTTCACCGGTGTGGCGGAAGCAGGGAAAAGATACCCGGACATCAGATTCATTCGGGTAAGGTATTCATTGGCAGAATAAACCCCGTTCATGTTCTCTCCCGGTATGTTCATGAACCAGGGGAGCCCTGCCCCGGTGCCGACAAATATGGCATCATATGTTTCGAGCAGCTCGTCGACGGACCGTGTCTTGCCGACCACGAAATCGGTCACGACATCCACGCCCAGCCTCCTCACATAGTCTACTTCCCGCGCCACCACACTCTTGGGAAGGCGGAATTCAGGAATGCCGTACGTGAGCACACCGCCCGCCTTGTGGAGGGCCTCAAAGACTGTTACTTCATGACCGAGGAGGACCAGGTCGCCGGCGACCGTAATGCCTGCGGGACCGGAGCCGACGACGGCCACCCTCTTGCCGGTCGGTTTTGCCCGGGACGGCATCTCGACCTCCCCCTGGGCAGCTTCCCAATCGGCGAGGAAACGCTCGATCCTGCCGACGGCTATTTCAGCCTTCTTATTCTTCAGGATACACTGGGACTCACACTGTATTTCCTGGGGACAGACGCGGCCGCTCACCGCGGGCAGGCAGTTCTTTTCCTTGAGCTTCTTGATGCCGCCCGCAAAATCCCCCTTATTGACAAAGGAGATGAAGCCGGGAATGTCTATCTCGACCGGGCACCCGCTCACGCATTTCGGCTTCTTGCATTGCATGCACCTTTTCGCCTCGCTCACCGCAAGATCGGGCGTATAACCGAGGGCCACCTCGCTGAAGTTCCGGCGCCTGACTTCCGGCGGCTGCTTCGGCATCTCGTGACGGTTCAGGTCCAGCTTCTTCGTCCGTTCCTCTTTGCCCGGCTCCTCAGTGTTCATGACTGGCACTTCCCCTCTCGATGAATTGCTCCGACAGGTGCGCTCCTCCTCGTAAAAAGGACCTCTTCTTCCATATAAGCCTTTCTCCGCGCCAGGAACTCTTTCCAATCGACGTCATGGCCGCTGAACTCAGGACCGTCAACGCAGGCAAAGCGCGTATGTCCGGCCACCGTCACGCGGCACACGCCGCACATACCCGTACCGTCGATCATAATGGGGTTGAGGTTGACGAGGGTCGGTATCCCGAGGGTCCCCATTATCTCCGACACCCTGGCCATCAAAAAGGTGCACCCGTTCACGATGACCCTGTCGGGAATCTTTGGCTGCTCCTTGATAAAATCGATGATCCTGCCCACATGCCCCTTGGCCCCAAGGCTTCCATCCCTCGTCACGGTGAATAGCCGGGACGAGGCTGCGGCAAGCTCCTTCTGCCAGTACAAAAGATAGGAGCTTCTCGCCTCCATGACGGTCAACACCCGATTGCCCGCCTTTTTCAGTTCCCTGCAGACCGGATAGATGCTGCCGATCCCATAGCAGCCCCCGATGCAGAGAACAGTGCCGAAGTTGGCGATCTCCGTTGGATTGCCAAGGGGACCCACGCAGGTAGGAATAGCCTCCCCGGGTTCCAGCAGGGCCAGCTTGCTCGTGGATGCACCCACCTCCATGAATACGGTGGAGACCGTCCCCTTCCCGGCGTCCCAATCGGCAACGGACAGAGGGATCCTCTCCCCTTCGTCGTGGGGCCTCACAATCACGAATTGTCCCGGCCTCACCTTCCGGGCCACGTCGGGCGCCTCGAGGGTAAGCAGGTGAAGGTTCGGTACGATCATCCTTCGCTCGATTACCTTATTCATTATTTCTCCTTAGCCGGACGGGTTGGATCCGTTTCATGCCCGGCACGGCTTCCGCGAGCGGCAAACCCCTGTAGGCGTCCGGTTCCGGCTTGCAGTGGAGGAGGAACGGGTGTTCCTCATTCGCCTCTTCCACGTGCCCGGCCGGCCGGGAGACTTTCGGCTCATGGCCCTCATCCCAGGCAAAGGCCGTAAAGGCAATCCTCTTCTTCATCTCCGGGAACGACTTGAAATGCTTCCTGATCTCGCTCTGCACGGCTGAAACCGCGCCGTAACCCATTTTGCACCTGCCCAAGGCTTCCGCAATCCTGCTCATTATCCACCAATCCGGCTTCGCGCCGCCGGGCGGCTCGACCGCCTTCGCCACGACCATGAGCCTTCCCTCCACGTTGAACATGGTCCCTGCCGATTCCGTAAAAAGGGCCGACGGAAGAATAAGGTCCGGCTGGAAGGTGGACAGGGCCGGAAGGGCGTTCTGGTAAATGAGAAAATCGTGCGGAGGCAGCCAGTCGGGACATGCCTCCCCGATTATGTAAACCACTCTCCAGTGCCGTTGGATATCCAACGGCTTTATGCTCACAGCCGGGCTCGCGCCATGGGTTTCCGGGCCGTTTTTGCGTACTGCCTCGCCCGGTTTTATCCCCGGCAGGGCCCCCATTGCGACCATCCCCGACAGGTTCGTGAAAGGATGAGCCGCCACAATCCGCCAGCCGTGGGAATGCCTTATCTCTCCCAGGACTCCCAAAATCTCGGACTTTTGAGGCGCCAGGAGCGCCTCGGGCCCTGCGATCATCACCTTGTAGGAAGAGCCGGCGAGCGCCGCCCGAGCCCCGTCAGCCTCATCCCGGAAGTGCGTAAAGAGGGCGGAAAGTCCCTTGCTCTCCCTTGACAGCAGCATAGCCAGGAGATCGGCCCATTGAGACGATTCGACCTTAAACACCGCATCGGCAAGCATGTCGAGATTGGTATCCGTATCGCTTACGGTAAAAAGCCTCGCACCCTTTTCAACAGCCTTTTTCACCCGGACGCCGATGGGGGAGTAACCGTATCTGGAATCAAAGCCAAGGGTGAGGATGGCCTCCGCCTTGTCGATTGCATCGAGGCCATCGGAGCTGCATGCGAGTTCCAGGAATGAGGGCAGGCTGCTTCCCAGCCCCAAGGCCAGCGCCGATGCCATGTTTTCAGCGCCCATTACCAGGCGGCTGAACTGCTGGGCGACAAAGAGGTCTTCGTTGGACAACTGGGGAGAAAGGAGCATGAGAAATGCCTCCGGAGGCGTGTCGGAGAGTTTTTCCCGGGCCGCATCCATCGCCCGCTCCCACGAAACGACTTCATACCCCATAGGGGTGAGCATGCGGGGTTCCGTAAAGCGTTGCGCGCTGTTCACGAGCTCCGGAACCCCGAAGCGGCCCTTCACGCAGAGGAGGCCGTTGTCCAGGGGGGACGCATAATCAGGCAGCACGTCGATCACCTGGTCGTGCAACACCTGCACCATAAGGCGGCAACCTATCGAGCAGTAGGGGCAGGTAGTTCCTGTCTCCCCTTCGGGTTTCCCGTACCACTTGCTCGTTTTGGCGCTGAGGGTCCCCGTAGGGCACACGCTCAGACAGGCGCCGCAGAACTCGCATCCACCCTCGACATGGGAACGATCGAAGGCAGGACCGATGGTCGTCAGTTTGCCGCGCTGCTTGAAACTGAGGGTGCCGTTCATGCGGACGGTGTTGCATATACGGACGCAGCGGCCGCACAGCACGCAGAGATTGTAATCACGGTCGTAGAAGGGGTCATCCTTTTCCACGGAGAAGTTGCGGTAGCGGATCGGGTAGGAAATGTCGGTAAGACCCACTTTTTCCGTTATCTGCTGAAGCTCACACTGGTCGTCATTGGGACAGTACCTGCAACCGGTCGTCATCCCCACTTTTCTGATGGTGCCCTGAAACCGCTTGCACTCTTCCTGCTCGCCGCAAAAGAGGCAACTGGCCGGATGCTCGCTGAGCACAAGCCTGAGTATCTCCTGTCTCAGCGCCCTGATCTCCGCCGACTCCGTTCTGACGACCATCCCCTCCTCCACAGGGGTGGTGCAGGCAGTGGGGAAACCGCGCAGCCCGTCGACTTCAACGATGCACATGCGGCACGCACCGTAGGAAGGCAGGCGGTCGAGGGCGCAAAGGGACGGAATATAGATATTGTGCCGCCTGGCAGCCTCGAGTATAGTGAGCCCCTGCTTCACGTCCACGTGCTGGTTGTCGATGGTGATGGTAAATGCCTTTTCCCTCGTCATGACTTTTTCTCCGCGGTGCGAATCACGATAGCATCGCCGGCAATGGCCTCGAAGCGGCATACTTCATAACAGGACCTGCATTTTATGCACTTCGACGCGTCGAGGTTGTGCGGTTCTGCCCTCGGCCCCGATATTGCCCCCGTCGGGCAGGCCCTGACGCAGGACTGACAACCCGTACACTTTTCCTGGATAACCCGGTATTCGATGAAGTCTTTGCAGACAACTGCCCGGCACCGCCGGTCCTTAATGTGCTCCAGGTACTCGTTCCTGAAGTAGCGAAGGGTGGTCAGCACCGGGTTGGGCGCCGTCTGGCCCAGGCCGCAGAGCGACCCTTTCCGTATGGTATCGCCAAGGGTTCTCAAAACGAGCAGATCCTCCGCGCTCCCCTCCCCGTGGCTGATTTTCTCCAGCACCTCGACCATGTGCCTCGTCCCTACCCGGCAGGGGGTGCATTTGCCGCACGACTCCTTTTGGGTAAAATCGAGAAAATACCTGGCAAGGTCGACGATACAGGTGTCCTCGTCCATGACTATGAGGCCGCCCGAGCCCATGATGGAGCCTGCGGCGGCAAGAGATTCGTAGTCGACCGCAAGATCGAGGAACTCCTCGGAAAGGCAGCCCCCTGAAGGGCCGCCTGTCTGGATGGCCTTGAACGGTTTTTGCAGCCCTCCTCCGATATTGTAGACGATTTCCCGTAAGGTGGTCCCAAGCTGGACCTCGATAAGGCCGGGCCGACGAATCTTTCCGACCAGGGAAAATGTCTTTGTCCCCCTGTTTCCCTCTTTACCGAACCGCGTGTACCATTCGGCGCCGTTTCTGAAAATATTGGGCAATGTGCCGAGGGTCTCGACGTTGTTGATGACGGTAGGGCAGCCGAAGAGGCCGGAAATGGCGGGAAAAGGCGGGCGGGAGCGCGGCATCCCGCGTTTGCCTTCAATAGATCCGATAAGGGCGGTCTCCTCGCCGCACACGAAGGCGCCCGCGCCTTCTTTAATCTTGATATCGAAGCTGAAGCCGGAACCCAGTATGCCTTCGCCGAGGAGCGCGTATTCACGCATCTGCCGGAGGGCGTTATTCAGCCGCTCTATGGCGAGGGGATATTCCGCGCGGATATAAATGATGCCCTTGCTCGCACCTATGGCATAGCCCGCGATCAGCATACCTTCGAGCACCGCGTGGGGATCCGATTCGATAAGGGATCTGTTCATGAATGCGCCCGGGTCACCCTCGTCGGCATTGCAGATCAGATACTTTTGCTCGCCCGGCGCACCTCTGCAAAACGTCCACTTCTTAAAGGTCGGGAAACCCGCTCCCCCGCGCCCGCGCAAGCCTGACTGCCTCACCGTGCCGATCACCTCCTCCGGTGTCGCCTGGAGCGCATTCATCAACCCGAGGTAGCCGTCAACGGCAAGGTAGTGATCGATCTGATCGGGGTCGATCAAGCCGCAGTTCCGAAGGACTACCCGCACCTGCGGCTTCAGCATGGGCAGCTCGAAAAAGCCCGGAATACCTTTATAGGAATTCCGCCCGAATTGACCTATGGCGCCTCTTGTCAGCAACTGGCCCTCCACCAGTGCGGACTGGAGGATAGGAGTGAGTGATTTCGGCGTGACATTATTGAAGCTGACGCGCGGCTCACCCGGCATCTGAACATCGACGAGGGGCTCCAGGTAGCACGGACCTATACAGCCCACCTGGACAATCTCCGCCGAAACCTTGTTTTCCTTCAGGAAACGCTCGGTCTGTGCGATGAGCTGAACCGCTCCCGCGGCTTTTCCGCATGACGCGGCTCCCACATAGATGACCGGACTCTCGCTGCCCTGCAGCGCTTTCCATTTCTGCTTCGCCGATTCGATTCTTTTCCCGAGCCTATTCATAGTACTTGAGCAGCTCCGTTAATTTGTTCACCGTGATCTTGCTGAAGATTTTGCCGTCAACCTGTACGACCGGGGAAAGCGCGCAGCAGCCAAGGCAGGCGACGCGATCCAGGTCGTAGCGCCGATCCGGGGTTGTCCCGCCGCATGCAATGCCGAGCCCGTTCTCGATGCAATCGAGCAGTGTGCTGCCTCCCCTCACGTGGCAGGCCGTTCCCAGGCATACCTTTACCGAATGGCGACCCGGCGCGCTGAACCTGAACTGCGCGTAAAAGGAGGAGACCCCGAAAATCTCGTTCTCCGAGATCCTGAGGTACCGGGAAATGGCTGCCACCGATTCCGGCGAGATATAGCCCAATTCCTTCTGCACGTCCTGTAAGATCGGTATGAGCGCATCACGGCCGCGCTCATGCCTGTTGAAGATGACTTTCAGCGCTTCCGGCATCGACTCTCCTCTCCATCAACGTTATTGTAATTTGCCTCCATTATTTTTTAATAGATAGTACATTTTATGTCAAGACAATTATTGTGGTCAGAAACTCAATGTCAACAACAAGTGACCGACATGACAGAATAACACAAATAGTGACGGGCGCAATAAGTCTCTCACATTATGAACGAAAATATATCCTATAGTGTATTATTTCACAGGCTGATTGTAACAGCGCAAGACGTCACTTTTTGATGACTTCCATTGCCAGATGCCACTCCAGGCGATATTTCTGATTGCGAAGGGGACGTGCGTCGCCCTCCACACGTCGTCTTCGCGTGCCTCGTCCCCTTCCTCTTACTGCCTGATGGAGAAAAATATCACATGACCCCGTGGGGACGACCTCACGTCTCCTTTCCTTTTCCGGCGCCATTACGAGATGTTCCCCGTGGGACCTGCTGAAATTCCTCTCCATAAAGATGGATTTTGAGCCGCCGGGTTAGAGCCGCCGGCATTTCCGCACTGTAGGTGTGCGTCAGACCCGGCCGCGTGCTTTCAAGCCCTTGCAAATCAGGATGAGCCCCATAACAATCACCGTGCCCCCTGCCATGCGCTCACTTAAGATGCGCGCCCTGAAAGAGAAGAGCGACGCCGATAGCCCCGTAAAGAATAAGGACAGGCAAGGTGCCGAGGCCAAAAGACAGCATGGTGAGAAACCCGATAAACGGGCGGCCGGTCGTCGCTGCCTTGACAATCATGGCCAGTGAGAACATGCAGGGAAGGCATCCGGCGGCTAGTCCCAACGAGAGTTTCGCGGCAAGACGCTTCGACGAGAAGAGGCGGCGGAAAAACTTGAGCGCAAATGGTCCTGTCGCCACCCGAAGCCCGCGAACGCGCAAAGGTACCACGCCGAGCAGACCATAGGTGAAGAGGCGACCGGCGTGAAAGGCCGCGTGGTGATTAGCGCTTGCGGGCCATATGGCCGCGGAGCCCAAAGATGCCGTCGGCCGGAGGTGGAGTGAGTAAGCCAGGACAAGGGGACCGCACATGCCGAGGCAATGTCCGCTGCCTGCAAGGCCGAAAATAAAAGGACCGATCAGATCGAGCATCATCGAGCGCTCCTCACTCCCTCACAGTGCGTAGTGCCGGGTGCGGAACTGCAGAGTGGAAAGGAAACCCATTCTCTTAAACTCGCCACCCGGCACTCCTCTTCAGTGTGCTTCTGCCGCAGCGACTTGTCAACGAGCGACATGTGGCTTCGCCACTTTGCGGATACTCACAACCTGAGATACGATCTCATGCAGAAACGCTATCGCACGCTGCCTTTTCGCATGAGCGTGAAGGCCGGGGGCTCGGCAGCCCCCTCCCCTCACCCCCTCCCCTCCCCCTTTCGCGCACGCCGAAAAGGCACGAGGCGCAAATTCTGACACGCGTTTAAAACCAACGCCTGCCTTGCGAAAAACTCCCCCTAAAAAATTTTTCTTGACATTGCCTGATATCATTCTTTATTGTTCTATGTATACAGTCATAGGGGATAGGGGAGCCCGCCATCAGCTTGTATCGTCACTTTGCTTCATCCGCATTTCTTTTTTTTTCGTTCACATGTATGCTCTCTAAAAGGAGGTGATGGGGGAAGCCGGCCATAAATTCCCGCACCAAAATCTGTTACAAATTTAAGGAGGTTTGCATGCAGCCGACAGCTGTTGATCCTTCCGTAGCCTGGACAGTTTGGGGATTGTTACTTCTGGGCACCTTCCTGATGACTATTATCGGAACGTGGCTTATTGCGAGGAGGTGGGAAAAATGAATCCGAAATTCCTCGCTATTCCAACTCCAACGGCAAGCATGGTAATCGGCGCAACCATAGGAATCGCTTGTCTCCTGGCAGTGGCGGTACTGCTGGGCGCTCTGGCGAAAAAGCAGTGGAAATCCTTCGATGAATACCTGGTCGGTAAAAGGGACATCGGTCCCTGGGTCACCGGACTCGCCCTCACCGGCTCCTACATCTCGGGCTGGGCCTTCATGGGGAGCACGGCGGTCGTCTACACCGTAGGCTTCTCGGGTATGTGGTTCGCGGGCATCTGGACCCTCGTCGGGATCATCCCCACCGTCTGGCTGGCGGCGACAAAAACAAGAGATTTTGCCCAAAAGCTCGGCGCCGCGACGATTACCGAAACGATCGGGCGGCGCTTCGAGTCAAAGGGCCTTCAGACATTGATAGCCGTCTGCATGCTCTTTTTCCTCTTCATGTACTCGGTGGGCCAGCTCAAAGCGGCCGGCACGGTCTGGTACGCGGTGACAGGTCTCCCCTCTATCTGGTGCCTTCTGATCGCGGTCGTTATTGCCTGGCTTTTCCTGGTCCTCGGCGGCTACATGGGGACCCAGTGGTTCATCGCCGTGAAAGGCGCCTTTCTGGGGCTCGTCGGCGCCGTCATCGGTGTCTGGGCGCTTATTTACGCGGGCGGCTTCAACAGCATATCGACCGCCCTCATGGCGCAGAAACCGAACCTTATGGCCCTTATGGACCCGACGCTTCCCAAGATCGGCATGACCCAGCTCTTCTCGAGCCTTGTGGGTATTCTCGCCACACCGGTCATCTTCTTCACCATGTCCGTCGGTTTTCCTCACAATGTGAGCAGGTTCCTGGGCATGAAGAAACTGAGCAGGAACGAGTTCGTCCTGCTCTGTTTTGTGGTCTGGCTCACGGCCGGCATTCCCGTGATGCTCGACTGCTCGAGTAACGGGCTCGTGGCGCGCATGATCTTCGGCACGAACCTCCTCGCCAACAAGCAATGGGGCGCCGACCTCGCGGCCCCTATGCTCACCTGGGCGATAGGCGGCGTGCCGCTGCTGTCGGTCTACCTGACCGGTGTTGTCGGCGCGGCCCTGGGTACCCTCTCCGCCATGGTCTTCATCATGAGCGCAAACGTGACAAGGGACATCATAAAGCTCTGGTGGCCGAAAACGTCGGATAAATCCATGTTCTACCTCGGCTACTTCCTGATCGCTCTCTTCCTTTTCCTGCCTTTCTACTTCACCCTTCGGCGGCCGCCCGCGCTCCTCGCCGTCTTTATGGGGCTCGCCGCCATGGGTCTCGGCGCGGTCTTTTTCTTCGTTACCGTGATTTCCTACTACTGGAAGCGGGCAACTAAGTTCGGGGCAACCCTGACGGTGATCTACGGCACCGCGGCAACCCTGTGGGGCGGATGGGCAGTGCTCGGAAGGAAGCCGGCTTTGCTGGGCATGGGCACTATGGAGTGGATACTCATCGGCGGCTGCGGCGTGCTCTATTTCGGCGGCAGCCTCATCTCCAAACCTCCTTCTCAGAACCTCATCAACAAGCTCTTCCCCGCGCGCACGAGCGCGCGGTCCTCTGCGAAGCAAAAGCCGGGGGCGGCAGTGGGTTGACGGACAAGAATCTTTCGATGTGAGAGGACTCTACATGATTACCCGGATGAAGTCATCCGGGTAACCGGAAAAAAAAATCGTACTCGCGAATCGCACACCATGTTCTGTATACAAACCCGGGGGTGCGAGAGAGCGAAAACAGTACGCGGAACAGGAGGATAACAACCTAATGAAAAAAGTCTTACAGGGAAACGAAGCAATTGCGAGAGGCGCCTGGGAGGCCGGCGTGACGGTGGCATGCGCCTACCCCGGCACCCCGAGCAGCGAGATACTCCAGGAGCTTGCCGCATACAAGGAGGTCACCACCCAGTGGGCGCCGAATGAGAAGGTCGCCGTCGAGGTCGCCTCCGGCGCTGCCCTGGCGGGCGCAAGGGCCATGGCCTGTATGAAGCACGTGGGCCTGAACGTCGCGTCGGACCCGTTCATGACGCTGGCCTACACGGGCATCAAGGGCGGGTTCGTCATCGTGGTGGCGGACGACCCGAATGTCCACAGCTCCCAGAACGAGCAGGACAGCAGGAACTGGGCGCGCTTCGCCAAGGTCCCCATGCTCGAGCCCGCAGACGCCGCCGAGTGCAAGGAGTTTACGAAGATCGCCTTCGACATAAGCGAGCAGTTCGATACGCCCGTGCTTCTTAAGGGGGAGACAAGGGTCTCCCACTCCGACTCCATAGTGGAGCTGGGAGAGCGCAAAGCTTCGAAGGTAGCCCTCGGCCTCGACCGGAAGGACGCGCCCAAGTACGTCATGGTCCCGGCCAACGTGCGGGTAAGACGGAAGATCATCGAGGAGAGGATGAGGAAGCTCGAGGCCTACGCGGATGGGTTTTCCGGCAACGTCATGGAGATCAACGACTCAGGCGTAGGCGTCATCACCGCCGGCGCCGCCTACATGTACACGAAAGAGGTCTTCCCCGGCTACTCGTACCTGAAGCTCGGCATGGTCTGGCCTCTGCCGAAAAAGCTCCTTGCGGACTTCTTCAAGCAGGTGAAGAAGGTCATCATAGTCGAGGAGCTCGACCCCTTCCTGGAGACGGAGGTCAAGGCCCTCGGCTACAAGATATTCCACGGGAAGGACGTCGTCCCGACTATGTACGAGCTCTCCCCGGAGATCGTCGAGAAGGCGCTTTCCGGCAAGTCGTACCACGCCCCTAAAATCAGGGTGGCCCCTGATGACCTGCCCAGAAGACCGCCGAACATGTGTCCCGGCTGCTCCCACAGGGCGCTCTTCTACTCGCTCAAGAAATTGGGCGCCTTTGTCTTCGGCGACATAGGCTGCTATACCCTGGCCTCCGCCCCGCCCCTCCAGGCGCTCCACTCCTGCGTCTGCATGGGCGCGAGCATAGGCCAGGCCTACGGCGCGGGCAAGGCGCTGGGCAAAGAGGGCCTGGGCAAGATATGCGCGGTCATCGGCGATTCGACCTTCCTCCACGGCGGCATTGCCCCTGTCATGGATACGGTCTACAACAAAGGCTATGCGACCTCCATCATCCTCGACAACAGGACGACCGGCATGACGGGTCTCCAGGAGCACGCGGGCACCGGCTATACCCTGGGAGGCGAGCCCGCGAATATGGTCGACTACGAGAAGCTCGTCCGCGCCCTCGGCGTCAGGCGCGTCCGCAAGGTCGATCCCTACAACGTGAAGAACACCATGAAGACGATAAAAGAGGAGATGGAAGCCGACGAGGCTTCCGTCATCATCACCAAAAACGGGCCCTGCATGCTCCACAGGAGGGAGAAGAGGAAGTTCCCCCATCCCTATTACACCATCGATGCCGGGACGTGCCTCGGCTGCAAGGCCTGCCTGGAGCTGGGCTGTCCCGCCATCAGCTGGGTCGCAGCCGAAGGCATCACAAAAAACAACAAGAAGAGAAAAGGAACAGTCTCTATCAACAGGACCCTGTGCCCCGGCTGCGGCCTCTGCGCGCAGGTCTGTAAATTCAAATCGATCCTTCCCGGAAAGGCAGGTGCGTAAGATGGACAACAAAGTCACCAACATATTGCTCTCGGGCGTCGGCGGCCAAGGCGCGATTCTCGCAAGCAACATCCTTGCCCACGTGTTTGTGGAAGCGGGCTATGACGTGAAAAAAAGCGAGGTCCACGGCATGGCCCAGAGAGGGGGGGATGTGACCACCCACTTCAGGTACGGCAAGAA
>JBEKHB010000088.1:0-13222 GCA_050012495.1 Syntrophorhabdales bacterium
GGTACTGATAAGGACCTGCCTTCTTTACTCTGGCAAACATGGGCGTCTCCTTTATGACACCCATAATATACCAGGTATACCCCACAGAAGTCAAGGTAAATGTGCCTATATATTGGCACCACACTATTGGCTAATTTCTACTTGTGGCCAAGAGCCCTCTAACAATTACAAGGGGTTAGGAGGGTGAAGCCCTGTGCAAGTGTTAAAGATCAGCCTTGGTCAAGTTTCATATGCTGCTTTATTTTGATTTGGCCAACAGCCCCTCAATGGCTGACCCCCCACCATTTGCTATCTAGTAATACTGTCGTATGTACCCGTAAGCCCTGTCAAAAAGTTCTTGATCAGTATGCAGCTTGTATTTCAGGAGCGCCTTCCGGAGTTCCTTCTGGACCAACCGCTCGCCCTGGCTCGTCTGCTGCCATTGCGGGAAGCGGACCTTCTTCACGATATCGTCGATATCTGCGACAATGCGCTCTACTATAATATGGGTATTCTTGCTCCTGACCTCATTGAACAGTTCCGTCAGAGCTTCCTTCGCGCCGTCGCGTTCTTCCTCCGAGTCGATCTCCCGCTCGGCCTCCACTACCTCTTTCGCTACCTCCAGAATAGCTTTGAGAAATTCCAGGCTCGTGAGGAAGCCGTGCTCGTGGCGTTCCTTGATCTTCTCAAGGCGTTCGCCCAGAGCGGTAAATTTCGGATTGCCGAGGTGCTTCCGGAGACGCGACACGATTTGAATCTCTATCTCGCGGGCCTTTTTGTCGGGCTCGATATCTTTCAGAATTTCCTCCAGGACCTGCGCATCCATCACCAGCGTATCGATGCCATCATGCACGGACTCTACATGGACATTCTCGTTGATCAGCTCTACAGTCTTCGCACCGAGGGCGTGCCAGAGCAGCTTGCCGTTGCCGCTCGGTGGTTTCACCGATTCATACACCTGCGTCAGCCAGCGGTAGTCCTTCTCGTAGGGGCCGAGTACAGGATCGGGCGAGAGCGCCTCCCAGATATTCCCGATGACGATGTATTCCGCCGCAAACTTGTCCCGCATTTCGTTATTGGGTAGACACTGTTGCGCAGCCATGAGGCCCTCGTAGCCGGCCACACTTCGGTCAACTCCGGGGAAAAAGGCGAGGCATTTTTGCATTTGCATGGGGAGCGCCTTGCGCAGTTCTTCTATGTTCGATACTACCTGTTGCACGGCCTTCTCATCGAAATCGAGGGCCTGCGCCACGTCGTCAAAAATGCCGATGTAATCGACGATCAGACCGTGGGTCTTCTCCTGGCCGAAGGTGCGGTTCGTCCGGCATATGGCCTGGAGCAGGTTATGGTCCTTCATGGGCTTGTCGAGATACATCACCTGGAGGATAGGCGCGTCGAAGCCGGTCAGGAGCTTGCTGGTGACAATCACGAATTGCAATGGGTCCACAGGGTCGCGGAACCGGTCGAGCAGCTTCTCCTCGGCGTCCTTGTCGCGGACGTGCTCTTTCCATTTCGGAGGATCGCCTGCGGCCGCGGTCATAACGACGGCGCTGGCGTCGGGATCGATCAACTCATCCATTGCCGCCTTATAAAGGACGCAGCATTCACGGTCGAAGACCACGACCTGCGCCTTGAAGCCGTTCGGCTCCACCTTCGTTTTGAAATGGTTGACGATGTGGCTCACCACGGCCCGGACACGTTCCGGGTTCTTTACCAGCACTGCCATCTTGGCGGCGCGTTTGGCCAGGTCGTCGCGGTCCTGTTCGCTCAGGCTTCCCGTAATCTGCTTATACGCCTCGTCGATGGCGTCCTTGTCTATCTTCAGTCTCACTTCCGGCGCTTCGAAGTGGAGCGGCAGCGTGGCCTTGTCGCGGATCGAGTCCTTGAATGAGTAGCGGCTCATATAGCCCTTCTCGTCCTCGTCCGCTCCGAAGGCCCAGTACGTGTTCCGGTCGGCCCGGTTAATCGGCGTGCCGGTGAGCCCGAAGAGAAAGGCGTTCGGAAGGGCCTCCCGCATCTTGCGGCCAAGGTCGCCTTCCTGGGTCCGATGCGCCTCGTCGACCATGACGATAATGTTCGAGCGCTCGTTGAGCCTGCCTCCTGCGTCCGCGAATTTATGAATAGTGGTGATCAGGACCTTCCGCACGTCCTGGGACAGGAGCGTCTGAAGCTCTTCGCGGCCCGCGACTGCTATCATATTCGGAACGTCAGCGGCATTGAAGGTGGCGGTGATCTGCGTATCCAGGTCGATGCGGTCAACGACAATGATCACTGTCGGGTTGCCGAGTTTCGGATGCATCCGCAGCTTCTGGGCCGCAAAGACCATCAGCAGCGATTTGCCGCTGCCTTGAAAATGCCAGATAAGGCCCTTCTTGGGATAGCCCTTTGCTACCCTCTCAACGATCTGGTTTGTCGTGAAATACTGCTGATACCGGCAGATGATCTTGATTCTCCGGTGCCTCTTGTCGGTGGCAAAGAGCGTAAAGTTTTGCAGGATGTCAAGTACGACCGACGGATTGAGCATACTCTCCACGGTCGCCTTAACATGCGTAAGCTCGCCCTCTTCCTGGTTGTCTTCATCACGCCATGGTCCCCACATGTCGATAGGCATGCGGACCGACCCATAGCGGAAGTGCTTGCCCTCGGTGGCGAAAGAGAAGACGTTCGGCACAAACATGGCCGGCGCCTGCTTTTCGTAAATCTCATTCACCTGGTATGCGCCGTCAAACCAGGTTACCGCGCTGCGGGTAGGTGTCTTTGCCTCACCGATGACAACCGGCAGGCCGTTCACGAGAAAGACCAGATCGAAGCGTTTCTCTGTTGCGCCTGCCTGGTATATCCACTGATTGCAGACGGTCAGCCGGTTATTGGCCGGGTGGACAGAATCGACAAGCCGTATCGTCACGTGCTCGCCGTTCGGACCGAAGGGCATGGTCTTCTCACCGCGCAGCCACGACATGAAGTTCTCGTTGGCCCGCACCAAACCGTCTGCCTGTACGGAAAGGAGGATAGCCCGCAGGTTGTAAATAACCTCGTCCGCACGGTCAGGCTGTACGGCGATCTCCGGATTGAGCTTGATGAGGGCGTCCCGCACCCAGGCCTCCACCATCACGTCATTGTTCTGGCGAGGAAGTTGGGCGGCAGGCACGTAATCCCAGCGAGCCGGTCGCAGCTCGCTCCCGAGGGACTCCCCGTAGCCGGGCGATTTCTCGCGGACCAGAGGCGGACCTGTCCTGGAACCTCCCGCAACCGCATCGAGGATCATTTGTTCCACGGTGTTCGATTCGGTGAACGTCACTTGACCACCTCCCAATGGCCACCCTTGTCCGGGCCGATGCGCCGGACTCGGCCTTCCTCGCGCAGTCTGGCAATTTGTTTTTCTACCGCCCTCGGAGAAATCCCCAGCATATTGCCAATTTCCCTAGCGGCTAACTTAGCATTGGATTGCAACAGACCTATAATTTTCTCCGAACTTTTCTCCGAACTTTTCTCCGAATGCTTCAGTGAACCTTCGTCTGCAATCCCGGTTGATTTCACCGAACCCCTCGCTTCTTTCCGATGAACCGTGGCCGTGAACAGGCAACCTTCACGGTCATCCGTAAAGCTGATATCAGGCCAATCTTCCAAGGCGCGCTTGATCCCCGAACCTAACCCTTTATAAGGCAGAATGCCTTTGGCCACATAGGAAACCAGGATAGGGTTGCGGATATTGGAGATACCAGCCCGGATTCTTTCAACCGTCAGATTATCAGGCAGATGGCCGGGACTGATGATCTCGATGCGGTTGTCAAAGATGAAAAGGCGAATCGTGGCGCTGACCAGATAGTCACGGTGGATCAGGGCGTTGACTAACAACTCTTCAAAAACGGAAGGAGGAATCTCTGGAATGCCTGGCGCGTTGACGCCTCTTCCCGCTTGAATCTTGTGCAGATTGCGCATCACAAAGGCGAGGGCGTCTTCAAAGACTTTACGAAACGGGCCGGTAAAATCTTCCGTATCCAGATACTCAGTGGAATGAATTTCGTTGCCCGGATATCGTATGGCTTTGATGATGAACTGTGGCTTGATCCACTCCGGACGTTCGGCAAAAAGAAGGACGCCGGCAAGATTAAGCATGCCTTTTTCAGTGGCAAGATCCATATTCTGTAGCAGACGAGTAAGTTCGTCGGGAGAGTCAGGGAAATCCTGTTTGTACGCATCGCGAAGGAAATCCCGAAAGCGCAGCTTGTCCAGTTTGTCGATGCCCGCCTTGGTCGGTAGCTCATCGGCATGGAACTGATCCACGCTCTGAAATAGACGGCGCAGTTCTTCCTTGGAGTTTACCCGACGTTTATCAGCCCCGCTCTTGAGCCAGATCACGCCATTTCGGTCGAAATAGGGCTTGTCTTGCCCCTTGGGAATGGTGAGCACGATGACGACACGGTCGCCGCCCACGCCGATGTTCTCTGTCTGCACCGTGAGCGGGCTCCGCACGTTTTGCGACGCCGCGTTGCCGATCAACTGGTTAAGTCGTTTCACGTCGCCCCGGCTCAAACCACCCAGGGAACCGTCGTCCGCCACGCCCAGAAAGATCGTGCCCCCCTCGGAATTCGCAAAGGCCGCCATCTCCGCGGCGAGCGAATCCACGTTGGTGACATCCCGCTTGAACTGGCGTCGGCTGTCTTCGCCGAGGGCAATTTGGGCCTGCAGGTCGTTCAGCTTCACGTAAGGACCTCCGCACCGCCGGACATCGGGGTGGCGGCAAGGATCATCTGTTCGATGGCGTTGGGTTTGGGGAAGGTCATGAAATGTCCTCCCCGGGTTGATCGGGTTGTTTGATTGGGTTCTGCCAATCAGCGACAATAGGTTCCCAATCTGCCTTCCTCTCGACCCGCTTGCCCTCGGCATCTTCACCTGTCCAAACGTTCCAGAAATCCGGATCGTTCGAGTGCGGTTGCTGAGACTTAGGAAGGTCATTCATTTTCACAAGTACCGGTAACTCTGAGGCCCAACCCAGCAGGATGGCATTCTGCGATGGCAGCGAAGGCAGTTCTCGCAACAATCCTTTGAGGTTGTCTGGAACCAAACGATGGACCAACTCCTGATCGCGGTCGTTGCTTATTCGATGCAGCAAGAAGGAGTTGCACTGTGACAGGACTGTTGGGGAGAGTTCTGAAGGCCGCTGGGAAGAAAGAACAAGTCCGAGACCATATTTCCGGCCTTCCCGTGCGATTCGTTCAAATACCTGACAGCAAACAGACGCCGCATCCTGGTTCTCTGTATCTTCCTTGTAGCGTTTAATGAAGGTATGGGCTTCTTCCATGACCAAAACCGTTGGAAGTGTAACCATGTTCACCTTCCGATATCGCTGGAGAGCCTCAAATATCATCCTGGCAATCACTGAAGTAATGATGTGGATAACTTCGCTCGGAACAAGAGAGAGGTCAATCACTACGATAGTGCCCTCGCCAGCTTCCACGCCTCCGACATAGGCAGAAAGCCATTCAGCCAACGCCGTTGTCTTTTTGTCGTCAACTATTGAACCCATGCGGGTATCACTCAGCATCGTCCGTACTCGAGCCAAGAAGAATTCAAACCACTGACTATTGCCACTGTTCATAGCCAGAAAGTTGAGATCCGTCAGGAAGTCCTCTCCTGAAAACGGTATTGGAACATCCTCGCTGACAGGTAATCGAGGCGCCTCGTCCCCACCTAATTTCTTGATCGTGTCACGTATCAAAGAGAGAAATGTCTCTATATCTTCATAAACATAGGGCTTGTTGTAACCCCTCTCGTTCTTGCACTTAATATCTTTTAGATCATCTACGGATAGTACCACGGGCATGACAGTTTCGCGTAGTGCCTCTGACTTCTGTATCAAAAACCAGAGCGACGCCGATATGCTTTTCAGCAGCTCGATAAAGCCCCAGTACCGGGCATCCCTGCCTGTTGCGAAAGGCGCATTGCTCGCGACTTCCTGCTGAATTTGTGATTCTATGCCGTGAAGGTAAACGAGTAGATCATGCGTTGACGTTTCTGTTTGGCCAGGGGGACTGGAATTCCGACGGAAGCGTAAGGCCTGTTGGAGTAAGGGTCGTTGTGAGCGAACGCTGGCCTGAGTAAAACACGACCACTCAGCGCTATTCCAAAACCAGAGAGGGACTCGTAGTAAAAACTCGCCCTTTCCCGGGTTTACTTTAAAGATACGCGCCTTCACCGATGATTCTACACCTGCAAAGGCACGGGAGTATTCCCCGTTAGGGTCCAAGATAATGAAACGAGCGTTTGGACTCCCCGCGCTCTCTGCCCCTGCCGCTTCCAAAGACCAGCGAATAAGGCCAGCGACCGAACACGATTTCCCGCTCCCGGTGTTTCCGAGCACGGCAAGGTGCCGTCCAAACAGGCGATCCGGGTCAATGCGCACTTCAGCGTTACCAGCGAGTGGGCTGGTACCAATTTTGACTCGTCTGTGCTCTCCCGACTCGACAATAGACCTCAACTGCACGTCCGTCGGCAAAACGACACTCGCGCCGATCGACGGAAGGGCTTCCGCCCCACGTATGAAACCGTAATTTTCCTTTTCCGAGTGCTTCTTCCGTAGCGTTCCCAGAGGATTGAGGCTCATTTTTCGTAGCGGATAGGGCAGGTCCACCAGCCCAAAGTCCTGCATTCCACGGCGTTTTGGGAACGCGGAGCGCTCCACGGTTAGCCATTCAATTTGCCCCACGAGATAACCGTCATCCACTGGCATTAGCACATAGCTATTGACCCGTGGAAACGGGCGCGGCCCGCCCGCATTGAGAGCGACGGACTCCGGCGCCTCAATATCGAGTATCACCTTGATCTCATCCGGTGAGACGAACTCGACTGTGCCGATGCGTAGGCTCTCAGCATGTTCAAACGGAGTTTGGCTCATGCTCCTGCCTCTCCCGCTTCTATATCTCTCTTTTTCTCCTCCTCTGGTGATCCTGTTTGACCGGCAGCCCATCGGGATTTCAGAAGCTCTGCCATCCGGAAGGTGGTTCGATCAATGGCCGGCTTCGGCAAATAGTTGTCCACGAGAGTCTGGAAATCACCGAGATGATCTCCGATCATAAGCGTAATTTGGGCTGGCCGTCCCATTTTTTCGTAGCTTCTCATGATCCTGCCCAAGGGGTCATCGTATGATATCACCACAAGATGAGCTGAGGGAATTGTCAGCATATCTTCTACGACTCTATTGATATGCTCGTCGCCAAAACTATAGCCGAAACAAATCAATGTGCTGTTGGGCCGGCAGACAGCGGCGGCGAAGTCCCGAAATAGTTCAACATATGGATACGCTGCTGTCTCGCGATCTTTGGCCGAGTTTGGGTAAATCATGATCTGCATAGCCTCGGCACCCGCAAGGCCCGGCGCCTTCAGATACGGCTCGATACTCTCTGCTCCAAAAGGTACACCTGCACGCCTGATGCTTTTCTGAGTATTTACCCAGTCCAGCGAGCCATGCAGCTTCGTAAATCGGGCCACGCCCTCGACATAGCGCGGCTCGCCTCTCATTCCTGGCGGGTTGTAGTGCATATCGACTTCCAATCGCGATGATCGGAAGATAGGCGCAAGTGAACCGATGAAACGGTCTATCAGGTAAAGCCCAGCCACCTCAGCTCCCGCTTCGATGTAACGGTCATAGTTAGTTGTAAAAACCTGAAGCCGGTCCCGTGTTCCGGTTCTGCTGGCAAAGCTCATTAAGAAGCTCACCAAGTAATTGAAGGCTTTTTCGCGGCCCTTAGCATCCGCTGTGATCAGACCTCTTTCACCTCTCAGGATGCATTCCGCAAAATTCTTAAGAACTCCTTTGAGTTCCTCCTTTAGGCCCGTCGTTTTTTCTTCGAGACCTTTGATGCTTTTCCCTATGATTTCGAGCCCACGGAGCAACTCGATTGCAACGCGAATCTGATCCTCGATGTTGCCATGCTTGCGACCTGCGGCCTCCGCCGATTTCTTTGCCTCAGCGTCAATTTCTGCATTAAAATTGCCGAATATTACCGGGTCCATTCCAGGTAGAGCGTTACCCGTAGCAATGCGATGTGCGGCATAGGAAAGGCCAGAGCCTACGAGCAAAGAGAGGTGCTCGGACTGGAACAGTGCCGTCAACCAGGGCTCAATCCTTGGTCGGAGTTTCTCCGGGCCAAATATGTCTTCCTTCTTTGCCCACGGACATTCAATCTTCTCTGCTAATTTGAAAGAGTCACCTTTGTCCTCCTCAGCGTTAGCCTTCACCAAAACAACTATGTCTTTGTCATCCCGGCACTTAAGGATTTGACTACTCTCCATTCATATCACCTCCGTGGTGAATAGCTTTGGCCTTCTTTCTGGCGGTCCGGCGCAGGCCAGCTAACTCATGTTATTCCTCCTGCCCGCATCATCGAGTCGTTTACGCGAAGCAAAATCCGCAGCCCATGATTTACCCCGACAGCGAGTCGACCAGCCGGCGTTGGACAGTACTAATTGTAGCAGCAGACCGAACAAAAGAGTCTCTAACTCGCGTCTTCGTGTTCAGATCCTCCAAGAATTGTTTCTGTTCCGTTATGGGTGGGACAGCAAGCCGATGCAATTGAATATCCTGCCCGTTAATTTTTGCAATACCATTGGTGGACTTAGCTTTCTTGAGAAGACGTAAATGGGTCTTCGTCTCATTCCACTGCATTACAGCAAACTCGGGTAGCAGCGAGTCGGGACGAAACCGAAGACGAATCAAAAGGTCTGGATAGAAGCAGTCTTCAGGAAAATCCTCCACAATGCCAGCCAGGCCGCACAAGAGTCGATTTCCGTTGCCCCGCACAACAAGAATGTCATCCCTACGAAGTCTGAACTGCGCGACCTTCTCCGGTGCTACGTTGGTATATTTCAGGCTGCCTTCGGGGACTACAAGGCCGCCACGGATGGCGCTGATGCTTAAGGTCGGGAGTCCGATACCTCTCTCGTGTGCTGGAGGGGAGAAGCCGTTTCGTGGTCTTTCTAAGAGCAAGTTGCGACATTCAGCAACAGGCCACTTCGATTGGCAATAGAGAAACCTGTTAAGTTCCGCGCCCATTACGGAATCAATGTCACTTTGGGCGGCTGTCGTTTTTGATTTAATATTATCCACCGCCCAGAGGATTTCGGCAATGTGGTGCTGCTGGTCGAGGGGCGGAAGGTCGAACTCCTCCCGTTTAATGGTTGTCCAGTTGATCGTGGGTGAGAGCGAACCAACCGAGATTTCCACAGCACGGTTCATAAACCTATCGCTCATCATCAGGAATGGTAAAAACTCCGGCAGTGCCACATTCGGCTTTGCTCTGACAACCATTGCGTGGGCCGAGCAAATGCCGTCCGTCTCCGCAACGGCCAGTTTTCTCTGGTATGCACGGCGACGACCGAAAATGACGTCGCCTTTGCGGAAACGGAGCTTCGTACCGATAACGTCACTACCCTTGCCCCAGCGTCTGATGTGAAGGCTACCCGAGTCGAGATCATCAAGGCCCACGTAGATTTCTTCAGCCGCATTGGCTGGCTCTACACGTTCGGTGATGCTATCCGCGAAAGCACCGAACGGTAATCGTTTCCACCCCTTCCGATCAAATATGGGCAGCTCTGCCCAGTCAGGGTTAGTCTGGAGACCATCGAGCGACAAAAGTCTCATCGGATGATTGACAGAGTTTGTCTTATGATTATCGGATGATTCGGGCATCCGCCCCTCCAGAATGGCACCCAATGCTTCCCGGACTCTGTTTGAACTCTCCAGCCAGTCCTTCAACGCGTCCGCAAGGCGGTCGGTGCCGCAAGAGGCCGAAGCTTCGCGCACTTCCACGCCCGATGATCCATTCGCAACGTAAAGAGGGATGCTCAGGTTGCCGTCTTTAGCGCGGATTTCCTCCACGGTCGCCACGCGGGCAAATCCCGGTTCATCCCTGAAATCCCGATAAGCAGCGGCGATACGTCCGATGTGCTCATCGGTGAGAAAACTCTGTGCCCGCTCGCGGATGACTTCGTTTATTGCGTTGATGAAGAGAATCCGGTTCTTCCATTCCCGCGGTTTCGCCATGCGGCACACCACAATGCATGCCTCCATGGGCGAGTTGTAGAAGAGGTTCGGGCCGAGGCCCAGCACGCAGTCAATGAGGTCGGCTTCGATAATTTTCCGACGCATCTCCGCCTCCTCCTGCCGGAACAATACGCCATGGGGGAAGAGGATGGCGCAGCGGCCGGTCTTGGGAGCAAGGCTCATGAGAATATGCTGCCAGAAGCCGTAGTCGGCCCTGCCCTGCGGTGGGGTGCCGTAAAGGTTACGGCCCCATGGATCGGAGGCGAAGGCATTCCGGTCCCACTGCTTTATGGAATAAGGCGGATTGGCGAGGCAGACGTCGAAGCGCATAAGGCTGTCACTCTCCACAAATTTCGGTTGCGAAAGAGTGTCTCCCCGGATAATCTGAAAATCCTCGATGCCATGGAGAAAGCAGTTCATCCGGGCAATTGAGGAGGTCATGAGATTCCGCTCTTGTCCGTATAGGCGGACGTTGCGCCACTCCTGGGCCTGGCGGCGGAGGTGCGTAATGCAGGAGAGGAGCATCCCGCCCGAGCCGCAGGTGGGATCGTAGATGGATTCACCCGGCTGCGGTTCGAGCATCTCCGTCATGAGGTGTACAACGGTGCGGTTCGTGTAGAATTCGGCGGCGGTATGGCCGGAATCATCGGCGAACTTCTTGATGAGATATTCGTACCCCTGACCCAGCTCGTCTTCGGGAAGATTCGCGATGGTAAGTTCCAGGGTGCTGAAGTGCTCCACGAGGTCGCGCAGCATCGCGTCGGAAAGCCGGTTTTTGTTCGTCCATTGGGCATCGCCGAAAATGCCGTAGAGTTTCTCGGGATTCGCGGTCTCGATGGAGCGCATGGCTGACTGGAGCTTCTTCCCAACATTCTTCGCAGCCTGCCGAACCTCGCGCCAGTGGGCGTCGGGCGGGACCTGGAAGCGATGGTTTTCCGGAAATGCCGCAAAAGCGGTATCCCCGCCTGATTCCGCGAGCGCCATCCGGGTCTCCTCGTCGAAGACGTCGCACAGGCGTTTATAGAAGAGGAGCGGGAAGATGAACTGTTTGTACTCCCCGGCATCAATGGTTCCCCGAAGAAGCGTCGCCGCTCCCCACAGGTAGGATTCAAGTTGTTGCTGGGAGATGCGGACACTCATACGAGGAGGCCCTCCCGTTTGAGAATGGCAATCAGCCTCTCCTCTGCCGAAAATGCTGCCGCCGCGCTTTCTCGCAGCCGATCCATGGCCTCGTCAACCGTGGGCGTTTCGCGCTCATTCTTGGGTTCAACGTAACGGGGAATGTTCAGATTGTAGTCGTTGGCGGCGATGTCGTCGAGCGTCACCACGCGGGCGACGCTTTCCACATCTTTGTAATCCCGATACCAGCCGTAAATGCGTTCCACGTGCTCGGGAAGGAGTTCGTTCTGGGCCCTGCCGGTCTTGAATTCGCGGGAAGCATCGAGAATGAGGACCTTCTTTCTACGCTCCTTTGTCTTGCGCTGTCTGAACACCAGAATACAGGCAGCCAGACCCGTTCCATAAAAAAGATTGGGTCCAAGGCCGATGACGGCTTCAAGAATGTCCATCTGGAGGAGCTTCTGCCTTATCGTGCCCTCCTTTCCCATACGGAAAAGGACACCGTGTGGCACCACCACCGCCATACGGCCTGTGGCGGGCGCCATGGACTTGATCATGTGCTGGACCCAAGCGTAATCACCTGTTTTAGCGGGCGGCATTCCGGCGAAGTTCCGGCCATAAGGGTCCTTGGCCCATACCTCGTCGCCCCACTTTTCAAGCGAGAATGGCGGATTGGCGATCACGCAGTCGAAGGTTGCAAGGTCATCGCCGGAGAAGAACGCCGGGTGGCGCAGGGTATCGCCACGGACCACCTGGAAATCAGAAGCGCCGTGGAGGAAGAGATTCATCCGGGCTATGGCGGAGGTGGTGAGGTTCTTTTCCTGTCCGAAGAGCTTGCCCCAGAGCGTGCGGTCGTCGCCGTGGTTCTCGCGCACGTGGTGCACGGCTTCCAGGAGCATGCCCCCGGTGCCGCAGGCGGGATCGTAGATCGACTCACCCTCTTTCGGATCAAGGATATTGATCATCAGCCGGACAACCGAGCGCGGGGTGTAAAACTCCCCGGCCTTTTTATTGGTGAGGTCGGCAAATTTCTTGATCAGATACTCATAGGACTGGCCGAGCACATCCGCCTGGGCAGCCTGATTCGTGAGCGTAATTCGTGAGAAGTGTTCAATGAGGTCGCGAAGGAGGGAATCGGATAAGCGATCCTTGTTGGTCCATGCCGCGTCGCCAAAGATGCCGTAAAGCGTCTCGGGGTTTGCCTTCTCGATGCCTCGCATGGCCTTCTGCAAAGCCTGGCCTACATTGGACGCTACAGCCCGGACGTCACTCCAGCGGCAACCTTCGGGAATTTGAAAACGATAGTTCTGAGGAAACTGAGCATACTCCTCGTCGCCCCCGGCCTCCTCAAGTGCGGCCCGATACTCCTCCTCGTGGACGTCCGAAATGCGCTTGAAGAAAAGCAGCGGGAATACGTAGGTCTTAAAGTCAGCGGCATCGACTGGGCCGCGAAGGATATTGGCCGCCTCCCAAAGGTAGGATTCGAGTTGATTAAGCGTGACACCGTTGGCGCCGTTCTTGTTATTCTGGTTTGTCATAGGGACTCAAGTTTTTATGTTTCTGCTTGATAATTCTCAATTTTTCCCCTGATATTGTCAAGACAAATCAGGAGATAGGCGGGGGAGACAAGAGATGGTCGTGGGGTCAGCCCTTGACGGCCTGTTGCCCAAAAAAGGGCGGCGGTAGGGACGTTGTTTCATTCGTTACCTTCTAAGACACCGCCCGCGTCTCCGCGTACTTACATCACTATTACCATTTCTATTGCAGCCGTGCAAGAAAAAAGACAAAGTTGAGGAGTACAGCTTGCTATATTCTAGTTCATGATTGAGTCGTACGATGAACAAGGATATCCTCCTTCATTGCAGCTATTTATTCCGGTGAGAATCCAAAGGAGGAGACCTACGATGAGAGGACTGAGAGCGAAGAGGGTAAGGACGGTGAAAGGGAGGCCGCTAGGGATGTTGTTTCATACTGTACCTTCTCACTTATGAGACCTTCCTGTCGGCCTTTTGAACCGCCCTGTTGATCGATACAGCTCGGGCCGTAGGCACGTCGTTCTTTCTGTGCATTCTCATTCACCGG
>JBEKHB010000089.1:0-23295 GCA_050012495.1 Syntrophorhabdales bacterium
ATATCCGGCCCAAAGGCTCGCGCCTTCTCTGAAAGGTGCGCTGAGACCGCCTGGGTGCACAGTCCTGAAAAGGGTTCGAAGCGAAAGGACATGGAGTTCTCCGAAAGACTTGCCGATATCTGTTTTTCCACGATCGACCATGCAAGAGGATCAGCAACGAAGAAGACCTTGGAACCGAGGTGGGCCACATATTTGGCTGCTTCCGCAAGCACCAGAGGTCCCTGAATATACCGGTTCGGCGCAATCATTATTCTCACCATGATTTCCTCCTTGTTACAGGCGGGTCCAGTTCCAGCTCTTCGATGCTGTAAGGCTTGCGGATCTCCCTCAAGACGGTTGCCCTGATCTTCATGCGGAACTCCGCCTTTTCGTTGTGGTCCTATCTAAGCGTGGCCGGTCATCGAGTCCGTTGCCCGGCCATTCCCTGCTTTTTCATTCTCCCAGATAGGCGCGATTGACGATCTCGCTACTCCGCAATTCCGCTATGTCGCCCTGCAAAATGACCCTTCCGACTTCCAGGACGTACCCGTAGACGCCCAGTCTCAGTGCGAGGGAAACGTTCTGTTCGGCGAGGAGCACGCTCACCCCGCTCTCATTGATGGTGCGAATGATAGAATAGAGCTGATCAATGACAACGGGCGCGAGACCCAGACACGGCTCGTCCAGAATCAGGAGCCTCGGTTTGGCCATAAGGGCGCGGGCAAGGGCCAGTATCTGCTGCTGACCGCCGCTCAGGCTGTTCGCCTTTTGGCTTCGCTTCTGCCGAAGAATGGGAAAGGTTTCAAAAATCTTCTCCATCTCCTTTTTCCCATTAGCCTTGTCTTTTCTGGCGCTCGCCCCGAGCTTGAGGTTATCCATCACGGTCAGTTGCGAAAAAAGCCTTCTTCCCTCAGGAACGTGAACAATGGCCGCCCTCGCGATCTGGAAAGCCGGCATGCCGTCGATCCGTTTCCCTTCATACCAGACCGCGCCGGAAGTCGGCTGGGCCAGTCCCGAAATCACGTTGAGGATCGTTGTCTTGCCAGCCCCATTGGCTCCCACAAGAATAACGACCGTACCCTCCCGGACCTCGAGAGAAACCTTCTCAACCGCCAGGGCTTTGCCGTAGCGAACCGTCAAGTCCTCTACCCTAAGCAACACGTTCGTGTCCAAAGTAGGCCCTCATCACCTGTTCATGACTTCTCACTTCATCGTACGTGCCTTCTGCTATCTTCACTCCGAAGTTCATCACCACTATCCTCTCGCAGAAGCGCATCAGCCGCATGTTGTGCTCCACCAGCACGATAGTCGTCCCCTGGGCCCTAATCCTCTCGATAGCCGAAATGGCGTGCTTGACCTCGTCAAAGTGCATTCCCCCGACTGGCTCGTCGAGAAGGAGCAGCTTCGGCTTGATGGCGAGCGCCCTCGCCATGGTGAGGAGTTTCTGGGGACCATGAGGAAGGTTTTTGCCAAGGACGCCTTTTTCCCGCTCAAGCCCGACCAGCTTGAGAATCTCCGAAGCTTCACGGAGGATTCTCTCCTCTTTCCGCCGATACGAAGAGGTATTAAACACACCTTCGAGAAAACCGCATTTCGGGTCCAGATGAAACGAAGCGATCACGTTCTCCAGGACCGTGAATTCGGGGAAGAGGTAAGCGAACTGAAAGGTCCGGCCGATGCCGCACGCTGCGACAACATGGGGCTTCTTTCCTCCGATCTCCTTGCCCTGGAAGATCACGTGGCCGTATGAGGGGCGCAGCAGCCCGGTAATGAGATTGAAGACCGTTGTCTTGCCGGCCCCGTTTGGTCCCATGAGCCCCACAATCTCCCCTTCATGAACCGTCATATCGAGGTTACTTACCGCTGCGAGACCTCCGAAGTGTTTTGTCAATCCACCGATCTCAAGCAGTGCCGCCGTCATCGTATGCCCCTCCTTGCTACCCTGGCAAACCATGGCCTGAGGGAGTCGAACAGTCCCGCGAGGCCCTGGGGCATAAGAAAAATCACGAGCAGCATGATACCGCCAAAGACGAATGGGGCGTACTCTTGCAGAGAGCGAAAGAGCTCCGGGATCGCCACCAGTACGATCACCCCGATGATGGGTCCGGCAAAATGGCCCATACCGCCGAGGAGCATGTAGATGACCAGGTAAATGCTCGGCATGAGGCTGAAGCTGCTCGAGGAGATCACGCCGTTGTAGTGAGCGTACGCGCTTCCCGCGAGACCGGCAAAGAAACACCCTACAGCAAAGGCAAGAACCCTGAACTTGGTCTCGCTTATGCCGATGCTCGATGCGACGAGCGGGGACTGGGCAATGGCCATCCAGTTCATGCCGGTTCGGGAACGCTCGATCCGGTAAAGGATGAGAAGCGTGAGGAGGGCCAGGAAAAGAAGGAGGTAGTAGTAAGGGACCTTGGAAGCCGCAAAGTTGATGGTCCCTACACCGGGGATGTTGAGGACGCCCATCCCCGGGAACCCCACCAGGCCGGATCTTCCCCCGGTGAGACTTACCCAACTCCTCATGAGGGCCTCGATGGCCACACCAAAGAAGAGGGTCACCATGGAGAAATAGATGGCTCGAAGCCGGCTGAAAAGATAGCCGGTCACGACTGCCACCAGGGTTGCACCCACGGCGCCGAGCAAAATGGTTATCCACGGGGTCCAGCCGAGCCTCATCGAGAGCAACGCCGACGTATAGGCGCCGATGCCCATGAAGGCCGCGTGGCCGACAGAGGCTTGCCCGGAAATGTAGATCGTTCTTAGGCTGCTCGTCGCCATAACGTAGGTGAGGATCAAAATGCAGACGTGCATGAGGTAGGGGTTGTTTGTAGGAAGCAACGGCACAAGAAAGAGAAGGGCTACCACTACGCCAAGCGTCCCGTACTTCCTGATCGGTTTTTTCTTGGGTTCTTCGTGTTTTTCGGTCATATCTCCTGTCCGAACAACCCTTGAGGCCTCACGACCAGGATGAGGATAGCAAAGCCAAAGGCAACTACCTCGCTCCCCGCGCCGCCGATGAAGATGGGCAGTATGGCGTCGACGAGACCAACGATCAGTCCGCTGACAAAGAGACCGCCAATGCTTCCCATGCCCGCGATGATCACAAGTGTGATGGCCTTGACCAGCATGGTGTCTCCCATGTAGGTGTTGAGCGAGATGATAGATCCCATCAACCCTCCGGCCACCGCTGCGAGGCCCGCGGAAAGGCCGAAGGCTAAGGCGGCGATGCGGTGGGCATTTATGCCCTGGAGGGAGGCAGCGTCCCGGTCCAGAGCCACGGCGCGCATCTGCCGGCCGAGGGTCGTCTTTCGAATGAGGAAGAAGACCGCGAGGAGGAGAAAAACTGCAATGACACAGGCGATGAGCCTCTCCTTGGACATGGTGATTCCCGCGATGGTCGTCAAACCAGGGAGAACGGACGGCACCCTTTTCACGTACCCTCCCACGGTCACGTCGGCCGCAGTCTGCATCACCACGATGAGGGCGAGGGCAAACATCAAGGTGCGGTTAAAATTCTTTTCGAGAAAGCGAAAACAGAACTTCTCAAGAAAAACGCCGAAAAGGGCGAGAACGACCGCGGACATTGCTATCGCCGCCCATGGAGGCAAACCCAGGGCAAATCCCCAATAGTAACAGACGTAGGCCCCGGCCATGTACATGGAGCCGTGGGCGAAATTGAGGACCTGCATGACGCTGAAGATCAGGGCGAAACCGAGCGCCACAAGGATGTAGATCGATGCGAGCACCAAGCCGTTGATTATGGTCTGAGTGAATACTTCCACGTTACGCTCCCCTCGCGGTCAATCGGGAGCCCTCGCGGAGGGCTCCCGACACGCGTTACGTTACGGGAGGTTCACATTCACCCATTTGATATGTTTCACATTTCCGTCGGGGAGGACCTCGGTGATGGCAACCCTGGAGCAGACAACGTTCTTGATGCCGTACGTTTTCTCTCCGCACATCTTTCCTGGACCGTAAGGGGTTTTGATGGAATCCATCTTTCTCCACGTATTGGCCACCACCGTGGTATCGAGGCTCTGCGCCTTTTCGATGGCCTGGGCTATGGCCCACACCTCCGTCCATCCCCAGAAGTTCCACTGGTGGAATTTGCCCAGCTTCGCCTCAGCCCTCTTGATGATTTCTTTCATCTCGGGCGTGAGCTGCGGGTCATTCACATCGCGGCTCCAGCCGTGGGTCCAGAAGGGGGCCGTATAATCCTTCCCGGTCAATTTCACGATGTCATAAGGGTCATCGTAATTACCCATGGGTGCAGGCCCCTTAAAGCCCATCTCCCGGGCTGCTTTGAGAATCGGGGCCGTGGCCTGCTCGTACCCATTGACGATGAAGATAGCGTCGGGTTTCGAGGCGAGGAGCTGCGTGACCTTCGGGTAGAAGTCGGCGGTGTCGTGGGGCCAGGCAACGACGATCACCTGCTTCAGCCCCCTCTGCGTGGCTTCTTTGTCGCAAATCGCGCCAAGAACGGACTCCGCGCCATCCTGGGGGGTGATCATGGCAATGGTCTTCACTTTGGGAAACTTCTCTACCAGATAGTCCAGAGCCGGTCCGATGCCTTCCCGGATGGCCGGGTTGGGCTTGAAGGTGTAGCGCGTCTTCGCATTGAGCTCTTCCGGCGTGTCGCACACGTAATTGAGGGCACGAATCACCTTGGCAGCCTCCGTCACCGGAGCGGCCGCGATGTTGATGTAGGGTATGGTCGCCCCTGCGATGAACTTCACCTTGTGGTCGTACACAAGTTTCTCAGCCGCTGCCTTCGCGCCCTCGGCAGTGCTCTTGTTGTCCTCCACCACTCCCTCGAACAGGTATTTCTGCCCTTTGATAGTGATGCCGCCTTTCTCATTGAGCCAGTCGATTGCGAGGAGCGCCCCGTCCTTCTGGTGTACCTCGGCCGCCGACGCAAATCCCGTCAAGGCTGCAAGAATCCCTATCTTGATGATTTTTGCATCCGCCTTCTTCTGTTGAGCCATCGCCGGCGACGGTAACAATAGCGACACCACTATCAGAACGACAATACCCAACAAGCCACCTGACAACTTCATCCTGTCCATTCTCATGTTCCCCTCCTTCTTTTTGTCGGCCCTCCCAATGTACTTTGGCCCCTTTTTTCACCTGCCCGCATGAAAGTGCTCGCGCCCGTACTGTGTGACCATGTTACTATTATAAAATCAGTAAATGGAATAGGGTTAATCCTCTAGTGGTTTGATAGTATGGAAGCACGCCTGTCTTCGGGACCTCCGGGCGGTAAGGCTTAACGCCCATATTTTCCCGTGATCGTTGCCGATCCCAGAACCTTCCCGTCCAGGGCCTTCTTAAAGACAGAGAGGGACACGCTTGTCTCAAGATCGAGCTTCTCCACGCTTAAGGCGTAGAGCGTGAACACGTAAGGATGATCGCCGGTGCCCTTCGGCGGTTGCGGCCCTCCGTAGCCGATCTCCCCAAAGGAGTTCTTCAGCTCGATAGATCCGCGGGGCATCTTCTTCCTCGATGCCCCCTCTTCGAGAGAGGCCGCATTGGCCGGAATATTGATCACAAGCCAATGCACCCAGTTCTGGGCCACCGGGTGCGGATCAACCATGGAAAGGGCAAACGACTTTGTTCCGGAAGGTGCGTTTCTCCACGTAAGGGGTATGGAAATATTTTTCCCACCCGCTCCCGGCATCACATAGTGCATCGGGATCTTCTCTCCATCCTGAAACGCGGCCGATGAAATCTCCATGCCAACGCCTCCTTCTACGTTTACGTGTACGAGAGTAAATAGAAGAATCCAGAGAAACAGCCGCGGTATCCGTGAAACGCTCATTAAAAGCCACCTTCACTAAAGTCTTCTTCTGTCTCTACGAACTATTGTATACCTCACCTGGAAGAGTATCAACTACCCCTCAAATGTTCGACATACCGTTCACCATTGTCACTTCAAATCGGGCATGAAGATGGCAGGCACACGGGTGCACGCTCTTCCTGCCTCGTTTAAGCCTTTGCCCCGGAGAGGTTGCCTGTCTGCCTTGCCAGATGGTCGTACAGCTCCGTGACGTGTCTCACCGGCACTACCTCAATGCCTGGAAGGCGCTCTGTCCCCAATGGGCAGAAGACCTTTTTTATGTGGAGCCTCTCACACTCTCTGAGCCGCATCTCCATGCTCACGACCCGGCGTATTTCGCCGGTGAGACCCACTTCGCCGAAAAAAGCAGCTTCGCCCCAGCTTTGATCTTTATAGCTGGAAAGCATGGAAGCGGCGATAGCGAGGTCGATCGCGGGTTCACCGACCTTGATGCCGCCTGTGACGTTGACATAGACATCACGGTCAAAAAAAGGCACGCCGAGCGATTTTTCAAGAACGGCCACCAGGATGAACAAGCGGTTTACGTCGTATCCGATGGACAACTTTTTGGGAAAGGAAAAGCTTGTTTTGGGACATAGGGCCTGGATCTCGATCACGAGCGGCCTTGAGCCGGTGACGTGCGGAAAAAGCGTGCTCCCCGGCCCTGCGCGCCTGCGTTCCGAAAGAAAATAGAGAGACGGCTCGACGCTTATCAGGCCGGCCGAGCCCATCTGGAAAAGACCGATCTCGTCCACGGGGCCGTATCTGTTTTTTATGGCCCGGAGCATGCGACACGGCATCATCCTGTCTCCCTCGAAGTAGAGCACCGTATCTACCATGTGCTCCAGTATCTTTGGTCCTGCGATGGCCCCTTCCTTTGTGACATGCCCTATGAATATGTGACTGATTTCCCGCTGCTTCAGCTCCCTGATCAGTCTTGAGCTGACATCCCTGATCTGGCTCGCGCTCCCCGGCAGAAAAGCCAACCTGGTATTGTAGATCGATTGGATGGAATCTATGATAATGAAGCCGTAGCCCTTCTCCCTGACCGCTTCCAGGATGTCGCCGAGCTGATTTGTCACGAGCAGTGAAAACGCCGATTTCAAGCCCAGGCGTTTTTTCCTCCCCGCAAGCTGCCTCAACGATTCCTCGCCCGATACATACAGGACGTCGACCCCTAGACCGGAAAGCTTTTCTGCGATGGCAAAGGAGAGCGTGCTCTTGCCTATGCCCGGGTCTCCACCCAGAAGTATCGAAGAGCCTTTTGTCAGCCCGCCGCCAAGGACGCGGTCCATCTCCTCGATGCCGAGGGTGATCCTCTCTTCCGTGACCTCGTCGTCCGCGATGACGACCGGTCGCGCCCTGTCACTTTCCCGGCTTTCCTCCGGCTCCACCTTGATCTCTTTTATTGTGTCCCATCCGCTGCATCTCGGGCATTTCCCCATCCACTTGTAGGTTTCGTGTCCGCAGGACTCGCACATGAAGATCGATTTTTGCTTATTATTACGCATCTTGTTCGCTTCCCCCGAGTCCTTTCAGAAAGGAGGATGCCTCACGGAGGACGGCCTCCAGATGACCCCGCATCGAAGGTAACTCCTCGGGCGCCACCTCCAGACTCATGGCCCCGTCGTAGCCGCTTTCGTGCATGGCCCGGAGGAGTTCTGCAAGGGGGAGGTTCCCCGCACCGGGAAAGAGATGACTCCGCTCGCAGGCATGGTCGCTCACATGGATGTGTTTCAGCCTGCCCGTTTTATGATAGGCAAGAAACGCGTCAATCACCTCATGTTCGAAGGTGGCGATGTGTGTCGTGTCAAAGGTGAAGTAAAGGTTTCTCTCCACGCCGAACCTTATCATATCACTAAAATTGTTGAGGAGGTAATGCCTTCTTTTTATCTCCCCCTCCGTGAGGGGCATATTCTCCAATGCCACACACACCTTTTCGCACCGAAGCTCTTTCTGAAAGTCCCTCACCTTTCTGAACCACTTCAGAAAGGTGATCTCCAGATAGAACCAGGATGGGGGATGGAAATTCACCACGGGGATATCGAATTCTTTCGCGAGGGCGACGCTCCTGATAAGCGCCTCGACCGGCTTGCCCCAGACCTTGAGCTTTTCGAAGGGCGCATGGAGCGCATAGACGGGGAGAATGGCGACACATTCTTGAAGCGTCTCCCTATATGCGCTATGGTCGAGGTGTTTCTGAATAACGAGATCGCACCCGTCGAAACCCGTCTCTTTGGCAAGGACGAAAATCTCTTTCAAGGAGAGCCGGGAGAGAGAGCCGGTCGAGAGGAGGACCTTATATGACGGCAATGCGGTCATCTACATCTGAGAGGATCCTGTAACCTGTCTTTTCCATGAGGACCGTATCTTCTATGCCGCACGCGCCCTTCCCGGGGAAGACCATCTTTGGCTCGATTGCAAAGGTCATTCCCTCTTCCAGGGGGTAATCATGCTTCGGAGCGAGGAAGGGGAGCTCGCTCAGCTCAATGCCTATGCCATGTCCGAGAAAATTGACTTTATGCGGTTCGTATCCAAGATAATACGGGCCAAACCCCGAACTTTCCGCAAGCTCTTGTGAATACCGAAAGAGCTCCGAGGCGGCCACCCCCTGAAGCGCCCGTTCGAGCACGGCATGTTCTATCTCTTTGCACACCTCGTATGCCCGAATGAATTGATCCGGCATGTGACCCAGCGCGTACATCCTTGTGAGGTCCATGTGGTAGCCGTGATAATTGACGCCGAAATCGACGAGAATGGGCTCGCCTTTGCGCATTTTTTTCCTGCTCGCCCCTACGGGGAAGGCAGGCGACAGCCCGAGCCCCCCCATGGGAGAATCGGCCTGGCTTACAATGCTGCCCGTACGGCCGCTCAGTATATGCCAGGTGTAGGGTTCGTAGTTGAGAGACCGCATCCGCAAGATCCCTTCATGGCCGAGGGGCTTGGCATAAGCCTCCAGCACGCCGCCCAGCCCGATCTCGCTCATCCCTTCGTGCAGGACCTCGGGGATTTTGGCGTACACCTTCTTCGCGATCGCCGCGGCCTTTTCCATGAGTGTGATCTCGAAGGATGATTTCTTTTTTCTCACCGCCTTCACCATGGGTGACGCGTCGACGAACTCCGGTCCCGGCAGCAGGTCTCTGTACTTCATCACCATGTTGTAGGGCATCACGTCGAGCTGCAGTCCGATCCTTGTCATCCCCACCACGTAAGGTCTTATCTCCTCAAGGGCCTTGAGCGGTATCACCTCCGCCAGGGGAGATTCCCGCCTCGCCCTCTTCAAGTCCCTTCTGACAAAGAGCACAGGGTCGCGCTCCAGGGGCACAAGGAGGAACGCGTCCTGCATGGTGCCGGCGAGATAATAGTAATCGATCTTATAATGAAAAAAAGCCGCATCGAGCCGGCTCTTTTCCATGAGTGGTCTTAACTTGTCGATCCGTGTCCGGATCTCCTCTCCCGGCGTGAATGTCATGGCGGTGGAGCTGCTACTCATCCTTCCAGACAGGCTTTCTCTTTTCCAGAAATGCGGTAATACCCTCCCTTGCGTCCTTTGTGGCCATGCACCCGCTCATGTAGATGATTTCCGATGCCTCCAGGGCCTGTGTGAAGTCGAGACTCAATCCGGCTTTTATCGCCCTCTTCGTCCAGACGCTCACGGGCCTGCTCTTGTTCAGCAGGTCGGCGAGGAACTTATCGACCCCTTCCCTGAACGTTTCGGTCGGTATGACTGCATTGACGAGCCCTATGGCTTCGGCTTCTTTCGCGCTGATCATCTTTCCCGTGAGCAGAAGCTCATAGGTCTTTTTTAGACCGATAATCTTCGGAAACCAGGCAGCGGCAACGGGCGGGAACACGCCCACAGCGATTTCCGGTTGTCCGAGCCTCGACTTCTCCGATGCGATCACCATGTCGCAAAAGCTGATCAGCTCGCAGCCTCCGCCGAGGGCCACGCCGTTCATCACGCCCACGATGGGGATATCGATCTCGACCATGTGCCGGAACATCCGGTGGAACAAGCCGATCATCTCGTCCACCTTGTCTTCCGTGTGGTCCTCCACGGCCGCGCCGCTGGAGAAGGCCTTCTCCCCCGCATGATCGAAGACCAGGAGCTGGAGGGACACATCCTTCAATACATCCGCAAGCGCTTCGTTGATCTCTTTCATCATCGCGATCGTAAGCCAGTTGAGCGGAGGCGCGTTGAGTGTGACCGTAGCTACCTTGCCCTTCTTTTCATACTTGATCAATTGAAAAGCCATGCCTATTCCCCCTTCTTTATGTCTATCGCCCCGGACAGGGGCTTTTTCAGTCGTTTTCCATCACCCCGGGGTGCCTCGTATCACCAATCTCATCGATACTTAGAGGCTTTTAGCCCCGGCCCTGAAGGCCCTTGACCCGTGAAAAAAAGGGGGGCCAAAGCCCCCCTTTTGTCTAATTATTTCTACTTCGCCTGCGGTTTCCCCATGACTTCTTCCATGAACTTCTCGTCGACCAGCGCCCCTTGGGCAACGAGCTGGCGGTTCTTGATGAAATTAATGGTGTCGACGCCCGTGATCTTCTTCGTCGCCAGCCAGTATCTGTGATCGTTCTTCATGGTGTCCCAGAAGAATTTCTTCTTCTGCCTGATACCGTCGACCGATTTCATCAGGCAGCCGGGGAACAGGTTCGCGAAGATCCAGACGATGCGATTGACTTCGGCATCGAGGAGAGAGAAGTCATGCTGGTTATTCTTCAGCTTCTCGTTTACCCAGGCCCTCGCCTGTTTGAACTCTTCTCCGGCCTTGTATTCGCCGTAAACGATCTCGCCGTTGTCGACAAACTTATCGGTGATGACCTGCGGGTTCCGTACCCAGCCGCCCTTGTCGTCCTTCAGCACGGGCAAGACCTTCGTGAGGAGCCCCTTCCACCCCATCTTGTACGCGGTCCACATTTCGCAGCTCACGCAGCTCCACATCGCATCTTCGATGCTGAGGTAGTGGGGGAGAAAGTCGGAGGCGCCGCCCACGGGCGCGGAGCCGTGCCGCGGACCGGCCTGGCCGAAGATCGCGAGATCGGAAGTGATCGTCAGGTCGCACGCCGTACCGATTTCCTGGCCGCCGGCGACCCTCATGCCGTTCACCCGGCAGATGACCGGTTTCTTGCACATGAGGATGGAGTCAACCATATTGTTGAAGAGCTCCATGTAGGCGCCGTACTCTTCCGGACGCATACTGTAATATTCCGAATATTCTTTTGTGTTGCCGCCCGTACAGAAGGCGTTCGGACCGGTGCCGGTAAAGACTACTGCGACGACTTCGCGGTCCGTCGAGGAATTCTCGAAACCGGCGATGACGCCCTTCACCATCTCGGTGGTGTAGGAGTTATACTGGGCCGGGTTGTTCAGCCTGATCCAGGCCGTGTAGAGACCGGGGACCACGTTTCCCTTCGGGTCCGTCAAGGGCTTCTTTTCGTACACCGTGCACGGGGCTTCGGTGCCCCAGTTCTCTTTGCCATGTCTGTCATGGTCTTTCATTTCATGTTCTCTCGGCATCCAACTGAGTGACATAGTGCTCCTCCTGATATTTTATGGTTTTCTTAGAAATCCGGCTTCAGGACAACCCTCTTTGCCGGTGATCCCGCCTTGTGAATCTCGTCGAACGTTGCTGCGATCGTGCTCATAGGCCGCACATCAACGAACGGGTCTATCACGATCTTCTTCTTCAGCACCATATCGAGGACAATCGGATAGTATTCGGGCAGGCAGCCCCATGTCCCTATGATCTCCGCATCAAACGCCATAAGCTTGGACATCATGTACTCGCTTTTTGCCATGCCGAAGCCCACCAGAACCAGTTTACCGACAAAGGAAAGGAGATCGAGCGCGAGGTCCTGTCCCGCCTTAGCCCCCGTCACCTCGAAGATCTTCCATCCCGTATTGGCAAGGCCCTTGTTTTTGCAATAGCTTCGCCATTCTCCGACGATGTCTTTATTTACTTTGTCCAGGGTACTGATGACGTGGTCGCAGCCGTACTGAAGGGCCCTCTGCAGTTTCTCGGGGTTCCTGGCGATGCCGATCACCGTCTTCGCCCCCAGGGCCTTCGCTGTTTGCGCCATATAGACACCCACTCCGCCGGTGGCCCCTATGACGATGACATTGTCGCCGGGCTGCAGGTCGGCTCTTTTCGAGGCCTGATAAGGGGTGGTCACCGCGTCGGCGATAACCGAAAGCTGCTCGAGCAGATACCCCGCTTTGTCGGCAACGAGGCAGAGGTCAACGGACGGCACCGGTATATGGCTTGAGAAGCCGCCGTAAATCCCCAGGCTGTTGCCCGGCATCTTCTGGGCGAGGCACCTGTTGCCGCGGCCGGTTTTGCAGAGGATGCACTGCCGGCAAGGCATGACCGCGGGGATGATAACCTCTTTTCCGATCCATGCCGGGTCGCCCGCCACGACAGTCCCACTGATCTCGTGTCCGAGAGTCAATGGAGGCTTGCTGACAGTGGGGACGCCATCATAAAAATAGCCGAGATCGGTATGGCAGACGCCGCAACCGGCTATTTCGACAAGGACCTCTCCACCCTTAAGCTCTGGTACGGGTATCTCGGTCTTCTCCAGCTTGCCCGGGATGACTTCACCCGTCTCCTTGTTTTTCGAGCACGGCGCCACCATCTGCCATGTCTTTATTGAAGTTGGTACACCAGCCATAAAACACCTCCAGGTAGTTTTATTTCAACGCTGCTTTGCCTATCACCCCCATTCCTACGTCATTCCGTAGCCGCCGTCAACACACAGGAGCTGACCGGTGATATACCTTGCGTCGTCGGAAGCCAAAAATACGAACGCGGGTGCGACGTCTTCCGGCTCCGCATACTTGTTCAGCAAGATCCGTCTCAGATATATCTCCTTGAGCTTCTCGTCCTTCTGCAAATTGCTGCTCATTTCTGTAGTGACGATGCCGAGAGAGATCACGTTCGCGGTGACATTATAACGGGCAAGCTCCCTCGCCGCGGATTTGGTGAGGGTCACCACACCGCCTTTTGCGGCGGCATAATGGATCTGGCCTGTGGTCCCTACAATGCCTGCGACCGAGGTGACGTTGACGATTCGTCCGTATTTCTGCTCCATGAAATACTTGGAGGCGGCTTTGATGCAATGCCACGGACCTTTCATCTGCACGTTCACGACCTCGTCCCAAAGCTCGTCCGTCAGCTTGTGAAGCATAGCGGGCTTCGATATCCCGGCATTGTTGATGAGCACATGGATGGCGCCGAACGTCTGCACGCACGCGTCGATGATTTTCTGCGCGTCTTCCCATTTCGCCACGTCGCCCTGAACGGCAACCGCCTTTCTCCCCAGAGCCTCGACCATTCCCACTACTTCCTTCGCAGCCTTCTCGTTGCCCGCATAATTTACGACGACGTTCGCGCCCTCCTTGGCAAAAGCGATACAGAGCGCGCGTCCCACGCCCCTCCCACCGCCGGTTACGACTGCGTTCTTCCCTTCCAGCTTCATGAGGACCTCTCTTTTTCTTTGTGAAAATTATTACAAAACCATAAAAACAGATTTTATATGCAATAAGAATTTATGTCAAGACAAAAAGCGATGGTGCAGTACAGTGGCGGCCTGGGCGTTGTCAAGAAATGAGAACGCTTTCTCATGCATAGGGCCAAATTTGCGAAAAAAGCGGGTAAGGAAGGCCGCACCCCGGGGCCGTCAACCCAGTGCGCCCTCGACGATTTCAGCCAATTGGCTGCAATATTTCTCGGTGATTGCAGTGGATGGTCCCTCGACCATGACGCGGCACATATTTTGTGTGCCGGAGTAGCGGACGAGAACACGGCCTTCATCGCCCAGCTCCTGCTCCACCTGTTTGATCGCCTGCGTGATCTCGGGCATTCTGTCGAGTTTCGGTTTTCTTTTCACGTTGACATTGATCAGCTTCTGCGGGAAAATGTCCATCATCCCCGACAATTCGGACAACCGCTTGCCCGTCCTCACCATGGATGCAACCACCTGCATGGCCGTAATGATGCCGTCACCCGTGGTATGGTGATCGAGGAAGATCGTGTGCCCCGATTGTTCACCGCCGATCACGCCTCCCAGACGGATCATGTCTTCGAGAACGTACCGGTCTCCCACGTTGGAAGCATACTGGCTGAGGCCGTGCCTCTTGCACGCAACCCTTAGACCCAGGTTGCTCATGACCGTGCTTATAAGGAGGTTGTTCCTCAATCGACCCTGTTCCTTCAGCACAAGGGCGCACGTCAGAAGAATCTGATCACCTGTCGCCTCGTTCCCCTTTTCATCCACGGCGATCAGTCGATCTCCGTCCCCATCAAAGGCAAGGCCCAGCGCCGCCTGCGTCTCAACAACCCGTTTTCTCAGGTCCTCCGTATGCTGGGAGCCGCATCTGTCATTGATATTGAGGCCGTTCGGCACATTATGGATAACCTCCACCTGAGCGCCCAACTCCGCAAACGCAATGGGTGCAACTTTATAGGTGGCGCCGTTGGCGACGTCCAGAACTATTTTCATCCCCTCCATGGAGAGATCACGGGGGAAGGTGTTTTTCAGAAATACGATGTACCGGCCGTTCACGTCTTCCATCCGGAAGGCCTGTCCCATCTCGCGGGCCGGCGGCAGGAGGTTTTCAAGCTCTCCGCTGAGAATAAGGTCTTCTATGGTTTTTTCCTCCTGGTCGGACAGCTTGAAGCCGTTGCCGTTGAATACCTTGATTCCATTATCCTCGTAAGGGTTATGAGAGGCAGAGATCACGATGCCTGCGTCGGCCCGCATACTCTGTGTAATAAAGGCTATCCCCGGTGTAGGCAGCACACCGACCAGGTAAGGATGCCCGCCCATTGAGGTGATGCCCGCCTCCAGCGAGCTTTCGAGCATATAACCGGAAATGCGTGTATCCTTGCCTATGATGATTCTTGTCCGATGGTGCTCCTTCTTCAGGAGGTAGGCGACTGCCTGTCCGACCCCGAAAGCGATCTCCGACCTCATAGGATGACGGTTAGCTTCGCCCCTTATACCATCGGTCCCGAATAGCTTCCCCATAAGATTCCTCCTCACACATTTACCATCTCCACATAGGCAAGTCAACACATAAGAAAGCCGGAGCACTTACCGGTTCCGGTGAAGATAGTATAAAGCAGAAATGAGGAGGCGGACAGCGTTTTTGCCGGGAAGACTGCACGGAGGAAGGATGCCTTCCGCTCAAATCACGCTTCGCCGATGCCCGCGCGGCACATTGAAAACGGCGCACCTTTGTGTTATATACATCTCCTCATAGAGCATCCTGTTTTTCAGGGGCATAACCGGCGACAAGGGAGAAGGGGCATGGACACCCCCCTGCTGGCACTCAAAGACGTCACTTACGCGCTAAACGGAAAAAATATCCTTGACCGTGTTTCATGGACCGTGAAGCCGAAAGAGCACTGGGCTATCCTCGGCGCGAATGGGGCCGGGAAAACGAGCCTTCTCAAAATCGTCTGCGGAGACCTTTGGCCTAACCGCGGAGGCGAGGTGTATCGAAACGGAGAGGCCCTTCTCGATTTGAGCATGCTGCGCAGAAGCATCGGATGGGTTACCTCAACCCTTCTTCCCGATATACCGAGGGGGGAGGTGGTCCTGAATACCGTAGTCTCGGGCAAGTATGCGCAGCTCGGTCTCTGGAGTTTCTCGCAGGAAGAGCCGGGGGCCGGCGATTTTGCAGCGGCCGGGAGCTATCTGGCGGAATTGGGGTGCAGCTATCTTGGCATGAGGGCCTTCGGCACGCTATCCCAGGGAGAGCAACAAAAGGTCATGATCTGTCGCGCCCTAATGGCGGCGCCCTACCTGCTCATACTTGACGAGCCGTGCGCCGGTATGGACCCCGGCGCCCGCGAGACGTTCTTGTCGGCCCTTCTGTCCCTCGGAAAAAAGAGGAGCCTCCCGGCCCTTATCTACGTCACCCACCATCCCGAAGAGATCCTGCCCATTTTCACACGGACCTTGATCCTCAAAAACGGAAAGGTCATGGGGGAGGGGGTGACCGAGGAGATCCTTACCCCCCGGACCATCGAGCAACTCTATGGGGTATCGCTCTCATTAATAAAAAGGAATGGTCGCTACTGGCCCGTCCCTCAAAGCTGACCTCGTCCGCTTCCTTATAAGGCGAGACCGGAGAAATCGGCAGGATTATAGTGCTGATCATGCATTTTCCCTTGCCTTCTCTCCGACCCGTCCTTATACTTTCTTTATATCATAAAAAGGAGCAGTTAAAATGGAGAGAAAAGGTCTGGTGACATTCAAGGGGAACCCCCTGACGCTGGTCGGTAATGAGATGAAAGTGGGCGACAAAGCCCCGGCCTTCACCGTGCTCGACAAGGATCTCGCCCCGGTCAGCCTTTCCGATTTGTCAGGGAAAGTGAAGATCATAAGCGTGACGCCGTCACTCGACACACCCGTATGCAATCTTCAGGCAACGACGTTCAACGAGAAGGCGCAATCACTCTCACCCGATATGGTGATAATCAATATCAGCATGGACCTGCCCTTTGCCATCGCGAGGTTCTGCTCTGCCGAGGGGATCGACAGATTGAAAACCCTGTCGGACCACAAAGATGCATCCTTCGGCAGCTCCTATGGCGTGCTGCTAAAAGAGCTGAGACTGCTCGCCCGATCGATTTTTGTCATCGACAGGACGGACGTCATCCGCTACATCGAAATCGTACGGGAGATGACGAACGAACCGGACTACGAGAGGGCTTTGGCGGAGGCGAAGAAGGCGGCCTCATGATGCGCGTCGTTCCTCACGAAGCGTAGGCGATAAAGAATATCCTTCTGAAGGGGTAGAGGATTTTCCCATGCTCCCGCACCGGATAAAACGGCCTGCATGCGTCGAGGACCTCGTTCTCGAACGCTGACCGCGCCAACTCATCCGGCAGTCCCCCCCGCCCCCCAAAAAAAAGGGCCTCGTCCCTACCCCTTATACCGCTCGATCAGCTCAACGCACATACACGCCCAGGGCGATGGGTTGATCTGCGACAATTTTGTCGGCCGCAAAGCCCATATTTCGACATTTTCTCCTCGCGGCTGCAATCCTGCCATCGGCTCGCCACGCGCTTCTCACGTTATTCCCGTATGTTGGCATGTTCGTAAGAAATGGCACGGTCATTGCTATGATGAAGACAGACGTGAAAGCCATTTTTCCTCCCAACCGAGGGGCACGGAAGATCGCAAAAACAACAAGGGCGCTCCATCTCTGAGCCTTCTTTCGTGCCCTCCCCCCCCTTCTTTGCACAACTCACTACGGAGCTTACTTCTTCTTGCTTGCCTTGACCGGTGTCTTTTTGGCGGCAGCCTTTGCCGCCTTCTTCGGTTTTTCCGGCGGTGTGTTGAGGCCCTTGGCGATCGCGGCTGCGGCAGAGAACTTCACGGCCTTCTTTTCAGGGATCTTAATCTCCTTCCCTGTCCGAGGATTCCTGCCTGTCCTCGCTTTCCTGGTGATACAGGTGAAAGAGCCGAGACCGGGCAACGCTATCCTCTCGTTCTTCAAGAGAGAAGCATTGACTGTCTCAACAACTGCGCAAAGGACTTGATCTGCTTGTTTCTTTGTGATCGCGGCCACCTCGGCCAGCTTTGCCACCAGTTCGGTCTTCGTCATGTCATCGTCTCCCTTCTGTTGGATTTGCACATCGTTTCTCCGTTTATACAAGATGTGAGGAGTTTTGGCAAGAGAAAAGCGGAATGCCGGCCATAATTTATGAGGAAATTTGCACGGAACCTGCATGATCCCTATTTCGGAATAGTCCCCGGGGCAGCACGGGTGGTGCAAGGGGAGCATATCGGCGGGAGATTTTGTAAACAATGAGTCTATCCTCTCCAGCCGGGATTTGACGGACACACAGATTTTTTTTATACTGAGGGAAGAAAGACGTCCTGAATATGGTCTTTAGGGTAAAAGCATGAGCACATTTGAAACTGAAATAAAAAATGCACTCAAGGAGATTGATAGGTTCAGGACGCCGGAGTGTCTCGACCCGACGTTGATCGGGTCCTTCGCAGAGAACAAATTGTCCGGAGAAGAGAAGCGGAAGGCGGAAGACCATCTGCAGACGTGCCTTTATTGCCTGAAGCGGCTCAACGACATGAAAGAGCTGCTTCATTACCGCACACATCCTGCGAAACTTTCTCCCGAGTTGAGCAGGCGGCTGAGAGCGTTGTATCAGGCGGCCGAAAAAAAAAGTGGGAAAGACCGCGCGGCTGAGTCGTTCGTCGAAAAGCTTAAAGCATTGCTCGTTTTTCCCGCGAAGCAATGGAAGTACTCAGCCGTCAGCCTCGCGACTGCTTGTGTTGCAATCCTGGTCAGCCTCTTCATAGTGAGACACGAGGCCCCGGCTGGATTTGTTCCTCACGTGGACGAGAACTCTTTCGTCAAGGTGCGGGCGCTCGATGAAGGCGGAGCAGTGGTAAACGAGGCGCAGGGCGTCGTCGTGAACTCCAAAGGGCTGGTCGCTTCAAATCTCTCTCAATTGGTAGGCGCCAGCGCCGTTCAAATCACCTCGCGGGACGGAAAGACCTACAGGACTTCACGCGTATGGAGGGACGAGGACAAGAACCTCGCGGTGATGAAAATAGACAACGACTCGCTCCCTTCTATCCCGACGGCCCATATAAGTGAGATCAGCATCGGACAAAGCGTGTTCCTTGTCACGGACCCCGCCGGGGGAACAAAAGCATTCAAGGAATGGCTCATCAGCGATTTCAAACAGGTGCCGGGCAGACGTAAAGGCGGCTCGATACAGTATATCCAGCTTGCAACTCTCACCACCAACGCTGCACGGGGCGCGATAGTCGACGGACAGGGAAAACTGATAGGCATCCTCGTTACACAGGAAAAAAGGATAAGCCTGGCGGCGCCTATTGCCGACGCCGAGCGGCTCGCAAAAGAAGGCAAAGCCGTTTCCTTGAGCGAACTGAAAGGCGTGAAGTTCTCCGCCGAGGCGCTCAACCTTTATCTGAGAGGAATCCTCGCCCGCGATGCACAGCGGTGGGACGAAGCGATAGACTTCCTCAAGAAGGCTGTGGAGCTCAATCCCCATCTTGAAGGCGCCCGTCTCGAGCTGGCCTACGCGTACTATAAAAAGCGTCTTTATGCGTTGGAAGCCCGGGAATACGAGGAGGTGTTGAAGGTTAACCCTGAGAATACCGATGCCCTCTTTGGCCTGGCATCGAATCTGGAAACGAGAGGAGAGTATAAGGAAGCAATAAAAAAGTACGAAAAAGTGCTCACCCTCGACCGAGAGGACGCGGACACGTATTACCAGCTTGGGCTGGCATATTTGGCGCAGGGGAACAAAGAGAAGGCTTTGTGGGCCTATGCCGGATTGAAGACGCTTGACCGGGGTTATGCGGAGATGCTGAGGAGGTTGAGCAAATGATGCCGCCGCGCCCTTGCGCCGTAGTCGGTGACCGGCCATAGACCGTTTCTTGGATGCCCCTCACCCGGAGATTGTGTGGCCGAGTAGCTTCTTTACCTTCTCCTTTATCCGCGAATACTTCGATGCCACTGTGCCCGGAGAAATGCCCAGGATATCAGCAATCTCCCTGTCTTTGTAGCCTTCCATCTTCATGAGGACCACCTGTTTTGTCTCAACCGGGGACCCTTCGAGAACCGTAGTGATTATTTGAAGCTGTTCATGCTTCTTTGCGCCGGCATAGGCTTCCGGGTTCCCGTCATGAACTTCCAATTGCGGCGATTCCGGCTGATCTCGGTCTCTTTCCTGATCGAGAGAGGCGGTATCTTTCCACTCCCTTCCGTATTTCAGGTAAGTGAGTGCCTCGTTCAGGACAATCCTCCTGAAATAGGCGAGAAACTCATACCTGGTCGAGCCGCGAAAATTCTTCAAGCCTCCCTTCAACAGCTTTGAAAACGTATTTTGGATAATATCTTCCTTTTCGTCCAGCGAAAGATCTCCCAACCTGTGGTTGAGGATATTCATGGCGATAGGGGCGTACTCAGTGAAAAAGGCGCTCCAGGCAGTCTCATTGCCGGAAAGACAGCCAGCCATGACCGATTGCATGTCGTCAACCATATCCGGCTATTCTACAGCTATGGCGGAAGATTTTAAATAGCAATCTGTTCTGCCCGGGCCTTGCCCGCAGAACCGGCGCTCGCGGACAAAAGCCGGTACCCCCTAGACGCCCTCCCTGACCTCGTCTCCGGCATCGATGTTCTTCGACTCCTCGGGCTTCGGCAGTTGGTCTGTGGGCCTGGCCCACCAGACGTAAAAAGTGGGCAGCAGGAAAATGGACAGCACCAGGTCGGTGATCAACCCGCCTACGATGACGATGGCAAAGGGACGCTGCGAATCGGACCCGATGGCATGGGACATGGCAGCCGGCAGCAGACCAAGGGTAGCGACCAGCATGGTCATCATAATCGGCCTCAAGCGTCGCGTCGCGCCCTCGATGGCGGCCTCGGCGACCGGATAGCCCCTCGCGCGCAACTGATTGATATAGACGACCATCACCACGCCGGTTTGCACGGAGACCCCGAAGAGGGCCAAAAACCCTACCCCTGAGGAGACGCTGAAATACGTGCCCGTCACGAGCAGCGCAAGCAGTCCCCCGATTGGCGCCATGGCTACGGTGACCAGGTTGAGGCAGGCCCATTTGGCGGAGCCGAAGGCGAAGTAAATGATCAGGAATATGAGGAAGATCGTGAGGGGCACGATGACGGCCAGCCGGGCCGCGGCACGCTTCTGGCTTTCGTACTCGCCCGACCAATCGATATAATATCCGGGCGCGAGTTTCACCTGTTTTTCTACCTTTGTCATTGCTTCCTTGACCGCGCTCCCGAGGTCGCGGCCCCGGACACTGAACTTTATCGCCACGTAGCGCTTGTTCCCCTCACGATAGATCTCCGCCGCGCCATCCCGTGTCTCCACCGTGCAGAGCTGCGCGAGCGACACCCGCTCGCCTGAGGGAGCAACCAGGCGCACCTTTTCCAGTGCCTCCTTGGTATCCCGGAACGGAGGAAGATAGCGCATGACCAGGTCGTAGCGCTGCTCGCCTTGCAGCACCTGGGTGAGGGCACTGCCGCCTATCGCGGTTTGAACGGCATCCTGCACGTCGGCGACGTTGATCTGGTACCGGGCGGCTTGGGTGCGGTCCACCTCGAAATTTAAGTTCGGCTGGCCGATGACGCGAAAGAGGCCGAGGTCCTTGATGCCGTTGATGTGGCGCATAACCCGGACTATCTCTTCGCCTTTGGCTTCGAGTACCTTCAGGTCGTCGCCGTAGATCTTTGTGGCAAGCTGCCCCTTGACCCCGCTCACCGCCTCTTCCATGTTGTCCTGAATGGGTTGGGAGAAGTTCCAGATCACGCCGGGAATCTTTCTCAGTTCGTGGTTCATGGCAGTGATCAGCTCCTCTTTTTCCTGATGGAAGACCGGACGCCATTGGTCTCTGGGTTTGAGGGCCACGCAGTATTCGGTGTTGAAAAATCCTGTGGTGTCGAGCCCGTCATCCGGTCGTCCCACCTGGCTGGTTGCGATAGTAACCTCGGGGAACGACGCGAGCACCACCCGGGCCTGGTTGGCGATCCTGACGCCCTCGGTAGGCCCCGTACTCGGTGCGAGGGTGCCCCGCACCCAGATGGCTCCCTCATCCAGGTGGGGCAGGAATTCCGACCCGATCACGCCGCTCATTGCAAGGCAGATACTGCCGCCTAGAGCGAGCGCCGCAATTCCGACCATCGCCCCGCGGTGATGGATAGACCAAGTCAGGCCCTGCCGATAGCGTTTGGTGAGCCAAACAACCACCGGATTGTGCCACTCGGGTGTCTCTTTTTTAAATAAGAAACTGACGAGGACCGGGGCGATGGTGATGGAGAATATCATGGCGCCGAGCAGCGCAAACCCCACGGTCCAGGCCATCGGCTTGAACAGGCGTCCCTCCACGCGCTGGAGGGTGAATATGGGCAGGTACCCGCTGATGATGATGGCAATGGCGTAGAAGACCGGCCTCTGCACCTCGTGGGAGGCGGCCCTGATCCTGTCCTTCACGGATGAGGCCGGGTCCTTATGGCCCAGGTGGCGGATGATATTCTCCACCATTACCACCGTCCCGTCGACGACCATGCCGAAGTCGAGGGCGCCCAGGGAGAGCAAGTTCGCCGGTATCTTCCGGAGGTCGAGGCAGATTGAGGCGAACAGCAACGAGAAGGGGATGGTGAGCGCCACGATGAGGGCGCCCCGGATATTCCCGAGAAAAAAGAGCAGCACAACCGTGACGAGGATGAGGCCCTCGGCGAGGTTACGGAGGACCGTGTGCGTCGTGTGGTGGACGAGGTCGCTCCGGTCGTTGAAAGGGACGACCTTCACCCCGGGGGGCAGGATGCGGTTGTTCAGTTCTTCGACCTTCTTGTGGACGCCCTCGAGGGTTACGTCGAAATCGGCGTTTTTCCGCATCAGCACAATACCTGAGACGACATCACTGTTATCGATGATCCGCCCATCCGCCCGAAGGATCGACCTGCCGAATTGGCCGAGTCTGATCTTCGGACCCTGCGAGACTGTGGCAATGTCCTTGACCCGCACCGGCGTGCCGTTCTTTGCCGTGATAACCGTATTCTCGATGTCCTGTACGTTGCGTACCAGGCCGACGGCGCGTACGTTGATCTGCTGCATGCCCGCCTCGATGAAGCTCCCGCCTGCGTTCACATTGTTGTTGACCAGTTGTTGTTCCACCTGGCCGATGCTCAAGCCGTAGGAGACGAGCTTTGCCGGATCGACGCGCACCTGGTACTCCCGTGTGGGACCACCGAAGCTCGATACGTCGACGACGTTCGGCACTGACTTGAACTGTTTCACGAGCACCCAGTCCTGCAAGGATTTCAGGTCTATGGCGTCGTATCGTGGATTGACGCTCTTCAAAGTGTAAAAGTATATCTGGCCCACGGGGCTGTAGTCGGGGCCTATGTTGGGTTGCAGGTTGCCGGGAAGAGTTACCATGGAGATGCGCTCCAGCACCTTCTGCCGGTTCCAGGCGTTGTCCGAGTCATCGTCGAAAATGAGTATGACGACGGACAGACCGGCAAGCGATACCGACCGCAGATGGGAGAGCTGAGGAATACCGTTCATCGCGGTCTCGACAGGGATGGTGACCTGTTGCTCAATTTCCTCCGCGGCCCGGCCGGGCCACTGCGTGATGACCCACGCATAGTTGTTCGCGACATCGGGATACGCTTCGACCGGAAGATGACGGAAGGCCATAACACCGCAGCCAAAGAGCAGAAGAGCGAAGGCTAACACAAGGAGACGCTTGTTCAGGGCAAAATCGACAACGGCGCGTATCATCTATTGCTCCGCGGTGGCTTCGAAGGCCAAAGCGTTCGCCACCACCTGCTGGCCCGGCTTTATCCCCGTCACTCCCTGTACAGCGCCCGGGAGCGTCTTCCCTCCCCGCACCTCGACGCGCAGGAATTCACTCCCGCCCGCGGGCACATAGAC
>JBEKHB010000090.1:0-12475 GCA_050012495.1 Syntrophorhabdales bacterium
GCTACACGTTTCCAGAACTCGTCGGACACTTCCCATGAGCGGATCTTTGCCATACCCCACCTCCTCGTCAAAGTGTAGTATGGCTACGAATTTAAAGCAAGTTAATTACGGATAAGTCCTAAGCCATCACGGAACAGTCATCAGCCAGATAGCCGGGCCGCCAGATACTATCCTAAAAACAAGGGGGTTTGGTATGAAAAAGTATTTGGTGGCTTTTTCGGCAGTAGTGGCCCTACTCTTCATGGCCGGCAGCGGTTATGCCTTGACCTATGATCTGCTGACCGATTGGAGCAACACGGCGAATCCGAATGGCCCATGGGCCTATTTGCAAGGCACCACCGTGTTGCCGTCTCAAACCGGGGGACAGTTTGGGACAAGTTACGCTTTTGCACCCGGTAACGTGGCTGGCAATTTCCTACCCGCCTTTTGGAACAACGGGGACAGTATCATTACGCACAGCGTGGATTCGGCCAATGGCAACCCTGCTCTAGGCGAATCGATCCTCACCTGGACAAGTCCGGCTGCGGGAACCGTCTCTATCAGCGGCGCACTATGGTACGCACATGGACCTACGGTCGCCCGGAGCAATGACTTTTTCCTCTCCCTTGGAGGGACAGAGCTTACACAAGGCACAGTGAGCGGGACATCTGGGGAAAGCTATGCCACGGCCAAATCGGAGGCCATCACGTTCTCATTCTCGGGACTTTCCGTCACTAACGGAGAGGTGCTCTCGCTCCTCGTCGAGCGCAGCCCAGGTCAGCAGTATGGATCAGAAACGGCAATAAACCTTACCGTCACAGAATCACCTGTGCCCTTGCCCGGCGCTCTTTTGCTCTTCGGTCCAGGCCTCGTGGGTCTTGCGGCAATAAGGAGAAGATTCAAGAAGTAGACATCGTTTACCAAGCATCGCGGGCAGGGTCAACACATGGCCCTGCCTTTTTTCTCCTGCTTTCACGATTACCATCAGCACTATGGCGTTAAACGAAGAAACTCAAGAGCAACAAGTACAGGAAGCACTGCTCGACGGCTCCCTTCATCTTATCGTGATTATTTTTGTGAAATCGCGAGGGATGCTTTTTCATTTTCTGCTTTTTGTCATCCCTGGTTGTCATGCTTCCTTGTCATCCCCGGTTGTCACCCTTCCTTGTCACTTTGACAGGAGAGCGGGAAACAGGCAAAATCTTATAAAGACCGGCCAGTCATTTTGAGAGACCCTAAAGAGATGGCATAGCCCGGCCAGTTTTAGCCGGTTTCGGGAGCCCCCGTAAACCAGCTCGCTCTTTGACAATTGGGCCACGATAACAGTTGGGACAGCGCGGCTGCCCCGGCCGACAGCATAGCGGGGGCGAGACGATTTTTGATGCATGGCGAAGAATCAAGGGGCTGCGGCGCCGGGTAGTGACTCAGTTTGCGCTTGACTTTTTTGATTCTTCACGGTTAGATAGTGTATAACATGAGGACAGGTACGAACCGCTGTTTTTTTGTCTTGACATATATTTAAGACAAGGTATTCTGTACACTAGAATAGTACTGCTCAATGAGCGGAGGCATAATGAAAAAGGTTAAGATGAATGTCGGCGGTCAAAGCGTGGAGGTTGAAAAAATGTCATTCGATGCAATAAAAGAAGCATGGAGCCTTTATCGTCTTGAAGACGGGACAACGTTCAAGATGAAGCCCGTAGTTATGGATGTATTCAGACTACCGACACTAGACCCGGTAACTGGGTACCCACAACTCATGATACAAACAGCAAACGTAGTTTCAGTTGAGCCTTCGGATACACCCTCATCAAAAGAGGAGGTTCAATAAATATGCTTCGCCCCAGCGAATGGCTATCCAGTTCCAATAGAATACCGGTAGGACTTTTTCACTATGTGTTCCCGCTCGGTATTGATAAAGACCGTTGGAGCATGTCGAGCGTGGGCGTACGAACAACTGACTCAATCTTGGTGAAACCAGTTAAACCGGAATGGGTAGGCTCTGAACAAGAAGTCAAACGGATTTTGGTGGAGCTTTTTAAAACGATTCCACAAGTTAAATCAATCTGTGCTCAATTTGACGCTGAAGAAATAATAATTTGGACTCTCCTCGAAAGTTATAATCGTGAAGCTCGGGAAAAAGTCTATGAGAAAGAGCTAGAGCTTTGCGAAAAGCTTAACCTTTATGACTTTGATTTCCGGGTGACTTCAATTGGCCTTATTTCTTCGGACGAACTTATTCAGTCTGGTTCACACGAAATATACAGGCGACAGTGAGCGCTACCCATAAATCGCACAGTGTTGGGGAATATCTTCAACAAGCGGCGCATAACCTAGCGTTTGCGACAGATATTCGAAAAAACAAGCCTGAGTATCTGGATTGGGCCGCAACGTGTCTGTTCTATACAGCCATCCATTATATAAATGCATATTTTGCGGAATTAAAAATCACGATTCCACGTCGTCATACAAGCTCTGGTCCAACTTCTCTTGGCAGGACGAACATCGTACAGCAGGATGCCCGGTTGAAGCCAATCTATCCGCAATATAGGCATCTCAATGACGAAAGCCGGGACGCACAATATGAGCTGAAGGCTGTATCTGAAACCGATTACGACAAATTTCTGTTTCCCAAGCTTCAAGAGATTAAAAACTTCATCATTCCGAAGGTAAAATAGGCGGTAGGGACGTTGTTTCATTCGTTACCTTCCAACACACCGCCCGCGCCTACGCCTGCCCGTAAAATAGGCGGTAGGGACGTTGTTTCATTCGTTACCTTCCAACACACCGCCCGCGCCTACGCCTGCCCGCATCACTATTACCATTTCTATTGGAGCCGTGCAAGAAAAAAGACAAAGTTCAGGAGTGCAGCTTGCTACTGCTTGACAGCTCCCCGCCGCCTCTCGTCAATTTTTTGGGTCATCAGCTTCCTGCATACTTTCTATGCCTACGGGATGACTCTCTCTTCCACCTACAAGTCGAGCACGTGGTCTTCTGACCTTGATCGTGGATTACCACGAGAAACATGGACGTTGGGGCGACAAGCAATGTCTTGAATGATCTACCCGCCGCAGACAATTCTGTCATGCCGCTCGTTGAAAGGTTTGCTCAACCCTATTTTAACTTTTTCCTGATTTCTTCCCAATCCTTGACTTCGATAGCGCCTTCTGTTTCCTGGAATGTAAAAGCGGTTGCCTTATAGTCTTTTGCCGACTCAACTACCCCTGAACCCCCCACTATCGCCTTTATCCCCAATCCTTTCTCCAGGATCTCGTCCAGTACCGCCCCGTTGCTCCAAGCAAGAACAGGTGCATCAATGAACCCGTTCTTCTTCAGCCAATCCTTGACGGCGCTCTCTCCCATTATGCCCGTCTGAAGAAAGACCACCGGGAACCGCCGGGACATCTCTTTCAGGGTATTCTGGCTCCCGTCTCTCGTTTTTCTTGAAAAGAGCCCGCCTTCCAGCAGCGCCCCTTCCACATCCACAAAGAGAATCTTACGCCCCTTCGGGAGCGTGAGGAGCAGCCCACTGCCCTCCTCCCCGCCCGATCGCGCCGACACGCGGTAGATGCCGGTCCTACGCGGAGTAAACTCCCTGAAAGCAAAGCCATCACCGCCGGAGAGCTTCTTGCCCAAAGACTTTCCATCGACGAAGAATTCTACCAACTCTCCTCCCCGGTTAAAAACCTTCCCCCTCGTCTCGACGGTCAGCCTCACCTCCTCACCTCCGCGTGCAACCAAGTCGTGCACGAACGTCTCACCACGACCTGCCCTGGCCCAGGTGCAAGAGAAAATAATAAGGCAGACGATGAGTGCTGGATGCTTCACTTGCCCAGACTACCTTGTGCGCTATGTGGAACGCTGACGCCGGTCACTAATTACCCCGCAGTCGCCTTGGCCTTCCCTGGAAAAAGGGGAACTCTCACTTCTTAGCCACGGGCATGATAAGCGGCTAGCTCCGGGCGTGTTCTTGCAAGCTTCGCTATTCCCTTTTCGAACGCGCCTTGTTGCCTGAAAAGAAAACCAATATTCAAGCCCAAAAAACTCGCGAGTTTCTGCATCCCGTCCTTAACTACCCGTTGCCGGCGACAGCTCCGCCAACGGCGATCTGGACCAGGCTGCGGCCTGATGCGGTGAACAGCCTGAACCCGTCGTTTGGGCGATTGGCTGGATCACGTGACAACGGGCCGGACTACGGCCAGCGAATGGCCCGAACCGCTGTCCTTCGGGCTTGCGGTACAGCCGGACATAATAGTTGACCTCGCGGAAGGCCGTAAGAAACACTTTCGGGATAACGGGATACTTGCCCGCTTCCTCTATTGCATGCACGTGAGCACCATAGGAACCAGAGAAGTAACACACCGGTGCACTATTCCGGAATCAATCGAGATTGAGTATCGAGCCGGAATCATGGCGCTGTTGGCTATACCCCTGCCCTCATTTCGGAAGCATTTTGTCCGTAAAGACCTTTACCAGATCGATGGGAAGGGGGAAGATGACGGTCGAGTTCTTCTCCGCCGAGATCTCCACCAAGGTCGTCAGGTAGCGCAGCTGGAGGGCCATGGGGTTTCGGGAGAGAATGTCGGAAGCCTCATGCAGCTTGGTCGCCGCCTGGAACTCACCCTCAGCGCTGATGATCTTCGCCCGCCTCTCACGCTCGGCCTCGGCCTGGCGCGCGATGGCGCGCTGCATCTCCTGGGGCAGGTCCACGTTCTTTACCTCCACGTTCGACACCTTGATGCCCCACGGCTCGGTGTGCGTGTCGAGTATCTCCTGGAGGCGCTCGTTGATCTTCTCCCGGTGGGAGAGGAGATCGTCGAGCTCGGCCTGGCCGAGTACGCTCCGGAGCGTGGTCTGGGAAAGCTGGCTGGTGGCATAGAGGAAGGTCTCCACGTCGATGATGGCCTTCATGGGGTCTATAACCCGGAAGTAGACGACGGCGTTCACCTTGATGGAGACGTTGTCCCTCGTGATCACGTCCTGGGGGGGCACCTCGAGAACCACGGTCCTAAGGCTCACCTTAACCATTCTGTCGATGACGGGTATGAGGATGATGAGGCCAGGCCCCTTGGGCCTATCCAGCACACGGCCGAGGCGAAAGATTACCCCCCGCTCATATTCCCTCAGTATCTTGATCGCCATGGCGAGGAAAATGATGACTACTACGAGAATAAAGAGATAGATTGGCATCAGGCACCTCCTGCCTTCTCGACCTTCACGGTCATACCTTCCACGGCGGCGACCAACACCCGCTCGCCCGCCCGGATGGGCGTGTCGCTGTATGCATCCCACAACTCCCCATGGACAAATGCCTTGCCCGCATGCGAGATATCGGTCCGTGCGACCCCGGTCTCTCCTATGAGCCCCTCCCGGCCTGTTTTTACCTTTGAGAACTGGGCTTTCACGGCATATGATAACACACCGACGAAGAATATTATAGAAAACGCCACTACAGCTGCTATCGACTGCCAGGACAGGGAAAGCCAGCTTGAAGGCAAGTCAATCAGCATGATAGAGCCTATCACAATCGACGTGCTGCCCGCAATGCTGAGCAGGCCGTAGCTCGCCACCTTCAACTCCGGGATAAAAAAGATGATGCCGAGAAAGATGTAGAAATTTGACAAACGACAAACCTCCTTTTGTGTTCAAAAGTTTGGTGGTATCGTAAATATCACCCCCGAGGTCCCGTGCAGGTATACGGGATGAGGCTTCACGTGAGTTACTGAACGGTCCAAGGGGATCGTGTGTTTCGGGGTGGTGACTGTACTGTCGTGAATCTAACGAATCGCCTTTTTTCGGACCTTATGATTGGAGGGAGAACTATAGAAAAAAGTACGTGTTATCATCGCGTGCCTCACGGTCTGCCAGCCTTTCATAGGCCGGCCCACGAAAAAAAGGTCGTAGTCTACGTACAAGAAGATGATGAAAAGGTAAGAAGCATAAAGGGGCTATTCTGGTCGATGACAAGGTGCTGATTACCAGTCGAAACATACAGCGTCTTAGAGCGTGTTGTCTCCGATGATAACAGGAAGCACTGCTCGACGGCTCCCTTCATCTTATCGTGATTATTTTTGTGAAATCGCGAGGGATGCTTTTTCATTTTCTGCTTTTTGTCATCCCTGGTTGTCATGCTTCCTTGTCATGCCTGGTTGTCACCCCTCCTTGTCGCTTTGACAGGAGAGCGGGAAACAGGCAAAATCTTATAAAGACCGGCCAGTCATTTTGAGTGGCATGGAGAGATGACACCGCCAGGCCCGTTTCAGTCGGTTTCGGGCCATCCCGTAAACCGGCGTCGCTCTTTGACAATTGAGCCCTGACAGCCGCATCCGACGGCGGTGCTACCCGGCCGGGCGCTTTCGCGTCCGGCCGCGATACCCGCGTCAGACCGTGGCCGTTTATTCAACATTTATAATTCAAAATTTATAATTGTCTTTACCCCCCCCTAAACCGTAAACTTTCGTGCACTTTCGTAAACCCCCTTTTCGAAAAGCTCTGTGGGAGAAGGGAATCCTCAAGCGGGTTGCTGAGACGGTTAGTGAACAATCCGTGCTGAAAAGGGTAAAAAGGGGGTAAAACGCAGTAAAAAATGGCAAAAAGGTACGTTTTTGTGCTTGTTTGTACACCCTTCCCTCCCCCGCGCCTCCTCGGCCACGGCGCGGGCAGCAAGGCGCCGGATTAGCCCGGCCGGGTTTCGCACGCGGGGGCGGTGCCCTCGTAGCAGTCGCTCAAGGTGGTAATGGTCGGCTCGGGGCCGCACAGCGGACAATTCTGGTTTTTCCCGACGGCGATCGTCCTGAAGTCGGCTTCAAGGGCGCTGTAAATGAGGAACCGGCCTATAAGGGGCTCTCCTTTTTTCAGTATGAGCTTGAGGGCTTCTGCGGCCTGCACGAGGCCGATCTGTCCGGGGACGACGCCCAGGACCCCGACCTCGCTTCAGGTAGGCGCCAGGTCCTGCGGCGGCGGCTGAGGCATCAGGCAGCGCAGGCATGGCCCTCCCTCTTTGGGGAAAAAGACGGCTGCCTGACCCTCCGTCCTGACGGCCCCGCCGAAGATATAGGGCTTTCCCGCAAAAAATGCGGCGTCGTTGAGGAGGTACTTAGTCCGGAAGTTGTCGGAGCCGTCGAGGAGAATATCGAAGTCCTTGAGAATATCGGCGATATTTTGCGGCGTCATCCGCTCGTAAAAGGTAATGACCCTGATGTCCGGGTTGATGCGCATCAACCCTTCCTTTGCGGATTCCGTCTTCGGTTTCCCCGTATTGCCGCTTGCGTGGATAACCTGGCGGTTGAGGTTGCTCTTTTCCACACGGTCGAAGTCGGCTATGCCGATGGTGCCCACCCCGGCGGCGGCAAGGTAGAGTGCGGCCGACGAGCCGAGACCGCCGGCGCCGACGAGCAGCACACTCGCGTTCAAGAGCTTGAATTGACCGTCCACACCCACCTGGGGAAGGAGCATCTGCCTGCTGTAACGGGTGAGCTGATCCTGGGTGAGAAGTGTTCTGTTTTCGACCTCGTAGCCCGCCTCCCTCCACGCCGTCATGCCGCCGGCCATGGCCAGCACGCGCGTGTAGCCCATCTCTTTGAGGGTAAGGGCGGTGAAGAGGGAGCGGAGACCCGACTCGCAATAGAGGAGAACGGGCTTGCTCTTGTCGGGAAGCAGGTGGTGAACCGTCATTTCAAGCTCATCAGCGGGGATAAGCGCGGCGCCCTTGATGTAGCCGAGGGCCATATGGCCGCGGCTCCTGATATCGACGAGCTGCACCTGTTCCCCGCCTTCCCGGAGCATTTCATGCGCGTCCTCGACGCTTATCTCGTCGATTTCGGCGCGTGCCTGTTCGAGCAGCCCGTCGTAGCTTGACACGTGAGTTCTCCCGGCATAAAGTGAGCCTGAATGAGCCATAGTATATACATGACAAAGAAACTAATCAATCAGGTCGCGACGGCCGCCGGCAGCAGCGAAATGGCCGGCTTGCGAAAAAAGGCGTTTCGATCTATTATCTAGAAAGCGGCCTCACGGACGTGAGAAAGGGGAGGACACAACGATGACTTATCCATTGCCCGAGGGGGAAGACCTGAGAAGATCGGTCAAGTGGATCTCGGCCGGTTTGCAGGAACAGCCGGTACGGCCGCTATACCGCCTGATCGAGGAAGCCGTCTTCAAGTTCGACCTTTCACCGAAAGACGCCGAATTCCTGATAAGGTTTTTCAAAGAAGGTGCGGCGAAAGACTGACGGGCATACGCGGGAAGGCCGTTTTCCGGTATTGACGTCGCCGGTGATGATGAGCCTTGTGCCGACTATATCGGGTATCTGCGCCATATTCCGCTTTCAGGCGAGTAAGAGCCGGTCCGAAAAATGATGCGGTTTTCTAAAACCGCAGGCCCTTGAGGCGGCTAATGCCCTCACGGATGCGCTCCTCGCCGAGGGTGATAGACATCCTGAAATAGCCTTCTCCCTCCTCGCCGAACCCGCTTCCAGGCGTGACGACTACCCCGGTTTTCTCGATCAGCGTCTCCGCGAATTCGGCCGACGTGCAACCGCCGGGCACGTGCGCCCATATGTATAATGAGCCGAGCGGCTTACGGACCTTTATTCCACTATCGTTGAGGCCGTCCACCACCAGGTCCCGCCTCGCGGCGAATCTCTCATTCAGGGCAGCAACACACGCCTGGCTGCCTGTCAGTGCCGCTATCCCTGCTTCCTGGATGGCCTGGAATACGCCCGAATCGATGTTTGTCTTGAGCGTCCCGAGGTTCTGTATAGCGTCACTGTTGCCTACCGCAAAACCGATCCTCCACCCGGTCATGCAGTAGGTCTTGGAGAGGGAGAGGAATTCAACGGAATACCGCTTCTCCCTGTCGAATTGGAGGATGCTCTTTGCTATATAGCCGTCATAGGTTATCTCGCTATAGGCCGCGTCATGACAGATGAGAATGTCGTGCGCCCGGGCGAGGTCGATCGCCTTTTCATAAAGCCCGTCACTGCCGTGCGCGCCGGTTGGGTTGTTTGGGTAGTTGAGGAAGCAAATCTTCGCTTTTCTCTTCACTTCTTCAGGGATGCTCTCAAAGACCGGCTCGAATCCGTTCTCTTCCTTGAGGGGCATGATGTAAGGGTCCCCGCCGGCCAGAAGCGTGGTGATTTTGTAGACCGGGTATCCGGGAGACGGGATGAGGGCCACGTCCCCTTCCTCAAGGTATGCCCACGGCAGATGCGCTATCCCCTCCTTTGAGCCGATCAGCACGACCACCTCTGCGTCGGGGTCGAGTCTTACGCCGAACCGGCCGAAGAACCAATCGGCTGCCGCCTGCCGGAATGCAGGCATACCCTCGTAGGACGGGTACCTGTGGTTCGCGGGCTTGGCGACTGCCTCCTGCATGGCCTTTACTATGTGGGCCGGCGTGGGAATATCGGGGTCGCCTACACCGAAGTCGACGAGGTCGATCCCTCTGCTTCGCGCCTCGCTTTTCTTCTTGTCTATCCGGGCAAAGAGGTAGGGTGGAACTCTTTCTACTCTTGACGCAGGTTTTGGCATGGAACCCTCTTCTTGATTATTTAGACCGAGCCAATATGATTAGGATGTTTTTTATTCAAAGTAAAGGGAAATCTCTAAAGGACGCAGCTAGCCATCCCCTGCGAAAGGGCCTTCCTCAACACACAAGTCGAGACCGTTCGCTTCTTTCCACTCGATCCCGTACGTATCGAGCAGTCCGTCGACCACGTCCCAGCCGAACCGCTCCAGGGGCATGTCAGAGCCGCACCATAGACGACCGGTGCTCCAGTCTCCACTCCGGAGCAAAAGGTCGAGAAAGAACAGAAGCGATGAGGCGACCTGGAACTGAACGCCGTTTATGCCCCATCGTCTCCACATCGCGGCGTGATCGGTGGTCCAGACGAGGGTGCGCTGATTCCCGCTCGACTTCTCGACCACCCTTACCGCCAGCGTGTCGGTGCCGGAGACGGGAATGGCGTCGCCGGGTCTCATCAAACTCCCATGCGCCCGATTGGCGTCTCCCTGGAGGACGTTCGTCACTGCATCATGAAACGCATAAGAGAAAAAGGAGTTGTCCACCAGGATTTTTTCGACACGCTGAAGGTTCCAGATTTCCTCGTGTCCCACGAGTCGCGCATCGTGATGCCTGTCACCCCAACGAGTCCCGACCGTGAGCGTGGGGGGGCTGTCGAGTTCAACGGGCCGGCCCTCCTTGATATAAAAGGTGGGCGTCAGCATCACTTCGTCGACAAGGGTCTCGGCAGACCAGCTCACGCCAACCCTGCCGCCGTCGAGGGGTACATGAAATTGGTCGTTTTCAAAGAAAAGAATGTCAAAGCGTCGTGCCTTCGGAAAGGTGTCGCGGATGATCTTTCGTGCTATGATCTCCACCACGCCGGGGTTTACACCGCAGCACGTAAAGTGGGGCGCCCGGTTCATCGTGGGCCGGAAGGTATGGGGCATGAGCCTGCTGTACCGGTGTTCGTCGACGCCGCGAATCACGCTGCACGAAGTATCGAGGTAAGCTCCCCCATAGTGGGAAACTACCTTTCGGATGCGATAGGTGTCGGTGGAAGAGCAGAGGTTCACCAACAGACTGGGGCCGCCGTTTTTGTGGAGAACTTCGGAGAGAAAAGAAACGTCCTCGATATCGCCTCGGAGGAACAAGGCGTCTACCGGCACTGCGGGCTCCACCTGTTCCCGTTCGAGGACGAGTACCCTGTCGAAGGAGGCGATGAAGGGAGCGCCGAGGAGTAAGAGAGCCTGCCCCATGCCTCCGTACCCACCGAGGATAAGGGTGCGGTAGTGTTTTGCCTCGTTCACGGCGTCACGTCAGTCAACTGGGCATAGGAGGCGGAGCGTGCCCACAGGTCACGGCCCGTGATCGAATGTCGGGCAAGAGCTCTTTCAATTTTCCCCACATAGTCGCCCACCAGAGCGACATGGAGACGCATGAGCTGGCAATACTGGACAATCCGTGCGACCTTGCCCGTGAGTGCCTGCACCGGGCAACGGCCGCCGCAGTAAGAATGAACCCCGCACTCGTAACAGCCCAGGGCACGCTTGTAGTCGACGAGCACGGCCAGGTTCTTTTCGCTAATGGCAAGTGTCCCGTCAGGCTCGATACGACCCAGGGTATACTCCGGCGGCAGGTCTGCACAAGGGCGCACCTGCCCTCCCACGATATCGTAATTGTGAGCCAGCTCGACCCCGCAGGCAGAAGAATTCCTCTTCTTACCGGTGAGGTAGTAAAGTATCAACTCGTTGACATGCACTATGGAGAAGAGTTCTCCCCCCTCAAGGCGGGCAACATAAGTCTCCATGATGTTCCGCAGTCCATTCTCGTACGCAGCAGCAAAGGTCTCGAGATCTGCCATCGGTTCGCTTTCTTCCACCCAGTGCCAGAAAAAATGATTGACCAGACCTTCGTCGTGGAGGCGCAGGAACTCGTCGAAGCAGTCGGTGAGCGACTGCTCCTCCCTGAGGGTCGACCACATAAGGATTTCTCCCTTGTAACCGCGTTTCAAGGCGCGGAGGTTCTCCCTGATCCTGCCAAGATCGGTGCCCCTGCGAATCTCGTTGTGTTGACGCACTCCCCCGTCTATGGAGACAGAGTAGAGCCAGACATCGGTACCGAGACGGGGAGCTGCGTCGACCGCCTGGCCGAGTAGTTCCCCATTGGTGTAGATCATGAAGCGAAGGTGACGTTCCGGAAGGCGCCTGCGAAGGAGGGATATGACGCGGACAAGCTTGTCCGGAACCAGTAAGGGCTCTCCCCCGTATATGCATACGGTCACAGGGCCGGGATGATCCCTTTCGACGAGGCGCGCGATCGCCTCCACGTCTCTTTCGGGGACCGTGTCCTCGATTCCCGACGGGGACGAGTTCTTGAACGTCACCGCCGAGCTGATGCAGCCCTTGCATCGGGCGTTGCAGCGCATGGTGGCGGTGAGATGGATGTAGAGAGGGTCGGCAACGTCAGGATAGGAGAGGCTGCCCGTCGAGGGAAGGACGACGGCGTCGAAGCGGCTGAGGTCTCCATACTTCTCGTGGCGCAACGCCGAGGACGCCAGCGCCTCGCGAACTTCCGCGCGAGAAAAACGTTTTCGAACGTTCATCGGTTTATCACTAAAACAGACCCTTTTCCCGTTACGCGCCTGATTCAGGACGCCCGTCTGCTCCTCCGCGTTACAGGAGATAATCTATTCTGCCGGCCGGCCGGGTGTCAAGGCGGACGACCTGCCTTCTTTTCGTGTCATGAAAGTAGACACAGGGGACGACGAGCCCGAGACCATCAGGCAGGCACTGCGCCTCTTTCTGTAGATCGGCAGGGGGCGAGAGTGGTAGAATGCTCACCTGTATTGCTTTTGTGAGGGGGGAGGCCGGGGCACCCGCGAAGCGGGTCGTGGCTTCGCTGGTGGAGGGGGCGCTGAGCCCCGGTAAGTGCTTTTGTGAGGGGGGAGACTCCGGCGGCTCTGCCGCTGGAGGGGGCGCTGAGCCCCGGTAAG